>JBJXFQ010000142.1:0-4292 GCA_046155605.1 Phycisphaerales bacterium
CGCCTCGTTGTTCTCCGCGATCGTGTCCGTCCCCGAGTCCGCTTCAAACACCGCCCGAAACTTCTGCGGCCCGCCCCGCGTCACCGTGATCGGCACCGGGATCACGTTGCTCCCCTTCGCCAGCACCACCTCCGCGCTCAGCGAGGGCGACTCCGGATCGAGGTCCACCGGCTCATCGTTGAGCAGGATGCTCAGCCGGCCCTTCGCCGCCTTCGTCGCTTCGAGCACCACCTTCAGGTTCACGTTCTCGCCCATGCGCGCCGTCGTCGGGGCCACCAGTTGATCCACGATCACCTCGCCCGCCAGGCTGTATCGCACCGGCAGCACGTCGATCGGAATCCCCGCCGCCTTCGCCGCCTCCGCTGATGCCAGCAGGCTCCCCGCCGTCTCATTCCCGTCGGTGATGAGCACCAGCCGATAGGCCGCGTCCGGCTTCCGCACCGCCATCGCCAGCCGCACGCCCCCGGCCAGGTTCGTCCCCTGGTCCTGCCCCACAAACTGCCGCTCGACTCGCTGATTCAGCCTGTTTGGCAAACTCTGCACATATGAATCCGCCGCCACCGTCACGACGCCAAGTTGGTCCTCGCGCACCTCGTTCGCCTTGCGCGCCTCCTCGACATACCGCTCCGCCTCTCGCTGATACTTCGCGGGGATCGATCGGCTCGCGTCCAGCACCACCGTCACCGCCACGGACTTCGATTCCGTCCGCCACTGCGGCTCCGCCATCGCACCCGCCAGGAGCAAAATCACCAGCAGCCGCACCACCAGCGCCACCCGCCGGCCTGATGTTCCCATCCCCGACAGGCTCCGCCGACCGATCCACACCGTCAGCGACCACCAGATCGGGATGAGCCACAGCCACACCGGCCGATCAAACTGCACCGGCCCAACCAGCAGCGCAGCCACAACGCCCGTCGTCATCCGCCCCGGCCCTCCGCCCGCGCTCGCGCCGCCGGCCTGATCGGCATAGGCATCGCCATCACCTGCACCCGCTCGTTCCCCGAATCCAGCACGTACACCTCGTTCCCGCTCACCGCCATGCCCCACGGATTCGTCAGTTCCCCCGGCCCGCGCCCGGGCTTCCCGATCGTCCCGACGCTCCGCTTCCCGTCTAGATCCACATGGTTGATCCGATGGTTCCCAAACTCCGCCACCAGCGCCGTTCCATCCGGCAGCAGCGCTACTCCATATGGATACAGCATCTCGCTCGCGCCCGCTCCCGCCGCCTCCGGCGAGCCGATCCACCACTTCAGTTGACCCTCCAGATCAAAGACCCCGACCCGATGGTTGCACGCGTCCGTCACCACCAGCCGACCTCGCTTCACGTCGATCGCCATCGCCTGCGGCCGGTTGAACTCGACCGTTCCATCCGCCCCGCCGCCGCTCCCGAACGCGCCGAAACTGAACAGATACCTCAGTTCCCCGTCAAACACACTCACCCGATCATTGTCGCCATACTCGCTCACATACACCCGTGCCGCTCGCTTCCCGTCCTGCGTTGGCATGATCGCCACGTCCGTCGGATAGATGAACTCGCCCGGCCCGGTCCCATACTTCCCCACGCTCGCGATCTGCCGCGGCACCTCGCCCAGCCCCCCCGGCATCGCGTACACCACCACCCGGTTGCAATGCGTGTCCGCGATCCACACCGCCTTATCCGCGCTGCCACCGACCGCCGGCCCAGGACCGATCGTGATCCCGCACGGCTTCCCGAGCGACGACTCCGGCATCTTCCATTCCGACCGTCCTGTGCCCGTCGCCGCATCCAGTCGCTGCACCCGTGCCGATTTGTCAATCACCCACGCCGACCCGTCTGCGACATCCAGACACCGCGGATAGTTGAACTGTCCCGGGTTCTTGCCCAACTCGCCGAAGACCCGCACCACCCGAAACGCCCCGCCGTGCGCCGTCGCGCCGTCCGCCCGCTCGCCGCAGCCGGCCCCGGCGAAGACGCCGAATCCCACCGCTACCGCCACCGCCCAACTCGCCAGAACCGCGATCAACTTCTTGAGTACATCGACGGTCCCCGTCGATTCGTCCCTTCGCGCTTCTCCCCGTGCCACCGACCGCTGCTTTGAGCGGTCGGTGTTCCTGGGTACATCGATGGTCCCCGTCGATTCTTCTCTTCGCGTTTCTCCGAGTGCCACCGACCGCTGCTCCGAGCGGTCGGTGCTCCTGGGTACCTCACCCTTCCGGGGCGAGTCTTCTTCCTTTGCCACTTCGCCACACTGCCACTGTGCCACTCTGCCACTTTCCTTCTGTGCCACTTCCCCCCCGACCCCCGCGCAACCCCCGACCCCCGGGCCTCCCGCCCGCGCGCCCTCCCGGTTGCCTTCGTTCTCGTCCATTCGTTCCTTCAGACTACTCGCCCCCGCCCCGCAGTGTTCTAGGGAGTGCTCGCTTCGCGGTTGCGGTTCGCCCCCAGTCGTGCCAGGCCCGCCGCCGCCCCGGCCGCCGCCACCGCCACCCCGAACATCCAGAGAATCCCCGCCGACAACTCCTCCATCCGCGCGAAATGCAGCCATTGCAGCAGCATCCAGGCCAGCCCGCCGCCGCTCGACGACGCCGGCCTCAGCATCACCGCCGATTCAATCTCGTGCAGGCTCAAGACCCCCGCCACGATCCCCGCCGCCACGAGTTCGCCGGCGCGCCCACACCCCGCGCCCTCCCACCACGCGCGCCAACCCTGCCCCGCCTCCATCGCCCGCAACTCCCTCCGCTCTCGTGGCTCCGATGCCCACATCCACCACCCCGCCATCACTCCCACCGCCCCAAACCGCGCCACATGCGCCAGCACCAGCGGCACATCCGTCTCCGCCAACCACTCTGGCACCAACGCCCAGCCCCGCGCCGCGCCCGCCCCGATCAGCACGCCCGGCGTGAGCGCGCCCACGAGCGATGCCAGCAGCGCCGCGCCCGCCGCGCGCGCGCTTGGCCCGCCCCGATCTAGCGCACGCCACGTCAGCACCGCAAGCCCGATCGCCACCGCGCCAGTCGCCAGCGCGATCGTTGCGCTCGCCCACGCCGATGGCCCCGCCACCCGCCAGAACCGCCACAGCGAATCGCCCGACCGAAGGCTCCAGGCCGCCAGCAGCGCCGGCACCACCGCCGACGCTCCCCAGATCGTCCACACCGCCGCGCTCGATCCCAACCTGCCGCTCCCGCCGCGACCTCCCATCTCGCCGCTCTCGCCGATATCGCCCGTCCTCCGCATCCCGCGCCACAGCAGCATCGCGCCCAACCACCCGATCCCCACCACTGGCCAACATGCCGCCCACACACGCCAGTGCTCCCCCGCCGGCAACTCATCGAGCAGCCGCCACGCCCGGATCGCCAGCGTGTCGAGTTGCGCGACGTGCAGCGGCACGGCCGAACCGCCCATGACGAGCGCCAGAACCGCGCCGCCGACGAGCGCCAGGTGCCACGTGGCACGGACGACCTCGAGCGCGCGCGCGCGGGCGGTCGCGCCGTCGAGGCGCATCGCGTCGAGCGCGTCGGACGGAAACGCCCGCGCGCCCGCGGCCACCCAGGCCGCCACGATCGGCCAGCCCCAGAGCGCCAGCCCGACGATCGCCGTCAGCCGCGACGCGATCAGCGGGAGCGAGTTGGTCGCCGCGGTGACCGCGGTCGTGCCGGCGGTTGTGGTTCCAGCCGTCAACGGCGCAGCAGCGCTGCCGACGAACCCCCCGAGGAGCCAATCGCCCAGCCAGGTCCCCGGCGCGCGGAGCGTGCTCCACCCCGCGTACGCCAGATAGGAAGGAAGCAGCAGCGGGAGGAGAAAGATCAGCCCGCGGCGCGGCGCGATCCGGCTCATGCGCCAGCCAACCGGCCACCCCAGAAGCGTGGCGACGAGCGCGATCGCGGCCACGGCCCAGGCCGTCGTCACTAGGTCACGCGCCGTCAGCGCGACGGCGATCCCGCTGGAGGGCGCGGCCAGATCGATGCTCGAGAGGACGCCGACGATCGGCGGCACGAGCGCGGCAGCGACGATCGCCGCCAGGGCCACGCTTTCGATTCCGCGATCGCGTCGCATGGTCAATCCGGGAGGTGCCCGGAGAGCGTAGCGCGACGCCGGCCCGGCCCGTGCGTCACGCGGCCCTCGATGCTCCATCCCTTCTGACGATCACGCCTTCGCCCTCACGTCCCCGGCATGGTCGGGCACCCCGCCGCGAACGAGTTGATGAAGCACAGGAAGTCGTTGACGTTGAGCATCGGCGTCGCGGTGCTGCCGTCGCAGTTGGCCTTGCTGTCGCCGCCGGCAAACTGATTGATGAAGCAGACGAAGTCGTTGA
>JBJXFQ010000011.1:0-106615 GCA_046155605.1 Phycisphaerales bacterium
ATGGCGTGATCTCGCCCGCCGACCGGACCATCCTTGTGAACTGGATCGCGACCTACAACCCGATGGGCGACCTGACGGGGAACGGGTTTGTGGACAGTGCCGACCTCACCTTCTTCGACCTCATCGACCCCATCTGCGGGTATGTGCCGTAGTGCGGAGGCCACGTTCCCGGGCCTTTACGCCGCGCCGCCATTTGGAGGCCGAGCGTGAGGCGTCGGGTGGCATCAGGGTTTGGCCAGGCGTACTGCCGCAACCAGCAGCACGATCGAGACGATCGCCCGCACCCAAGCCAAGGGCAACCGATGGGCCAGCGCGGCACCGGCCGTGCCGCCGATAACCGCGCCCGGAGACATCGCGGCGAAGAGCAGCAGCGCCTCGGTCGGCGAGTGGTTGTGCGTCGCGCGGAGTGTCGCGAGTTTGATGATCGCGCCGATGGCGGCGGAGGCGACCATCGCGGCGGAACTGGTGGCGATCGCGGCCCGGAGACGAATCCGCGCGACGACTTGCAGCAGCGGGACCATGACCACGCCGCCGCCCAGGCCCAGGAGGCCGCCGACGAAGCCGGATACCGCGCCGATGGACGCAAGCGTGGGCGCGGATGTGCGCTCAACCAGGGCCATGTCGGTCGGCCTTGGGCGCACGATTCGGTACAGATTGAGGATGCAATAGGCGGCGATGAAGCCGGCCAGACCCAGCGAGAGCGCACGCCCGGCGAGGAGATTCGAGAGCAGCACACCGGCGATGATGGCGGCGATCATCGCGGGCATGACACGCTTGACCAGTTCCGTGCGCACGGCACCAGCCTTGCGGTGCGTGCGGGTGGCGAAGACGGCGACGACGACATTGACTCCCATGGCGGCGGCCATGTAGACGTGGTGCTCGCTGTGCGCACGATCGTGGTAGCCGAAGGTGAACGCGAGGCCGGGGAGCATGACCATGGAGCCGCCGATGCCGGCGAGCCCACCGATGATGCCCGCGCCCAGGCCGATGAGGGAGGCGAAGAGGAGGTGAGCCGGGTCCATAGGGAGAGGCCCGACGAGGAGTCGGCTAGACGAGTTGGAGCATCTTCATAACGCGGGTCTTGATGTCGTCGGCGGTGAGCGCGCACATTTTGAGCATCTCCTCGGGCGTCTTGGCGCTCTTGGGGATTTTGCGGACGTGCATCTGCTCGAGGGTGAAGGCGTCGCCCGAGGCCGTGAGGGCGTCGGCGATGCCCGAGCCGATCCCGCCGCCGTAGTTGTCCTCGATGGAGACGACGTACCCGTTGTTGGCACCGATGATGTCGAGGAGCTTGTCGTGGTCGAAGGGGAGGGAGTAGAGGTCGATGAGCGTGGCGGAGATGCCGGCCTTGTCGAGGAGGTTGAGGGCCTTGTTGGCCTCGTGGACCATGTAACCGGCGGCGCAGAGCACCACATCGCGGCCTTCCTGGAGCACCTCGAACCCGCCGAGGTTGAAGACCACCTCGTCGGAGTAGATGAACTCGGTGTCGGGGCGGAGGGTCCGCATGTAGCAGACGCCCTCGTACTCGGCCATGGCGGCGGTGAGGCCGTAGGCGGCGTAGGCGTCGGCGGGCTGGAGGACGTAGCACGCGGGGTTGCCGCGGTGGTCCTTGATGGTCGAGAAGGAGCGGAACCAGGCGACATCGGGGAGCGACATCTGGCTGGGGCCGTCGGAGGCGAGGGAGATGCCGGCGTGCGAGCCGATGATCTTGAGATTGGCACCGGAGTTGATGGCCATCTCGATCTGGTCGTAGGCGCGGGTGACGAACTTGGCGAAGGTGGAGCAGAAGGGGATCTTTCCGGCGGCGGAGAGGCCCGCGGCGACGCTGAACATGTTCTGCTCGCCGATTTTGCACTCAAAGAACCGCTCACGGAGGTCGGGGTCCTTAGCGAAGACATCGGCGAAGGTGGAGTTGGAGACATCGGCGTCGAGGACAACGACGCGGCTGTTGACGCGGCCCAGCGCGCGGAGCGCGATGCCATAGGCGCGACGCGTGGCGAGTTTGCCGGCGTGCAGGACGGATTCCATGTCGAACTGCTTCATGGCTTCCGGCAAGGAGGGCATGTCACCCTGGCTGAACTCCTTTGGCGCGGCCTGAGGAGGCGGCTGGATCTCGAAGGCGTCGGTGCTGGTGAGCGACGAGGTGAGTTGGACGCGGCGCTCTTCGAGTTCCATCAGCGCCTTCTTGAGTTGGTCGCCCGTGGCGGGCTTGCCGTGCCAGCCGCCGCCTTGCATGGTGGTGGAGCCCCATCCCTTGACGGTGTTCGCGACCAGGGCCATGGGCTTGGCACCGCCTTGCGAGGAGTTGGCGATGAAGGCGTCGAACGCGGCCTTGATCTGCGTCGGGTTATGCCCGTCGATCGTCTTGACGTTGAAGCCCTGGGCCACGAGCCGAGCGGCAATGCGCTCGGACGACTGCTGCGGGGAGACGCGATCGGCCTGGCCATACTCGTTGCAGTTGAAGATCGGCAGGACATTGACGAGGTTGTGATCCATGATGTAATCGAGGGCCTCGGTGATCTGACCCTCGCGCGATTCGCCGTCGCCGATGACGCAGTAGACGCGGCGGTCGAGGCCGTCGAGGCGGGCGGCCTCGGCAATGCCGGCGGCGACAGAGAGGCCCTGGCCCAGCGAGCCGGTGGCGGCGTCGAAGAAGGGGAAGCCCTCCATCGGATTCGGGTGCCCATCGAGTTCGGAATCCATCTCGCGGAGTTTGCGGGCATCGGTGGGAGTGAGTTTGCGCTTGCGGTCTTCCTTCCCAACGGTGACGCCCAAGCGGATGGCGGCGGCGTAGACGATGGGGACAGCATGGCCCTCGGATAGCACGAGGCGGTCGCTGGTCGGGTAGGCGGGGTAGTCGGGGCTCCAGCGCAGGGTGTGGAACATGAGGACGGTGATGAGGTGCCCGAGGCTCATGCAGGTGGTGGGGTGCCCTGCGCCGGCGGCCGCGGTCATCTCCATCGAGAGTTTGTCGAGTTCGATCGCCTGAGCGTGAACGGCGGCTTCGAAAGACATGCGGCGATTCCTTTCAATGTCACGATTGGCGACGGGTTCCGAACGAAGTCCAACCGAAGCGGGTGCGTCGACGGGAGAGAGGAGTATGTACGGCCCGACGGCTCCAGACAACTGGACTATCGGGCAAAAGGTACACTAGCGGAAGGCAAATGGGCGCGAAGGCAGAAAGGCACGGGGTTGGGCACGGCCACACGGGGTGCCTATACCACTGTGCCAAAGGCAGGGTGGGGTGAAGAAGGGACGACACGGATGAAGGTGATCTGCGATCGAGCGGCGCTGCTGAGCGCGGTGAACATGGCGTCGGGCGTGGTGGCGACGAGGACCCCAAGGCCGCAGTTGACGTGCATCAAACTCACGGCACGGAAGTCGGGAAAGACCTCGGACCTGACGCTCTCGGCGACGGACGGCGAGGCAGCGCTGCGGCTGACGGTGGCGCAGGTCGATGTGCAGGAGCCGGGCGAGGCGGTGATCCCCGCGGACAAGTTGAGGCAGATCGTGTCGGCGGAAGAAGGCGACCCGACGCTGACGATCGAGACGGAGGACGACGCCTGCCACATCCGCGGGACCGACGCGCGGTTCAAGGTCTTTGGCTACAAGCCGTCGGAGTTCCCGGCGATCCCGGATTTCGAGAAGGTGCTGAGCGGGAAGGACGGCGGCAAGGTCGCGACGTTTACGCACACGGCGGGCGGGCTCTCGACGATGATCGCGCGGACGCTGTTTGCGACGGCGCGTGAGAACAGCCGGTACGCGATCAATGGCGCGTTGCTGAAACGTGACGGCAAGAAACTGGAGATGGTCGCGACGGACGGACGCCGGCTGGCGCTGGCGCGGCAGACTCTTGCGAACGCGGACAAGGACGGCGCGGCGATCACCTGCATTGTCCCGGCGCGGGCGCTGGGGCTGATGCAGCGGTTGATGGACGAGCCTGAGGCGCAGGTCCGCGTGGCGGTCACGGAGAACCAGATTCTGGTGGCGATTGGCTCGCCCGAGGAAGGCGGGATTCGCGCGGCGCTGGCGAGCAACCTGGTCGAGGGCGCGTTCCCGCCTTACGAGGAGGTCATCCCGAAGGACCAGGACAAGAAGGTGGTGTTCGATCGCGATGTGCTCTCGAGCGCGGTTCGGCGGGCGGCACTGCTGACGAACGAGGAATCTCGCGGGGTGCGGATGAAGTTCAAGGGGGCGGAGAAGCAACTCGAACTCTCGAGCCGGGCACCGGAGATGGGCGAGGCCGAGGTGAATGTCGAGTTGTCGAGTTACGAGGGCGCGGACCTCGAGATCGGGTTCAACCCGACGTTCATCACGGACGCGCTGAAGGTGATGACGGACCCGAGCGTGATCATGGAACTCAAGGCGCACAACCGGCCCGGCGTGGTGAAGTCGGGGAACGACTTTGTGTATGTGGTGATGCCGGTGAACCTGCAATAGGAAGCGTGAGGGGGGCGGGAGGGAGCGTCGGCCCGATGGATGAAGGCCAGGGGCTCAATGCAGCGCAGCGTCTTGCGGTGGAATCGCCGGGTCCGATGATGGTGCTGGCGGGTCCGGGGACGGGCAAGACGCGCGTGATCGGCCATCGGATCGAGCGGCTGGTGCGCGAGGGCGCGGAGCCGGAATCGATCCTCGCGTTGACGTTCACGGTGAAGGCGGCGGACGAACTTCGAGGGCGCTTGGCAGCGTTGATCGGGCCGGGGCGGGCGGAGCGCGTGAGGGCGCACACGTTTCATGGGTATGGGCGGCAACTGACGCAGCGCTACGCGGATCAACTGGGCTTGCCGGCGCGGCAGGTGCTGGTTGATAAGGCTCAGCGGCAGCGGATGGTGCTGGAAGCGGCGGAGAGCCTGGCTCTGCCGCGGAACGCGCCGCCGTCCGGGAGGCGGGCGTGGGCGTGGACAGCGATGGAGCACATCGACGCATTCCGGCACGCCGGGGTCTTCGCTGATCGCGCGGTGACGGTGGCGCAAGACGAGTTGCGACGTGCGGAGGCGATGGCGGGCGAGGAGGGTGACGCGGCGCGAGCGCGCGCGATGGAGGTTGTGGACTTCGCGCGGGTCTACGAGGCCGTCGAGCGGATGGCGATGGCGCGGGGGCACCTGGAGTTTGAGCATTTCATCCTGCTGCCGATCCGGCTGATGCGGGATCGCGCGGGTCCGGCGGCGATGGTTCGCGATGAGATTCGGCACGTCGTGGTGGACGAGTTTCAGGACGTGAACACGGGGCAGATCGAGTTGCTCGCGCTGCTCGTGCCGCCGTCGGAGCGTCGGCCGCCCGATGTGTGCGTGGTCGGGGATGATGACCAGGCGATTTACATGTTCCGCGGGGCGGACGATCGGGCGATGGCGCGATTCGCGCGGTTGTGGAGCGGCGCGACATGCGTGTCGCTGACCGAGAACTATCGCAGCGGCGCGCGGATTCTGGAGGTTTCGGCGTCGGTGATGTCGCGGGCGGCGGAGCGGTTCGCGCCGGACAAGGTGGTGACGCCGGCGCTCTCGGTCGCGGGCGTGAGCGTGGAGCGTGTATCGACGCCGGACGAGGTATCGGGGGGCGAGCCGATCGCGGCGCTGATCCGGGCGGACATGTCGACTCGGCCCGGCGCGCGATACCGGGACTATGCCGTGCTCGGAAGGATCAACAAGGATCTCGAATCGATTGCCGCGGCGCTCGAGATCGAGGAGATCCCGTTTGAGGCGTCGCGGGCGCGGTCGTGGGGTGATGAGCCGGGCGTGCGGGATTTGCGGCACTGGGTCTGGGCGGCGGCGGACCCCGGCGCGACGACGCCACTGCTGTGGCTGCTGACGAGGCCACCGGCGCGGGCGAGCGCCGAACGTGTGGCGACGTGGGCGGGCGAGCACCGTGCGATGGCATCACGTCGCGGCGAGGACGCGGTGCCGGGCTTCGCGGCGTGGCTGGCGGAACAGCACGCGGACGAGCCCGAGGTGGCGCGATTCCTGGGGCTGCGCGAGCGAGTCCTGTCAGCCATCGCCGGGCAAACCGCCGAGCAGGTGGTCGAGACGATCATCCGCATCGCCGACCTTGCGCACGCGGACCTCTGCACCGCGCGGGAGCGGGAGCGGCGCGTGGAGGGGCTGGTGGGGATGATGCGGTTCGCGGCGGCGCGGGCGGCGCTGCTGCCCCCGCCGGGCGGCGCGCTGGCTTTGCATGAATACCTCGATGATCTGGAATCGCTCGACAAGGAATGGCGTGATGAGGAGCGGGTCGATGGCGGCGTAGAGCCGGCGGAAGAGACCGACCGCGTACGGCTGATGACGGCGCACTCAGCGAAGGGGCTGGAGTTCGACACGGTTTTCGTCGCGAGGGTCTGTCCGCCCAATGGATTTCCGAAGACCAGGGGCGAGAATCGGGTCGTGCTGCCGGATGCGTTCCTCGATCGGGCGGGCGACACGCGGACGACCAAGGAGCGAGCGCTGGACGAGGAGCGGCGGCTGTTCTATGTCGCGTGTACGAGGGCAAAGCGAAGGCTGGTGCTGCTCGCCAAGCAGACCAAGGGCAAGTCGAGCAGCACACATTACCTTCAGGAGTTGGACGCGCACCTCTCCGAGCCGATCCCGACGCGGACGACGGCGGACGTGATCGAGTCGGCGGCGGCGGCGGGGATCAGGCTCTCGGCGATGGGGTTTGGCACCCACGCGGGCGCGGGACGAGCCGGCAGGATCGAGCACGCGGCGCGCGAGGGGCGATTGGCCGCGGCCACGGCGCTGGACGCGCTCGAGGCCTCGCCGGATTCGCCGGGCGAGATCGAGCGGGCGGCGGCGGCGCTGCGTGCGGCGGCAGGACGCGTGGCGGCGGCGGCGTGCGCGCGGCTCGGACGCGATGCGTCAAGACTCGGCCCCGAGGCGGCGAGTCTGGCGGCGGAACTCGCGCGGCCGGAGGAAGTGCTAACGCTCCGCCCGATGACCCCGCCGCTACACCTGAGTTATTCCGCGGTGCGGGATTATCTGTTGTGCGGGCGCTGCTATTACCTCAAGCGAGTGCTGGGGTGTCCGGAGGAACCCTCCGAGCGGCAGGATGTCGGGAACTCCGTCCACGCCGCGCTGAGACGGTACTTTCAGGCGTGGCGCGAGGCGGAGGCAGAGGGGCGAGCGCCGCCGACGGTGGAGCAACTGGTTCGAATGGGTAGGGAGGAGTATGAAGGGGCGCTTGGGCCGGCGCGAGCGTTGGAGCCGGGCACCTGGCGCACGATCGAGGCGATGCTGCGGCAGGGGGCGGCGATGCACGGCGCGGCGGACCAGATTCTTGAGTTGGAATGGTCGGTGACGTTTCCGTACGAGCACGCGGGGGTCTCGCATCGGTTCACGGCGAAGTTTGACCGGGCGGACCTGGCGGGTGACGGCGGGCACCGGATCATCGATTACAAGACCGGTGCTGAAACGAAGAAACTGCTGGAGCCGAAGGCGGACGACCTGCAACTGGGCGTATACGCGCTGGCGATGCGGCATCAGCAGGGCGTGCCGATGGAGGATCGCTCGACGCCGGCGCTGGGCGTGGCGGAGTATTGGCACCTGCCGACGGGTCGGCGCGGCGTGCTGGACATGGCGTCGGTGGCGTATGACAGGGTGCGGGAGGAGATCGGCAGAGCGATCGACGGGATGCTGGCGGGACGATTCGAGCGGGGCGACAAGTGTGAGGGTGGGCTCTGCGAGTGGCTGGGGTGAGATTGAACTACTGAGGGCTTGAATAGCAAACGAGCAAGCAACATCAAATCACTATGTGACGCGAGACATGCGTCTTTGCAATTGGCACACGGGCGGGATTACTTTCGAATCTCGACGGGCTCGATCTCGAAGATGAGCATAGCGTCGGGCGGGATGATCTTTTTGCCGCCGGCTGAGAAGCCGCGGCTGCCGTAGGCGAGTTCGGGCGGGACGATGAGCCGGCGCTTGCCCCCGATTCGCATGCCGGGATAGCCCTCGATCCAACCCTTGATGACCCCGCCGCGGAGCGAGAACGAGAGCGGCTCGTTACGGTCATAGGAGGAGTCGAACTTCGTCCCGTCGGCAAGCATGCCCTTGTAATGAGCGCGGAGGTCGGCGAAGGGAGGGATGACCGCGCCAGTGCCGATGCGGAGGTCCTCGATGATGAGTCCCGAGTCGGTCTCACGGCGTTCGAGAACGGCCTCGACGGTAGGGAGTCGGCGAACCTTGATGTTGCGGAAGCGGACCTCGTCGCCGTGATCTTGCAGCGCGATGTGGCCGGCGGGACGAGTGAGAAAGTCGGGATATTTGGTCCACTTGCTCTGGGCCAGGGCGGTCTTGAACTCGGGCGAGGCAGTGTCGGCATCCACGACTTTGAAGCCGTTCAGCCAGTGCTCGATGCGCGTGCCCTTGCAGACGATGCGAACGGAGTTCCACTCACCGGCGGGTCGGGCGGTGTCGAAGGCGAGCGGGACGACGTCGTAGAGCGTGCCGGAGCGGGTCTTGCCCTTGTTCGAGTCGGCGTGGGCGACATCATCGAGCACCTGCAACTCCGCGCCGGTCTCCCAGCAGTAGTCGTGGTCCTCGGTGGAGCGGTAAATAATGCCGCTGTTGCCGCCCTTCGCGACGTTGAAGTCGATGGCGAGTTCGAAGTCTGCGTATTGCTCGGCGGTGACGATGTCGCCGCCGCCCTCGCCGGGCTTGCGCCAGAGCGTGCCCGCATCGACGGCCCATCCGCCGGCGGGGAATGCGGGCTTTTTGTAGCCGCGCCAGTTGGCGACGGTGGTGCCGTCAAAGATGAGGGTCCAGCCCGCGGCGCGCTCGGCGTCGGAGAGCGCGTTGTGGGCGCGCGAGTCGGACCACGCCGCGGGAAGCGTGACCGCGCCCGTGGCGGCCCACTCGGCACCGCGGCAGATCAGCGTCTTGAACTGCGGATCGCTGATCGAGGGCTTGGAGTCGTTCGCGTTGACCCAGACATGGCCCAGAGGCGTGGCGAAGACGCGGCCCTGGCCGTATTGCATCGTGAAGGCCATGGGCTCGATCTTGCCGGTGCCGCCGGTGTCGGTCGCGGAGAAGGCGGTGGCGAGGACCTCGATGGGTACGTTCTGGACGTTGACCAGTTTGTGGTAGAGTTCGTCGGGGTGGGCGCGGAGGTCGGCGAGGCCGGTGGTAATGGGATGGGCCTTGTTGGTGAAGGTGATGTCGAAGGCGTGAAACTTGCCGTGGGCCGAGCCCTCGCGCCACATGAGCCCGAGCAGTTTCTCATATTCAGGCCAGTCGGCGAAGGAGTTATTGGCGGAGTGGATGGCCACGACGCCGGCACCCTCGCGGACGGCGTTCAGGAAGTTCGCGTCGCCCGCGTCGCCCCAGCGCCTCGAGTTCTTGTAATCGTTGTAATCGAGGACAAAGAGCCGGTATCGCCCGACCGCCACGGCGTCGGCGAGCGTCGTCCACGGTTCGTCGGTGATCGTGACGGCGAAACGGCCGGTGGCCTCGAGCGTGTCGGCGTGCTGCCGGCTCGTGTATCGCCAGTTGTGGTTGTTGTGGCCCGTGATGAGCAGCGTCGGGATGGGATCAGCAGCGAGGGCGGCGAGCACGAGCGCGGCGGTGAGCATGGGGCCTCCGAGAAAGTCTCAAAGCAGCACAACTCAAACAAGAACCAAGTCAGTTCACGAGTCAGCGGATCCGGTATGAGTTTCCTAACGCGGGCGAGTTACCAATCCAGTGGTGAGAGCCAGGAACGGGCGAGGTCTTCGACGGCGAGATCGACGGCATGGGGCGAATCGTGCGACGCGCGAAGCCGCCCTGAAGTATCGAGGAATCCGAGAACCGTCCAGGGCAGACCGACGAGCGCTCGCTCAACAGTCGGAAGGTGATGCGGAGACACTTCGAGCACAAACCGGCTCGGTGATTCGGAGAATGCGGCGGCGATCGGATCGAGGTGGACGCGTGAGAGGTCGATGGCTGCGCCCACGCCGGCGGGCGCGCCGATGAGCATCTCGGCGATGGCGACGAGCAGCCCGCCTTCGGAGACATCGTGGGCCGACAGGGCGTGCCGATGCGCGATGAGCCCGGCGACAACCCGCGCGAGCCTTGGACCCATCGCAAGGTCGGTGGTCGGGAGCGGCGATGCGTGCGGACAGAGGGCGGATTGATAGATCGATCCGCCGAGTGCGGGTTGGGTCGATCCGACGAGCACCAGCGCGCTGCCCGGCCGTTTCGCGTCGGAGGTGAGCGCGAGATTCGTGTCGGGGACGATGCCCATGCCCGTGATGAGCAGCGTGGGCGGGATCTCGATCGTGCGTTCCTGGCCGGTGGCGGGGTCGGTGAACTTGAGTTGGTTGTTGAGCGAGTCTTTGCCGCTGACAAAGGGCGCGCGATAGGCCTTGGCGGCGTCATAGCAGCCCTCGGAGGCACGGACGAGCGAGGCGAGATTCTGCGGCTTGCCGCAACTGGGCCAGCAGAAGTTGTCGAGGATGGCGATGCGTTCCGGGTCGGCCCCGAGGCAGATGAGGTTGCGAACGCACTCGTCGATGGCGGCAAGGGCCATGAGGTAGGGGTCGCCGCCGTCGCCGGGGAGCGCCGGGTCGCCGATGCCTGTTTGCAGACCGCAGGCGAGCGCGATGCCGCGTCCGGAGCCGGGGATTGGCTCGATGACGGCACCGTTGCTCGGCCCGCGCGCACAGGGGCCGACGAGTGGCTTGATGATCGTGTTGCCCTGCACCTCGTGGTCGTACTGACGGATGATCCAGTGCTTGCTGGCGACGTTGGGGTGAGAGAGGAGAAGAAGAAGGGACGAAGGGACTGAGGGGCGAAATGACGAAGAGCCCGTGGTGTCGCGTCCGTGGTCCTTCGTCGCTGCATCGCTGCGGCGCGCGCTCGCTCCCCAGACCGCCTCGCGAGTGGGCTGCGGGATGCCGTCGTGTAGGAAGTCCATCGGCATTCGCCCGACCTCGTGGCCGTGGTAGCGGAGGATGAGATCACGTTTGGGCGTGCCGAAGACGCCGAGGTCAGCGAGTTCGACGCCCTCCTCGCGGCAGATGCGAGTGAGCGTCGGCAGATTTTCGGGCGGGACGGCGAGGATCATGCGTTCCTGTGCCTCGCTGATCCAGATCTCGGTGTAGGAGAGGCCGTCGTATTTCAGCGGCGCGCGATCGAGATGCACCTCGGCCCCAAGCGCGGCCCCCATCTCGCCGACCGCGGAGGAGAAGCCGCCCGCGCCGCAATCCGTGATCCCATTGAAGAGCGGTGAAGATGAAGACGGCATCGAAGCGTCGCCGTCACGAGCGCGAAGGATCGCGTCGAGCAGCCGCTTCTCTTCGATCGCGTTGCCGATCTGGACGGCGTGGGAGAACTCGTCGGCGTGGCCCTGCTCGAGTTCGGCGGAGGAGAAGGTCGCGCCGTGGATGCCGTCGCGTCCGGTGCGGCCGCCCAGCGCGATGATGCGGTCGCCCGGCTTGGCGCCGCCGTGGACGAGGTTTCGCGGCAGCAGCCCGACACACCCGCAGAAGACGAGCGGATTGCCGACGTAGCGATCGTCGAAGGCGACCGCGCCGGCGACGGTGGGAATGCCCATGCGGTTGCCGTAGTCGCGGACGCCGGCGACCACGTCGGTGAGGATGCGGCGCGGATGAAGCGTTCCGGGGGGAAGCGTGGTTTGTGGGGTGGCGACGCAGAAGACATCCGTGCTGGCGATGGGCTTGGCACCAAGCCCCGTGCCGATGACATCCCGGATGCACCCGCCTGCGCCGGTGGCCGCGCCGCCGTAGGGCTCGAGAGCGGATGGATGGTTGTGGGTCTCGACCTTGATGCAGACGGCGTGGCGGTCGTCAAACGCGATCACACCGGAGTTGTCCTTGAAGACGCTGAGGGTCCAATCAACGCCGTCGGCGATGAGTTCGTGGGTGGCGGCGGCGACGGTCGATTTCAGCAAGTTGTTGATCGTGACCGAGCCGTCGCGTTCGACAGTGTGGCCCGGGCGGCCTTCCCACTTGATGGGATCCGGCTTGCCGTCTCTTCCTTCGTGCCGGTACCTGATCCTGCTCTTGAGCGTCTTGTGGACGCAGTGCTCGGACCAGGTTTGTGCGAGCGTCTCGAGTTCGGCATCGGTTGGTTCGCGTTCAAGCCGGCGAAACTCGGCCTGGATGGCTTGCATCTCTTCCAGACTGAGGAACAAATGCCCCTCGCGTGAGAGCCGAGTCAGACCCGCGTCGTCGAGGCTGCGGATCGGGATGTGGCGAAGGGAAAGGGGCGTCGGCGTGCCGGTCGGCAGCCGATCAGGGTGATACGGCTGAAGGTGGATGCGATGGACCACGGGGTTTGCCAGCGACGCCCGCGCGAGCCGATCAGCGTCGTGGGAGGTCAGCCCTGCGAGATCGAACCGCTGGCCGGTGGAGACGGCGGGGTCGATGCTCAGCAGTTCGCGGAGCGCGGCGCGCACGGATTGGGCGGCCGGGTCCATGACGCCCGGCAGGGGATGGACCTCAACGATCGCAGCACCCTTCGACGACGCGGCACCCGCCGAAGCGATTTCCGTCACGGGATCAGCCAGCAATCGATGGCAGACGGTCGCGAGTTGGCCCTCGGAAAGGACGGCCTCGATCAGATAAACCTTGGCCGTGCGCACGGACGCGGGCCGGAGCCCGAGGCCCTCGGCCCGGCGTGCGACATCGGCGGCGCGGGGGTCCGCGATACCTTCACGGGGACGAACCTCGACGCGGTGGACGGCCATGCCGGGCATGATAGTCGGCGGCCAGCACGGGCTTGGGGTAGAGTGGGCGCATGAGCGAAGCGGCCCGGACGGCAGAAGCAGCGAAGTTGCTGGAGTTGGCGCGCGGCGGGGAGCCCGACGACCGCCCGCCGACGGGGACCGTGCTTTTCGAGGTTGCGTGGGAGGTCTGCAACCAGGTCGGGGGGATTTATCAGGTCTTGAAATCGAAGGCCGGGACGATCGTGGACCGCTGGCGCGACCGGTATTGTGTCGTTGGGCCGTATGTGCAGGCGAAGGCGGCGATCGAGTTTGAGCCGACGCGGGCGACGGGCTGGCTCGGGCGGGTGATCAACTCGCTGCGGGATGAGGGGCTGATCGTCCATCACGGGCGGTGGCTGGTGCCGGGGAATCCGCGGGCGCTACTGATCGAGCATGTGATGCCCCCGGAGAAACTGGGCGAGGTGAAATACCGCCTGTGGAGGGACCACGGGATCGAGTGCCCCGGCCAGGATTGGTGGCTGGACGGGGCGGCCTCGTTCGGTGATGCGGTGCGTCGACTGCTGGAATCGATCTGCCACTTCTGGTGCGGGGCCGGGGCGCAGGCATCGGGGCCGGGCGGGCCGGTGCCGGATCGGCGGGTGGTGGCGCACTTTCACGAGTGGCTGGGCGGGCTGGCGCTGCCGATGGTTCGCAAGGCGCGGCTGCCCGTGGCGTGCGCGTTCACCACGCACGCGACGCTGCTGGGGAGATATATCGCGTCAGCGGAGGAGAGTTTCTACGACCGCCTGCCATGGATGGACCAGGCTGCGGAGGCGGAAAAGTACAACGTCCGCACGCAGCACGCGATGGAGCGCGCGTGCGCGCACGGCGCGCACGCGTTCACGACCGTCTCGGCGGTGACGGCGGAAGAGTGCACGCACCTGCTGGGGCGCACACCGGATGTCGTCACGCCCAATGGGCTGAACATCCGGCAGTATTACGCGGCCCATCAGATGCAGAACTGGCACGCGGAGTACAAAGAACGCATCCACCAGTTCGTGATGGGGCACTTTTTCCCGAGTTATGCGTTCGACCTCGACAAGACGCTGTATCTCTTCACCAGCGGGCGGTACGAGCCGCGGAACAAGGGGTTCGACCTTTGCATGGAGGCAATGGCGCGGCTCAACGCGGAGTTGCGGGCGCTACGGGACAAGGGCGAGGCCACCCCCACGGTCGTGTTCTTTGTCATCACGCAGCGCGCGGCGAGATCGATCAACCCGCTGATCCTCGAGAAGCGCGGCGTGCTCAACGAACTGCGTCAGGTCTGCCAGAGGATCACCGAGAACCTGGGCGAGAAGCTCTATCGGCACGGTGCCTCGGGCGAGCGCATCCACCTCGACGACCAGGTCGATGAATACTGGCGGCTGCGCTACAAGCGGACGCAGTTCGCGCTTCGCACGCACCGCCTGCCGATGGTCTGCACGCACATGATGGAGGACGACGCGAACGACCCCGTGCTCAACCACATCCGCCTTCTGGGGCTCCTCAATCGCGCGGAAGACCCGGTGAAAGTGGTGTACCACCCGGAGTTCATCAACCCCGTGAGCCCGCTCTGGGGGATCGAGTACGAGCAGTTCATCCGCGGGTGCCACCTGGGCGTCTTCCCGAGCCTCTATGAACCATGGGGCTACACCCCGCTTGAGTGCATGGCGTGCGGGGTGCCGGCGATCAGCAGCGACCTCGCGGGCTTCGGCCGCTACGCGCAAGAGAACATGATGGGCCACGAGGAACTGGGCCTGAGCGTGTTGCGACGCCGCGGGCGCTCGTTCCACGATTCGGCGTCGGAACTGACGGGGATGCTGTTGCACTATTGCCGGCAGCCGCGGCGAGATCGGATCGCCGTGCGCAACGCCGTGGAGCGGGCGAGTTGGCAGTTCGATTGGTCGCGGCTCGCGCCGGCGTATCACAAGGCGCAGGCGCTGGCCGTCGAACGGTTGGGGGCTGAACTGGCGGGGTGACTGCGGTATCGATCAACGTGCAGGCTTGGTCCACCAGCACACAGGCACGTCCGCGAGTTCTACGCCGCTCGCCGACAACACGCGGAGTCGTCGAACGCCATGCACTGGCATCGCAGTCGTCGGCGTCAGCGAGATCTCAACGCGCGCGCCGTCCACGAGTCGCGCCTCCAGCCACGGCGTGGGAGGAATGAGCCGCAACTCAGCGGGCGTGAGCGTTGTGTCGGCATTGGGTCGAAGGGTGAGGGTGCGGGTCGTCGCGCGCTCGGGACGAAGAAACACGATCCCGCCGGGCTCGGTGCGATACCGCGCTCGCGTTTCGAGTCGGATCGCCACCCGCACCGACGGCTTCGCCTCCGCGTCGGCGGCCAGTTCGATCCAGCCGTCCATGATCCCTGGCTGCTCGGGCGCGGGTCCGGTCGCGCGCACGCGGAGCACGCCCAGCGGCAGCGCTGGGTCTTGCACGGGCGCGGCGGTCCACCCCGGCAGCGTGCAGGCAGCCCACGTCAGTTGCGGCTTCGTCTCTTTCTCCGTCAGGATTCGAACATGCACGTCGAGATGAGCGACGGTCCCCACGACCGCGGGAACGATGGCCGATTCCGGCCGCACCACGAACTGCTGATCTGTCTGGTACCGGATCGCGCACACCCCGAGTTCAGTACGACCGACGTTCGCCTCGTTCCTCGCCGCGCGGAAGGTCACAGTCTGGACTTGCTCACCGGGCACGCTGGCGGGGGCGACGCGCATCGTCAGGACCGCTTGCGCCATCGGCGCGACCGATTCGGCATCAAACGCGGCATCCAGGCACCCGCAACTCTTGTTGACGATCCTCAGCGCGACCGGCGTGAGAGACGCGTTCTCGAAGGTGATGCGACGCGTCAGCGGCTTGCCGCTCTGGACTCGCCCCAGATTCTCGGCATCGGCGTTCACGACGCGAAGCCGCGTCAACTCGCCCTTGGGCAGTGCCGCTTGCTCGCCCGAGGGAGGGGGCTGAAGTCCTTTCGTCGCGCCGACGAGCGACACGACGAGGGCGATCGCCGTCGACGACGCGAGCGTCAGAATGGACGGCGATTTCATGGACTGCGCTCCGCTCGGACTCGATCAAACGAAGCACGGATTCCCGCAGGGGTCGTGCGCTCGGCCGTGAGCCCGTTGAACATGTCCGCATCCGGTGGAAGGCTGCGGAACATCTCATCGAAGGTCATCGGCTGGTTCACTCGGATGTTCGACGCGACCATGATCTGCGGCGAGAACGTCGTCTCTGAGGGCTCGAACACGGAGAAAGGCCCGATGACGATCGATCGGCTCCGGTCGAGCACCTCCACAATCTGGAGCCGGTCGATCCATCGCTTCAGTTCCGGTGTCACGATGTCCGGGGGCAGTCCTTCGAGGCGGCGAGATAACTCGAAGTCCTTCTGCCGATCGGGTGAAAGCGGCGCATCGACATTCGGGACGATCTTCGAGTACATCGAAGCCTGGATCCCGACTCGCGGCATCCAGATGCCGTCGACCTGAACCGCTTCGACCACCACCAGCGTCTCATAGACGTACGAGCCGGGGCGCGTCGCATGCATACGGATCACGCGGGGCATTCCTCCACGCTCCGGGTCCACGCGAACCTCGACATCGACGACGCCCTCGCTGGCCGCACCAACGCCGATCACCCCGGGCCACGGCTCCTCGGACGTGGGCTCGAGCGCAACGTGTTGTCGCGCTCGGCCCAATCGCCATGAGAGCGTGGCCGCACGCATGGGATCACCGGGCTCGGCGTAGCGCCCGAGCAGGCGCCAGAGATTGGCGCCGCCCGAGGAGTAGACGTCCGAGTTAGTCAGCATGCCGCGGTTGGTGGCGGGTGATCGCGTCACGCGGTACGCGCCATCGCCGAAAAAGAGCATCTCGTACTGCTCAACCTTCGACGGTTGACCCTCGACGTCCGGCGGATCACGAATCAACTTGGTTGCCCGCATGAACCACTCTCGTGTTTCGCTGGCATACAGCGTCGAACGCTGGAGAAGCATCCATGTGGCGAATGTGGCGAGAGTGCCGCCCCCAGTGTTCGTGCTGGGGCATGAGAACTCCTCCTGGTCCCACGAAACGCAACGAACCGACCGTTCGTAGGCCTCCAGCATGCCGAGCACGGTCACGGGAATATTGTCTGGCGTAGTTGGGTCAGCCACTTGCCCTAGAGTGGAGCCGCAGACGCTCATCACGACTATCGCAGTCCTATAGAGGCGCGATCCGAATCGTGCTCCCATGACTATGCTCCACGTTCGCGTGCGTTAGAAGCACGACTTGAAGCTGCAACTCGTGCCTGACGGTGGGTAGGTCGCTGGTGGCGTGCAATAGCAGCCGTTGTTGTCCGGCGAGCCGGGTCCAATCGTGCCGCAGGCACCGGTGCCTTGCAAACCACATCTGATGAGAGGCAACGTGAGAGTGCATGTGTAGGTCGGGTTGTACTTGCAGAGTGTTGGAGAGATTTCGAGATTCCCTGAGCAGGCAGTACAGTTCCCGGTGCATCCCGCCGTGCATCCGATGAAGTTCCCACTGCCGTCGATCAACTTGGTGTTCGCCGGGCAGCCGGAGTCATTCGTCACGCACTCGTAGTTGTTGACCGCCGCGCCATCACCAGGACCGAGCACGACGCCGACGAAGTCGCCATCGCCGGGTCCGGTGGAAGCAACATGAACGATCCGCTCCGGGCCAGCGAGCGCAACACTCGACAGAACGAGATTGACGACGATCACAAGCATGCACTTCATCGCGTACTCCTTTGTTCGTTGGACACGCACAGGTCACGCAGTAATCCAGCGCATGCTACCCCCCCCCCCCCCCTTGCTGTCAAGCCCCACAATTCCGGCATAGCTCGACGGCAGACCGGCAGACATTCCCTTTCGCAAGAAACTGGAAAACCGCCCAGCGGATGGTGGTCCACGGGGCGGTGCCTCCTGATTGAGGAGTGGGAGAGCGGCGATCGACGCACAAGGCTCAGTTGCAGCCGGCCGCGAACCGGTTCATGAAGCAGGTGAAGTCGTTGACATTGAGCACGGGCGGGACGGTGCTCTGGTCGCAGTTGGCATAGGGGTCACCGGCCGCGAACTTATTGAGGAAGCAGGTGAAGTCGTTGACGTTGAGCACGGGCGGCGTGGAACTCTGGTCGCAGTTGGCGTAGCAGGTCGTGGGCTGCTGCGTGGAGGCATAGATGGTCCAGCCGAGGCCGAGCGGGCGGCCACTGCCGGCGTCCTGCGCCTGCGTCCAGTTGTTGGTGGCGACGTTGAAGACCATGGCGTCATCGGCACCGGGGTTGCGATAGGGCGCGGGAACGGTCATGACGCTGCCGAAGCCAGCCATGCCGACGGTGGCGACTTCGATCCAGATGCGGCCGGGGGGAAGCGGGGGCATCCACGAGAGATCGACTTGGGCGGAGTTCACCGCGCGGGACGGATCGAGCGGATTGCCCATCACGCGGAATAGGTCGAGGAAGTAGCCGCCGATGAGGCGATTGGTCGCCATGTCGCCGGCGATGGGAACCCCGCCCGCGCCCGGGCGGCCGTTCCAAAGACGGACGAAAGCGGCCTGAATTGGCGTCCCCACGGGAGCGCCTGGCTGATAGAAGGGGAGTTCGAGACGCTCGAGTTGCGTGGGCGCGCCGGGGAGCATCACAAAATCATCGGCGACGTGGGCCGTGGTCACGACCGTGTTCAGGCCCATGGTGGTGTCGGTGAAGAGCGGCTCGGAGATGTTCGCACGATCGGGTCCGATCAGCAGCGTGGTGATGAGGGTGGGCACATCGCCGCCCGCGCCGCTGACGGCCTTATCGACCTCGCCCGCGCCGTCGAAGGAGAGTTCAACCTCGACGTTGTTGTTCGGATTCGCGCCGAGGTCATAGTCGATCTCGATTTCGGGGAGCGGGAACGAGTAGGCCGCCGGCGCGCCGACGGCAGGGATCGGGAGCGCCGCGAAGACGCCCGTGGCGCTCGACTCGGTGACAAACCCCGCGCTAACGATGATCCGCAGCGTCCCGGCCTGGGTGGTGACGGTGCCCGGCAGGTCGATGGCGAGGAAACTTTCCGACGCCGTGTTGTCGAGCGTGATGCCATCCCACGAGGTTTCCCCGCCGCCAACGCGGGACTGTATCGAAAGCAACTTGTAGTTCGAGGTCAGGCCGGTGGTGTGGTCGATGACCGTGGCGAGAATGGGGTCGGCGACCAGGCCTCGACTTGCCGAGCCGACCGCGGGCAGGGAGTTCTTCCAGTTGCCGGACCAACGGATGTTCCCGCGGCTGTCGAGGTAGCGACCTCGGGCCGTGACCTGCGCGCCGCTAAAGGCGGTGGCGCGGCCGCTGCCGCGAGGGGGATTCGGAGCGGGACATCCGGCGAGACTCGGATTGGCGTTCCCGCGGGCCTCGACCCAGCCCTCGACGCCGCCGACGGCCAGGACGGTGACGCCGGCTTCGGCGGTGGCGTCGGCGGCCGAGCCGGGGGCGAGCGAAGAGACGGTGCGGGTGGTGACGCCCAGGCCGATGGCGACGGACCCGCTCGCTGGGTCATCGTCGATGCAGTTGTTGGTGCGGGCGAAGGAGTGCTCCTTGTGGTTCAGGAAGACGGCGGGGGCCAGGTTCCCGTGCGTGCGGAGTTTGAAGTTATGGCGGACGCAATAGTCATTGCCCGCGCCTTGCGCGAGGGCGAGACTGGGCAGGCCAGCGAGGGCCAGGACAAGGGCGGCGGTACGCGGACGGATAGCGGTGGAACGGGCCATGATTCACTCCTGCGTGGGACGTTTTGCCCCAGTTCCGGTGCGGCCAGACAGAGGCCGCGTGGCTCCGGGGTCGTGTGTGTTCACGGTGGAATGCGAAGGACGGCAGGGGAGTCCGCAGGTGGTTGCGGCGCGGCGAGGGGCTGATAATCCGGGGGTGTGGCAAAGGGAGCCCGCGATGACCAGCCAGCCAGATCGGGTTGAGACGATGCGGCTGCTCTCGGGCGCGGGCCGCGGCGAGCAGCACGCGCTGGCCGGGCTGACCGAGCGCGTCTATGCCGAACTGCGCGCGCTGGCGGCCCATTACATCCAAAAGGAGCGCAGCGGTCACACGCTGGAGCCGACGGCCCTCGTCCACGAGGTCTTCCTACGGCTGATCGATTCGAAGGGCCTCCAGGCCAACGACCGGCGTCACTTCTTCGCAATCGCCGCGGGGGCAATGCGTCGGGTTCTGGTCGATCACGCGCGGACGCGAGACGCGGCGAAACGCGGGGGCGGGCGGGCGCGGGTCGCACTCTCGACCCTCAACGCCGCGGCGACCAACGCCGAGGCCGATGCCATCGTGCTCGACGAGGCGCTCACGAAACTCGCTAACTTTGACGCGCGGCAGGCGCGGATCGTCGAACTGCGGTTTTTCGGCGGGCTCACCGTCGAAGAGGTCGCCGACCTGCTCCAGGTCTCGAAGCGCACGATCGAGAGCGAATGGACGATGGCGCGGGCGTGGCTGCACCGCGAACTCTCCGGCGGAGCGAGCGCGTGACGCGCGAGCGGTGGGCGCGGGTGAAGGCGGTGTTCGAGGTCGCCCTGGCGGTGCCGGAGATGGAGCGTGCGGCGGCGGTCACGCGCGAGGCCGGTGATGATGCCGCGCTCGCCGCGGAAGTCGAATCGCTGCTGGCCCATCACGGACGGGCAACCGGATTCATGGAAGTCGGACGGTTGGCGACCTTGACCGGCGGCGCATCCGCGCGCCCGGTTTCCACTCAGGCAACGCCAAAGGCGATCGGTGGGTACGCGATCGAGCGCGAGTTGGGCCGCGGCGGGATGGGCGTCGTCTATCTCGCACGCGATCCAGTGCTGGATCGGCCCGTGGCGATCAAGGTGTTGTCGGAAGCCATGTCGCGCGACGCCGAGGGGCTGATGCGGTTCGAGCGCGAGGCCCGCATCCTCGCCGCCCTCAACCACCCCAACATCGCGGCGATCCATAGCCTGGGCACCGATGACGGCGGCTCTCGCTTCCTCGTGCTCGAATACGCGGAAGGCAAATCACTCGGCGAGCGGCTCGGCGAGGGCGCGATGACCGTCGCCGAGGCCGCCGGCGTGCTCGCGCAGGTCGCTCGCGCCGTCGAGGCCGCTCACGACCGCGGCGTCATCCACCGTGATCTCAAGCCCGACAACATCCGCGTCAGCGCTGACGGCCTCGTCAAGGTGCTGGATTTCGGGCTCGCCAGGCGATGGGCCACGACGGATCATCCGAGCACGACGACACTGGACAGTTCGGCGGCGCTCCTCGCCACGACGCCCGGCCTCATCATGGGCACGCCCGGCTACATGAGCCCCGAGCAGGCCCGCGGGCAGGAGGTTGACAAGCGGACCGACATCTTCGCGCTCGGGTGTGTCGCGTATGCGTGCCTGACGGGCCGAGGGCCATTTTCCAAGGGCTCGATCGGCGATTCGGTGGCGGCGGTGCTCTCGGAAGAGGCGGATTGGAGCCGATTGCCGACTCAGTTGCCCGCCGGGCTGCGCGCGGTCCTGGAGCGATGCCTGGCGAAGGATCCTGAGCGGCGGCTGCGCGACGCGGGCGAGGTGCGCCGAGAGGCGGAGGCGGCAATCGGCGGCGGACGAAGCACGGGCGGGTTTGCTGGGCCGTCGCTCTTCGTGCAGGCCTCGCGATTGCCCGCGCCGGCGCCGACCAACCTCCCGCGCCAGATGACGAGCTTTGTCGGTCGGCACGCCGAGATCGATCGCGTCCGCGAGATGCTCGGCAGCGCGGCCTTGCTCACGCTGTCGGGCGCGGGCGGCTGCGGCAAGACGCGGCTGGCCCTCCGCATCGGTGAACTGATGGCCGGCGCGTTCACCGGAGGCGTCTGGCTCGTCGAGGTCGCCGGCGTCATGGATTCATCGCTCGTCGCGGCAGCGGCGGCGGCGGCCCTTGGCGTCAAGGAGCAGGCGGGCCGGCCTGTCGTGCAGTCGCTCGTCGATCGGCTCGAGACCAAGTCGGCCCTGCTGATCCTCGACAACTGCGAGCACCTGCTCGCGGCCTGCGGGGAACTCGTCGGCACGCTCCTCCGAGCCTGCCCGGACCTCCGCATCATCGCCACCAGCCGCGAGCCGCTGGGTGTCGTCGGCGAGGCGACCTATCGCGTGCCCTCGCTTGCCGTCCCGCCCGCGCGACACGAACCCGGGGCCGCCGTCGAGCGCTTCGAGGCCGTTGAACTCTTCGTCGAGCGTGCCCGTGCGGCGCGACCGGGCTTTGAGGTCACACCCGAGACCGCGGCGACCATTGCCGAGGTCTGCCGGCGGCTGGACGGGATCCCGCTGGCGATTGAGTTGGCCGCGGCGCGTATCCGCGTCCTCTCGCCCGAGCAGATCCACGCCAAACTCCACGACCGCTTCCGGCTGCTTATCGGCGGCAGCCGCACCGCCCTCGAACGGCACCAGACCCTACGGGCCGCCATCGATTGGAGTTACGACCTGCTGCCCGAGGACGAGCGACAGGTGCTGCGGACGCTCTCGGTCTTTGCCGGCGGCAGCACGCTCGAATCCGCGGGCGCGGTGTGCGCCGTCGACGAGTTCGGGCTGCTCGACGCGCTGACCCACCTGGCCGACAAATCGCTGGTCATGGTTGACGACCACGGAGAGCACCCTCGCTATCGCATGCTCGAAACGGTTCGGCAATACGCCCGCGAGAAGTTGCAATCGGCGTCGTCGGCCGAGGTCGAATCCGCGTGCGAGAAGCACCTGGACTACTTCTGCTCGCTCGTCGAGCGGGCCGAGCCCGAACTCTTCGGCCCGCAGCAGCAGGCCTGGCTCAAGCGGCTTCACGATGAGCACGACAACTGCCTGGCGGCGCTCGACTGGTGCGCGGCCTGCGGGGACGCGGGACACCACGAGAAGGCGCTGCGAGTCTGCGGCGCGCTGGCGCGCTTCTGGAACCTGCGCGGGCACCTGGCCGTCGGCCGGTCCGCCGTCGGGCGCGCGATGGCGGCGGTCACGGATCGCACGGCCCGCGCGAGCCTGGCCAAGAGCCTCAATGCCGCGGGGGGGCTCGCGTGCGTGGCGGGCGACTATGCCGAAGCACGCGAGCATTGGACGGCCACGCTCGAGATGCAGCGGGCGCTGGGAAACTCGCGGGGCGAGGCGGGCGCGCTCAATAACCTCGGGCTCGTCGCCGAGAACCGGGGCGACTATTCCGCGGCGCGGACGCTCTATGAGCGCGCGCTCGAGATCAACCGCGGCCTGGGCAACAAGTCGTGGGAGGCCATCAACCTCAATAACCTCGGCAATGTCGCGTGGAACATGCGCGACAACGCCACGGCACGGCAGATGTACTCGGCCGCCCTCGCGCTCAATCGCGAACTCGGCAATCGCTCTGATGAGGCGCGGAACCTCAACAACCTGGGGACGGTGGCGCGCGAGGACGGGCAGGCCGGCGAGGCGAGGGCGCTCTTCCGCGAGGCGATCAAGATCAAGCAGGAACTGGGCGATCGGCAGGGATTGGCGGTGTCGTTCGGGCAACTCGCTCTTGCGGCAATCGATGCGGGTGATCGGGCCGGGGCGCGCAAGTTGATCGCCGAGGCACTCACGATCCGCCGCGACATACCGGATCAACTTGGGCTGGCGATGTCGCTGGCCGAGGCCGCGGGGCTCGCCGTCGCTGAGGGTGCGTGGGCGCTGGCTGCCACCTGGTTCGCGGCTTCTGAGCGCCTCCGCCACAGGCTCGGCGTGCCGTTGGCGCTGGGTGAACGGGCGCGATACGAGCGCGACCTCTCCGCTCTTCGAAGGGCACTGGACGAGGCGGCGTTCAATGCTGCGTGGTCAGCAGGCATCGCCGCGCCAACGGCACGGGCCACCGAACAGGCCGGCGCATGGCTGGCGAAGGGACCGACCGCGGAAGCGTGACTCGGGCTTATTCCGCGCCGCCGCGCTGGACCTTGCCCTGCCGCTCGAGTTCTTTGGTCTTCGCCTCCATCTTCTGGAGGTCGGCCTGCTGCTCGGCGGTCAACGCTGGAGGCGGCTTGGCCGTGGCGGACTCGAACAGCCCGTTGTACCACGCGAAGACCACGCCCGCGACGACCAGCAGCACGATGGCGACCGCGAGTTTCGCCCCGTTGTTGCCGCCGCCGGACTGCTTCTTCTGCTTCGTCCCGATGTTGTCAAATCCACGACCATCAGTCAGCGAACCGGCCATGAGATACTCCCGAAACTGTGCGAGCAGAGTGCCCGCCTGGAAAATGATAGGGCGCGATCAGCCCACGTCGCGCGTCTGGAACAAAACCACCCCGAGCGACAGGAACGCGACGATGTAGCCCAGCCCGTAGAGCGAGACTTTCAGCATGTGTGACGCCGGAACGGGCTGATTCTGCGAGATCGCGTCGACGAACCAGAAATCGTGGAAGTTCGGCAGCACGGCCCAGGCGACGAGGGCCGGGACATTGGCTCGCGTGGGCGCGAGGAAGACATAATCGTCCGCGGCGGGGGCGCGATCAACGCGAAGGGCCGTCGGGCCGGCACGCCGAACCGTCACACCCTCGGGCTGCACCTCGGTGATCACCAGCCCGGCATCCGGCGAGCCCAGGATCGCGCCGTCTTTGCTTAGGTCACCCCCGAAAGGCGGAAAGTTCTCGACGGCCATCGGGAAACCGTTGGGCGCCGATGAGAAATAAAAGGCGTCTCCAACGTGGATCGTCCGCTTGGGCGGCACGCGAAACGCGACCGCGTAGGTGTCGCCCGCCGTCGTCAGTGGCGTCTTCGTGTCGCCCATGGCCGTCGCTGACTTCACCCGCGCGACGTGCTCGTTGGTGAAGACGTGGCGACCCAGGGCCTGATTGGTCAGCAGGCCGAACAGGAAACTCCCAGCGCAGACCACGATCGTCATTACCTGCCCCAGCCGGGTCGAGACGGCCGTGGCCAGCGACGTGAGCACCAGCAGGGCGATCCCCACCGCCGTGCAGGCAAACACGATCTGCGGCTTGAGGTCGACCACGGGCGACTGCCACTCCCACTTCTTATTGAGCACCAGCACCAACCCGTAGGCGACGATCATCGCCGGCAGCAGGATCACCATGCTCGTCTGCGTGAAGTACCACCCGTAGAAGAAGTTGGTCCAGAGCGCGAGGCCCAGCGCGATCGCCACGGCGATGAACGTAAAGAGCAGCACCGGCCCGTCGAGGTCGTCGCTGGCGTTGCTCATCACCCCGTGCCGGACGGCTAGGAGCAGAAAGATGACCATGAGCCCAATGGCGATGCCGATCGAACCCGCCACGCCGATGTATTTGCCGACGATGAGCACGGGCCTCGGGATCGGCTTGGAGACGACGGTGAGCACGGTTTTGTTCTCGATCTCGCGCGAGACGACGGCGGTAGCCAGGAACGCCGACAGCAGCATCCCGCAGACGAAGACCGACGAGAGGCCGAGGTCGAGCAGGAGTTTGTTGTCGGCGGAGACCTCGGAGGTGTCGGAGTACCCCATCGAGAATCCGGTGCTCCAGGTCAGGAAGACCTGGATAATGCCGCACACCAGCACGAGCACGAAAAAGATGGGCTGGCGGATGCTCTCGACGAAGGCGTTGCGGGCGATGGTGAGGGTTTGTGAGAGCATGGGTGTTCGGTGAGAGGCAGGGTCGGGCCGGAGCCGGGACGGAAAGAGGGAATGGGAACAGCAAGAAAGAGGTTTGCGGCGAAAGATTTTTTCCTGGCCGCTACGAACATACTCGCCCCGGCCTCGTACTTCAACGTTGAGCCCGTGCTCCCGGTTCGCGCCGAATCGGGACGATCGTCGGTCTGGCGTTCGTCGGCGGGCAAAGCGGAAGAGGGAAGGGAGCGGTCTGGACAGACCAGACCGGCGCGGTCACAATAGTGCCCCCGCGGCCTGATGGCCTCGGCAGGTGGAGCGCGGATGAAGCCCGACTATCTCAGTTACCAGCGTGCAGCAAGCCGAAGCCTCCTTGGACTATCGATCCAGATCGTCCTGGGTGTGATCGTGTTGGTCTACGGCGTGCTGGGCCGGGACCACGCGGCCATCACCGCGGCGTTGTTCATGCTCATCGGCGTGCCGATCTGGCTGACGCTCGCGGTCGTCTTCGACCAGCACCGCCGCGAGCGGATCGAGGCCGTCGAGGCCGAGGCCTTTGCGGCGTCCGATGCGGCGAGTTCCTCGGTCTTTGAGGATCGCGCGGACGAGTTGCGCGTCGCCGCCAAGCGGCTGCGGTTCATGCACAGGTGGCTCGTGCCCTCCGCGAGCCTGGTGGTCGGCGTGCTGATGGTCGGCGTCGGGCTCTGGCGGTTTGGGGCCGGTCGGGCGCTCATAGAGAACTTCCAGGCTCCGCGCCTTCGCGGCTGGTCTATCGCCATCGGGCTGGGCGTGGCGTTCGTCGGGTTCCTCTTCGCCCGCTACATGTCGGGCATGGCCAAGCAGAAGGCGTGGTCGAGCCTTCGAGCCGGAGCGGCTCATGCCGTCGGCACCGCGCTCGCCGGGCTAGCCATGGCCGTGGGCCAACTCGTCGATGTCGCCGGGCCAGATGTGATCCTCAAGACGCTGCTTGTGGTCTTCCCCGTGGCGATGGGCGCGCTGGGGGCCGAGGTCTTCCTCAACTTCATCCTCGACGTCTATCGCCCGCGCAAGGCCGGCGAATATCCAAGGCCCGCCTTCGAGTCCCGCGTGCTGGGCTTTGTCGCCGCGCCGGACCGTATCGCCGAATCCATCGGCGAGGCGATCAACTACCAGTTCGGCTACGACGTCTCGTCGAGTTGGTTCTACAAACTGTTCAGCCGCGTTTTCCTGCGTCTGCTCGTTCCCGTCGCGCTCGTGGTCATGTGGAGCATGTCGTCGCTGGCGGTGATCCGTCCGCATGAGCGCGGGCTCGTGCTCCGCTGGGGTGCCTTCAGCCGCGAGGTCGGACCGGGCCTCAACTTCAAATGGCCTTGGCCGATGGAGACCGTTGAGATCCCCGCCTATGTCAAGCGCGACGCGGCGGGCAAGATCGAGATGCGCACCCGAACGGTCACGGGCGTGCGCACGCTGAACATCGGAAGCCTCCCGCCCGCGCAGGACAAGCCGATCCTGTGGACCAACGAGCACGCGACCGAGGAGACGTTTTTCCTGGTGCAGCCCGCGCCCGAGGCGCAGGCCACCGGCGCGCTGGCGACGCTCGCCGTCGAGGTGCCGCTGCAGTACGAGATCGCGGACGTTCGGGCGTACGAGGAGATGGCCCCGCCGGCGATGCGCGATGACATCCTGAAATCGGTGGCGCAGCGCGCCTTGATGCTGTATCTGTCGTCGGTGCCCATCGGGGACCTGCTCTCGGGCCAGCGCGCCGACCTGCAGGCCGGGCTGCGCGAAAGGATCGAGGCCGCGTTCGCTTCGCTCAACCCCGATGCCGCCGGCAAGCCCCGCGGCGCGGGCGTCCGCGTGCTCTTTGTGGGGATCGGCGGCGTCCACCCGCCCAAGGACACGGCGCGGTCCTTCGAGCAGGTCGTCGGGTCGCAGCAGAAGTACCAGGGCCGGATCAAAAAGGCCGAGGGCGATGCGATCCAGACGCTGACCGAGGCGGCGGGAAGCGTTGAAGTTGCCCGGCAAATCGTCGCCGAACTCGACGCGCTCGAAGCGCTCCCCCCGCTCGCCGACGGCAAGCCTAACCCCTCGCTTATCCAGCAGCGACAGGCCGTGAGCAAACTCGTCGAAAAGGCAGGCGGCAAGGCCGCGGGGATCATTCTCGAGGCCAGCGCCGATCGCTGGAAGCGACACATGGGCGAGCGATCCCGGCTCGCCGCCTACCAGGGCCAACTCGGCGCCTATCTCGCCTCGCCCGCCGTCTATCGCGCGGGGCTCTACCTCGACGCGGTGCGAGTGGCCATGGAGAACGCCCGGGTGTACATCACGGATACGTCGACGCGGATGCAACACCGCCTCGAGTTTCAGGATCGTGACAATGTGAGTGAGGTCCTGGGCAGCCAGGATAAGCCGTAGGAGCCGACCCAAGATGCGACGAGCCATCATTCTGGCGGTAAGCCTGGTCTTTGCGATCGCCATCCTGGCGAGATGGATGACCTACACCGTCCGCTTCACCGAGAACGCCGTGCTGACGACCTTCGGCAGCGCGGGGCCGGAAGCCAAAAAGGACACGCCGGGCCTGCGCCTCAAATGGCCCGACCCGATCCAAAGCGTCACCAAGTACGACACACGCTCGCGGTTCCTCCAGACCAAGTCGGAGACGCAGCAGACCGCCGACAGCCGCCAGTTGGTCGTCGAGGCCTACTGCGCGTACAAGGTCGCCGATCCGCTGCGGTTCTTCCAGCGCTTCAGCAACGAGGGTCCGACCGCCGCCGATCACTTCCGCAAGGCCGAGGACGTGCTGCGCGGCGCCCTTCGTGCCGCGATGGCGGAGATCAGCAAGTATCGCATGACGGACCTCTTCTCCTCGAAGGCGGGTGCCTCCAAACTGCCCGAACTCGAGGCCCGCGTGCTCGCCACGCTCCGCGCATCGGGCGGCGGGGGCAACGGGCTCGACGCCTGGGGCATCGTCGTCGAGGACGTCGGCATCAACCGCATCGTCATGCCCGAGGAGACCACCCGCGAGGTCTTCGCCAGCATGAAGGAAGACCGCAGCCGCCTCATCAAGGAACTCGAGAGCAAGGGCGAGAGCCAGGCTCAGACCATCGTCAATACCGCCCGCACCAACGCGATCCGCATCGAGGAGTTTGCCAAGAGTTACGCCTCCGAAATTCGGCGCAAGGGCGACGAAGAGGCCCAGCAGTACGTCAAGCAGATGAACGAGAACCCGGAGTTGGCCGTGTTCCTGCGAAACGTCGAGTTCATCCGCCAATCATGGTCGAAGCGCATGACGCTGGTGCTGAACACCGGCATGCCCGGCTTCGAACTCTTCTCGCCCTCCGCCATCCGCCGCGCCGCCCCGGGCCAGGTTCCCGGCGTTGACGGCCTCATGGGGGTCGCTTCCGAGGAGCAAGAACTCAAACGCAGCGAGAACCAGCGCCGCCTCGAGCAGGAGCAGGAGCGCCTCAAGACCCGCACCGGCGACGAAGAACCCGCACCAGGCAAATCTGGCACCGCCCAGCCCCCCACGCGCACGCCAGGAGCCGGACAGTGACGCCGCCCGAAGGGCCGGGCCGAGGACCAGGCCGCGGGGCCGGCTCAAAGCGAGACGCCTCGGTCAATCTGCGCACGCCGGGCGGCGGGGACGAGATGCCGGGGCTTGATCCGGCGAATCAGTCGCTCGCCGACGCGCTCCGACTCGTCTTCGTTCTCCTCCAGTTCTCCATGCTCGTCCTCTTCGCGCTCTTCGCGTTCTCCGGGTTCCAAACCGTCCGCGAGACCGAGAGCGGCGTCCGCCTCCTCTTCGGCCGCGTCACCGGCGAACGCCTCGACCCCGGCCCGCACCTCTCCTTCCCTTACCCCATGGGCGAACTCATCCGTGTCGACACAGGGCTCGTCGCCCTCGAGGTCGATGAGGCTTTCTGGCCCGCCATCACCGAGGACCAGAAGCGGCTCACGCTCCAGCAGGTCATCCAACAGAACAACAAACTCTCGCTCAAGCCCGGCGAGGACGGATCGCTCATCACCGGTGACGAGGCCATCGCCCACGCCAAGTGGCGCGTGCAATACGTCCGCCGCGATCCGCGCAAGTTCGTCCAGAACGTGCTCCCCGAGGCCGAACTCGACATCGTCCGCGCCGCCGTCGAGCGTGGCGTGGTCCAGGCCGTTGCGCAGATTCCCCTTGACGATCTCCTGAAGCAATCGCCGGGCGAGACGGGCTCGGTGGCGTCGCGAGCGCGGGCGATCGCGCAGCAGTCGCTCGACCGCATCGACTCGGGCATCTCGATCGAGGGTCTGACGCTGCTCGACCGCACGCCTCCGTTCTTTGTCTACGCCGATTTCTCCGGCGTGCAATCGGCTCAGCAGAAGGCCAGCCAGCGACTGACCGACGCCGAATCGACGGCCCGCAACACGCTCAACGCCATGGCCGGCGATGCCAGCATTCCGCTGATCGCCCAGATCGACCGCTACGAGACGGCGCTCGCGACCAACGACGCGGCCGCGCAAACCCAGGCGATGGACGCGATCCAGGCGCTCTTCGAGGGTCGCCCCACCAGCACCTCGGGCGAGCCTCTCGCCACCGGCGCCTCGGGCACCGTCACCGCGATCACCAACGAGGCCCGGCAGTACCGATCCAGCGTCGTCTCGCAGCGACGGGCGGAACTCGACTCGTTCCACGCCAAACTGGCGCAGTTCAAGTCCAACCCTGGGCTGGTGATCCAGCGCGAATGGGCCGACGCCATGGCCGAGTTCCTCTCCCGCGACATCGTCGAGGTCTTTGCGCTACCGCCCGGCCGCGCCGACGACATCACCGAGTTGTGGCTCAACCGCGACCCGGCGTGGGTCAAGGCAGTCGAATCCGCCCGCAAGGAGCGCGAACTTAAGCGCAGCGAGAACCAGCGCCGCCTCGAGCAGGAGCAGGAGCGCTTCAAGACCCGCACCGGCGACGTCGAACTGAAGGACCGGTAGATGGCCAGCACCCGCGCATCATCAGTCGGTCGCGTCGGCGCTCGCCAGGGCACCCCGCCCGGCGCGCCCGTCGTCGCCTGCCAAGGCCTCACCAAGGTCTTCAAGGACTTCTGGCTCCGCCAGCGCGCCCGCGCCGTCGATAATCTCACCTTCGAGATCCACCCGCACGAGATCTTCGGCCTCCTCGGTCCCAACGGCTCGGGCAAAAGCACCACCATCAAGATCATCCTCGGGCTGCTGCGCCCCACGTCCGGGCGCGTCGCCGTCTTCGGCCTCCCGCCCACCGATGTCGGCATGAAGCGCCGCATCGGGTACCTCCCCGAGGAGTCCTATCTCTACCCCTTCCTCGACGCCCGCGAGACCCTCGAGTATTACGCCAAACTCTTCGAGATCGACCGCCGAACCCGCGAACGCCGCATCGACGAACTGCTCGACATGGTGGGCCTGACCGCCGCCCAGTTCCGCCTCGTCCGCGAATACTCCAAGGGCATGCAGCGACGCATCGGCATCGCCCAGGCCCTCATCAACGACCCCGATTTCCTCATCCTCGATGAGCCGACCACCGGCCTCGATCCCATCGGCACCCGCCAGATCAAAGACCTCATCATCGAACTCGGCCGCCGCGGCAAGACCGTGCTCCTTTCGAGCCACCTCCTCGCCGATGTCGAGGACTGCGTGCATCGCATGGTGATCCTCTATGGCGGGCGGCAGCGTGCCGAGGGCCGCTGCGAGGACCTGCTGGTGTCTCGCAACATGACGTCGATCGAGACGGACGTTCTCGACGACGCGACGATCGCCGAGGTCGATCGGGTCATCCGCGCGCGCACGGGCGGGGCCGTGATCCGCGTCTCCAACCCGCGCCAGTCGCTCGAGGCACTCTTCCTCGATATCGTTGAGAAGGCCCGGGCGGAGCGTGTCGAGACCTCGGGCGCGCAGGCGGGCGGCGTCACCGCTTCCTTCCTTCGTGCCAAGCCCGACGAGGGCCGCGACGTGATCGATCGCCTCTCTCGCGAGGAGGCACCGGCAGCCGCGCCCGCCGCGACGAGCGAGCCCGCGCGACAGGCCGGACCCGATGCGAGCCTCATCGATCTGCTCGCCAAGGACGAAGCACCCGCGCCACCCCCGCGTCCGGCCAGGCCGGTTGACACCTCCGAGGTCGATCGCTCCGTCATCGGCTCGCTGCTCGATAGCAGGGGTGCCGACGATGCCAGGAGTTCCGCCGACGCGGGCAACGGGCCGCCCGTGGAGCCCAAGCGTTGAGACCGCGAGACGTGCTGGCGCGACTGGGGCGGTGGCAGCGGTCCAAGCCGTTCAAGATCATCGCTTCCATCGTCGTTCTGGCCCTCGCCATAGCCGCCATCGGCGTCGTGATGGTCCAAGCCCAGCAGACGCCCGACTTCGATATCGCCGAGCCCGATCCCACGTCGACCCCGCTCACCCCGGAAGAGCGTGCCGAGTTCGATGCCGTCCGTGACATCGCCAAGCAGATCGCCAACGCAAGCAACGATCCCATCAGCGTCTCGCTGGGCATCGGCATCATCGCCGTCGTCGCCATCGTCACGGTCTGGCTCGGGCTGGGCCTGACCTATCTCGCGCTAGGCATCGTCGCGTTCGGCATCGCCTGGCCCATGTCGTTGCTGGGCTGGACGGCCCTGTCGCGCCTTGTGATCGGCGTGCTCATTCTCGCCGCCGCGTTCGGCACGCTCATGGAAGCCCTCAAGGCGCTGCTCTCGGGCGCGGGTCCCGTCCTCGCCATCGCGCGCAACATGCTCGCCGAGGCCATCCGGATGAAGGTCGCCCTCGTCTTCATCGTCGTCCTCATTCTCGGCCTCGCGTACCTCCCGGAATCGCTCTCGCTCGAATCCCCGCTCCGCTACCGCGTGCAGAGTTTCCTTCAATACGGCACGGGCGGCTCGTTCTGGCTCATCGCCCTCCTCACCCTCTTTCTCACGATCGCCTCCGTCGCATTCGAGCAGCGCGACAAGCAGATCTGGCAGACCGCCACCAAACCCGTCTCCGCGTGGCAATACATCCTCGGCAAGTGGGTCGGCATGGTCGGGCTCAATGCCGTCCTGCTGCTCGTCTGTTGCGCCGGCGTCTTCCTCTTCACCGAGTACCTCCGCCGACAGCCCGCCCAGGGCGAGGTCTCGCGCATGATGACCGGCGCGGGCGAACTCGCGATCAGCGAGGACCGCCGCCTGCTCGAGACCCAGGTGCTCACCGCCCGCGTCACCGTCGAGCCCGCGCCGCCGTTTCTCAAGACCGACCCGGCCTTTCAGGAGGGCGTCAAGGCGTATATCGAGAACGCCCGCAAGAGCGAGCCCACCTTCGCCGTCGATCCCGGCATGCGCGAGGTCGTCGAGTCGGACCTCTACAAGAGCGCCGTCGGAGCGGCACGCGTCGTCGAGGTCGGACAACGCGCCGCGTTTCAGTTCTACGGCCTCGAGCACGCCAAGCGCCACAGCCGCATGCTCACTCTCCGTTACAAAATCGACGCCGGAAGCAACGAGCCCCAGACCACGTTTCGCGTCACGTTCATCTTTGGCGGCACCCGACTCCCCACGCAGGTCGTCGGCCTTGGCACCATGCAGACCCTGACCATCCCCACTCCGCAGGTCATCGACGAGCAGGGCCACGTCGAACTCGCGGTCTTCAACGGCGAACTTGTGGACCTTGCCGACCCGCCGGGTGCCATCGCCATCCGCCCGAATGAATCGACCATGGCGTTCTCGAAGGACGGCCTTGAAATCTCCTATTCGCGAGGCAGTTTCGCCGGCAACTTCGCCCGCGTCGTCGGCGTCCTCTGGTTGAAACTGGCTTTCCTCTCGATGCTTGGGATCGCCTGCGCCACGTTCCTTTCGTTCCCCGTTGCCTGCCTGGTCGCCTTCGCGATTTTCTTCGCGGCAGAGGGTGGGTCGTTCCTCACCATGTCGCTCGAGTATTACGACGCCGCGCCGCAAGGCAAGGAGGTCGAGCCGCATCGGGTCGTGATCCGCGCGATCGGGCTGGTCGTCGCCTGGGCGCTCCGCCCCTATGCCGAACTTCAGCCCACGGCAAGGCTTGTGGACGGCAAACTGCTCGACTGGCTGAAGATCGGGTATGCGACGGGCATGGTCGCGGCCTGGACGGCCGTGCTCTACCTCGCGGGCGTCCTGATTTTCCGCCGGCGCGAACTCGCCACCTACTCGGGGCACTAGGAACAACGGATGCAGCGCAACACCATCATCCAGATCGTCGCGCTCGCGGTCGCGCTCGTCGCGCTGGCGGGCTCGGGCGTTCTGGCCGTCCAGATTTCGGCCTCCGCGGGACGCAACCGCCTCTCGTACACCGATTCCGCGATCGAGGGCCAGCCCCCGCAGGTCGCGGCGGGCATCGCGATGGGTGCCTTTCGCGGGCTCTTCGTCAACATGCTCTGGATCCGCGCCAACCAGATGAAGGAAGACGGCCGTTTCCACGAGGCCATCGACCTTGCCAAGGCCATCACCACCCTCCAACCGCGCTTCCCGCAGGTCTGGGTCTTTCACGCCTGGAACATGGCGTACAACATCTCTGTCCAGACCAAGACTAACGCCGAACGCTGGACATGGGTCGAGGCCGGGATCAATCTCCTCCGCGACAAGGCGATCCCCGCCAACCCGAACGACATGCTGATCCACAAGGAACTGGCCTGGATTTTCATCCACAAGGTCGGTGCCTATATGGACGATTCCAACCTCTATTACAAGCGGCAGATCGCCGCGGAATGGTCGCTCATCCTGGGTCCGCCGCCAAAGCCGGATCCCAAGGATCGCAGTTTCGAGGGCTGGACGGGCCGCTACGCCGCGTGGCTTGAACCGATCTCCCGCGCCCCCGATTCGCTTGACGACGTCATCGCCGCCGAGCCAACGGTGCAGGCGCTCATCGATCGGCTGACAGAAGCCGAGATCGGCATCAAGCCCGGGCTGGCGCGAAACTACACGATCACCAAGACCGTCATGGAATCCGCCGAACGCGGGCTCTTCGAGAAAAAACTCGTCGAGCCCAAGTATCAGGTCATGTTCAAACTCGTGGCCGATCCGGAGATGACCAAGGCCTGGGACGCGCTGATCCCCCACCTCCGCAAGCGCATGCTCGTGGAGGACTACCACATGGAGCCGGATCGCATGATCCGCTACACCCGCGAGTTCGGCCCCATCGACTGGCGACACTTCGCCGCCCACGGGCTCTACTGGGCGACCCGCGGGTTCGAGAACGCGCTCCTCCGCTACACAGCGGCCAACCGCAAGGACTTCGACTTCATCAACGGCGGACGCATGGTCATCCACGCCATCCAGGACCTCTGGCGGTCCGGCGACGTTCACTTTGACCTCATGGGGTGGATCAAGGACCCGGACAGCCCGCGTACCGCGCTCTACGCCGCCCCCCACGTGCTCTTCATCGAGTCATACGGCGCGCGGCTCGAGAAGTACGTCAACATGAGTTGGGCCGACAAAAAGAGCCGCGTCTACAGCATGTATTCCGCCGGCTACGAGAACTTCACCAAGGACGCGATCCGCTTCCTCTATCGCCAGGGCAACCGCCAGCGGGCCGAGAAACTCAAGGACGAACTGGGCGTCTGGACGGGCCAGAACCTGACCGACCCGGATCGCATCTCGCTCTTCAAACTCTCGCTCGACGACTTCGTTAAAAAGGAACTCGAAGAGCAACTCACGCGGCCCTCCGTCGCCCGCGAAGAGGTCGTCGGCGCGCTGCAGGCCGCCTATGTCAACGGCCTGCTCGCCCGCGATCCTGACGCGTTTACGACCAACCTCGAATACGCCAAGAGCATCCACGCCTTTTTCTTCTCGCGCCAGTCCTACCGCAACCTGCTCGACCCGAGCACCGTCCGCATGGAGCAGATCGACTCAAACTTCGCGGTCGTCGCGGGCCAGGCCTTCGCCGTGCTGGCGTCCAACCTCGACCTCACCGACGCCGAGACGCTCTTTGACCAAGCCCCCGCCGACCTCAAGCGGTGGGCATATGACATCATCCGCGAGATCTTCAAGGTCGGCATGGATGCATCGGTCGCCGACGGCGGCAAGCCGTTCGACCGCGCCTTCCCCGAGCCCGAGGGCATGGCCGCCCACCGCGCGATGCTCGTCCGGCTCGAGGCCGAGCGCAAGGCCGCCATGCCGGGCGTCGAGCGGCAGTAAGCCTCGCGGCGTCATTCTTCACTTCTCACTTCTCTTCCTTGCCGCGCCGCTGCTTCATTGCATTTCGCGCTGCTCACCCGCACAGTCGCTCCTTCGCCTCCCGATACCGCGACAGCGTCTGCTCCACGATCCGATCCGGCAGCGCCGGCCCGGGCGGCTCTTTCCGCCAACGCCCCGCGTCCACCAATCCCTGCAAGTATTCCCGCAGAAACTGCTTGTCGAAACTCGGCTGCGCGCGCCCAGGCTCATACTGATCCACGGGCCAGAACCGCGAACTGTCGGGCGTGAGCGCCTCGTCGATGAGCACCGGCTCGCCGCGATCATCAAGCCCAAACTCGAACTTCGTGTCCGCGATGATGATGCCGCGCGCCAGCGCGTGCTCCGCCGCCGCACCATAGATGGCGAGCGACATGTCACGCAACCTTTCCAGCAGCCCGCCCCCCACTGCCGCCGCCGCGGCCTCGAACGACACGTTCTCGTCGTGCCCCTCCGCCGCCTTGGTCGCCGGCGTGAAGATCGGCGACGGCAGCCGCTCGCACCGCCGCAGACCCTTCGGCAGCGCCACCCCGCACACCGCGCCGGTCGTCTGATAGTCAGCCCATCCAGACCCCTCTAAGTACCCACGCACGACGCACTCGATCGGCACCACCCGGCACGCCCGCGCGATCGTCACCCGCCCGCGCAACAACTCCGCCCGCGTCGTCCCTTCCCCCGCGAAAGCCGCCGCCGGTATGTCATCGACTCGCGTCGAGATCAGGTGCGTCCGCGCCAACCCCTGCCGTTCGATGAATCCGAACCACCACGACGCGATCTCCGTGAGCAGTTTGCCCTTCCCCGGCACGGGCGTTGGCATCACCACGTCAAACGCCGAGATCCGATCCGTCGCCACGATCAAGAGCCGTGGGTCACCACGATCCCCCGGCAACTCGTACACGTCCCGCACCTTCCCTTGCCGTCGGCCCGGGAGGTTGAGATTTGAGGCAAAGAGCGGCGATTCGGTCATGCCGCCATCGTACCGGCGAGTGCCCGTCACGCGACTTCACCCGCGCACGCGGCACGGGCAAGGGCCACCTAGCATCCCGGCCCGCCGACCGCGGGTCTGGAGGCTCGCCCGGCGTATGTGGAGCTTTGCCGTCTGGGATCAGGACGGACCCGCGAAGGATTGGCCAATCGAGCAGGCCTATCTCGTCGGTGCCGATGAGTTGCCTGCACAGGCCGAGATCGCCCTCCGCGACGGGTGCATCGTCTGTGAGAAGGCGTCGCCCGAGGCCGCCGGCCTCTGCGTGCTCTTCCCCGTGGGCGATGCCCGGCTCTACCTCCGCACCTGTGTGCTCCCTTCCCGTGCCGAGGCGTATGTCCTCTCGCTCGAACTCGCGCGGCATCGCATCATGCTCTTTCTCAACAAACTCGAGCAATGGAGCCTCTTCGAACTCCCGGCCGACGATCCCATCATGGCCCTCTTCGAGCGGGCCCGGCTCGAGTTCACGGCGGCGCTCGTCGCCCTCCGTCACGACGGCCCCGCCGCCGCAGACGCTACGTCCCGCCGCGCGCTCGGCCTCGCCGTCGAAGCCGGCGAACGCCTCACGCTTCTGCAGGCCGATCGACAGGTGAAGACTCGTCTCGACCGCTCCCTCTACGACGACGCGCTCGAACGCGCGGGCGACGCAGCCGGGCCAGATCGCTCGCTCCCGGAGAACGCCGCCAAGAACCCCGACGGCGTGGGCCTCGTGCTCCCGCAGCCAGCGCTCCTGGGCGTGGCCGTCGCCCCCGGCGGCTTCGGCGAGTCGCTCACCCGAGTGGCCGGCTCGCTCGATTTCGTCACCGTGCCCATGCGCTGGATCGACATGGAACCCACCGAGGGACGCTACGCCTTCGCCAAGACCGATCGCTGGATCGAGTGGGCCGTGCGCCAGGCCAAGGTCGGAGTCGTGGCCGGCCCGTTGATCGATTTCCGCGAGTTGTGTGTCCCGGAGTGGCTCTATATCTGGGAGCACGACTACGAGACGCTCCGCGAACTGGTCTATGAGCACGTCAAGACGTTGGTCACCCGATACCGCCGCACGATCTCTCGCTGGACCGTCTGCTCGGGCCTGCACGTCAATGAGAGTTTCGCGCTGACCCTCGAGCGCATGATGGACCTCACTCGGCTCTGCTCGCTGCTGGTGAAAAAACTCCATCCCGCGGGCAAGGTGCAGGTCGAGATGAGCCGTCCCTGGGGCGAGTATCACGCGAAGAACAAGCGCTCGATGCCACCCAAGATGTACGCCGACGCCGTCGCACAGGCCGGCGTCGTCGTTGATGCCTTCGCGCTTCGAATCCAGATGGGCGACCCGAGCCAGGGCCGGCTCACCCGCGACCTGATGGCCCTCTCCGAACTCCTCGACCGCTACGCCGAACTCGATCGGCCCATTGCCGTCACAGCCATCGGCGTCCCGAGCCAGCCGATCACCCCCGCGAGCGGGACAGATCCGTCGCTCGCTGGCGTCTGGGGCGGCGGCTGGTCGCCCGAGACCCAGGCCCGTTGGCTCAAAGAGGCCGTCGCCATCGCTGCCTCCAAGCCCTATGTCGTGAGCGTGTGCTGGCAAGAACTCTACGACTCGCCCGAGGCCGACATGCCCGCGGGCGGGCTGCTCACCGATGCCGGCGCGGCCAAGCCCGCCGCCAACGCCCTCATCGACCTCCGCCGCTCCCTCATGCTCAAACGGTAAACTGCACGCGTGCCACAGAACTGGACGCACAGCGCGGCCAAATGGGCGGCGGTCGCCGTCCTCGGCACGGCCTCCGTCGCCGGCGTCGCCTATTCCATCGCTTCCGGGCGCACGTCGATCTCTCGCATCGACAGCAACCCCGCGCTCGTCATTCCCGCCGAACGATCTGAAACGCGCCCGACCTTTGCACCCCGTCCCAAAGCCTCGACTATTGCCGCCAAGTCCGCGCCGGGCACTCCAGCGCTCGGCGCGAGCGACATCGCACAGCCGCCTCCCGCTCCCACCGATCCACGCATCAATATCAACGTCGCCACGGCCGCGGAGTTGGAACTCCTCCCCGGCATCGGGCCGGCCCTCGCCAAACGCGTCATCGACTTCCGCGATGCCTCCGGCCCGTTCAAGACCATCGACGACCTCGACAAGGTCAGCGGCATCGGGCCGAAGATCATGCAGCGACTCCGACCGCTCGTCCGCGTCGAGTAGCCATCGACGCTACGACCCTTCTCGAGCCGAACGTCTTGGGCCGAACGCGCAATCGGTCGATCGCTGATCGTGGCGCATACCCGAATCGCCGATACCATGCGTCGTTCACCGGCCACGACCAGCGCCCGATGGAGCCGCGTCGGTGCCGGCGCGCGCCGAGGGTTTCCGTGGACCTCATCCGCACCATCGCCGACCTCCCCGCGGTCCAATCGCTCACCGACGCACTCGGCAAGCGCGCCCACGTCGTCGCCACCGGTGCCTGCGGCTCGTCGACCCACCTCGTCGCCGCCGCGCTCGCTTTCAATCGACCTGTCCTGCTCGTCCTCGCGCACGTCGATGACGCCGACGCCGCCGCCGATGAACTGGCCGACCGGCGCGTTGTCCGGCTTCCCGGCCTCGAGGTTCTGCCGGGTGAGTCCAACGTCAGTGCCGAACTTTTCGCCGAGCGGCTCGCAGCCGTACGCGCCGTCATCGCCTGGCGCGAGAGCGACCCCGGCGTCATCATCGCCCCCATTCAGGCGCTCATGCAGGCCGTCCCCAGCCCCGGGCAACTCGACCGCCTCGCGCGCACCATCAACCGCGGGAGCGCCCTCTCGATGGCCGGGCTCACCCACTGGCTCGTCAGCGCCGGATACGCCCGCACCGACGCCGCTGACGAACCGGGTGATTTCAGCGTTCGCGGCGGCATCGTCGACATCTTCCCCGCCGGCGGTCGCGCCACCGTCATCGGCGGCCAGCCCATGACCATCGCCTCCCCCGTTCGCCTCGATTTCTTCGGCGACACGGTTGAACGCATCCACGAGGTCGATCCCGACACCATGGGCTCCTCCCGCGAACTCGAAGAAGTCGAGATCATCGCCGCGGTCGACGGCGCGACTCAGCCCGACGACGGCATGGTCAGTTTCATCTCGCTCCTGCCGCGAGGCTTCGCCGCCATCATCGCCGAGACGCTCGAAGTCACCGAGCAGGCCCGCGGCTATTACGAACGTGTCAGCGACTCTCGCGGCATCTTCGGTCCGCCCGCCGTCTTCAAGGAGATCAAGGACCGCGCCGCCGGCCTCGCCGAGATCAACCAGTTTTCAGCCGGCGCAGCCAGCGCCGACACCCGCCTCGAACTCCCCTTCCAGCAACTCCCGCCCTTCAACCAGGACGCGGGCGAGGCCGTGCGCGAACTCGGCACGTTCGTTGCCGAGTCACAGGTAGCGGTGCTCTGCCAGAACCCCGGCGAGTTGCAGCGATTCCAGGAGTTGCTCGCCGAGTTCGCACCAGTTGCCGCGCCTCGGATCGAATCACAAGTCAGGTACCTCCACCGCGGCTTTGTTGTGGCTTCCTCCTCTTCTTCTTCTTCTTCCACCTCGTCCCCTCGTCCCTCCGTCCCTTCGTCCCCTCTTGCGTCCCTCTCCCTCGTCCCCTACCACGAACTCCTCCACCGCTATCACACCCGCCGCCGCGCCGTTCGCCTCCGTGCCGCCCGCGCCATCGACACCTTTCTCGATTTCGAGCCGGGTGACTATGTCGTCCATGCCGACCACGGCATCGCGCGATACGTCGGCCTGAAACAGATGAAGCCCGGCCGCGCGCCGAGCGCACGACCAGGCGACGACGGCGATTTCGCCCCGGGTACCCCTCCTCTCCGGGGCCGATCCTCCCCCTCCGCCGCGGCCTCACAACTCGATCCTCAGGAGTACCTCACGCTCGAGTTCGCCGGCCGCGCCAAACTCCACGTCCCCGCTTCCAACATCGATCAGATCCAGAAGTACATCGGCGGCTTCAAGGGCAAACCGCAACTCTCGACCCTCGGCGGGCAGCGCTGGAAATCCCAGAAGGACCGCGTCGCCGAGAGCGTCAAGGACCTCGCCGCCGAGATGCTCCGCGTCCGCGCCGCGCGCGAGCACATGCCCGGCATCCGTTACCCCGCTGACACCGCGTGGCAAAGGGAGTTCGAGGCTGAGTTCCCCTACGAGCCCACCGACGACCAGAACGCCGCACTCGCCGAGATCAAACGCGATATGCAGTCTGATCGCCCGATGGACCGGCTCATCTGCGGCGACGTCGGCTTCGGCAAGACCGAACTCGCCATCCGCGCCTCCTTCAAGGCCGTCGAGTTCGGCAAGCAGGTCGCGGTGCTCGTGCCGACCACCGTCCTCGCCGAGCAGCACGAACGAACCTTCAAGGCCCGCTTCGCGGATTATCCGTTCCGCGTCGAGTCGGTCTCGCGCTTCAAAACCACCGCGGAGGCCAACCACGTCCTCGCCGCCCTTCGCAAAGGACACGTTGACATCATCATCGGCACCCATCGCCTGCTCTCCAACGACGTCACCTTCGCCGACCTCGGACTCGTCGTCGTTGACGAAGAACAACGATTCGGCGTCGAACACAAGGAGCGCCTCCTCCGCCTCCGCATGACCGTGGACGTCCTCACCCTCTCCGCCACGCCCATCCCGCGCACGCTCCACATGTCCATGCTCGGCCTGCGCGACATCTCGAGCCTCACCACCGCCCCGCTCGACCGCCGCGCCATCGTCACCGAGGTCATCCCGTACAACGAGCGCCGCCTGTCGCAGGCCATCGCCCGCGAACTGACCCGCGACGGGCAGGTCTACTTCGTCCACAACCGCGTTCACAACATCAAATCCGTCGCCGACCAGGTCCAGAAACTCGCCCCCGACGCCCGCATCGTCATCGGCCACGGCCAGATGGCCCCCGCCGAACTCGAGGACGCCATGCTCCGCTTCATGCGCCGCGAGGCCGACATCCTCGTCTCCACCACCATCATCGAGTCCGGCATCGACATCGCCACCGCCAACACCATGGTCATCAACGACGCCGATCGCTTCGGACTCGCCGACCTGCACCAACTGCGCGGGCGCGTCGGACGCTCGAAGAACCGCGCCTATTGCTACATGCTCCTCCCGCACGATCGCCCGCTCCGCGAGGTCGCGCAGAAGCGGCTCAAGGCCATCGAGCAATACTCCATGCTTGGCGCGGGCTTCAAGATCGCCATGCGAGACCTCGAAATCCGCGGCGCGGGCAACCTCCTCGGCGCCGAGCAGTCGGGCCACATCGCCGCCGTCGGCTACGAGATGTATTGCCGCCTGCTCGACCAGGCGACGCGAGAACTGAAGGACGAGGCCCCGCCCGCGACCGCGAGCGCCGCCGCGATCGACATCGGCATCACCGGCGCCATCCCCAAGACCTACATCCCCTCCGATCAGCGCCGCCTCGTGGCCTATCGCCGCATCGCCACCGCAGCGACGCTGCCCGACCTCCTGAAGGTCGCCGACGACTTCAGGGCCGCGTACGGCGAGATCCCCGCGGCCGTCGCTCGCTTGCTGGACCTCGCCGAACTGCGCGTCCTCGCGGCGGGACTGGGCATCAAGACCGTCTCGATCCGCGGGCAAGACATCCTCTTCCGCTCCGATCGCCCCGACGCCGTCGCCGAGCGGCTGAACTCACGCGCCGTCAAACCAAAGGAAGCAAGCCCCGCCCGACTCACGCTCGCCATGGCTAAGGCCCGCGCTACCGGCACGCACGAGCAAGCCGCCGCGATACCCGCCGCCGTCCGCGTCCTGCCACCACCCACTGGCGAGCGGCTCCACGAAATCTACCTCCGCCTCGCGCCCAACTCCTTCGAGCCGCAAACGCTCCTCGCCGTGCTGCGCCGGAGACTCTCTCCATAATGCCTCGATCCGCGCGCCTTCATCGACTCATGCCTCGATGCCGTGTGCCTTGGTGCCTTCTTCTGCTTCATCCCTTCTTCGCCGGGTGCCATCAGTCAACCGTTTCGGTTGACTGATGTGTGAGCGCTCGTCGCACCGGTCGGTCTCGCCGAGCCTCGCTCGGGTGCTGGCGCGCCAGCGCCAGGGACACGCTTGCGCTTGAGCCGATCGCGCGCGCGATCGGTACTCATTCGTCCGACCGCTGGCGCGGTCGGCTCAACAACTCGCCTCGTTTCACGGCTGCCCCGCCGAATCCGGGTCCGGAATCGGCCGAAACTCCTCCCCGCACTCAGGACACACCGCATCAATCGGCGTCGCGCGACGGTCATACCCGCAGTTCCAGCACTCTCCCTCCTCCGGCGAACGCCACCACCTCGCTGCGACCACGCACCCGATCTGAACCGCGAAGCCGATCGCCACGAGCATCAAGCCGCTCATGCCTAGCGGCTGCCACTCGCCATAGAGCGCCCGCATCGTCGATACATAGCACCATGGCATCCCACCGCCGAGCGTCAGCATCGCGTGCATCATCGTTCGCTCGCGCGTCCATGGCCCTAAGCCCGTCACCGCGGCCGCAAAGCCCAACGCCGGCGAAACCACAAATGCCCACGGCCACAGCTTGTCCATCGAGACCATGAACGACAGAACCAGTACCGCAACGCCGAATGCGAAGTGCAGCGTCGCCAGTAGATAAAACAAACGCAGCCGACGGCGGTTCACGGCCTCGTTCACTCCTGTGGCGGCACGTTCGGCATGCTCGCCTCCATCGATCGCTGCTCCTCGCCGCATTCCGGGCATCGGCTCCCAGCGAGCAGGCTTTCCAACTCGTAGCCGCACTTCAAACATGGCATTCGTGCCAAGGTGCTCTCTTGCCGGATTCGCTTCGCGACCATCACGCCGCCGAGCGCGAATCCATAGCCGCCGAACGCAAAGGGCAGCACTGTCAACACCGGCCCCTCAAAGACCGCATCAAGGTGGAGCAGCGCCATCAGGTACCACGGCAATGCCGACGCCGTGCCGAGCACGAGAACCACAACCCAACTCCGCGATCGACCAATCGCCTTTGCGATCACCGCGAATGTAAACACCAAGACGGCTTGCACAGCCGATGGCCACACGCGAGTCCACATCGGTGGTTCGGGCGGTTGATAGGAGGTCAGCATCGCGGCCATACAGCCGAACGCCCAGAACCCGACGATGCCCGCGAACAGCCATAGCGCCAGGTTGCGTCTCACATCAACCCCAGCGCCTTCATCTCGCCCACCGGCTCATCGAACGAGCACGACCCGTAACTCAAACTCAGCACCTCGCGCGCCTTGGCGATCTGGGCCGTCTCCGCGAACAGCCCCTTCCACCGCACGCCCTCATCGGTGAACTTAAACGTGCTCGCGTCGCGCTCCTCCAGCACCTCCGCCGCCCGCCGCGCGTCAATTCGCTGCGCCTGCACAAACGCCGACGCCACGAAGAGGTTCAGAAATCCGTGCATCGTCCCCCGCGGGCACCCCGGCTCATACGTCAGCGGATACTCCGCGCGGATCGGGTGGTGCAGCCCCGCCGTCGCCTTGAACGGCACCTCCGCCCCCGCGCACGCGACGATGAACGCCGCCACTTGCTCGGGCGCGGGGAACGCCTCTGCCGTCACGCCGCCGGTCCTGATCTTCGCTCCCGCCGCGTGCCCCGCGAGCGCTGCGACCATTCCCCGGCAATCGCCGCTCACCCCGAACTCAAAGAACGGAAAGACCTCGTCGGGGATCAGCTCGATCGCGTCATCAATCTGCGCCGGCCCGGTCACCTTCATCTCGATCGCGTCCACCGCCGCCAGCCCGTGGTCCTCGCGCTCATGGTGAGAGTTAAACCCCGCGATCGCCTCCAAATCCTTCTCGAGCGCTCCATCAATGATCGCCGACACCCGCCACGGCTCCGTCACCTCCGCCTGCTCACGATACCCGCTCGTGGCAAACGTGCCGGGCATCATCGCCGCCGCCGCCTTCGAGAGCTCCGCGAGCCGAGACGCCGGACAGATGAATCGCGCGAGCACCCACGAATCCTCGCCGCGCTGCGAGCGCGCGAAGGCCTCCGCCGCCGGACCCATCGCCAGTTTCGCGGGCGGAAACAGGCCCGCGTAGTCGATGAGCGAAGCCATGAGCGTGCGGATGGCCTGAGTCATGCCGCAAGCGTATCAGCGGCCCAGGCTGCCGAGGTGGCACCGGTCTCCAGACCGGTGACTTCCAACCCTACCCCGGCTTTACTTTCCTTCTCCTTGCCTTTGTTGCTTCGCTCTGCCGCTTGCCTTCTTCTTCGCTTCCTCTTCCACCCCGTCCCTCCGTCCCCTAGTCCCTTCTTCCTACACTCCCGAATGCCCGACGGCCCGGACGATCGCCGCCCCATGCTCCGGCCCAAGCCCCTCTCCGGGCCCGTGGAGGACCACATGTCCCGCGACGATGACCACGATCCCGACGGCCCCTCTGAGGCCGACCTCAAACGCTTCGGCGATGTCACCGTCAAGTGCAAAGAGTGCGGCACCGAACTTTTCGACGACGTCTCCCAGTGCTGGAAATGCGGCCGTCCCGTCGGACTCGCCGAAGACTCCCGCGGCCTTCCCACCTGGGCCGTCGTCGCCGCCTTCATCCTCATCGCCGCCCTCGTCCTCGTCTTCGTCTTCTAAAGAGCCGCGAGCGTCAGCGAGCGGGCCAGGTGCCATCACCCAACCGACTCGGCTGACCATGTTCTTCGTGCTTCTTCCGTGCGGCTGCATCGCCGCTCGCACCACTCAACCGCCCCCTATTCCCGATGCACTCTCGCGCCCGCCCTACCCTTCTTGCAATCCCGGGAGCCGGTCATGCTGCTCGCCCTCCTCCTCATCGTCCTTTCCCAGCCTCTGAGCGGTCCCGCCGTCCGCCCCGCCCCCGCTCGCCCCTCCATCGTCGAGATCGACTTCACCGGCAAACTCCGCCGACCCGAGACCACCCCCGAGCGGGCCGCTCTCGCCCTCCTCTCACTCGACGATCCGACGCGCGCTGCCATCAACTCGCTCCTTTCCGAACGCGAGGCACGCCTCGACGCCTTTGTCACCGATCACCTCCTTCTCCTTGGCCGCTTCGACACCGCCATCAAGGGCGGCTCGCAGCGCGAGGCCGTTCTCCTCGGCCTGGCGCTCATCCAAGGCCTCCAGCCCGTCTTGCAACTCGGCCCGCCGCGCGACGCCATCACCGCAGCCCTTCCCGCGCCCGCACGCGCGAACTTCCTCGCCTTGCTGCGCAACTACGACTCCGCCCTCGTTCGCGAGGCCCGCGCCGCACGCAACGACGCACCCCGCGCCCTCGTCCTCTTCGGCGAACGCCTCCGCGCCTTGGGCGAAGAGATCGGCCGATCGTTCCAACGCCAACTCGCCGCCGGCACGCTCTTCGCCGACGCCCTCCTCGCCGGCGTCAACCTCTCCCCCGACCAGGCCCGCACCTTCCGCGACATGAAACTCGACCTCCTCGAACGTCTCAACGGCCATGCGACCGAAGAAGACCAGCGCGACCTCGTCGTCGGCATCCTCGCCCGCCTCTCCGAGTCCCAGCGCGCCATCGTCATCCCGCGAATCCCGCGATAGCCGCCACCCCGTTGCATCTTCAGTTGCTCGTTTCGTGTGCCCTTGTTTCTCTTCGCGCCGTCTGTGACGCTCCGGCGAATCTGCTTCAAGAGAGCGCCGCTTCGCATCACGCGCTCAACAGCCCCACACACAGGGGTTCAGCCGGATCCAACAACCCTCGCCGCCGGCTCTCAGCCGACCGACGCCCCGCACTCGGGGCACTTGGCAAACCCCGCGAGTTGATAGCCGCACTTTGTGCATTCGCCCGCCCGCCGCCGCATTGATTCGCGTGCGACGAGAACCAGGAACGACGGCAGCACGATCAGCGCCGCCGCGCTCACGCCAACGAGGAGCGGATTGAGTATGACTCCTCCCCATCGCAGCTTGATTGCCTGACTGGGCTCAGGCCCCTTGAGCGCTGGATCCTCCCAGTCCCACCAGAACTCGCTCTGCTCGATCACGGGAAGCGGCCAGCCCGCAACCTGCGATTGCAGCGCGAAGCCATTTCTTTGGGGTTCAGCGTTTGGAACAGAAGAGTGAACTTGGTAGTACCGGTATCCGAACGACCGTTCATCGCACCACTGCGTCGGCGGCGGCCACGCGTCGCGATGAGGAGTCCGAACCGGCCACCCGCGCGCCGCGGCTGCCGGCCCAAACACGTTCGTGCCGATATTCCGACGCGCACGCGGCGACCGCATCACCGTCACCGCAAACGCCACATTCACCACCGCCGCAAGCAACACGAGCAGCAGCGTGAGGATCACGGCCTGCTTCACACGCGATCTCGTGATTCCCATTGCCATCGCAACATCATATCAAACTTGACGCGCGCCCCCCCCCCAGCAACCGCCCTTTGCGGCGTCATCTTCCGCCGAGAATCTCCCCCGCCGCCTCTCGAATCGCCTTCCACGCCGCGCCAACATGCCGCTCTGCGAACACGTCTCACCGCCAGCGCCGAACTCGCCCGCTGGGCTACACCACGATCGGCTGGGCGCGATCTGCATGTTGTGATATCCTTCCACGATGGACCACTTCTGCCTCAAAGGCTCTGATGTGAAGGGTCTCACCCATGCAACTGCGATCGTTCGTCCCGTCGCCACTGGTGTTCGTCCTCTCCCTCTTGGCGCTCGGTGTCGGCGCGCGCGCTCAATGCGATGAACAGTGGTTCGGCAGCGGCTCGCTCTCGGGCACGAACGGCATCGTCAGGGACGTTGTGAACTGGGATCCCGACGGCAACGGTCCGACGCCCGAGTGGCTCGTCGTCGGCGGGGGCTTCACCGTCGCCGGTGACACCTACACCGGCGGCCTCGCCGCGTGGGACGGCACACGCTGGCGTCGCGTCGGCGGCGTGACAGCCGCGGACATCCGGGAGGTCTTTGTCTTCGGGAGCGATCTCGTGGTTGTCGGCTCGCTCGCCGCCTCGTCCGGCGCAACTTACGGCGGGACGTTGCGGTGGGACGGCCAGGCCTGGCGCGAGATGAACGCCGGCTCGTCTCAGGCCGTCTCCGCGCTCACCGTCCACAACGGTCGCCTCACCGGCTTCGGACGCTTCGCGGACACCGGCGGATCGACGTTCCTGTCCCCCGCCCAGTGGGACGGCAACGCATGGGTTCCCCTCGGCGGGCCACTCGGCAGCCCAACCATTGGCACGGTGCTCGCGCTCACCGAGTTTGGCGGCAACCTCGTCGCCGCGGGGATCTTCTCTTCCATCGGTGGCGTCAACGCGATCAACATCGCCCAGTGGGACGGCACCGTCTGGCGGCCCATGGGCAGGGGGCTGAGCGGTTCCTTTGACGATATTCCACACGTCCGCTCCCTCATGCCCTTCGAGGGCGGCCTCATCGCCGCCGGCGTTTTCATCCAGAGTGGATCCCAGACTCTCCAGAACATCGCGCGGTGGGACGGGTCCAACTGGAGCCCTCTCGCGGAAGGCTTCCTTCCCCCGGTGACCGCGCTCGGTGTCGTTGGTGGTCTGTTACACGCGACCGGCCGGGGGACCGTCAACCACAAAGGAGTCTACCGCTTCTCGCGTTGGAACGGCCAGTCCTGGCAAGACCTGAGCACCATCGATTCGTTGTGCATGACCCCGTACGCCGGCTCCCTCGCGCTCGGTTGCTTCTTCACGCAGCCGACCAACGCCGGTCTCGCCCTTCGCGTCGCGCTCTGGGACGGCTCGTCATTCCACACGCTCGGGTCTCTCTCGACCGACAACCTCATCTTCACCCTGCGCGAGTACCGCGGCGAGCTGGTCGCGGGCGGCGCGTTCGATCGAATCGGCGGGCAGCCGATCCGCAGGATCGCACGCACCGACGGCCAGACCTGGCGCGAGCTCGACTCGGGGGTCAGCAGCAACGTCCGCGTCCTGCACGAGTTCCGAGGCGATCTCATCGTCGGCGGGGACTTCTACTTCGCCGGCGGTCTGCCCGGCTCCAACTCCATCGCCGCCTGGGACGGCACGGCTTGGCGCACGCTCGGGGTCGGCTTCTCACGAGTCGGCGCTCCTGCCGTCGTGCAGGCCCTGGTCGAGTTCCAGAGCGAACTCATCGCCGCCGGAACCTTCAGTTCCTCGGGCGGGCAACCCCTGTTCAACATCGCTCGCTGGGACGGCACCTCGTGGCGTCCGCTCGGCTCCGGAATCACTGGACAGGGCGTCGCCGCGCTCGCCGTCTACAACGGGCTGCTCATCGCCGGCGGCACCTTCACCTCCGCCGGCGGGGTGCCCGCCGACGACCTCGCCTGCTGGGACGGCGTGCAGTGGCGGGCCGTGACGCCCTCGGCCCTCTCCGGCGTCAATGCCCTCGCCGTCTTTGACGGCGACCTCATCGTCGCGGGCAACCTGCCTGTGCTGCCTCCGCCCGACGCCACCACGGGCCTGGCACGCTGGAACGGCGTCGCGTGGAGCGCCCTCGGCGCTCCTTCCAGCACCACCATCCTCACCCTCGCTTCAACACCAGGGCGGCTCTACGTCGGGGGCTCCTCGTTCACCATCGGGGGCACCACCTTCGGCCAGATCGCCCAATGGGACGGCTCACACTGGGACTCCCTGGACTCGGGCGTCGCCGGTGACGGCGGATTCGGAAACACCTACGCCGTGGTTTGGTCCATCACCACCCACGGCGGCCGCCTCTACGTCGGTGGACGGTTCACGACCGCCGGCCAGGCCGTGAGTGTCAACATCGCCTGGCGCGAGTGCCCGTGCTACGCCAACTGCAACAACTCGGTCTCTCCGACCCTCGGCATCGACGATTACTGGTGCTTCCTTCAGGCCTTCGCCGGCGGGCACGCCTACGCCAACTGCGACGGCTCATCCGTGCCGCCCTGGATCAACGTCGCCGACTTCGTCTGCTTCACCAATCGATTCGCGCAGGGCTGCCCATAGCCGCGGCGCGGCATCGTCCCGGTCGCTCAACGCTCCAGCGCGAACGCGGCCGCCTCACGGATCGCCTCCCACGCCGCCCGCACGTGCCGCTCCTCCGTCAGCGTCGCGCCGATCGCCATCCGCAGCACCACGCGCGTGCCCCCGGCCCCGTCCGGCACCGCCGTGTGCGTCAGCAGCATCCGCCCCGAAGAGTTGAGCGCCTCCATCAGCCGCCGATTCGCCTCGTCGCTCCCGCGCAGCCGGAAGCACACGAGGTTCATCGTCCTCGCCGCCGCCACCTCGAACCGCGCGTCCGCCCGCACCCATTCCTCCAGCAGCGCCGCCAGCCGCAGGTGCTCGCGCACATAGGCCCGCAGTCCCTCCGCCCCGTAGCACCGCAGCACCAGCCACAACTTCAGCGCCCGGAACCGCCGCCCCAACGCCACCTGCCAGTCGCGATAGTCGATCACCGTCCCCGCGTCCGTCGCTGCGTTCCGAAGGTACTCGGGAGTGATCGAGAGCGCCCCGGTCAGAGCGGCTCGATCCGCTGTCCAGAAGCAGTCGCAATCGAAGTTCGTCAGCAGCCACTTGTGCGGGTTGAAGCAGATTGAGTCCGCCTCTTCGACGCCGCGCAGCATCCAGCGGTTCTCCTCGCACACGCACGCCGCGCCAGCGTGCGCCGCATCCACATGCAGCCAAGGGAGCGCGGCGCGCTCATCCGCCCCTCGGCTCGATCCTGCCGGCGCGCACGCCGATCGAATCACCTCGGCGACCTTCCCCACCGGGTCGATCGCCGTCGTTCCCGTCGTGCCCACCGTCGCCGCCACAAAGCACGGCACGCGCCCCGCCGCCACGTCTTCCCGCAGCGCCACCTCCAGCGCGCCGACATCCATCGCCAGCGCCGCGTCCGTCCCGATCAGCCGCACCTGCCTCCGATCCTCCGGCCCCGCCGCCAGCCCCGCGATCATCGCCGCCTTCACAATCGACGAGTGCGCCTGCTCGCTCGCGTAGACGGTGAGGCGCGACAACTCGACGCCCCGCCCCCACCCCGACCGCCGCCGCGCCGCCGCCAGCGCCACGAGCGCGCTCTCGCTCGCCGTCCCTTGGATGCACCCCCCGCCCGACCCTGACGCCGACAGAAACCGCGCCGGCAGCCCGATCAACTCCCCCATCCAGTCCATCACCCGCGTCTCGACCTCCGTCGCCGCGGGGCTCGTGGACCACAGCATCCCATTCACGTTCAGCCCCGCCGAGAGCATCTCCCCCACGATCGCCGGGTACGACGCGTTCGACGGAAAATACCCGAAAAAGTTCGGCGACTGCCAGTGCGTCAGCCCCGGGACAATCACGTCGTCCAGATCACGCATGAATGCTTCGAACGAGTCCGCGACGCCGCCTCCTTCGCGCTCGCCCCATCCTCGCTCCGGCACCGCCATCGGCAGTTTCGCCGCCACCTCCCCCGGCCGAGCCGGCGACCGCACCGGCAGCCCCTCCACACGCTCGTAGTAGTCCGCGATCCAATCGACCACGCGATGCGCCTGCGCGCGAAACTCATCCGCCGTTGGGTGCCGTGTCATGGCGCGAGAGTATCAAGTCGTACTCGCGCGATCTCCGCACATGAAACGCTGCGGGCTCTCTCTGTGTATAACTCCTGCTCACTCACCCGAGGGGGAAGGAGATTGCTCATGCACACGATCGTTCGGCTCTCGTTGGGAACATTCGCCGCTGCTTCGCTCGCCTGCGCCAGCGGCTGCCTCGTCAACACTCATTCCTCCACAACCTACTCCGGTCGCCACATCAGCCGCGAGACCGTCAAGCAGATCACGCCCGGCACAACCAAAAGAGACTTCATCGTCGCCACGCTCGGCGAACCCAACTCCAAATCCACGCTCGATGACGGCGCGGAAGTGTGGAAGTACGAGTACCGCAAGTCCACCCGGAGCGCCGCTGCCGTCTTCCTCATCGTTGATGCCGACAAGAGCGTCGAAACCACCGGTGCCACCTACGTCATCATCGGAACCGACGGCGTGGTTCAAAAAGTCTGGCAGGAGTAGGCCGCTTCGAGTTCGCTACTCGCTCCGATATGCCTCTTCCGGCGCAACCTCCGTCTCCGCCCGCCCGCCCTTCTTCCTCACTCCTGTGAGCACGAGAATCCGCCGCCGCGTCGCACGAAGCGGGTCGCCGATCCGACGCCACACGCGGATCGAACGCGGCCGATACCGATCGATGTCCCGCTCCTCCGGCTTCAACAGATCCGGCCGGCACCGGATCACATGCTTCATCAGGTGGTAGTCGTCCATCCGCTGGAACGTCCGCAGCAGTGCCGGCACCGGCCACACCCGCGACCACCAGCCCCGCGGCCAGAAGCAGACCTGGAAATCGATAAGGCAGGGCGACCCATCGTCCGCCACGATGATGTTCTCACGCTTGTGCAGGTCTACATACGCCACCCCGCGCGCATGCACCCCCTCAATCGTCGCCCGCAACTTGTCAAAGAAATCGTCGGCGACGCGCTCCCCTCGCCCCAGCGGATGCCCCTCGACATAGGGGTGTGCGACGGCGTTGGGCAGCACTCGGGCCTCACCCGAGGGCAATCGCTCCGCCACCGCGCCGCACGCGCGCGGGACGTGCTTGAGTTCGGCCAGCAGCGTGAGCAGCCCGTGCTCCCGCCGCGCCAGCCGCCGCCCCAGCCACGTCATCGGGATCGGACCGATGCGCTGCTGCCGGTTGAACTTGCAGACGACCTTGCCCGCCGGACCCTGGTAGATGCCCGTCGCCGCCCACGAGTCGTGCTTGAGGCAGTCCACCAACGCGTACTCGTTGTCGTCGATCACGACAAACACTGGCGGTTCGCTGCGCCCCAGCGCGCGAAACACGCGCGGACGGGGCTTGGTCGAGGGAGCCGCGGCGTGCGCCATGGTCCACAGCGTAGCGGGCGGCCCGGGGTCCCGTGATGGCCCGACGGCGCGATCGCCCCGGCCTCGCCGCTCGTACAGTTGCCGGTCGCTGAACACGGAGGATCCCATGCTGTTTCGACTAATCTATGACGACCACCTCGCTCAGGCCGCGTACCTCATCGGGTGCCAGAAGACCGGCGAGGCGATCGTCATCGACCCGGAGCGCGACGTCGATCGCTACCTCGACCTCGCTACTCGCGAGGGCCTGCGACTCGTCGCGGCGACCGAAACGCACATCCACGCCGACTTCGTCTCCGGGTGCCGCGAACTCGCGGAACGCGGCGTGAAGGTCTACCTCTCCGGCGAGGGCGGGCCGGATTGGTCGTATCAGTGGCTAAACAAACGCACCGGCGGCGGGCAGTACGACCACCACCTCCTCCGCGACGGCGACACGATCCACATCGGCAACATCGAGATCAAGGCCGTCCACACGCCGGGCCACACCCCAGAGCACCTGTCCTTCCTCGTCACCGATCGCGGCGGGGGAGCGGCCGAGCCCATGGGCATCGCCACGGGCGACTTCGTCTTCGTCGGCGACCTGGGTCGGCCCGACCTGCTCGAATCCGCCGCCGGACACGCGGGAGCCGCGGCACCCTCGGCCCGAACGCTCTTCCGTTCCGTTGCCAAGTTCGGCGCGCTCCCGGACTACTTGCAGGTGTGGCCAGGACACGGCGCGGGCAGCGCATGCGGGAAGGCGCTGGGCGCGGTCCCGCAATCGACCGTGGGCTACGAGCGACGCTTCAACCCCGCCATTGCCGCCGCCAGGGCCGAGGGCGCGTTCGTCGACTACATCCTCTCCGGCCAGCCCGAGCCCCCGCGCTACTTCGCGCGGATGAAGAAGTGGAACAAGGAGGGCCCGCCCGTGCTCGGCCATGTGCCCACACCGCGCCGCGCGAGCGCGGAAGAACTCGTCAGGCTCGATGCCAAAGCGGTCGCCATTGTCGATACGCGACCCTGGCGCGAGTTCATGGCCGGACACCTCAAAGGCTCGCTCTACATCCCCTTCGGCACGAGTTTCCCGACCGAGGCCGGGTCGCTCATCGAGCCCCATGAGCCGATCCACCTCATTATCGACGAATCGCGGCTCGACGAGGGGGTCCGAGACCTCATCCGCGTCGGACTCGATCGCGTCGAGACGTGGTCCCCGCCCGAGTCGGTCGCCGAAGTCGCCTCCCTCGGCGGCGCGATCGCAACCTCCAAGGAGAGCACGCCCGAAGCGGCCCGCGCGCGGCTCGGCGCGTTCTTCGTCCTCGACGCCCGCAAGGCCACCGAGCACGCCGAACTCCGCATCGATGGCACTACCCAAGTCTCCCACACTCAGATCGCGTCCAACCTCGCGCGCCTCCCCAAGGACCGCCCGATCCTCGTGCATTGCAAATCCGGCGGCCGGTCCGCCCGGGTCTGCGCCTACCTCGATCGACTCGGCTACGACGCGACCAACCTCGCCGGCGGGATCACCGCCTGGCACAAGGCCGGGCTGCCCGTCAAACCCTGAGTCACTGGGCCTCGAGGTCGAACACCAACTCCATCGGCGACCACCACTGGTCCTGCCGCGCACCCGGCACCCGCCGCTGAAAACCGCGCATCAGCGCGTCCCACGCGGCGCACTTCGCATCGGCGGCATAGGCCTGGTAGTCGCGCGCGGAATCGAACGAGTCCGGCGCCTCGTAGTACATGAACAGCCGCGTCCCGTGCATGAACAGCCGCATCCGCGTGATCCCGATCGCCCGCAGCGCCGCCACGACCTCCGGCCAGACGGCGCGATGGTGCTCCTTGTACGCGGCGACAAGCGCGGGATCGTCGATCAGGTCCAAGGCTTGTGCAAAGGCCTTCATGCGAGCGTCCATCCGGCTCGAAAGGCGTCGAGCGCGATCTTCGACTGCTGAAAACGATAGCGGGCGACCCGAAGGCCGCCCGCCGGAAGTCAGTGTTGAATCGGGGATCAGGCGCGACGGCGAGCGAAGGCCAGGCCCGCGATCCCGAGGCCCGAGAGGCCCATCCAGGCCGCCGCGGGGAGCGGAATCACCTGCAGGGTGCCGCCGTTGACGAATGCGTCGCTGTTGCCGGAGATACCGATCGCGCGAACATGCAGACCGAGCCGCAGGTCGCCATTGTTCACAGCATTCACGACGCTCGTGAAGGTCTTGCCCGCCGCGAGCGTGAAGTCCATCTCGAGCCAGTCGGCGGGGGTGTCCAGGCCGTTGGCGGGGTTGCCCACGGCATCGGCACTGAAGGCCGAGGTGGCGTTGAAGGCCGGGGAGAGGTTCGCTCCGCCCGGGAGGTTTCCAGGGCTCGCACCGCCGCCCGCGAAGGTGGCACCGAACTGGTTCAGCGGCGTCATGAGGTTCGACAGGGGTGCCGAGTTGCGGTTGTCGTAGTAGACTTCGCTGACCGAGCAATAGATCGCCGCGGTGTTCGTGAAGCGGAACCGGACGACGCTCGACGAGACCTCGCTCAGCACAGCCTTGAACTGAGCCGCGGGGTTCTGCGACGCGTTCGCAGGGTTGACCCGAACAAAGTTGATCTCGACGGGGGCGGCCTGGACGGCAGAACCCACGGCCAGAACGACAGCGACGGCCTTGTTGATGATGTTCATGGAGTTCCTCTTTCTTCCCTAACGAAACCAACTCGCGGCCCATGCCGCTTCAACATAGCATAGCCCAACACGCCGAAACTTCAAGCACTTGCATCACTTGGCGTCAGAAAAACAAGTACACGGACCTGCACGTTCGCCAGCATCGTCCGATACCCGCACATCGCGTTATCGGGCTCGCCGTCCGACTGTCCCGCCACCGCCCAGCATCGGTGCCAGCGGCAGCAGCACCAGTGCCATGACCAGCCCTGCCGGCCCGGTCACTAGGGCCGAGAGTAGCCTCCGCCCCACCTCGGCCAGCGGCCGCCACTCAAAGTCCGGATAGGCGATATGACGCGCCGTCAAGAGCCCGCTGGCAAAGAGTTGCGCGACGGCCATGCCCATGATCGAGAGCGCGAGCATCGTCAGTGGGTTGCGTCGGATCACCTGTCCGCGTAGCGCCAGCACAAACTGCCCCGCCACCAAGTAGCCGATCGCCATCGGCCCGGGAACCGCGATCAGCGTCCCGCCATGCGCCCGCAGCGACAGCAGATCGACGCTCAGCCCCAGCAGCAGGCATGTCCAAAGGGCCGGCCCCGGCGAAGCCGAAAGCGCCACCAGTACTGCCAGCGGCAGCACAAAGCCCGGCTGCCCTGGGATTGCGCTTGACAGACTCGCCTCCAGGCCCAGGCACAGCCACGCCAGGACCAGCAACAGGGGCACGTTCACGGCTTGCCCCCATCCGTCGATGCCGGCGTCTCGTCCCCCGCCTGCCGCAGGATCACCTCGCTGAGCCGATCTAACTCGACGGTCGGCGCGACCGTGATGACGTAACGCCCTGCGACACGATCCGCGGCCTTGATCGTCCCGATCACGAGCAGCCGCGCCGCCGCCGGCAACTGGTCATCCTCGACCCGCACCACCTGACCCACCTTGGGCTCCGGCCCACCATGTTCGACCTGTCCGCGCAGGACGCCGCGACCTTGCGCATAGAGCAGGCACAGAGAGCCCGGCTTCGAATCCTCCAGCATCACGCGCCCGCGGAGGCCGCGCTCGTCCGGCTTGTCACCCGCTCGGTCGCCCCCTTGGGTGCTCCGCCGATCACTCTGCTTGCTCGTGATCAGCAGGATCATGCTCGTGCGCGGGCCGACTTTCCCAACGAGCCCGACGAACTGCGCGCCGGTCGTCGTCGCCACCGCGCCCGGCTCGATCCCCGCGCTTCGCCCAGCACGAACCTCGATGATCCCCCCGCCCGAATCCGCCGTCGGGCCGATTACCGACGCCATCACCTGCCGAACCACCACGCCTTCATACGGCACGCCCTGTTGCAGCACCCGGATCTGATCCCGCAGCCGCCCGTTCTCCGCTCTTTCCTCGAGCCACAGCGCCTCGAATCGGTCCCGATCGTCCTGAAGCCGTCTCACCAACTCATCGTCACGCGCGGATTCCGGCGGGCGCAACCACCGCACCACCCGCGCCACCGGCTGCTTCACCGGTGCCACCACCAGGCCCAGCGAGTCCGCCAGCCCGCCGATCGACCCCAGCCAGCGCGTCGGCGACATCGCCAGCACCACGAGGATCGCCACGCTCCCAGGAAGGAGCCAGCGGCGAAGGGGGGGCTGTCGAACCACGCGAGTCATCTGGCGTGTAGCCTATCGGCCCGCGGGCTCGCCAGCGATCACGCTCCGCATTCGCCGGCTCACCGCGGCCATCACGCCCGTCGCCTTGCTCTAGCGCAACGGTGCCGTCTCAACCCCCCGCAAATCCGCCAGCCGACGCTCGATCTCTCGCACAACCGTTTCGGCCCGGGCCCGATCCCCGTGAAACCCTGCCTCGGCGCGCACCCGCACGACCTGGCCCACCTGCGCTGCACCTGTCGCTGCCGACTCCGGCCGAGTCACCTCCACTCTGATCCGATCGTCATCAACCACCAGCAGCACGAAGGTCTGTCGATCCGGCAACACCTCCGACCACTCGACCGCCGCCTCGACTCGCCCCGCCACCGCCCAGACCGCCGCCTCGACGTCATTCCAATCGCCGGCGAAGATCCGATCAATCGCGCCGTCGCGGCGATCCGGCTTGCCGACATATCCGGCACCGCCACATCCACCCGACATCAACACTACCGCACTAATCCAGCATGTTCGTATCATGTTTGCATAATGCCACATCGATTGACCCGTTCATGTTACGAACATTTCGCCCACTGCTCTATCGCCCTCGCGCCCTTCGCTCGATAGCATTGGACCTCCTCGCCGTTCGAGGAATCGGAGCCTTAGGGTTGTCGCAGGCCCAGATTACCGTGCAGGTTCCCATCGGTGCCGACCGCGTCGGCGTCGTTGGCTCGGCGGAGCGTAACCTCAAAATGCTCCGCGAAGCCCTCGGCGTCAGTGTTACCGCCCGCGACGCCAATGTCCAAGTCATCGGCGACCGCCATGCCGTTGCCGTTGCCCGCGGCGTCCTCGAACGCCTCGGTCGGGCAGCCGAGCGCGACCAACTCCTTTCCCGAGAACAGGTGCTCGACCTCATCTCTGATGAGACCCAGCGCCAGCGTGGCCAAGGCTCCGCCGATTCCAACACCCCCGCCGGTCCGCTCCATTGGGATGGCGGCCTCGATGTCTACGCCGCAGGCAGGCCCATCCGACCGAAAACCGCCAACCAGGAACTCTATCTCGAATCCATCCGCACCCATGACCTCGTCTTCGGCATCGGGCCGGCCGGCACCGGCAAGACCTATCTCGCCGTCGCGGCCGCCGTCCACCTCCTCCGCCTCGATCGCGTCAAAAAGGTCATCCTCGCGCGGCCCGCCGTCGAAGCGGGTGAGAAACTCGGCTTCCTCCCCGGGGACCTCGAAGCCAAAGTCAACCCGTACCTTCGCCCGCTCTTCGACGCCCTCCATGACATGATGGACTACACCACCATCCGCCGTTTCATGGACACCGACGTCGTCGAGGTCGTCCCGCTCGCCTTCATGCGCGGCCGCACCCTCAATCAGGCCGTCATCATCCTCGACGAGGCCCAGAACACCACCCGCGGCCAGATGCAGATGTTCCTCACCCGAATGGGCCACGGCTCCAAGATGATCGTCACCGGCGACGTCACCCAGATCGACCTCCCAGATCCCACCCAGAGCGGACTCATCGATGCCGCTCGTCGCCTCTCGCGCGTCCCCGGCATCGACTTCACCACCTTCGACCGCGGCGACGTCGTGCGACATCCCCTCGTCCAGCGAATCGTCGACGCCTACGGATCGGACGATCGCTGATGCCCCAAGACGCCCCAAAGGCCGGGTTCAGCGGCGTCCGCAGCCGACGCGAGATGTTCCGCAGACCCCCGCGGACGTTCCAAAGCGTCGCCGACTTCTTCTTCCGATCGCCAACTGTTGGATGGGCCCTGCTCATTGGTGCCGCCTTCGTCCTCACCGGAACCGCCCTCGCCGCCTGGTCCAGGCAGCACGCCCTCGTCGCCGTCGATCGCGTGATGAACATCACCGCGGTCGTGCGTCGGCCCTTCAGCCTCGAAGATTCCATCCGCACCGAGCAGGCCCGCGAGTTGGCCCGCGCCCAGACGCCCCGCGTCTATGCCGTCATCCCCGGCAAGATCGAGGCCCTGCGGGCGTCGATCGAAGGCCTGCCCAAGACCCTGGCCGGCGCGATGAACGCCGCCGACGTCCGCGCCGAGGTCAAAGCCCAGTTCCCGCTCACCGACGAGGCTGTCAGTTCGATCCGCGCCGAAGCCACCGAAGACGGTGCGAGCGCCGCATGGGTCGAGCGCACGGGCCTGCTTGCCGCCCTTTTGGCCCGCCAACCCTTCGTCGACGATCAGGCCATGCAGCGTGAACTGCAGGAGAGCCTCGCCCGCGACATCGAGATCCGCGTGAGTGACGCGCCCTCGATCCGGATCCCGAAGGAAGGCTCGATCGTCAACATCAAGGACGAAGCCCAGTTGGCGCAGGCCGCGATGCGCCTCACGCGCGAGGCCGGCTTCGTTGAGCCCGCGCTCTCGGTCGTCGCCGGCCGCCTTCGCCACAACCCGGAACCCACCTTCCAACTCGACGAGGCCGCCACTACCCGCGCCCGCAACGTCCGCGCCGAAGCCATCTCCCCGGTACGCACCGAAGTCCCCGCGGGTCAGGTCATCTTTAAGCGTGGCGACACGCTCACGCCCCAGGCGCTCGAACTCTACCGCCGCGACCTCGACGTCTTCGCCGAGCAGTCCGAGTCGTGGAAGGTCTGGCTCCGCCGCGCCAGCCTCATGGGCGGCGTCACCGCCATCGCCCTCGCCGTTGCCGGCTATCTCGCCCTCTTCTGCCCGCGCGTCCGCACCAGCCCGCGGCGCATGGCCGGCGTCGCCCTCATGCTTGTCGGGGGGCTCGCCCTCTCCTGCGTTGGCACCGTCGCCAATCCCGCCCTCCTCACCCTCACCGCCGTCGCCCCCACCGTCCTCGTCTCCGTCATCCTCGTCATCGCCTATGACCAGCGCGTTGCGCTGGCGCTGGGAACCCTCGAAGGCGTCCTCGTCTGCATCGCCCTCGACCAGCCCATCGGCGTCTACGCCCTCATCCTCACCGGCATCAGTTTCGCCGTCTTTCAACTCCGCGAGATCCGCGATCGTCGTGGCATCATCCGCACCGGCCTCTACGCCGCCGCCGCCCTCTCCGTCGGCACCGTCCTCGTCGCCCTCATTGATCGCCCCATCAGCGACGCCTCACTCCGACAGACCTTCATGGACGCCGCCCTCGCCGGCTGCGGGGGCCTTGGCATCGGCGTCCTCACCCTCTCGCTCCTCCCCACCCTCGAACGCGCCTTCGACATCACCACCGGCATGACCCTCGTCGAACTCCGCGACCCCAAGCAGCCCCTCCTCCGACAACTCCAGCAGCAGGCCCCCGGCACCTACAACCACTCTCTCAATGTCGCCGCCATCGCCGAGGCCGCCGCCGACGCCATCCGCGCCGACTCTCTTCTTACCTATGTCGGTGCCCTCTACCACGACGTCGGCAAGATGAACAAGCCCGATTACTTCGTCGAGAACCAGACCGGCGGCCCGTCCAAGCACGACAAACTCAGCCCCGCCATGAGCCTCCTCGTCATCGTTGGGCACGTCAAGGACGGCCTCGCCATGGCCGAGGAATATAACTTGCCGCGCTCCATCCGCCATTTCATCGAGGCCCACCACGGCACCACCCTCGTTGAGTTCTTCTACAACCGCGCCCGCCGCCAGGCCGAGTCCGCCCGCACCCCCGAGGCCGAGGCCCCCGACGAGGTCGAGTTCCGCTACCCGGGCCCAAAGCCACGAACCAAGGAATGCGCCATTCTGATGCTCGCCGACGCCATCGAGAGCGCCACCCGCACCATGGCCGAGCCCACACCCAGCCGCATCGACACCCTCGTCCGCGCGATGGCGTCCAAGCGCCTCATGGACGGCCAGTTCGACGACTGCGAACTCACCCTCCGCGAACTCCAGACCATCACCGATTCCATCAGCAAGTCCGTCAGCAGCATCTATCACGGCCGCGTCTTGTATCCCAGCACCGCCGGCCTCACCGCCGCCGAAGAGAAGCGGGCCTGATCGCCACGCCGCCCGATCACCGCCGCCGACGCATGGCGAAGATCACCCCGCCCAGCACCAACGCCGCCGCCGTTCCCGGCGTCGGGACGCCCACCCACATGAAGGCGTGCTTCTGTGCGGTGTTGATGTCCTGCGCCCAGCCGCCGACGACGATCCGGCCATCGCCCGCCCAGATGCTCGTTGCCTCGGAAAGAAAGTAGTTGCTCGGTAGGAACGATTGTAAGTTGATCACGTTGTTGGGCGAGCCGAGCCAGACCAGAGCCACCTGCCCTGCCGAGCCCGACACGCTTCCCCAGCCCGCATGAAACTCCCCGGTCGTCGCCGTCAGGCGCGAGTAGCCCGCATTGGGCGGGTGCCAGTCCTCGAACGTCCCCGCGCTCCCGCGCCACACCGCGGCGTGCTCGAGCGAGGTCGTCGCCTTCGCAAAGCCGACCTGGATGCCCGGCGCCATCCCCGCGATCAGGCTGTAGTACGTCGGGCCGGGATTGAGGTCGAGCCACGATGACGACCCATCCCACAGCGCCGCGTGTGATGCGGTGCCGCCCCCTGGGAACGGGACATTGACCCAGCCGCCCTGCCGCGTACCGTCCGTGGCCGTGGCCATGGACGACCCCGTGACGCCGGCCGGATGCAGGTCGATGAACGACGCGGCCGTACCGCGCCACATCACCGCCCGAGTACCGACACCATCGCCTGTATACCCGGCCTGTTGATCGCCGCGCATGGACAGGGCGAGAGAAAGCAGTGATGGTGGGGCACCAACTGGGTGAAGCGAAACTGCCGACTGCGACGATCCCCGCCACAGTGTCGCGAACCCACGAACATCTCCAACCTGCACATCATCGGCCATTCCCCACACATGGCCGTTATCGCCGACACCGGACGTCAATGGCATCCATGACTGGCCGGTGCCTTGCCACAAACCGGGGCGAGTAGTGATTTGAGAAAATGCTGACCCACCTTGCTGGGTACCCCAGACAGCAAGGGTTTCCGATCGAGTTGCACCAATCGGGTTCAAGGGCGTCGCAGACCATTGCCATTGCGCAACGGCACAACTCGAACAAAAACCTGCCGCAACGGAGATTGCAACAAGCCGGTATAACCTACGCATTGACATGCTGTCAATATACTGTATGCTGGCGCTGTTGCAAGGAGAATTTCCATGAAATCTCGGATCCTCGTCGTGCCCGCGGCGATCGCGTTGACGCAGATGACGAACGCACAAGTCGTCGGCCCGGCGATCCGAGCGCACTCAGCCAACACATCCGCGCGGTCATGTTCGGAGACAGCGATCATCGCCGCTGGCTCCGCCGTCGCGGTCGCCTACAACGACTATGCAGGGCAAATGCATTATTCGATCAGCACGAAAGCGTTGACAGGCGCAAACCCCTTCGCGGTCTTCGACGCCAACTTGACCGGAGTAGACTGTAACTCGACCGAGGTTCTGACTCGCGGCGTCGATCCGATGGTTGCGCGTAGCACAAACGGCGACTTGTATCTGGGTGGTATGTTTCGCTATCCAATCGGAGGCCTTTCGTCCAGCAACGCTATTGCATTCTCCAGAAAGCCCGCGGGCTCGTCGTCGCTCGATCCGGCGATCAACCTCGTCTGCTGGAGCCTCGAGATGGGAAGCGACAAGCCGCTCATGGCTATCGGACCCCGCCCGGGCGGAGCAACAGGCGAACGGCTTTACGCTGCGCACACACGCGTGAACCAGGGCAACTGTGGCAACTACAACAGCCGGTCGAGCTCGAAATTGCTGCTCGGATCAAGCATTGATGACGTGCCGATCGGGTTGGACCTCAACTGCGGTGTCACAACCCTCGGGTGCATGCCCATCGTGCTGCCTTCGGGACCAAGCAAAGGCCGGCTGATCGTCACGATGCTGCCCGGCCCCACGCTCGGCAATCTGCCGCAGGTGTGGCGATCGGACAATGAGGGTTTGCCCACCGGCGGCGGACAATCATGGCTTCTTAGTTCGACGCCGACACAAACTCGGACGCCCGGCGTCGCGGGTTTCGAGGACCTTCTCGCGTTTGACGGACAAGGAGCGAGCGCCGTCGTTCCCGGGAACTTCCGCGTACACAACTTCTCAGCGCTGGCAAATGACCCCGGAAATTCGAACAGTGTCTACCTCGTTTTCGTGGCCGGCACCCCGAGCGCCGGGGCGTCGAACTTGGACATCATCATATCGAAGAGCGAGGATGCCGGCGCGACCTTCCTCTCGACCAACACCCTCCACATCACCGACTCGCTGCTCGGGCTCGTCACCGGCACCGATCAGATCATGCCTTGGATCGCGGTGGACGTGTCGGGCGGCATCAACCTGCTCTTCTACTCGGTCAACGAGAACGCCACGACAGACATGGAAAATGTGCCGTACTTTCGTGTCTACTACGCGAGGTTTCCTTCGTTCAGCGCCACGAGCCCGCCCACGCCGTTCGTTCACGCACTCTCGCCGACCTTCTTGGTCCCGGTTGTCCCCGGCGCGTCGTGGCCCGATGGGGCGCAGGTCACCGGCGACTACCAGATGATCTGTGCCGACAGTTGCAATGCCTACGTCGCCTATATGAGCGCTGAAACGGGTGCCGCCGACATCTACGTCCGTAAGATCACCGGCCTGTGCGCCATCGCCGACTCCGATCAGGTCGGTGCAATCACGACGAACGATCCGCCGACCTTCGCCATGCAGTTCCTCGCCTGCGACCCGCTCGCCGACCTCACAAACAACGGCACCATCGACGCCGCGGACATGCAGCACTTCCTCACCGCCTTCGCCTGCCAGTGCAATCCCTAGCCCCCTCGCCGTACACTCCGGCATGACCACTCCCGCCAGCCCGGCCTTCGTCCCAATCCCCCTCAACGCCGCCCGCTGGGAAGAGATCGAACCGCTCCTCCTCGCCCTGCGCGATCGGCCCGTTCGCACGCCCGCCGACCTCGAACAATGGCTCCTCGACCGCTCCGAACTCGAGGCGGCCTGCCAGGAGGCCGAGAGCGACCTCTATATCTCGATGACCTGCCACACCGACGACGCCGAGGCCGCGGGCGCGTTCACCCGCTACATCGAGACCATCCCGCCGCGCCTCAAGCCCGCGATCTTCGCCCTCGACCGGCGTCAGGTTGACCTCTTCAAGCAGTTCAAGCCCGACCCGCGACGCTTCGAGGTCATCGACCGCGACACGCGGGCCGAGGTCGAACTCTTCCGTCCCGAGAACGTCCCGATCCAGACCGAACTCGAAAAACTCTCGCAGGAATACCAGACCATCAGTGGCGCGATGATGGTCACCTTCGACGGCCGCGAGCAGACCCTGCCCATGATGGCCCGTTATCAGGAGTCTCCCGAGCGCGCGATCCGCGAATCAGCATGGCGAGCCGTCGCCGAGCGCCGCTTTCGCGATGCCGACGCCATCGAAACCCTCTTCGATCGAATGATCGCACTCCGTGACCAGATGGCCCGCCAAGCCGGGCTCCCCACCTTCGTCGAATACGCGTTCAAGAGCCGTCGTCGCTTTGACTACACGCCAGACCAGTGCCGGATCTTTCACGACGCCGTCGCCAAGGCCGTCGTGCCCTTCGTGCGGCGCCAGAACGACCGCCGGAAGCGGCAACTCCGCTGCGGCACGCTCCGGCCCTGGGACCTCGCCGTCGATCCCAAGGGCCGACCTCCGCTCAAGCCCTTCACCGGCGGCGTCGAACTGATGGCGAAGTCCGTGCGCACGTTCGAGCGTCTGGACCCGCGCTTGGCCGCGATGCTCGCCACGCTCGGCGACGGGGCCAACACCAACGGCGCGGCCGAGGGTGCCTGCCTCGACCTCGACACCCGCAAGGGCAAGGCACCCGGCGGCTATCAGGCCATGCGCGATCGCTCACGCAAGCCGTTCATCTTCATGAACGCCGCGGGACTGCATCGTGACGTCGAGACAATGGTCCACGAGGCCGGGCACGCGTTCCACTCGCTGTTGTGCCTCGATGAGCCGCTGCTGCACTATCGCCACGCGCCGCTGGAGTTCTGCGAGGTCGCCAGCATGAGCATGGAACTGCTCACCATGCCGCATTGGAAAGCGACCGACGGGTTCTACCCCGCGCAGACCGACGCCGACCGCGCCCGGCGGAAGCAGGTCGAAGGCTCCGTCTCCCTCCTGCCGTGGATCGCCACCATCGACGCCTTCCAGCACTGGCTCTACGCCAACCCGACGCACTCGCGCGACGAGCGGGCCGAAGCCTGGCTCGCCATCGACGACCGCTTCGGACCCGATGTCTCATGGACCGGCCTCGAAGCCAACCGCCGCACCCTCTGGCATCGCCAGGGACACCTCTTCGCCGTCCCGTTCTATTACATCGAATACGGCATCGCCCAACTGGGCGCGCTCCAGTTGTGGCTTCGTTCGCTCGAAGATGGCCCCAAGGCCGCGATCGAGTCGTACATGGCCGCCCTCCGACTGGGCGGCTCACGGCCGATCCCTGAACTCTTCGCCGCGGCAGGCATCAAGTTCGACTTTGGTGCCGAGATCGTCGGCCGCCTCGTCGAGCGAGTCGAACGCGAACTCGACAAACTGCCGGAATAGCCCGGCGAAGAGGTGGTTCGATCTACCGCATCGACTGAGATGGATCAAGGAGTATTCGTCAGCGCGGCCTTGATTTCCCTCAAGAGCGAGTCCAGATCAGCCCCCTTCAACTCGTCAATATTCAGTTTCTTGATCAGACCCTCAATCTTTGACTTATCCGGCGCTGTTGATCGTCGCAGGGCTGCTTGCAACTGGCTCACAAGATTCTGGCGTTGCTCATCGGTGTAGACCTGTTTGTCCGGAGTCGCACTGAGATCGTCAAGAAGTCTCTCGATCGCTGGACGGAGGAGTGTTTCGATGCCGCTAACCTCCGCAGCGCTGCTGTCGATGCCCCGAATTGCCGCGATGTCGCGTTGATAGGTCGAGATGCTTTCGACACGCGTTAGAGCCTCTCTGAGATCGTCGGCACGAGCCTGAATTGTCGCTTCACGTCCGCGGTTGATGCTCGCCTGAAGCTTTGCGAGCGTGAACATCTCGGTCGCTGCGTCATTGGCACGAGCGTCCTCGCCCGTGCGGATGTTGAGCACCATGTAGGTGTGATTTCGGTAGTCGGCGATGACCCTGTCCTTCATGATGCGCAACCGCTTTGTACTGCGGTCGAATGTCAACTCGTCCCACGGAATGGCACCAAGCCCCGGCCCATTGCCGACGAGCCCGGCCCGGATGTGGTCCCGCTTCACAACCACCAAGTCGCCCGCACAGAGATACGAGTGAGTGCGGTTGTCGCGGCCGGTGTATGGCTGAAGCACCACATGGTAACTCAGTTCCGTGTCATTCTGTGGACCTTTGAGAAGCGCTGAACCGAGCGAATCCAGCACGGCAAGCGCCGGAGACGCGGGCGGATACGCCTTTGCACCCAGGCCCGCGAGTGTCTGCATGAGTTCACGCGTACGAGACGCTTCTTCTTCGTCCAACTCGATAATGTGGATCTCGAGCAGGAGGGGCGACCCTTTCCAGGTGACGGGTCCATACACTGGCAGCCCGCCGCCAAAGTTCAAAAACTGCCCAGGATCGCTCGACGACTTGCCGCCACTCGTCGCCGGAACCCGCTCCCGCAGTCGCACATCTTCGTTGTAGTACACCACACGACCAGACTCGGTTGCTGTTGGAGAGTAATCGATCCCGGCACCATCGAGTTCCTTGACGTTCACCACAATCGCAATCTCGCCCCGTGCTTCAGGGTCGCCAAGCAGGAACGGCCTCGCCATCTCCTGAAATGAGGCAATGAAAGCGGTGTCGAGTGTGATCGTGATCGACAGACCCTTGTTGATCGCGTTGCCATCGGCTGGGGCATCAATGAACTTGCTCGCGGTTTCCATCGCCTCCCCACAGCCCGGAACGGCAGCGCAGTTCGGGTCCGGCCTTCGCGTAAGGAGCCGATGATCCGTCGAACCCTCGTTCTTGGAAGCGCAGCCGCCCGCGAGGAGAAGGGGCAGGGTTGCGCACCCCGCCAAAATCGATGATCGCATGGAATCTCCTTGTCAAAGTCGGACACTCTTCACAAGAAGCGTACCAATTTCAACCCATGGCCAGAGAACACACAGCCATGCCTGGCGTGCTTGACCCCCTCCCACCCCATTCAGGGTACATGCCATGATTACATGATCAAGACGGCAATTCCTGCGCGAAATGCCAGTCGCCGGAGTGCCGAGTTCACTTCGCCTTCCCGCTCGACTTCCTCATCCGCGCCGTCTGCCCCTCGCCCCGCGCCGCCGCCAGTTTCGAGAGCAACACCTTGTTCTGCTCCGGCGTCAGGTGCGCCATGATCGACGTCACAAGTTGCCGCTGCTGCGCTGGCGTCGGCTTGCCCTTGGTCTTCTGCACATACTCCTGCGCGAGATTGCGGACCTTCGTCTCCTGCTCGGGCGCGAGTTGCAACTCCTCGATCAGCGCCTCGAAATCGCGCTGCCCCGCGCCGATCAGCCGCTCGTACGAACGCTTCACCTCGAGCCCCAGATCCGCGAGCCGCTCACGCATGGCCGCCGCGCGCGGCCGCGCCCGCTCCCCCTTCGTCTTCGCTTCCCCAGCGGCCTCGTCCGTCACCGCCTTGCGATACTCCGTCACCAGCGTCGTGAAGCGGCCACGCATCGCAGGCGGGAGCGCGTCGTGGATCTCATCCACCAGTTCGCCCCGCGCCCGCAGCGGCTCCAACTTCGCGTTGAACTCTCCCAGCAGCGACACGATCGCCGCGCGATCGCCGCCCTGGCGTGCCGTCACAAACTTCAGCAGCAGGTCGATGTTGTCGCGGACGATCCCGTCCATGATCGCCGCACGCTCGTTGAGGATGCGCGTCGTCGCGGCCCGAGTCGCCTCATCAAGGTCGAGCAAGGCGAGCGATGCCTCTTCGGGCGGCGTGTCCAGCCGCTTCACCTTCCCCGCAAAATCTCGCTCGATCAGCGTCGTCGTGCTCCGCTCGCTCACCTTCGGCCCGGCGAGCGCCGCCCCCTCCGCAGTCGGCGGGCTATCGGACTGTGCCCGCACCGAAACACAACCACTCGCGATCCCCAACGCAACCGCCGACACGCTTGCAAATCGATGCATGGGTCACTCCTCGGCCTATTCAACGCCGACCACTCGTCGGCATTGCCCGCGTACTCTTTCGGAATGGAAGCCACGGCATCTCGGCCCGATCGTTCCCAACTCGCCGCCCAAATCGCAGCCGTCGCCCTTCTCCGCGGCACGTTCACCCTCCGATCGGGTCGGACCAGCAACTACTACCTCGATAAGTACCTCTTCTCGACCAGGCCCGAAGTCCTCCAACCCCTCGCCGAACTCTTCGCCATCGAGATCGATGCGTTCCAGACACAACTAGGACGGCGGATTGATCGCCTCGCCGGCGCCGAACTCGGCGGCATCCCCCTCGTCACCGCCGCCAGCCTTCGCACCGGTCTTCCCTGCATCTTCATCCGCAATCAGAAGAAAGACTACGGCACCGCCAAACGCCTCGAAGGCGTCCTCAATCCCGGTGAGGCCGTTGTCATCGTCGAAGACGTTGCCACCACCGGCGGGCAAGCACTCGAAGCCGCCGCCGTCATCCGTGAGTCCGGAGCCGTGCCGCTCGCCATCATCGCCACCATTGATCGCCAGGAAGGCGCGCGCGAGGCCATCGAACGCGCCGGCATCCTCTTCGCCGCGCTCTTCACCAAGGCCGACCTCGGCATCAACGAGTAGCGTCACCCCGCGGGCGGCGTGCGCTTCGCCAGGCGGGCCTGCCGCCTCGCCTCGTGCCGCACAATCTCACCAGTCACGAGATACGTCACGTCCTCGGCGATGTTCTTCATCAAATCGCCGATCCGCTCCAACTCGCGGCCCAGTCGATAGATCAACAGCCCGTTGTGGATCGAATGCGGATCCTTCCGCATCAGGTCCTGCGTCTCTTCGAAGAGTTGCTTCTCCAACTCGTCGATGATCTCGTCCTCTTCGATGATCTGCCGCGCCAACTCCGCGTCCTCGTCGAGCACCGCCCGCAACAGCGAGTGGCACATCACCGGCACTCGCTGCCCCATGTCCACCAGCGCCGTCGGCCATTGCGGCATCCGCGTAGCGTCCATCCGCGTCGCGATCTTGGCGATCGACGAGGCGTGATCCCCCACCCGCTCGATGTCCGAGTTCACCTTCAAGATAAACGTGATCACCCGGAAATCACGCGCGAACGGCTGCTCCAGCGTCAGCAGCCGATAGCACTCCTGCTCGATCTCAACCTCCTCCTGGTCGATCCGATCGTCACGCCGCCGCACTTCCTTCGCCACCGAAATATCGAGTTTCCACAGCGCGTCGAGCGCGGCCTCCAGCATCCCGATCGCCACTGTCGCTTCCTGGATCAGCCGCCGCTTGAGCCCCACAACGCTGCGGTCAAATCCGTATCGGATCTCCGGGCGGGGAACAGGTGTCGGTGTGGGTGCCGCGTCAGGCTCGTTGGGCATCGGGCGGGTCCGTTCGGAGCGCACTCCGCTCCATCGCTATTCTTAGACCCCTCCATGCCCGGCGTGCGACACACCCTCAAACAGTTTCTCATGCGGCTCGGCCGGCCGGCGCTCGCCGATCTCACCGCCCGTGGCGAGAGCCACGCCCGCGCCGTCGCCGCGATCGAGGAGCAACTCCGGCGCATCGAAGCCACCGTCGATTCCCTCGCCGGCGCCACGCTCTCACTCGAAAAATACCGCGAAGAACTGGGCTTCTGGCGATGGCTCATCACCACCGAAGAGGGCCGGGCCTCGCTCCCCGCTCCTTTCGAGGTCGTCTTCGGTGCCTGGCAGCGCGACCGCCTCCGAGAACTCGCACGCTGGCTCGATCTGGCCGAGGGCGACGCCCTCGACCCCGCGCTCGACCGCTGGTGCGCCGAGCGTTCCGCCATCGAGATCGGTGCCGGACCCTATCCCTGCCTCGCCGCCGCCCCGCGCTGGAGACGCGCCGTCGCCATCGATCCCATCGCCCGCGGCTACGCCGAGGAAGGCCTCATCCCCGCCTCCGCCGCCCATGTCGTCTATATCGAAGCGCCGGGCGAGCGACTGCCGCTCCCCTCCGCGTCCGCCGACCTTGTCATCCTTGAAAACGCACTCGACCACGTCTCCGACCCCGCCGCCGTGCTCGTCGAATCGCGTCGCGTGCTCCGTGCCGACGGCCTGCTCTGGATGCTCGTTGATCTCTCGACCCACACCGACCACATGCACCCGCACGCCTTCGATGAGCGCTCCATCAAGGCGCTGCTCGCACGCTGCGGCTTCCAGTCCGTCCGCGATCGCGTCTCCGACCACAAGAGCCACCCCCAGGCCTTCGGTGAGTACCGCGGCCTGCTCCGACCGACCCCCGTCGCGATCCCCGCTATCGCTTCTCGGGCTACCGCATCCCAGGCGGCTTCGGCAGGCTCATCGCCGTGAGATAATCGCTGCTCCCGCGCATCGACACCTTCTCCGTCACCACCGTCGCACGCCCCGCTCCTGCCCCCAGCGCCGCATACGCCGCCGATGGCAACTCCTGTGAACGATCCGCTGCGTCCGCCAGCGCTGTCGCCAGGCGATCCGCCCCCTCCCGAGTCGTCGGCAGCACCTCGTCAGGCCCCGAGATCGCCACGACCATGACCTGCCGCGGGTCCGAGGTGCATGATGCCTTCAGCACCGCATCAACGAGTTCCCCGCGCCCCACATCCGAGAGCCGACGACCGCCCCACTCCTGCCGACTCCACCGCACGCAAGTGCACCGCCCATCCCGATCCCGGAAAATCCCCATGACCAGCGACCGCTCGGGCGACGAGACCTGCTGAATGCCGACCGTCTCGTCCGCCGGCCGAGGAATCAGATCCCGAGTCGTCAGTGGCGTCGGTGCCGCCGGACGCATGGCGAACAGCACCGCCACCAGCAGGCACGCCGCAGCCGCAGTCGTCAGGCTTGTGAACAGGAACCGCCGCAGCCGCGGCATCAACAGCCGGCTATCGCCAGCCTCATTCTCAAAGCGCTCGGCCTCAACAGCCATTCGCACCAGACGTTCCAACTCGCGGTCATTCATGCGAACCCCCTTGGTCACCTTGTTCTTGGGCGTTGATCGCGTCGCGCTCGGTCGATTCCCCGCGAATCCCGCGCCGCGCCAAGAGCCGCCTCAGTTTGTCGAGTGCAGCCTTTCGCCGGGCGTGAGCCGTGCTCGGTGCCACGCCCAGACGCTTCGCCAGGTCGCGGTCGGTCGCACCGTCTGCCGCCGCTCGCAACAGCCAACTCTCGTCCGACGTCAGGCCTTCCGGATGCGGCTGCAAACATTCCCGGACCGCGTGTACACGCTCGGCAAGCCCCGGCGAATCCACCGGCTCCTCCGCCTCTGCCGCATCGAAATCGTCAGGTGAATGGCCGGGTATCGCCACCCGCGCACGCATCGTCGTCCGCGCATGCTGAAGCCAAACCTTGGTCGCCACCGCATACACAAACGTTGTGATCGCCGAGCGCTCCGGGTCATATTGTCGCCGCGACAGCGCGTTCCAAACTCCCATCCACGTCCGCTGCGATAGATCATCCACCAAGTCCGCTCGGTTGCCGAGTCTCGTCAGCAAGAGCCGACGAACCGCGCCCGCCAGCCGCGCATGGATCGCGTCAAACGACGGACGATCCCCCGTCGAGGCTACGCGGGCAAGGTCCGACAAGGTGTGTGGCGGGGCATCGCTCATGAAATGGCCTGGCGCTACCATCCGCCCGCCGAATGGCTGTTTGCGCCATCGAACCCGGCGTTCGGGATCATCGCAGATTCCTCCGAGCGCCGCCGGGCCTCGGGCGGATTATTCGGCACCGGACCCGACCACGATTGGGCAGGCCGGCTTACCACGGAGATCACGACCATGCCTCGATTCGCTCCCGTCACCATCGCCACGCTCCTCTTGGCCAGCGGCGCCGCCTGGGCCCAGGCCGGCCATGAGGGCCACAATCACGCCCAGCCCGCGGCCCAGCCGCCCGCCGCCACCACGCCGGGCCAACCCCCCGCCGCGGGTCAGTCCAAGATCGAGTTTGCCACGCTCGAACACGACTGGGGCCGCGTCACCGACACCGCCGACTCCCACTTCGAGTTCAAGTTCACCAACAAGGGCTCCGGCACCCTCGTCTTCACCTCTCAGCCCCGCGGCTCTTGCGGCTGCACCGTCCCCTCGCTCGAAAAACTCGAGTATTCACCAGGCGAGAGCGGGGCCATCAAGGTCACCTTCCACCCTCAGGGCAAGCACGGCGATCAGAACCAGCGCATCACCGTCAACACCAACGATCCCACCGCCCCCGAGTTGACCCTCAAGATCCACGCCTTCGTGCGCACCACCGTCGCCTTTGATCCGCCGCTCCTCTCCTTCGGCGAAGTCCCCGCCGGCGGCACCGCCAAGCAGGTCGTCCGCGTCAACGGCCCGGCCCCGGACTTCAAGATCAACTACGCCAGCACCAGCCGCGGCCGGTACGTCACCGTCAAGGTCCTCGACACCAAGATCGTCAACGTCGAGGGCGAGGACGTCAGCCAGACCACCCTCGAACTCTCCCTCAACGGCAACTCGCCCCGCGGCACCCTCGCCGCCGTCACCACCGTCCGCACCAACAACGAGAAGTACCCCCTCGCCGATCTCCAGGTCTCCGCCGAGATCGTCGGCGACCTCCAGATCCTCCCCCCGCGCGTCAACGTCGGCATCGTCGAGCCCGAGAAGGCCTTCACCAAGATCTTCCGCGTCAGCAGCCGCGGCAGCAAGCCCTTCAAAATCACCGGCGTCGAGCAGCGCTCCAACCTCCCCAGCCAACTCGAGGTCAACGTCACCCCGGCCTCCGACGGCAACGGCTACCAGGTTGAGGTCAAGGGCAACAGCCCCTCGGCCGCCATGCCCATCACCGCCACCATCTCACTCGCCACCGATCAGCCCCTCGATCCCAAACTCGAGGTCCAAGTCAACGGGGCCGTCCGCGCCCCGATGCCCGCCGCACCGCCCGCGCTCCAGGACCAACTCAAGAACGACCCCGGCCAGACCGGCCCCGGCGCACCCGTCAAGCCCGCGACGCCTGAAGCCGCCAGCGATGTCCAGCCCGCACCCAAGAAGCCCAACTAATGCGGCGAGTCCTCGTCCAAGTTCTCGTACTCCTGTTTCTGGGCCTGGCGGCGGGAGTGGCGCATTCGTGGAACACCACGATCATGCTCCATCTTCCGCCGCCAGCGCCTCCAGTTATCCCTGACCCCGCCAGCGGCGGCGGAACCGAAGCGGCAAAGCCCCCGCCGACCGTCGCCTCAACGCCGACCACGCCCACGAACCCCTACTTCATCGAGTTGGCTGAGGCGAAACGACACTTCGACTCCGCCTCCGCCATCTTCATCGATGCCCGCGACATCAAGGAGTATCGCCTCGGCCACATCCAGGGCGCGATGCACCTCTCCAAGGACGCCTTCGGAGGCATCCCCCCCGCCAAGGTCAAGAACTACCTCCCGGGCCAGCGCGTCATCCTCTATTGCCATGGCGCCGACTGCTCCGACTCCGATGCCGTCATCAAGCGCCTCATCGCCAGCAACTTCGGCATCGGACCCTACCACATCATCAAGGACGGCTACCCCGGCTGGAAGGCCGCGGGCTATCCCGTCGAAGCCGGCGACGAGGTTGGCTTCCAATGACCGCGCCACTCGAATCGCGCTCAGCCTGGTCCTTCGCCGCCTTGGTCCTCCGACTCGTCCTCGGAGGCGTCTTCCTCTTCGCCGCCTCCATCAAACTTGGCGACCCCCAGGCCGTCTCCGAGGGAATCCAGGCCTTCCGCATCCCCGGCATCCCCGACCACCTCATCATCATCGGCTCGTACGCGCTCCCCTGGACCGAACTGCTCGCCGGCCTCGCCCTCGTCCTGGGCCTCTGGACGCGCGCCTCCTCCCTCGTCATCGCCGCGATGCTCCTCCTCTTCATCGGCGCGGTCTATTCCATCATCGCCCGCGAGATCCACGCCGAGTGCGGCTGCTTCGGCAAGTTCCGCCTCCTCTGCGAAGCCAAAAAAGTCGGCTGGTGCAAGATCGGTGAGAACACCATCATGCTCCTCATGGCGCTCGCGCTGGTCACCCTCGGCGGCGGCCGCTTCTCCTTCGATCGCCTCATCCGAAATCGCTGAGCCGCCTCGCTCGCCTTCTACCTCGCGAGAATCGCCGCTTCGAGCCGCTCCGGTGCTTCATACGCGAGCCCGAACGTTGTCGCGTTGAACTCGCCGAGCCCGATCTCTTCCTGCCGGAGCAGCCCCGTCTGCCGCAACTTCCCCAGCCGATGAAGGTCCACCATCGCGCACACGCCCGCCGCCGTCGTCAACTCAATCGCCGGCCAGACGCGCCCGAACATCCGCACCGCCCTGATCGACCGCATGAAGTTCGCCTGCTCCAGCGCCCCGCCTGCCGCTCGCGTCCCGATCGCGTTGATGAAGACCACGACCACGTCCTGCACGGTCTTGGGGATCGACTGATCCAGCAGATCGATCGCCAGCGCCCGATCAAACCGCACGCCCCGTCGCCCGGGCTCGGCGTGCTCGGCGCTCAGCCGCAAATCCTGCAGCAAGAACTTCATCAGGTCGCGGTGCCCCGGATACCGAATCGTCTTGTAGGCGATGTTGGCGCGCGGCGAGGCCCGCTTCTCCCCCACGATCGTCTCGACCAACGTCCCCACGCCGCCCGACGTGTAAAACGCCTCGTACTCCACGCCCTCGAACGAGAACCGCTCGAGTCCCTCGAGCGCCGGCACCTGCACCGCCCGCCCGTCCAGCATCGCGTTGCAAGGCTCACAATATTCATTCACAACGCCCGCAGCAGACCATGTAATGTTATATTTCAGGGCGTTCGTGGGAAACTGCGGCAGCGCGCCCACCCGCAGCGTCAGGTCGTGGATCGCGTGGAAGCCGCGCGCCAACTCGTTCGCCGCGATCGCGATGTACCCCGGTGCCAGCCCGCACTGCGGCACGAGCGCCACCCTCGCCTTCCCGCTTCGTTCGATGTCCCGCACCCGCTCCGTCGTCTCCACATCCTCCGTCACATCGAAATAATGCACGCCCGCCTCGTTGGCCATCTCCGCGATCCCCGCCACGAGGTGATACGGCAACATGCAGACCACATACGCCGCGCCTTTGAACGCCGCCCGCACCGCCGAGTGATCGCCCGCGTCGAGCGCGAGCGTCGAGAACTCCACCGGAAATGGCGCGACCGATTTCAGCCGCGCCATGTTCGCCTGGGCCAGTGCCAAACCTTCCGCGTCGCGGTCGGCGAGCGTGACGCGATACGCCCCGCGGCCCGCCGCCAGCAGCAACTCCGCCACCGACTTGCCGACCTTCCCGCCGCCGAGCACCAGCACCGCTTTCATGTGACCTCCTCCGATCCCGGGGCTGTTATCGGCCAGTTCGGGGCCGATCTTACGCACCGCGCGCCACTCGAACGACCATCTGGCCTCCGCGGCTAGACTGCGCAAATGCACACCTCGCGCTTCCTCGGTGCCGCGCTTCTCGCTTTCCTTGTCCTCGTCATCTTTGCCGTCGGACTCGCTCGCGGTGCTTCCGCTACCGACCCGCCTCGGACGCCGCTCTTCAACGGCACGGACCTCTCCGGCTGGAAGGGCCTCGTCGCCGATCCACCCACCCGCGCGAAAATGGCCCCCGCCCAACTCGCCGAGGGACAACTCGCCGCCGACGCGCGCATGCGCCGCCATTGGTCCGTCTCCGCCGACGAATCCGGGACACCCTGTCTCGTCTTCGACGGCGCGGGCGACAACCTCTGCTCCGCGCGCGACTTCGCCGACTTCGAACTCTCCGTCGATTGGAAAATCGAGCCCGGCGGCGACTCCGGCATCTACCTCCGCGGCTCGCCGCAGGTCAACATCTGGGACAACCCCGAAGGCTCCGGCGGCCTCTACAACAATCAGCGCAACACCAACAAGCCCCTCCTCCGCGCCGACAACCCGCCCGGACAGTGGAACACCTTCCTCATCCGCATGGTCGGCGAACGCCTCAGCGTGTGGCTCAATGGCCAACTCGTCGTCCATGACACCATCCTCGAAAACTACTGGGAACACGACAAGCCCATCTACGACCGCGGCCCGATCGAACTCCAGGCCCACGGCAACCGCGTCTGGTTCAGGAACATCACCGTGCGCGAACTCAACTCTCCCGATTCCACTCCGGTCGCCGCGCCATCGCCCGCCACCTCTTCGTCGGCTACCCGTGACGACGACCGCCTCGCCTGGTGGCGCGACGCCCGCTTCGGCATGTTCATCCACTGGGGCCTCTACGCCATCCCCGCCGGCCTCTGGGAGGGCAAGCCCGTCCCCCACATCGGCGAGTGGATCATGCACTGGGGCAAGATTCCCGTCGAGAAATACGAGAAACTCGCCGGCGGATTCAACCCCGCCTTCTTCGATGCGAAGGCCTGGGCCGCCCTCGCGCGTCGCGCGGGGATGAAATACCTCGTCATCACCACCAAGCACCACGACGGCTTCTGCCTCTTCGATTCGGCACACACGACCTACGACATCATGGACGCCGCGCCCTTCAAACGCGACATCATGCGCGAACTCGCCGACGCCTGCCGCGCCGAGGGTATCCGTATCGGGTGGTACCACTCCATCATGGACTGGCACCATCCCGAGGCCAACGGCGATCGCTTCCCTCGCTACGCCGAAACCCTCAACAAGCAAGTCACCGAACTCCTCACCAACTACGGCCCGATCGACATCATGTGGTTCGACGGCGAATGGATCGATGAATGGTCCGAGGCCCAGGGCCGCGAGATGTACAACCTCTGCCGACGGCTCCAGCCCGGCATCATCGTCAACAACCGCGTCGGCAAGGGCCGCGACGGCATGGCCGGGCTCTCCAAGACCGCCGACGCCGCCGGCGACTTCGGCACCCCAGAGCAGGAAGTACCCGCCACCGGCCTGGGCGACACCGCCTGGGAATCGTGCATGACCATGAACGACACCTGGGGCTTCAAATCGCAAGACACCAACTGGAAGTCGGCTTCCGAGCTTGTGCGCACGCTCGTGGACGCCGCCAGCAAAGGCGGCAACCTACTGCTCAACGTCGGGCCGGATTCGATGGGCTTCATCCCCGCCGCCAGCGTCGAACGCCTCGAAGCCATCGGCACCTGGCTCGACGCCAACGGCCAGAGCATCTACGGCACCCGCGCCAGCCCATTCAAACGCCTGCCGTGGGGCCGATGCACGATGCGCGCCGCCACGCCAACTCCCGCCGCCTCCGCCGAAACACCACAATCGAACGCGAATGGCGAGACGCTCTACCTCCACGTCTTCGATTGGCCCGATGACCGCGTTCTGCGCGTGCCAGGCCTCAAGAGCCGCGCGCGCGAGGCCCGGCTTCTGGCCGGCGGCACACCGCTCCCCTTTGCCGTGCTCGGCGACGACCTTGCCATCTCCGTCCCCGCCGCCGCGCCCGATCCGATGGACACCGTCATCGTGCTTACCCTCGCCGAGCCGCTGATCGTCGTCCCCTCGCCGATCCTCGCCGCGGTCGATGGCTCGATCGATCTCCCCGCCCGCCTCGCCGAGATTCGCGGCACCCGCCTCCGCCACGAAACCGACGGCGAGACCGGCCGCCTCTCGCGCTGGAGCCGCGCCGACGACTACGCCGCGTGGGAAATCCGCATCGACTCCGCCCGCACCTACCGCGTGATGGTCGATCTCGCCTGCGATCCCGCCGCCGCGGGCGCACGCCTCACGCTCCGCCTCGGCGACGCCGAAACCGCCGCTCCCATCCCCGCCACCGGTTCATGGGACCGCTACGAATCGATCAACCTCGGCACGCTCGACGCCCCCGCCGCGCCCGTCGCCCTCGCCACGCTCTCGATCACCACCGACCCGAGCGATTCCAAGCCCACCGAGCGCGTCCGCGTCCGCCGCGTGCGACTCGTGCCAAACTGACCTCGATTCAGCATGAATCCGGCTTGGCCTTCGCCCTGCTTCGCTGTCTCGCTGTGACGCTTTCTTCGATGTCTCGCTGTCTCGCTTTCTTCCTCATCCCCTTCCTCGCTTCCTCCTACGAGCACCCCGCCGCAAAGGCCGTGATGAAGCACACGAAGTCATTGACATTCAGCACCGGCACCGCCGTCGATCCGTCGCAGTTCGCGCGACTCTCGCCGCCGGCGAACAGGTTGCCAAAGCAGATGAAGTCGTTCACGTTGAGCGCCGGCACCGTCGTCGACGCGTCACAGTTCGCCACGCACTCGCCCACCCCGGCCACCTCAAACCCAACCACCCGATTCACGCTGATCGGGTCGCCATCGTCCACGATGCCGATCACCGACCAACGCCCCGGCCCAAGCGCCTCGCCAAGCCCCAGCCCCTCCATGTTCTGCTGATCCCCGGAATACAGCAGCGTCTTCCCCACCGGCGTGTACGTCGCCCCGATCAGCCCCGCGATGCCGCTCACGTCCGTCGCGCCCGCCACCGCCACCTCATAAACTCGGGAGCGAAACAAGCCGCTGATCGACCCTGCCAGTGATCGCTCCAGCGCCACGAGCCGCCCATCCGGCAGCATCAGCACATCCGACAACCCGCCCGTTGAGCCTGAAATCACTGACCCGTGCAGCGGCTCGCTCACGTACGCGAACTGCTCCGCCGCCGCCAGAGCCGGCGTAAACCGCAGCAGCCGCACCACCGTCCCCGCGCTGGGCGTCGCGATGCCCCCGTCCACCGTCAGCGCCTGCTCGTTGGCCGTCCACGCGCCGGCCGCGCCCAGCGCCAGCGACTCAAACCCGTTGTTGGGCCGGATCGCCGCAAAGACCGGCGGGATCGCGAGCGTCCGCACCCTCGCACCCGTCGCCAGCGAGTACTCATGCACGCCCGGCGTCGTCTCTTCAGAGAGCAACACCGTGCCGCGGCCCGTCGCCACGATCCCCTCGAAATCCCACGAATCCGCCAGCGATAAACCCCCCACGATCGCCGCGCTCGTGATCGTTCCATTCGCGCTCACCACGATCGCCAGCCGAACCAACTTGTTCGAGTTGTCCATCACGGCCCAGAAGTCGCCGCCGTCGCGCGAGATCCCGCTCATCCCCGTTACCGTGAACGTCACGCCAAACTGGTCCATCGCCGTCCCGCCCAGCCCCGCGACGTTCCGAAACGTCATCGCGAGCGGCTGCGCGCACGCGAGTCCCGCGCACGCCATCCACGTTGCCACGACGATGGTGATGCGAGCGTTCATCGAGCGACTCTCCCACCGGGTGCCGACCGCGCGTCCACAACCCCACGGTCATACAAACACCGCATCACCTCCGGATCAAAGTCCATGATCGAATCCGCCCCCGGCTTCGTACACGCATCCTCGGGGATCAGAACCAGTCGAAACTCCATCCCCGCGCGCTCGGCATCCATCTCGATCCGCGCCAAACTCCCTCGAAAAGCCTCGTCCGACATCAACTCCACGCTCCTCGCCCCGATATCAATGATCGAGTTGCGCGTGTAGCGCGCCTGGACCGCGGGCCGGGCATTCGCAAGCACAAACATCGTCGCGCCCGCCGAGCCGTCCGCCGCGGGCACCACCGCGAAGACATACCGCCGCGTCCCACCATCGACGTGCATCGCCCCATCGAGAAACACCGGCGGATAGAGCACCCCCACCGCCATCGACGCCATCAGCACATCGATGCAGCGCTGGTATGACTCCTCCGTCCGGGGCCGCGCCAGCGCTGTCATGTCCCAGGCCTTGAACAGGCCGAGGTCGAGATTCACCGTGCCGACATACAGCCGCCGCCCGCGCTCGCCCTCTTCGGCCACGCGCGCCATCACCTCCGGCCCGATCTGCCGCTCCAACCGCGCTCGCAGCCGCTCGCTCGATGACACCGACGTGTAGAACGGCACCAGCATCGTCGGCCGCTCGCGCAACACGTCACGCCTGCGAACTCCTGTATACGCACGCTCCAGCAGCCCGTCATACTCAGGCCCGAGAAACGCGAACACCGCCAGGATCGCACCCGTGCTCACTCCCGTCACGATGTCAAACTCCGGCCGCGCCCCGCTCTCGCTCCAGCCTCGCAGGTAGCCCGCGCCCCACGCGCCCTGCGAGCCACCACCCGAGATCGCCAGTTGCTTCAGCGACGCGCGCGGCCGAAGTGCCAGGCAACCCGCCAGGCTCTCCGCCAACTCGGCCTCATCTCGCTGCCGCTCCTGCACCCGCAAGATCGTCATTTCTCCGGCCGTGGCAAGCCGCGTGCTGCCGTCGGCGCGTCGAATCGGCGTCGCCGGCCGTGAGTAGGTGCAGCCACCCACAAGCATCGCCGCCGCCGCCGCGAACACCACCGCGGGCTCCGCCAGCAACATCAGATAGGCACGGACGGATTGATTCATCTCGGGCAATCCTACCGCCCGAGCATGGCGTGGCCACGCAGTTCCTCCCACCCCCGCACCAAGCCCCGCCGCCAGTGCCACCGTTTCAGCGGCAGGTGCTGCTGATAAATCAGGTGCAATAGCCGCCGCGACTCCGGCCCCCTCGGCTCGCTCGCCGGAATCGCCGCCAGCCCCTCGAACGACACCCGCAGCCGCTCCGCCAGCCCCCGCTCGCGCTCGACATACTCCCGCGAATACGCCGCCTCCGCCTCCGTCGCCACGTCGCGTCCGAACATCGCCCGCGCGCAGACCGGCGTTTGCCTCGCAAAGCCCACCGCCGCGTGCCCCAGTCGCTCCTCCCGTGCGAGGTAATCCGCCGGGTCCATCCGGTGATCGTGCTCCGCCACCGCGTCCGGCCGATAGAGCACGCGCGTCCCGAATCGCTCCTTCAGTCGAAACGCCAACTCGTCGTCCTCATAGCCATACGTCTGCGGAAACACCGCAAATCCACCGACCTCGCGCACCAGCACCGCCCGCACCGACAGATTCAGCAGCCACGCGTGCCGAAAGCCCCAGTCACGCTGCGGGTCCGACTCACCGGCCATCTGGTCGTAAAAGAACACCATCGACGTCTCACGGATCAGCCGGTCAAACAGCCGATCCGGCTGATGCACCCGCCAAGGCGACGCCCCCACAATGAGCGCCGACATCCCACTCGCTTCCTCCGCTCGCTGATGCTCGACGTGCCGCGCCAGGAAGTCCGCCGTCGGAAGCATGTCATCATTCAGAAACACCAGCGTCCTGCCGCGCGCTAGTCGCAACAACTCATTCCTCACGCCCGCTTGCCCCTGCTTCGCGCACGCCACCACCGTCAGACCAGCGCGCCCGCTGCCTCCGCTTCCGCTTGCCTCCGCCCACGCACCCCGAATCGCACCCGCCGCCGCCTCATCCGGCCCATCCAGCCCCACCAGCACCTCATACGCCTCTCGCGCCAACGTCTGCACCGCCAGCGCACGCACGCACGCCGCCACCTTCTCAGGCCTTCCGTGCGTCGGAATCACGACCGTCACGTCCACTCGCCGCTCCGCGCCCACCCACACGACTTATCGGCGCGCGGCCCGCACCGCCTTGGGCTGCTCTCGATTCCGCCGAACTCCTCCGCATCCCGCCACACCGGCCCCGTTCCCTATCGTTGCCCCATGGCCACCGACCCCACCACCACCTCCTTGCTCGCCCTCCTCGACGCCCGCGATCCCGACATCGCCCGCCTCATCCGCAAAGAGGCCGATCGCCAGGCCACGACCATCGAACTGATCGCCAGCGAGAACCACGTCTCGCCCGCCGTCATGCACACCATGGGCACCTGCCTGACCAACAAGTATGCCGAGGGCTACCCCGGCGCCCGCTACTACGGCGGCTGCATCTTCCACGACCAGATCGAGCAACTCGCCCGCGACCGCGCCTGCTCACTCTTCAACTGCCGCTTCGCCAACGTCCAGCCCCACTCCGGCGCCCAGGCCAACCAGGCCGCCATGATGGCCCTCATGGAGCCCGGCGACACCTTCGCCTCGCTCGTCCTCAAAGACGGCGGCCACCTCTCGCACGGCATGAAGATCAACTTCTCCGGCCGCTTCTTCAAGCCGGTCCACTACCCCCTCCACTACGACAAGTCCCACCCCGAGCACGAACGCATCGACTACGACGCCGTCAAGGCCGTCTGCCGCGAGCACAAGCCCAAGGTTCTTATGTGCGGCTACTCGGCCTACCCGCGCATCATTGATTTCAAGAAGTTCCGCGAGGCCGCGGACCTCTGCGGGGCGATCCTCGTTGCCGATATCGCCCACATCGCCGGCCTGGTCGCGGCGGGCGTCCACCCCTCGCCCTTCCCGCATTGCCACGTCGTCACGACCACGACCCACAAAACCCTCCGCGGCCCGCGCGGCGGCCTCATCCTCACCAACGACGACGAACTCGCCAAAAAGATCGACCGCGCCCTCTTCCCCGGCGCCCAGGGCGGCCCCCTCATGCACATCATCGCCGCCAAGGCCGTCGCCTTCGCCGAGGCGCTCCGCCCCGAGTTCAAAGCCTATTCGCAACAAGTCATTCTCAACGCGCAGGCCCTCGCCGCCGCCCTTATCAATCACCGCTACCGCATCACCAGCGGCGGGACGGACAACCACCTCATGCTCGTCGATCTCCGCGGACGCTCCGACGCCCTCACCGGCGCTGACGCCGAGAAGTGGCTCGAAGCCGCCGGCATAATTTGCAACAAAAACGGTATCCCCGACGACCCGCGACCCCCCAAACTCACCAGCGGCATCCGCCTCGGCTCTCCCGCCGCCACCACGCGCGGCTTCCGCGAGCCCCAGATGCAACGTGTCGCCGCGTGGATCGACCGCGTCCTCAGCGCCGGCCTCGATTCCCCCGAAGCCCTCGCCGCCCAAACCGCCTCCGTCCGCGAAGAAGTTCGCTCACTCTGTGCCCAGTTCGCGCTGCCGTCGTAACACCCTCGGCTGCTCAAATATCGACACGCGCTGATTCTGCTACTCCTGCGGCATATAGCGCCCGCCCCCTCGCCCAGCCTCCGCGTGCCACCGACCATGACCTTGCATGGTCGGTGCTGCTCCGCTCCCGCGCCTCGCTCATTCATTTCGCCGACTTCAGCGCTCCCTTGATCGCCTCGCCCGCTCTCGGCTCCGCCGCGCGATAGTCCTGCCCCAGCAGCGCAGCCAGCGTCGCCGCGACCTGCGACTGCGTAACCCTCTCGCCGCCTCGCACCATCCCGCGCGCCGGCGTGTCCGGACCCCAGATCGCCACCCAGATCTGCTGCGCCCCCACCACTTTCGCGTTATGATCGCGCCACTGCTTCTGCTCGCCACTCTCCAGCCCCGCCAGTTTGTACGGGTTGTCCCCGCCGCGACCGTGATCGCAGAGCACAACAAACGACGTGGCGTCCCGATACTCCGGCGATGCCTGAACATACTCCCACAACTCTCGCATATACCCATCCGCACGCCGCGCCGCCCTCAAATACTCCTCATAGTTCCCCTCGTGCGCCCACTCGTCCGTCTCGCCAAGCCCCAGGAACACCACCCGCGGCGTGTTCAGCCGCACCCACTCCAGCGCCGGCCGAAACAGCATCGAATCGAAGCACGAACCCGACCACCGATACGGCGTCTCCGCCCGCACCGCGTTCCACAACCCGATCACCTCCGACGACTTCCCAAACGTCAGCGGCCCCATCCCGTTGTCCACCGGCAGCCCGCTCCGCTCCGTGTTGATGATGTACGGATACAAATCCCACGTCCCAAAGCACGCCACGCGGCCCTCAAACTCCGGCTTGCCGTTCAGCCACTCAAAAACCGTCACGTCCGGGTTCATCACTCGCCGATTGTCCCTGATCGCCTCGTTCACATAGCCGCAGAACGTCTCCGAATACCCCGGATACGACACCCGCCACGGATTCGTCACCTGTGCGTCCGAGCCCTCCAACAGATTGCCATAAATCTGACCCCGCGGCACCGCCACCTCCCACAGAAACGGCATCAGCGCCGCCCGCCGCGCCTCGGGCGTCTCGCGCCAATACGCCTCCCGCACCGCCTCGACGTGCGTGACGCCGTTCTCCTTGTTGATGAGCGCTTCATCCGCGCCCCCAAAGACCTCCTGCCAGCGCAACCCATCGAGCATGATCAGGAATACATGCCGCGTCCGTAATGCTGGCAGTTCGGCGGCCTCCTCCCGCGAGATTGACATGGACGCGACGGGCTCGGCCGTTGCCGCTGCACCAACCAGTAGAAGCGCAATTACAATGAGTGCGAGTCGCATCGCCGCAGCATACTCGCCGCGACCAGGGCCACGCACCGCTTCACGCAGTCTGAACACGATCGAGCCCCGCCCTCCCGGCCCGGACTATCTCGCCGCCTTCACGCACAGACAACTCGCCTCGAGTTTCAGCGTCGATCGGCTCCATGCCTTGGCGAATCGCGCGTCGAGCGCCGCCGCCTCGACCTTTCGCCCCAGCGCCTCCTCGCACCGCGCCAGCCCGTGCAGCGACCAGCCGTTCTCTCGATTCCGCCGCAGATCCTCTCGATACACCTCCGCCGCCGCCGCGTGCTGCCCGTCTTCGAGCAACACGGCCCCGAGCACATGCCGCACCGGCTGCACCCAATCCGGCGGCTCGATGTACTGCAGCGAGTCCTCGATCTCGATCGCCTTGCGGAACTGCGTCACCGCCTCGCTCTTCTTGCCCTCGCGATACGCGATCTCGCCCTCAAGCATGTGCTCGGCGATGCCCAGCACCCGTTCCGCAGGGTTGATCGCCATCATCGCGCCCTTGGGCACGGCATTCGCCGCCTCGCGGAACTGCTTCTGCTCCTGCCGCGCCGCCGCCGCGTCGCCCTTGGCCGCCAGCGCTGTCGCCCGCGCAAAGCGCCAGAGCGCCCGCGTGATCGGGAGCGCTGCCGCGGGCTGCGGTTCACGCAAGATCTCGTCCCAGCGGCCGAACCGCACCAGCGACTCGACCTCGATGCCCGTGTACGCATCCGCGACGGGCGCATAACTCTCGATGAACTCCTGCGGGATCGACCGCACCATCCCCCGCGCCGCCGCGATCGCGTCCTCCTCGCGCCCCGCCATCATGCACGAGTACGCCAGGAAGTGGTCATTGTGGAACATGTACGCCCGATAGAGCCCCTGCTTGGGCGAGAGCCGCGTGTACGCCCGGTGGGCCGCCATCGCCCGCTCGTTCTGATCCGCCGCCAGGTTCCAGCGACCGAGCCGCACGTCGATGTGCGCCGGCATGTGCACCATGTGCCCCGAGCCGGGCACCAGCGTGCGCAGCCGCGTCGCCGCCGCATCCGCCCGCTCCGGCGTCGTCGAGGCCTCGATCGCGTGGATGTAGTAATGGTTTGCGCCGGGGTGATCGGGCGACCGCGCCAACACCGCTTCAAGCGCCGCCACCACGGAGCCCGTCTCGGGTCTCGGCTCGCCCTTGAGCGACCACAAGTCCCACGGCCGAAGATCCATCAAGGCCTCGGCATAGATCGTCGCCACGTCATCATCCTGCGGAAACTTCTCATAGACCTTCGCCATCGCGTCGGCATAGGCCCGATCGAGCGGCGCCCGCGATGCCGGGTCCATCGGCAGCGGCTTGGTCGTCGCCGGATCAACATAGCGGTGCCCCAGCGCCTCGATCAGCGCCTTCTCGGCGGGCGTGCATCGCGCCATCGCGCTTCGGGCCTTGCCCAGCGCCGCCCACGCCTCCTGGCTCGACGCCTCGTCCATCGTCGGGTTGTTGATGTGCGGGCCGCGGCAGATCGCGATGCCCCACCATGGCATGGCGGCGCTCGGATCCGCCTCTGCCGCCCGCTGGAACGACCGCACCGCCTCGTCGTGGTTGAACGAGTACATCCAGCGCAGGCCCTCGTCAAACTCGCGCTGGCACGTCTGCGAAGTCGTCGAGATCGAGCGGGAATGACGGCCCAGGTCCGGGCGACCGTTGACCACCGCCGCACGCTCGGCAGAGGCAACCGGATCGCTCGCGCACCCGGCCAGGCCGAGGGTGGCGGCGACGCTGCTCAGAATCCCGAATCGGACAATGACGCTGGGGAGGTGGATGGTTCTCATGGCGAAAAATATATCACGCACCCCGAGCCCGCGCAGTAAACTGCCCCTATGCCTCTTGCCGCGGGTTGCATGACCGGAACGAGCCTCGACGCCATCGATGCCGCGATCGTCGAGATCAACGGGCATGGCCTCTCGATGTCGGCCCGGTTGATCGAAGGCCGCTCCGCGCCGCTGGGCGATCTGGCCGCGCCGCTCCGCCGCCTCGCCGAGCAACAGCCGATGACCGCGGGCGAGATCGCCGACCTGTCGCACCGCTTCGCGCTGGCGCACGCGGCGTTGCTGCGCGATCTTTTGGGCTCTAGCAGCGGGGGAGGTCGCACGCCGGACCTGGTGGCGCTGCATGGCCAGACCGTCTACCACAAGCCGCCGCTGAGTTGGCAACTGATGAATCCCGCGCCGGTGGCCGCGCTCGTGCGCGCGCCGGTGGTCCACGACCTCCGCGCCGCCGACCTCGCCGCCGGAGGCCAGGGTGCCCCGATCACCCCGATCGCCGACTGGGTCTTCTTCGGCGGAACTTCCGCGCCGCTGGCCATCGTGAATCTGGGCGGGTTCTGCAACGTGACGCTGCTCCCCGCAGCGAGCACGCCGCGCGACCACTCCGGCGAACTCGAATCCATCCGCGGCATGGACGTCTGCCCATGTAACCATATATTAGATGCCGTCGCCCGCGCCACCCTTGGCGCGCCCTTCGACGCCGATGGCGCGCGCGCCGCGAACGGCACGCCGCACGACGAAGCGCTGGAGGACCTGGAGGGGGTCTTGGCCAGCCGCGCGCGCGCGCACAAGTCCATGGGCACCGGCGACGAGGCGCTGGACTGGGTGTCACGCTGGCGCGCGCACGTCCCCGGACCCGACCTGGCCGCGACGGCCTGCGAGGCGATCGGTTCCGCCATCGCGTCGGCGACCGCGAATCGGCGCGCGCTCCTGGCCGGCGGCGGGGCGCGCAATCGTGCGCTCGCCGCGGCAATCGCGTCCGCGGCAACCGGACCGGTGGAACTGGTGAACCCCGCTGAACTGGCGCAGTATCGCGAGGCGGCGGCGATGGCGGTGCTCGGGGCGCTCTGCCGCGACCGCGTGCCGATCACCCTTCCGGCGGTCACGGGCGTGCGCGGGCCGGCCCCGGTGTCGGGATCGTGGGTGGAGCCATGAGCGAGGCGAATCGGCAGCCCAAGGACGCGTTGCCGCCTGATCGATCGGGGCTGGGAACCGAGGCGCGGCATCCTGCATCGGCGCGGCTCCATGCGATGAGCGCGACAGAGTGTGTGGCGCTCTTGCACGAAGCGGACCGCGAAGCGGTGGCGGCGGCAGGCCGGGCCGGGCCGGCCATCGCGCGGTTCGTCGAGGCAGTGATGCCGGGATTTGCCGCCGGAGGGCGACTGATCTATGTGGGCGCCGGGACATCGGGGCGGCTGGGCGTGCTCGATGCATCAGAGGCTCCGCCCACGTTCTGCGTCGAGCCGGGCCGGATCGTGGGGATCATCGCCGGCGGCGACGCGTCGCTCCGACGATCGAGCGAGGGCATGGAGGATGACCCCAACGGCGCGGCCGAAGAACTCACGGCACTGGTACTCAGCCCGCACGACTCCGTGCTGGGGATCGCGGCGGGTGGGACGACGCCGTATGTGCTCGGGGCGTTGCGGCTGGCGCGAGATATGGGAGCAGGGGTGACGGGGCTGCTGACGTGCGCGCGGGTGGAGGAATGGGGACGGAGGGACGAAGGGACGGAGGGACGGAGTGGCGAAAAAGAAGGACAGGAAAGCGGAGGGGTTGCAGGAGCGGGTAGCCACCGGTCTGGAGACCGGTGCCACCAAAGCGCCGCCCCGGAGGAGCGGGGTACCCGGGAGCACGATCATCTGATTCTGTGCGAAACCGGGCCGGAGGTTCTGACGGGCTCGACGCGGCTCAAGGCGGGCACGGCGACAAAACTGGTGCTCAACGCGATCTCGACCACGCTGATGGTGCGGACCGGTCGGGTCTATCAGAATCTGATGGTGGACGTGCGCGCGACCAACGACAAGTTGAAAGATCGGGCCGCGCGAATCGTCTCAACGCTCACGGGGCTCGATCGCGCGGCGGCATTCGCGGCGCTCGAACGCGGCGGATGGAGCGCCAAGACGACGGTGGTGATGCGGCGATTCGGGGTCGATCGTGCCGAGGCCGAGTGGCGGCTGGCGGCGGTCGGAGGGAGGCTGGGTGAGGCTCTCAGTGATGAGATGTAACGTACGGCCTACCCACGCACGAACGGGTTGGTGGCGCGTTCGCGGGCGATGGTGGTCGCGGGGCCGTGGCCTGGGTAGACCACGGTCTCGCCGGGAAGCGTGTAGAGTTTCTCGCGGATCGAACGCGACAGCACGCTCATGTCGCTGCCTGGGAAATCGGTCCGACCGACCGACCCGGCGAAGAGCGCATCGCCCACCAGCGCCACGCCCGGCGAATGCAGCGTGATCCCGCCCGGCGAGTGGCCCGGCGTGTGCAGCACGCGCCACGCGCGCCCCCCGATGGTCAGGGTCTCGCCCTCGTCGATGAGCCGATCCGGCCCGCGCGCGGTGATCGAGAGCCCGATGGGGATGCCAAGATTGAGCACGGGATCGCCGAGCCAGTCCTTTTCGGCCCTGTGGATGAGCACCGGCGTGCCGGGGAACGCATCGAGAACCTCGTTGATGCCGGCGATGTGATCGACGTGGGCGTGGGTGAGGACGATGGCATCGACGGGCCGACCGAGTTCGCGGAGGCGGTCGATCATCTCGCCGGGCTCGAAGCCGGCGTCGATGACGGTGACGGGGCCGGCGCCCGCTCGCTCGTAGACCAAGTAGCAGTTGGTTTCGAAGGGACCGAGGGGGAACGCCTCGATCGCGAGGCCCTCCGCGGCATCGCGTGGCGTGGTCGCGTCGGGCTCTCTGGGCGGTTTCGTTCGCATCGAGCAATAATAGAGCCGTGAGGGAGGCTTCCCGCTGTCCCCAGCACCCCCGCATCGGAGTTGCCGACATGTCCACTGGAGCGAAGGGTTTGATCCGCAGCACGGCCGCGACCGGGTCAAAGGTCGTCGAGATGCCGGGCGTCAAGGGCGTGCGGATGGCGGTGATGGTGGGCCGCGAGGACGGCGCGCCGAACTTTGCGCTGCGGCATTTCACGGTCGAGCCCGGGGGCCACTCGCCGCGGCACAGCCATGATTACGAGCACGAGGTCTACGTCGTCGAGGGCTCGGGGACGGTGCTGCTCGATGGGCGCGAGCAGACGATCAAGGCGGGCGATGTGGTCTATGTGCCGGCGGACCACGAGCACCAGTTCAAGGCGTCGATGCAGGCGGTTTCCGGCCAGAGGGCGGTCGGGCTGCGCTTTCTGTGTCTGGTGCCCGTGACGAGAAACTGCGGCGATCCCACGCCGGGAAGTTGATATGAAGAGGCCCACAACTCCGTTTCGCGCCTTCGCGATCCCCCCGCTTTGCGTGGGCACGATCATCTCCGCCGCGTTGATCGGCCTGGGCGTTGCCGAGCCCGCGCTGCGCGCCACCGCTGTTCCGGCCGGGGGACTGGGACTGGCCATCTGTGCCGTGGGCTTCGGGTTGGCGCGGCTGATCGCCGGGCGAATCCCGGCGAATCCGGCGCGGGAACTGAGCGACCTTGCCGAGGCCATCCGCGCGATGGGCGAGCAGGCGGCGCTCTCGGACGACGCGCGGCGGGTGCTGAATCGGAGCCGCGAGCGAGAGTTGCTGCGGGCGGCGATCGAGGAAGACATCGACACCGAGGACTGGGACGCGGCGCTGGTGCTGGTCAAGGAGTTGGCCGAGCGATTCGGTTATCGGGCCGACGCCGAGGAGTTTCGCCAGCGGATCGAGCAGGCGCGGTACGAGACGGTGCAGCGAAAGGTGTCGGACGCGGTGGGACGGATGGACACGCTGCTCGTGCAGCGCCGGTGGGACCAGGCGCTGGTCGAGGCCTCGCGCATCGGGCGGCTCTTCCCCGATTCGCCGCGGGTCGAAGGGCTGCGGCATCGGGTCGAGCAGGCGCGGGCGATGTACAAGGCTGACCTCGAACGGCGGTTCCTGACAGAGGCCGAGAACGAGCGCGTCGATGAGGCGATGGCGCTGCTCAAGGAACTCGATGCGTACCTGTCAGAGACGGAAGCGGCACCCTTCCGCGAGGCGGCGCGGGGCGTGATCGCCAAGGCACGCGACAACTTGGGCGCGCGGTTCAAACTGGCGATCCAGGATCGGCAATGGGCCGTCGCCGCGGAACTCGGGCAGCGGATCGTGGACGAGTTTCCCAACTCACGCATGGCGGACGAGGTGCGCCCGCTGATCGAGGGGCTGCGGACGCGGGCGCGCGAGGCGACGCCGGCGCGGTGAAGTCCTGACGATCTCTCTATTTCTTTTCTTCGGCTTTCGCGCGCTTCGCGTAGCGATCAAAGACGTTGCGCACCAGGTCGGCATATCGAGCGGGGACGGCCTGCTGCTCGATGGCGCGCTCGGCCCCTGCCGCCGCACGACCGATCTCATCAACGAGCGCCGCGTTCTGGCCCGGCTTTCGGTCGCCGGGGCGGTTCGATTCGATCTCGGCGATGACACGTTCGCGGCCGGTCGATGGCGTCTGAGACGGACGAATCGGCGTGGGCTCGGTCTTGCCCTGCCAACGTGAGGCACCCTTGGGCATTCGCCGTGGAGGCGCGACGCCCGCCCCGCCGCCTCGTGGCGCCTCGTCGCGCAGGCCGCGCGCGATATCGCGGAGTTCTTGCGCCCGCCGCTCGAGATCTTCCGCCTTGCCGGAACGATCATTGAGTTGCTTGAGTTTGTCGGCGAGATCGTGCATCGACTGCGAAGGTGATCGCTGCGGGTTTGGTCCCTTCGTGCCGGGTCCGTCAGGAGCGGGAGCGTTCGGGTTCGTTGCGTTCGGACTCGGTCCCTCGTTACCCGAACGATCGCCGCCGCGCTCGTTGCCGCCGGGCTTCTCGGCACCTGGGTTTGCGTCGCCGGGCTGGGCGTCACCGGGCTGCGCGCTCGGCTGCTGTTCCGGCTTCTCGCCGGGCGAGGCATTTGGCTGACCCTTCTGCGGCGTCGGTGCCCCCTTCTCTTGCTCTGACGTTCCGCGCGGCGAACCGAGCGAGTCCGGCTTGGCCGGTGGCCCGGGCTTCTGCTCGCCCCCAGATTCCGCAGGCTTGCTCGCTTCTTTGGGTTTGCCCGCGCCATCCGGCATGGCGGCCGGGTCCGGCTTACCGGCTGTTGGCTGCGACGCATCGGGTGTTTGCTGGTCCGACATTTCGCCATCGGGCTTGGCGTTGGTCGGCTTCGAACCCTGCCGATTCATCTCCTCCGCGGCCTTTCGCAGCGCATCCGTGATCCCGCGCGTGGCCTCGCCCGGTGTCTTCGGCTCTGCCGGCGCGTCGGAAACACGCTCGCCTGGCTGTGGCGTGCTCTCTTGCTTCGATGGCGATTGTCCCTTGGGCGCGCGATCCGACTTGCCGGCATCGGTCTTTCCGGATTCAGGCCTCCGAGCATCCGGCTTCCCGGCATCTGGCCTGTCACCTTCGGACTTCGTCTCGCGCTGCTTCGCATCGCCCGGCTTGTCGTCGCCGGGCTTCCCGTCGCGCGATGTGCTCTCGCGCGAGTTCTTGTCGCCGGGGTTGTTGCTCGCTGAGCCGTTCTCGCCTGGTTTGCTCTCGCCTGACTTGCCTTCTTCAGACTTGCGCTCGCCCGACTTGCGATCTCCCGGCTTGCTTTCTCCCCCACTCTTTGAGTCCCCCACCTTTGACGGCTCACTTGACGCGGGCCGCGGCTCCTCACTCGGCTTCGGCTCGGCCTTGCTCTTCTGTGCGTCGCTCGATGCCGGCTGTCTCTCAGGCTCTTTCGTTTCGTCCGTCTTCGTGCCCTCGGGCTTCGGCACTTCCGGCGTTGGCGCCTCCGGCTTTGGTGTGTCGGGCTTGGCATCTTCCCGCTCGCCCGCGTCGGGCTTCGCCGCATCGGGCTTTGTTTCATCACGCTTTCCAGCGCCGGGTTGCGTCGGCTTCTTGCTCGGCTCGCGCGATTCCGCCGGCCGCGCGGACGCGCCACCCTCGCCGGCCTTCGTCTGCTCCGCCTCACTCGACGAACCTTGCTCGCTCGCGTCGCCCTGCTCCGAGTCGCGCTGCTCCGAGTCGCTTCGGCTGTCGTCCGGCGACTCCCGCCGTTCTTCGCCCATCCCGTCGGCGAGGCGCTTCATCTCCTCAGCGATCTCGCGCCGTTCGTCCTCGCTCAGCGCGGGCCAGCGCTCCGCCAGTTCGCGCGCCTCGCGCTCCGCGGCCTCGATATCTCCCTCGGCGAGCGCTTGTGAGAGATCGTGGGCCGCTCCCTCCGACGCCGCACCGGTTGCCCCGGCCGCGCCTGGCCCTGCCGCCTCCGCCGCGCCGCGCGTTGCATCCTTCCCGCGTGCCGCACGCGCCAGCGCCTCCCGCGTCGCGTCAGCCTCGCGGCGCTCGGCGTGCTGGGCCGCTTCGAGTCGCTCCGCGATCTCCTGCGCGCTCCGGGCCGCGCGTAGTCGCGACTGCTCCGCATCGGCGGTGCCCAGTTCGCCCTCGAGTTCGCGGAGCGCCCGCAACTGCTCCTCGACCACGGGGTCTTGTGCCGCGCCCGCCGCCTCTTCAACCCGCTTGGCCGCGTCGCGGACTCGCTGCCGCTCCGGCGCGCTGGCAACCGGAGGCTTTGCCGGCACCGGGGCCGTCCGCACCCGCGTCGGCAGCCACATGCCGACCGCGATCGCCGCCGCGAGCGCCGCCGGCGCCAGGCCGAACGACCAATCGCGTCGCCACGGCAGCGCGCGGCGAACGTTCACTCCCGACGCCGCCCGCGTGCTCTCTTCCTCGGACCACGCCGCGAATGGGCCGGGCCTCTCCGCCAGCGCGAGCCCCGACGAGAGCCGATCTCGCAGGCCCAACCGCGCATCGAGTTCGACCGCTGCTCGCATCGGGCTCCACTTTCGTCCGACGGCGAGCCCCGCGCCGGCGAGGCCGGGCACGAGCGCCGCCACGCCGACGACCATCGCCCAATCAAGCCCCCATGCCGCGCCCGCGGCGCGATCGAGCGCCACCAGCGCCGCTCCCGCCGCCGCGCCGAGCGTGACTCCTCGGCCCGCGAGCCGCGCCGCGTCCTGAACGAGCGCCCGCCGCGCCGCCGATCTCGCCACGCGAAATGCCGCCGAGGCTTTCACAATCAATGGTACGGACAAGTTCGCGTGCGGGTTTACCGATCTACATTCATCCGAGATGAATCCCCACCCGCTCCTCGCCACGCTGCTTGACGGGACGACGCTCGACGAGCCGTCGGCCGAGGAGGCCATCGGCGCGATCCTCGAGGGCCGGCTCGACGCGGCGCAGATCGCGGCACTGCTCTCGCTCATTCAGGCCCGCGGCGCGACCGTCGATGAACTCGTCGGCGGGGCCCGCGCGATGCGCCGGCATGTCACGCCCGTTCCTTTCGATGAGCCGGGCACCATCATCCTCGACACCTGCGGCACGGGCGGCGCGCCCAAGACCTTCAACGTCTCCACCGTCGTCGCGCTCGTGACCGCCGCCGCGGGCTCGACAGCCCATGCCGTCGCGCCGGGGTCCCCGCGCGTCGTCGTCGCCAAGCACGGCAACCGCAGCCGCACGGGCCGAGGCTCGGCCGAGGTGCTCGCGGCGCTGGGCGTGAATGTCGATGCAACGCCGGAGGTACAGGCCCGCTGCCTGCGTGAAGCGGGCGTGTGCTTCTGCTTCGCCATCCATCACCATCCCGCCGCGCGTCATGCCGCGCCGGTGCGACGAGCGTTGGGCTTCCCGACGCTCTTCAACCTGCTCGGGCCGCTGACGAACCCGGCGCGGGCGTCGCGGCAACTCCTCGGCGTCTATGACGCGCGGGCCGCGAGGCTCGTGGCCGAGGCGCTGGCGCGACTGGGCTCCGAGCGCGCGATCGTGCTGCACAGCCAGGACGGACTCGATGAAATCTCGCTCTCGGCGCCCACAACGCTCGTCCACGTTGAACACGGGCGGACTCGCGAGGAGTCGATCGACCCTGCCACATTTGGCGTTCCGCGCGCGACCGTCGAATCGCTGACGGCCCGCGACCTCGACCACGCCACGGCCATCGTCCGCGACGTCCTGGCAGATCAGCCCGGGCCGACGCACGACATCGTGCGCGTGAACACTGCCGCGGCGCTGCTCGCCGCGGGCGTCGTCACTGACTTTGGCGCGGGCCTTGTACTCGCGCGCGAAGCGATCGCGTCCGGCGCTGCCGCGAGCACACTCGCCTCGATCGCGCGCGTCTCGCGCGAATAGAACGAGCGAGCATCACGAGATCACGCGCAGTCCGACTCGTCGCTCCAACTCCGCGATGGGCCGCGCGATCAGGTCGTATCCGTCACTCGCGACGATCACGCACGGCAGCACCTCGCCCGGCGACAGTTTCTCCGCCGCGTGAACATACGTCATCGCGTCGATCATCGGTGCCTGCCCGCGCGTGCGACCCTGGTAGAGTTTGCCCTTGCCCAAGACGCCCGTCGTCGCGCGCCCGTTCGTCCGCGTCGGCGCGTCGATCAACACGTCCACCCGCCGGCCCGTCTCCTTGGGCCGCGACTCGTCAAAGTGCCCGGCCAGCTCCGCCGCGCGCTCGAAGGCGATGCGCTGCTGCAACTCCATGATCTCGCCGCGCCTTCGGGCCTTGTCTTCGTCGCTCACGCGCATCGCCGGGTCGCGCTCCATCGTGCCCGCAACCGTCCCTTCCTCGCGTGAATACTCGAAAACGCCCAGCGCCTCGAAGCGTGATTCCTCGACAAACTCCAGCAGCCGCCGATGGTCGTCCTCGGTCTCGCCGGGGAATCCAGAGATAAACGTCGTGCGCAGCGAGATGCCCGGCACACGCTCACGCAGCCGCGCGATCAGCCCGCGCTGGTGCGCCGCGCTCACGTTCCGACGCATCGCCGTCAGCATCCGATCCGACGCGTGCTGCAGCGGCATATCGATATAGGGCACGAGCGGCCCGGCGCGACACAGCCCCGCGAACGCGTCGATCATCGCCTCGCTGAAGTTCGACGGATACGCATACATCAGCCGCACCCAGCCGCACGCCACGCTCCCCCCGCCGCCCCCAGCACCCCCACCGCCGGCCTCGCGCACCGCATCGCACACCGTCTCGAGCATCTTCGGCAGCCCCGCGCCCGCCGCACTCCCAATGCCGATGTCGTCGCCATAACTCGTCGTGTCCTGCCCGATCAGGTTCAGTTCGAACGCGCCGTCGAGCACCAGTTCGCGCGCCTCGGCCGCGAGCCGATCCAGCGGCTTCGACCGCATCTTCCCTCGGATCGATGGGATCGTGCAGAACGCGCAGTTCTGATTGCAACCCTCCGACACACGCAGGTACGCGTAATGCCGCGGCGTCAGCCGCAGCCGCGCCGAATCGTCCTCGAAATAGCCGACGCCCTTGCCGTCCTTGCCCTGCACCGTCAGCCCGACCGTCGCCATCCCGCGGTCCTTCGCGGCCTGCAGCGCGTTGCCCGCGATCCAATACCTCGGCCCGCTCTCGGTCGTCTCGCGCGCCGTCCGCTCGCCGCGCACCGCCTCGACGATGTGGTCGCGGTCAAAGACGCCGATCATCGCGTCGATGCCCGGTGCCCATTCGAGCATCTTGGCCCGGTGCCGCTGCACGAGGCACCCGGCGACCACGACCCGCCGAACGCGCCCGTCCTCTTTCGCGCGGATGGCCTCGTGGATGACGCCCAGCGACTCTTCCTTGGACGCTTCGAGGAAGCCGCAGGTGTTCACGACCACCGCGTCGGCACCGGCGAACGGATCGGCCGGGTCATAGGCCACGGGCGAGATGCCGTCCTGCGCGAGCAGCCCGAGCATCTTCTCGGAATCGACGAGGTTCTTCGGGCAGCCGAGGCTGACGAAGGAGACCGTGCGGACGAGCTTGGATTCGGACTTTCGTGGCAAGCAGGGATGATAGGGCTTCCCCGCCGCCGCACCTATCCGGCAGATTCTCTAAACTGCTCGCGGCTGCAATCACTCGTGACCGACGCGCGGCGTGTAATCGTCCGCGCGTGGATCGGAAAGTGCTGGGGAGGATGCGTCCCAGACCCGGCGCGACGTGACCGGTTCCAACTTCGGCGCCGCGTACACGAATCGCAGGTCGTAGGCCCTATAGAGCTTTGCAAAGAATCCGGAGAGCGAAAGCGGTGACGTCGCGGGCGGAAAGTTCGTGAGCGGCGTGCCGCGTTCCGGCTGGTCGGGCTTCACCAGCACCAGCGACACGGCCTCGTACTTGGTGGTCTCGTCGCGGAGGTCCAGCCGCCCTTCGAGGCGGCTCAGCACGTCGTGATATCGCAAGATTGCCTCGCCGATCGAGCCGTTCGGAAGCACGCAGGCATCATTCGGCTCGATGCCCGGCCCTGCTCGCGTGGCACGCAAGACCTGAAAGAAGCCGTAGACCAACGCCGGATAGGAAATGTGCAAATTCGTGCAATCCCCGATGGCTTCTTCCATTCGATTGGTCAGGTTTCGGAAGGCTCCGAGCGTTCCCTTCATTGACACGGCGATCACCGGCCCGATCGTGGGCTTCGTCACGACGACATCGACCGCCTTGGTCTTAAGCCCGCCGAGGACCGTTCGCTCTCCGGAGCCGGCGGATTCGGGATGGTACTCCAGGATCTTTCGCCCGCTCCGTTCGATGATCCGGAACGGCGGGTGCGGCGTGATCTCACTCGGATGAAACCCGCCCTCAACCACCAGTCGCGAGGCCACGTAATAGTGCAACGGGCGGATGTGCCCCTGCCCCTGATGGCCAGAAGCGTTGAGGACGAATGCCTCAAGCGCCTGCTGGAGCGTCAACCACTCGCACTTGCCCGGGTCGCTCGCACCATCGCTTGGCGCTTTAGACATAGTGTCTCCAGCGCTTCAGGGTCATTACGGCTTCTTGGATTGTCTCGCGGTCCCTGTCAGTGCGGATCGCGGTGTCCGACAGCATCACGCGGGCCGCCTCACGCGGCTCGACTTTGAGCATCCCGCCGCCCAGCGGGTGCCCCTCGATTTCACATGAGAGTGCGGTCAGAGGCTCGGTCCACAACTTCATCAGCCGGTCCATACTCATCCCGTTGGTCAAGTGGACGACATGGACCGAGTTTGTTCCGACGCATCCCGCGCCGTTGCTCACCAGTTTCGGGCCGTCGCCGCTCATGTACGACAGAAAGCCGTCGGGGACTGTCACATCCGGAACCGCGTACCACGGATCGCGGTTGCGGCATTTGTACGTTTCGCGGGCATCGCGCCCTGCGGCAGAGTCCAGGTACTTCCGTACCCGAACCGGAACGTCGGACTCCGGCGAAAGCCGGAGAAGCATGATTGGCTCATCGGCGGCAAGCCACGACTTGACGCACGCCTGATCGACGCATCCACTCGCGAGACTCTTTCCGTTGCGGACGGCTGGATGAAGCAGGCGTAGCGGAACGCCCAGCCGTTCCGCCGAGGACGGACGAAGGTGAAAGAAGTCGTTGGCACCGGTCACATAGCCGATACCAACGCGGGCAACATCGCAGAGCCGCCGTGTCCGCCGAGAATCGGCGGCGATGGCATACAACTCGCGGGCTTCTGCGGAGAGAAGGAACGGGCGTAGCCTGCCGTTCCATCGCTTCCATTCGTCTAGAGATACAGCAACGCCACCGCGTGGCGGGCGAGCGCAGAACGAAAAATGCTCCAGCGGCGTGAACCGGACTTCGCGAGTCCTGCCGCCGAACCCGTCGGCGTAGAGCAGCCAGCAATCCTCCGACAACTCGGGAAAGAGCTTGTCGCGCACGGCGACCACTTGCACGCGATCAAACCGCTTGGTCATGTAGTCAAGGACGGGCGCGGCGTACGGAGCGTGTCCGATCTCCGCGGGGACCACGAACGCCATGCGTCCGCCGGGCTTGAGAAGTGAAGCCGTAGCAACGAGGAACGGTGCCCAAGACGATGAAAGCGACGAGAAGACGGCTCCTTGCTTCTCGCATAACCGTTGCGCGGCCTTCCGTACCTCGCCCGCAAACCGTTGGTAGCGAATGAAGGGCGGGTTGCCCGCCGCGCACTCGAACCGCTCGTGCGTTACGGTCGCCCATGAGAAAAAATCGCCTTGGTGAATTAGGCTTCCCGGCGACCGCTCATGCACGACGCTGCAGGCCTTCGGATCCTGCTCTACGCCGACACTGTTGGGATGGACCATGAGGAATCGACCGTCGCCACAGGCCGGGTCGAGCATCCGGTCCGTTTCGAGTCGAACGGCCCACGCCACGAGAGAGCGGACGACGACATGCGGCGTGTAGTATGCGCCGGTCGCTTTCTGAAGGCTGGGTATCGACCGGGAGGCAGTATCATCCGCAAAGAGGGAAGCCGGAATGTCCCGATTGTCGACCTTCATGGGACGAGCGTATCAGAGCGGATCGAGCAAAGTGGATTCGGTTGTGTCGGATAGATTACCACCCGCACACACGGCTTGCTTCCCCTATCCTCTCTCCCCATGTCCACGGCCATTCACATCGACGCCGTGTCGAAGTCGTTCGGCAGCGGCCCGCCCGCCGTCGATCGCATCTCGCTCCGCATCGAGCCCGGCGAACTCTTTTTCCTCCTCGGCCCCTCCGGCTGCGGCAAGACCACGCTCCTCCGCATGATCGCCGGTTTCATCGAGCCCACCGGCGGCCGCATCCTCTTTTCCTCCCCCACTGCTGCCGCCCCCCCCAACGCCTCCGACGCTCCCGCCAAACCAGTCGTCCAGGCCCAGGGCACGCAGGATCGCCATGAATCTCGCGCCCAAGCCGATGCCCTTCCGTCCGCTGACGAGGCCGGGCTTCAGTGGCGAGATGTCACAAATCTGCCACCCAATCGCCGTGAGACTGGCATGGTTTTCCAGTCGTACGCGCTCTGGCCGCACATGACGGTCGAGGCCAACGTCGCCTTCGGGCTGACGACGCGGCGGGTTGCCGCGGCCGAGCGGAAGCGGCGAGTGATGGAGGCGCTCGAAGCGGTCCACATGGCGGAGTACGCGGCCCGCCGACCGAATCAACTGTCTGGCGGGCAGCAGCAGCGGGTGGCTCTCGCCCGCGCCCTGGTCGTTCGGCCCCAGGTGCTTCTGCTCGACGAGCCGCTGTCGAATCTCGACACGCGGCTGCGCATCGAACTACGCTCAGAGATCCGCCGCATCTGCAAGGCGTCAGGCATAACCACTGTTTATGTCACGCACGACCAGAAAGAGGCCTTGAGCATGGCGGATCGGATCGCGATCGTGTCCAAGGGGCGCATCGCGCAGATCGGCACGCCGCGAGAGCTCTACACCCGCCCCACTACGCGCTTCGTGGCGGAGTTCCTCGGCGAGGCAAATATCATAAGCGGAACAGTTATAGGACCTTCTACACATGTCTCGATCGTTCGCACTTCGATTGGTGATGTGCCATGCTATGTACCAGTTGGTGTTGAAATTGAACGCGGTGGCACGTGGAACATTTTGGTACGACCCGAGCAACTCGTGCTGCATGGCGCAGGGCCAACGAACGCCGTGGTTTCGTGCGTAACGTATCTCGGCGAGACGATCGAATTCGAACTCCTTGCAGCCGAATTGCGGCTGAAAGCCACAGTTGCCATCACAGACGATCGTTCCGGCACCTCAAATTTGAGAGTCAGGGATGGGGTCGTGGTTGCAGCCGTCGGTGGCACGATTTTGCAAGACTAGTCCGAAATCCAATCGCATCTTTCGGTCTCTATTTGGCTCCGAAGCCACAGAATCAACCGCGCAGGTACGAGCCGAGCCGATTCGCAGTCTGTCTGCTTGATCCAGGCGAACTCGATTCCAGGTTCACGGGATTGAACTGCGAGTGGGCGTCCGGATGGATCGAGCGGCCACAAGGGAAGTGTCACGTGAAACACGAGATTGATCTCGTGTTTCATTGCTCGTCGCGCATCCACAAAGCGATGCTCGTGCGTGAGAAGCAGCGGGCCAGTTGCAACTTCTAGTCCTGTCTCCTCGGAGAACTCTCGCTTGAGCGCGTCGACTGCAGACTCACCGAAATTTACATGGCCACCAGGGAGGTACGAATAGGCGCGACTTGTAGAACGACAAACGAGCAGATGCTCGCCAACTCGCCACAACCCACGGGCAATCAACTCGATAGAGGCAGCCTGCTTGGCCATCGTATTGACGATATTATCAGAGTTGTGCGTTTCACGTGAAACAGGAGATCAACATGTCTGAATCAGGAGGGCGGTCGGCGAAACTCGGCCGCGGACTAGCTGGGCTGATGGGCAGGCCAGTGCCAGTCGCTTCCGGCGAAGTTGTTCATGCGCAGTCTACATCGAGTCTTTCAGCGTCGGCAAAGCACGATGGCGGAATTCACCAGTTGGCCACGAGCAGCATTGTAAGGAGTCCATTTCAGCCGCGGCGCGAGTTCGGTCAGAACGCGATTGATACGTTATCGGACTCTATTCTTCGATCAGGCCTCATGCAACCAATCATCGTTCGTCCCGGCACCTCGCCCGGGACTTTCGAGTTGGTTGCCGGCGAGCGGCGGTGGAGGGCGGCGGGCCAGGCGGGATTGGCGACCGTGCCGGCGATTGTGCGTGAGTTGACCGACGAGCAGTCAGCGGAATGGGCGCTCGTCGAGAACGTGCAGCGTGAGGATCTTAATCCGATGGAGCGAGCGGCGGCGTTTCGGCTGCTGATGGATCGATTCGGGCTGACGCACGCCCAGGTTGCCGAGCGTGTCGGGATGGATCGGACGACGGTGACAAACACAACGCGACTACTGGAACTGGAAGAGGCGATTCGGCTGATGATTGGTGCTGGTCGTTTGAGCGCGGGACACGGGCGCGCGCTGCTGATGGCACCGCCCGGTCCTTCGCGGATCGACCTTGCACAGCGCGCGAGCGATGAGTACTGGAGCGTTCGTCGGCTCGAACGTGCGGCGGGCGAGATGGCGCAGGGCGACGGTGGGGGGGCCGCGGCGGGCGCGGTGACGCCGGCGGCTGAAGCGAGGGCCGCTTCACGCGAGGCGCTTGAGAAGGGGCTTGGCGCGCACCTGGGGACGAAGGTGAGCATCGCGACGGATCGCAGTGGAAAGAGGGGACGTCTGGTCATCGAGTTCTATGGGCTCGATCACCTTGACGGCCTGCTTTCAAAGTTTGGCTATTCGGGGTGAGCGGATCGGCGATTTGGTCGTATCACTCGCCGAAACAAGTGACGCGGAGCCGAGAGGCCGATGACCTTTCGGTCTTCACATGGACCGGTTTGTGACGCGCTCGCTGGTCGTCGCTGCATTGCGAGTTGCCGAGGGGTGTCATGTAGGAAGCGTGTGAGAGATACGGGGCTGCTCGGAACAAGTTTGGCCCTTGTGGACGGGGCAATCGGGATTGTGTAGACTTGCGAGAGTAGTGAGGTCGGCGCAGTGCGGCGCCGCGACGGATTCACCATCAAACTTGGGACACATTCATGGCCAGAAGGAAGAGCACGTCGGGGGGACTCGCGACGATTTCGAATAGCGCGCTGCAGGCGGAACTTTCGCGCCGGTCGCAAAAGGTTCGCGGCCTGATGCAAAAGCATCGTCGGGCGCAGGCCGTGGTTGCCCGGCTCGAGGCGCAAATCCGGGAGCACGGAGGCGAAGTGGACGGCAGGTTTGCGGGGTCGCGCAAGCGTCCGAAGAATGATCAGAATCTGGTCGAGTCACTGGCGGCGCTGCTGAAGGGCAAGACTATGTCGGTGACTGAGGCGTCCGAAGAAGTTCAGCGCGCTGGGTATAAAACCTCTTCAGACAACTTCCGTACAATCGTCAATCAAACGCTCATCAAGAGTAATCTGTTCCGGAAGGTCTCGCGCGGGCAGTACACTGCCAAGTAGGTTGGATTTGACCTATCACGATTGATCCGAACGGCATATGTTCGGCGAGTGACGGGTACATGGCTCGTGGGGCCGTGCTGTTTACTGCGCAGAAAAGGTTCGGTCCGACACCCCATGCTCAGCGGCGCGTCGGATCGAGAGAGCCGGCGCGGCGTGATCTGCAGGACGCGCGCGGTCGAGCACGACACAAGTCGGCGCGGCTTGTGTCGCGCCAAGGGTGTCCTGTTGACCGTGCGCACCAGGAAGAGCAGCGGAGAAACCGGACCTATGCGCGTGGCATGGCGGTGATGGCGACGTCCATGACTGGCCGCGGAGCGGCGATTCCCTGCTGGATCATCGCCTGACGAGCGGCCCGGAGCAGGCCTTGGCGGAGGGTCGCGAAGTTGGGAGTGGGCACCCAAGCCATGATGGTCCAACTGCCCGCGAGGTCATTCTGAACGACCTCGGGCGCGGGGTCGGCGAGGATGCCCGGGACACTGGTGGCGGCCTCGAGGAGGACGGAGCAGATCGTATCGGGGTCAACGGCGGGGCTGGCGGCGACGGGCAAATCGATGCGGCGGCGCGGATGGTAGGTGGCGTTCTCGATGACGTTGCCGAAAATCGCACCGTTGGGGACGATGATTCGCCGTCCATCGGCCGTATCGAGCGTGGTGGTGAAGAGGTCGATCTCGTTGACGACGCCGGATTGTCCGGCGGCGGAGATGCCGTCGCCGACCTTGAAGGGCCGGAAGACGAGCAGCATGACGCCGGCGGCCATGTGGGAGAGAGTGCCCTGGAGGGCAAGCCCGATGGCGAGGCCGACCGCCCCGAGCATCGCGGCGAACGTGGCGGTCTGGATGCCGAAGCGGCCGAGGCAGGTGATGATCGCGAGGGCGAGGATCGCCCAGCGGATGACGTTGCCGAAGAACTTGGAGAGGGTGAGGTCGAAGTTGGCGCGTTGGAGTCCATTCCGGACGGCGCGGCGGGCCCAGTTGCTCAGGAACCACGCGACCGTGAGGATGGCGAGGACGGCGAGGATGTTCGGGCCATAGTCGAGGGCGAAGCGGACGAGCGAGTTCATGGCCTGCTGGGTGTCGGCGGAGAGGTCTCCGACGATCTCGTTGGTGCTGGTGACGGGCGAGGGTTGCGGCATGTGTCGCGCTCCGGGGGGCTATTCTGGTGGGGCGGATAGGGTAGGAGTGGGGGGGGGGGCGGGGTGTGGGCGCGGAGGGCGTCGGGAGCCGATGAAAGGGACCATGCACGATCGACGCGAACTCTTGCGGCTTGGGCTGGTGGCGAGTGCCGGTGCGTTGTTGGCTGGATGCCAGCGACAGGGGCGGTGGAAGCCGCTGTCGAAGGCGGAACTTGAAGGCCCGCCGACGCGGCCCTTGGCCGGCGGCTCGGGGCGTCGGACGATGCCGACGGGATCGACGGCGTCGGGGGTGATCGCGAGGCGCGAATGGACGCAGGCGCAGCCGGCAATGGCGCTGATCAATCCGATGAACGGGGTGGAGCGGATCACGATCCATCACAGCGCGATTGCGTCATCGGGGTTGCGGTCGAAGACGGATTCGGCGCGGATGCTTGAGAGCATCCGGCGCGACCACACGGGAAGTCGAACCGATGCGAGCGGTCGCAACTGGGCCGACATCGGGTACCACTACATCATCGATCCGTCGGGGCGGGTGTGGGAGGGACGGTCGGTGGTGTATCAGGGGGCGCACGTCCGGCTGAACAACGAGAACAACCTGGGCATCATGATGATGGGGAACTTTGAGGAGGAGCAGCCGACGGCAGAGGCACGGGCGGCGCTCGACGGGTTCGTGGGGAGCCAGATGAAGCGGTACGGCGTGCCGGTGTCGCGGGTGTTTACGCACCAGGAGATCATGCCGACGGCGTGCCCCGGACGAAACCTGCAGCGCTACATGCTGGCGACGCGCGGCGGTCGCGGCGCACTGGCGCGGGCGTAGCCCACGCGGGATCAAGCGCTCGGCGATGCGTCGCGGGCGGCACGGGCGCGGGCGGCGCGGCGATCCGACCAGATCATGTAGACGGTGTGGATGACGCGAGTGGTGGCCAGGCCCGTGCAGAGGGCGATGATGGCGGCGACTTCGCGGTGGAAGCCCGCGGCGAGGCAATAGTGCAGGAGGAAGGCGGCGACGCCGTAGAAGACAGGCCCGAGCACCATGCGCTCGACCTGGACGATGGTGGCGTCACGGAAATAGGTGAGGTGGGCGTGGTTGGGGTCTTTGTGCTTGGCCCAGGGGACTCGTGGCCAGTGGTTCGCGAGCCAGTGGAGGAAGTAGTAGATGCCGACGTCGAAGATGACGTCGGAGACAAAGGTGACGACCATGATGGTCCAGGGCTTGTCAAGCCCCAGCGTTCGCGTCAGGGAGACGGGCACGATGGTCAGAAGCATGGCGAGAATGCCCGCCGCAACGATGTTGACGTTGATGTTGACAATTCGGCGAGCGTAGAGGCGAGCGAGCAGAGCCATGGGGGTTGTAGAGTAGGTAGTAAGGGCGATGGGCATTTGATCGGGTAAGTATCGGCATAGAAGTGCGCGAGCCATTTCGACTGGGGATTTCACCTTATCGAGACGTGGCACGGCACATGAAAAAGAGTATTGACGCAGGCGAGCGATTGTGGTAGGTTGGGGTTTCTTGGAGTGGGTGCCTTCGCAATGCGAGCCTTGACTGGACGAAGCGGCGTGTGCTGCTTCGGGGGCTTTGTTGTGCGGTGGCGTCTGCTCTGGGCGGGTAATCCCCGCGGATCAGGAGAGGATTTTATGAAGAATTGTCGTGTCTTTGCGGCGGCTGCCGTGCTTGTCGCGTCGGCCGGCTTGGCGCAAGCCCAGAGTTTCACCGAGGCGTTTGATGACATCGTGACGCTCAGCACCTCGGGCGGCTGGTTCCAGCAGAACAACAGCGCCCCCATCGGCCTGACCAACTACTTCCAGGGCAATCTCGCGGTCTTTGGGCCGCAGGCTTCCGCCGGCTACCTCGGCACCAACTTCAATAACACGGCCGGAACCGCCACGATCAGCAACTGGTTCGTCACACCCGTCGTCAACCTTCAGAACGGCCAGACCTTCTCGTTCTGGACCCGCACCGTCGACGCCCCCTTCTTCCCGGATCGCCTCCAGGTCCGCATGAGCCTCGCGGGTGCCAGCACGAACGTCGGCGCGCTGGGCGATCCCATCGGCGTCGGTGACTTCACCACCCTCCTCCTCGACATCAACCCGACCTACCTCGTCGCGGGCACGGGCAGTTATCCGAACATCTTCACGCAGTTCACCGTGACGATCTCGGGCGCGCCGGCCTCGACCCCCGGTCGCCTCGCGTTCCGCTACTTCGTCGAGAACGGCGGCCCCACCGGCGCTAACTCCGACTACATCGGCATCGACACCGCCGAGTATGTGGGCATGGCCGTTGCGACGGGTGCGTGCTGCCTCCCCAACGGCAACTGCGCTCCGGGCGTGTCGCAGAACTCCTGCACCAGCCAGGGCGGCACATACCAGGGTGACAACAGCATGTGCAACATGCCGAATACCTGCCCGCAGCCGGCGACGGGTGCGTGCTGCCTGCCCGATGGCACATGCAGCGTGTTGACAAGCGCGGCGTGCGTGGCGGGCAACGGCATTTTCGGCGGGAACAACTCGCCGTGCGGGACGGCGAACTGCGCCAAGGGCTTTGTGTATGTCGGGGCCCCGGTGGCGATCCCCGACGGCACGGGCTCGACCCAGTGCGGCGCGCCGGCCCTCGCCAGCGTCACCGTCGCGCCGAGCTTCCCGATCACCGGCATCGAGGCCGCGTACTTCATCACCCACACCTTCCAGGGCGACCTCAGGATCAGCCTCGAGAAGGTCAGCGGCCCGAGCGTCACGATGGTCGATCGTCCGGGCGTGCCGGCGGCGACCTTCGGCTTCGGCACGGACAACTACGGTGCCAGCGCCACCAACGCGGGCTACTTCATCAGCAACGACTCCGCCGCCAACATCTATGACGCCCCCGCGACGGTGGGCGTCGCGAACCCGATTGGCCGCTGGAAGAGCGAGAACGCGATGGCGGCGTTCGTCGGGGTGGACTCGGCGGGCACGTGGAACCTCAAGGTCGAGGACTGCGGCGGTGCCGACACGGGCAACATCGTGGGCTTCGTGCTGCTGCTGAACATGGCGCCGATGGGCGGCGGCTGCTACGCCAACTGCGACGCCTCGACGATCGTGCCGTTCCTGAACGTGAACGACTTCATCTGCTTCAACAACCTCTTCGCCGCGGGCGATACCAACGCCAACTGCGACGGAAGCACCATCGTGCCCGTCCTCAACGTCAACGACTTCATCTGCTTCAACAACGCCTTCGCCTCCGGCTGCTCGGCTCCGTAAGTTGAACCAGATTGCAGTCTCGAACTCGTGGGCGCGCTCCAAGCGGGGCGCGCCCGCTTTTCCGTCGGGAGATAGGCCATGAAATCGCTGCCACGCGCGGTCGTCGCGATTGCCGGTAGTGTGACTTCCGTCGCGAGCGCGCAAAGCCTCACGCCATTAACGGGTGGTATCTCTCAGGGAGCCAAATCGCCCCGCGGCGCTTGCTTCGACGCGGCACCTCTCATCTACAGCAATTGCAACATCAAAACGGGGCCTACGACCCTCAGCGGCGTCGGTGGCCTGCCGGCCGGAGCGGAGTGGTCGGAAGCCGCGCGCGACGAGGTCGATCCTTTCTCGTCCAATGCCACCGCCGGCTTCAACGTGACCGGCGCGCTGCGCCTTGCCGACGACTTCGTTGTGCCGCCCGGCGGCGTCGATCTCGCGTTCGTCAAGGTGTATGCATACGCCATCGGCGCGACCGTTCCGGGCGTGACCGCGGCCACGCTCCGAATTCTCGATGGCTCTCCCACCGGTGCGGCGAACGTCGTTTACGGCGATCAAACGACCAATCGCCTCGCTCACACTGCTTTCGCACCCATTTACCGCTGTTTGAATACCGTCGTGCCCATTTCCTGTGGCGGCACGCCCACCACCCCGGTCCAAAGCCGCCACCTCCAGGAGGTCTATATCGCCGTGAACCAGTTCCTGCCCGCCGGCACCTATTGGCTCGATTTCAATGTGACGGGCGCGTCGTTCTCGCCGCCCGCGACGCAGGCCGACGCGATCGGCCGCCAGTGCGACCCAACCAACAGCAACGCGCTCCAGTTCAACGGAGGGTGGTTTCCGATGAATGACACCGGCCAGGGTTGTACGCCAACGGTCGCGCGGCTCGATACCTATTTCGAGCTCTTCGGCCAGTTCGGCACGCTCGCGTGCTACGCCAACTGTGATGCGTCAACCGCGGTTCCAGTGCTCAATATGAACGATTTCGTCTGCTTCAACATCCGCTTCGCCACGGGCGACCCGCGAGCGAACTGCGACGGCAGCACCACGCAGCCGATCCTCAACGTGATCGACTTTATCTGCTTCACCAACGCCTACGCGGCCGGCTGCTCGGCTCCGTAAGGCGAACCCGATTGCAGTCTCGAACTCGTGGGCGCGCTCCAAGCGGGGCGCGCCCGCTTTGTTGATGGAGGGGCA
>JBJXFQ010000015.1:0-33607 GCA_046155605.1 Phycisphaerales bacterium
GTTGAACGTGTGGAAGATCGGAACCTGACGCTCGGGTGTGCCTCGCATGCACACCATCTTCGCACATCCGCACTCACCGGTTGCGCGATTCGGCGCGTGTTCGGGGGTTCTTCAACAGCCTGCTAGGCTCCATCGGATGGCCGCTCCAGTTGCAAACGGAGCCACGCGCGCGCCGCGCTCCACTGTCGATAGACGGTTCGCTCCGCAACGCGCAGCGCGGCACTGATTTCCTCGAACGTCAGGCCCGCGAAGTAGTGCAGTTTCACAATCTCCGCCAGCCTGGGGTCCGCTGCTTCAAGTTTGCGCAGTACCTGGTCCAAGCCCACAATATCCTCCGAGGACGGCTCCGAGGCTTCAACGCCTTCGAGCGGCGTACGTTCCCGTCCGCCGCCATGCTTGACGCGCCCGCGACGGCGGGCTCGCTCGACAAGTATGCGCCGCATCGCCTCAGCGACTGCCGCGAAGAAATGGGCCTCGTTCTGAAAAGACGGATCGCCGGTGCCGAGGATTCGGAGGTATGCCTCGTGCACCAACGCTGCCGGTTGGAGGGTCTGGCCTGGCCTCTCCTTCGCCATTCGAGAGCGTGCCAGGCGTTTGAGATCGTGATAAGCGGCCGCCAGAAAATCATCCGCCTGACGGTCCGATATCCTCAGTAGGGGATCGCCGGATGTCCCGTACTCGCCGTTTCCGACTTCTGGCTCTTGGGCACCGGGCATCATCGACCTCGTTACGACTTCAACGATGGCAGTCCCACGTCACTTGCGTCGCACAAGATACCGTACCACGTCACGCTTTGTTCTGGACGTTCACCGCTTTCCGAGTAGACTGCGACCTCACGTGCCGCGTCCCAAGGTGAACTCGGTGCCGCGGGCCAGTTTGGACGTGGCGTTTGACAGGGCGGTTGGAGAGGGCGAATCGGACATGGCGAGACAGAGGAGTCAATGATGAGCGGCACGCAACGACGGATGCTTCGGACCTGCTCATCGATCGCTTTGGCGTGCGGCACTGCGGCCACGACGGCTCCCGCGCAGCCGGTGCTCTTCACCGTCACGGACCTGGGCACGCTTGGGGGGGCGTCGGCCGAAGCATGGGGCGTCAACGCGTCGGGTGCCGTTGCTGGCGTCTCCAAGGATGCCCTCGGACGCGATCGACCATTTTACTGGTCTTCCAGCACGGGCATGCTCGATCTGGGCACGTTTGGCGGCACATCCGGCGCTGCCTACGACCTCAACGATGTGGGAATGGTCGTCGGTGCCGCGAAGTCGTCCACGAACATCGACCGTGCTTTCATGTGGACAGCCGCGGGAGGCATGCTGCCGGTGCCGGGGCCGATCGCCACGCGAGCCAGCTTCGCGTACGGAGTCAACAACGCCGCGCGGGTGGCCGGCTCGCTGTTCAGCTCGTTGGGTGAAGAGCGATCGTTCATCTCCGATCCCCTCCTCGGGCTGATCGAGCCGTCGGGCCCGACGGCATCGGCTCGTGCCGTCAGCCCAACCGGACAGGCCACGGGCTACCGGACCAGCGGCACTTCGACGGTCGCGTTCATCTGGACGCTTGGCCCGGCACCCACGTTTGGCACCTCCGACACTCGCGCCTACGGCATCAACGCCAGCACCGAATGCGTCGGCGAGTTCAACCTGTCCGCATTCCGGTGGACGCCGGCTGGCGGCCTCGTGCTGCTCCCGACCGGGCCGGTCGCCGCGGAGCGCGCGCTCGGGATCAACGCCCGCGGCGTGGTCGTCGGCTATGCCCGAGTCGGCTCGCTCCGACACGCGTTCATGCATACGGCAGTCGGCGGCGTGGGCGACATCAATGACCTGATCTCGCCGGACGAGGAACTCGAGATCATCGAGGCCCGCGATATCAACGATTCCGGCCAGATTGTCGGCATGGCCAAGACGGGGATCGGTGAGGTGCGGGCCGTGGTGCTCTTGCCAACCGGGCTCTTCCCGATCCTCTATGTTCGAGCGGACGCGCCCCTCGGCGGCAACGGGAGCAGTTGGTCCGCCGCCTATCGATCGCTCCAGGACGCGCTCACGGTCGCGGCATTTTCCGATGGCGCGGTGCAGCATATCTGGGTAGCGCAGGGCGTCTACCGCCCGGAACGACGGACCGTGGCCGGCGCTGCGAGGTCGGTGACGTTCAAGATGGTTCGCGACGTGGCCGTTTACGGTGGGTTCGCGGGCACGGAGACCTCGCTCTCGCAGCGGGACTGGGCGGCCCACCCCACGATCCTCTCCGGAGACCTGCTGGGCAACGACGGCCCGAACTTCGCCAACAACCAGGAGAACGCGTACCACGTCGTGACCGCGACGCTGACGCCCGACGACGCCACGTCGTTGCTCGACGGGTTCATCATCACGGACGGAAACGCGGACGCCTCGAACCCGCCGACCAACAGCCGCGGAGGCGGACTCTTCTGCGAGGCCGGATCGGCTGTGGTCAGGAATACCACGTTTCAATCCAACACCGCGGCGAGCATGGGCGGGGGCGCGCACGTCGTCGGGAGTCGCGCGAAGATCCAGTCGTGCCGCTTTGTATCGAACCGCGCACCCGACGGCGCGGGTATCCATGCGGAGTTTCGCGCCCTCATCGATCGCTGCACGATCGAGAGCAACCAAGTCCCGGCGTTCGGGGGCGGTGGCGCCCTCCACGCGACGGGGTTTGTGATCGTCACGCGGTCAATGATCCGGGACAACGTCATGACTGGCCCGGGCAATGGCGCAGGAGTCGCCTTGTCCGATCAAGCTTCGCTCATCAACTGCGCCATCGTGGAAAACCTCGCGCCATCGGGCACGGCCGGCGGAGTTCTCGTGGCGACGACCGGCATGATCGCCAACTGCCTGATCAACGGGAACGTCGCCGCGTCGGGCGCCGGGATCCGCTCGTTTGGCGCCAACATCATCAACTCCACCATCACGCAGAACGTCGCCGGCACTTTAGCGGGCGGGGTGCTCGTCGAGGGTCCGACCAGCATCATCAGCTCGATCATCTGGGGCAACGCTCATGGCGGCCCGGTCGGTCAGCCGGCCCAGATCGGCGGCGCCCCCACCCTCTCGCACACCACCGTCGAGGGCTGGACGGGCTCGCTCGGCGGCTCGGGAAACAATGGCCTCGATCCGAGATTTATCGACGCTGATGGCCCGGACAACATGCCGGGCACGAACGATGACGACCTGCGCCTGCTTCGTCCTCTTTCGCCGGCGATCGATTCGGCAAACACCGATGCCGTGCCGCCCGACATCGCGGACCTCGACGGCGACAGCGACGTGATGGAGCGGCTCCCGCTCGATCTCGACGATCTGCCCAGACTGGCCGACGTTCCGGAGGTAAGCAACACCGGCGTCGGCCTCCCGCCCGTGCTCGATCGGGGGTGCTATGAGTCGCCCGTGCCGCCGTGCTACGCCAACTGCGACGGCAGCACGACGCCGCCGATCCTCAATGTCAACGACTTCTCGTGCTTTCTTAACCAATTTGCCGCGGGCGACCCCCGCGCAAACTGCGACGCGAGCACGACTCCACCTGTTCTCAACATTAATGACTTCCAGTGTTTCCTGAATGCGTTCAGCATCGGCTGTCCCTGACACCGCGGAGGATTCAGCATGCGAGATCGAGTGTGCATTCGACGGCTGGCAGCCACGCTGCTCCCGTTGCTCGGAATCTGCTTTCAGTCGCACGGCCAACCGTGCGTGCCGTTATGGTCCGATCAGTTCGCGTCGGGAGCGATCGAAGGCAAAGTCTACGCGCTTGCCATGTTCGATCCGGATGGCCCCGGCGGCACTCCGAGCAATCTTGTTGCGGCCGGCAACTTCACCACGGCGGGCGGCATGAGCGCGCCTCGGGTGGCAGGTTGGGACGGCAGGCGGTGGCAACCGATGAGCACCGGGCCGGCACCGGGGCAACCTTCGCGCGCCCAGGCGCTGGCGGTCTTCGATCCGGACGGCGCGGGTCCTGTACCGCCGCGGCTGTTTGCGGCGGTTTCAGCGGGAAGCTCGACGAGCAGCTTGTGGAGCTGGGACGGCTCGAGCTGGGCGGTACCCTCAACGGTCATCGGCACCATCTACTCGATGGCCGTCTTTGACGATGATGGACCTGGGCCGCACACGCCCGCGCTCGTGGTGGGTGGCACCATCACCTCCGCCGGCGGCGTTCCGTTCAGCAACATCGCCAAGTGGGACGGCACGACATGGACAAGCCTGGGGGGTGGGATTACGGGGTCGCAGCCCAACTCGCCCGTTGTGAGTCAACTCGCCCTCTTTGACGCCGACGGAGATGGGCCTCAACCGGGTGTGCTCGCGGCGTGCGGTGCCTTTGACGTCGCCGGCGGCTTTGGTGCCAGCGGGTTCGCCGTCTGGAATGGATCAACGTGGTCGAATCTTGGGTTCTTTCGGAGCGAGCCGAAGTCGATCGCCGGTCACGACGAAGACGGCCCGGGGCCGCTCGCGCCTCGCCTCTATGTCGCGGGAGGAGGCGCCTTTCCGCCCTATGTAGTTCGGCTCGACGGCTCGGCTTGGACGCAGATCGGTTCGGGTGGCGCGGCGAGCGCCATGGCATCGTTCGACGCGGACGGCGCGGGGCCTCAACTGCCGCAGTTGTACGTTGGCACCGGCGTCACAACGCCCGGCGGCTCGGCAAACGCAGGCGGCATCAGCCGGTGGGACGGGGCGTCGTGGAGCGCACTTGGCACGGGGCTGGACACCACGGGCTCGCCTCGCGAGGTGCTGTGCCTGGCAGCCGCCGATTTCGGCTCGGGGACGCCGACCCTCGCCGTTGGCGGCGGGTTCCAACTCGCGGGCCCGCTTGTGGTCGGTGGAATCGCAAGTTGGGATGGCCAGTCATGGCACGCGCCCGGCAATGGGATCGGCGGTTATGTCAACGCCCTGGCCGAGTATGACCCCGATGGCGCTGGACCGCAGCCGGCTTCCATCCTCGTCGTTGGCAAGTTTGCGAGCGCCGGCGATGTCGCCTCCCGAGCAATCGTGGCGTGGACCGGTACGACGTTTACGTCGTTTGGGGGTGGAATTACCGCCGGCCTGAGCGGTCCCAATGACGCGGAGGTGAAAGCCATCGCCGTGTTCGACGAGGACGGGGCTGGGCCGAGCCCGCCTTCCGTGATCGTCGGTGGGAACATCAGCAGCGTCGGGGGAGTCAGCGTCTCGAACATCGCTCGGTGGAATGGCAGCGCCTGGTCCGCGATTGGTGCCGGATTCAACGGCCGTGTCACATGCCTTGCTGTCTTCAACGATGGAACCGGTGCCGCGCTCTACGCCGGGGGCCTCTTCCGATTCTCCGCCACGACGCCGATCGACTACCTCGCCAAATGGAACGGCACATCGTGGCAAGCCGTGTCCCAGTCGCAGTCGCAGTGGCTCGGTGCCCGCTCGCTCGCTGTCTTCGATGCGGATGGGAGTGGTCCGCTCCCCGCGGAGTTGATCGCCGGACACGGTGCCAATACGTCGCCGGCTCCGTACATCTGGCGCTGGAACGGCACAACTTGGTCGGGACTCGGTTCGGGCCTCAACCAACCCGCTGATTCCCTGGCGGTTCTGGATGCCGACGGCCCGGGTCCGGGTCTGGCCAAGCTCTATGTCGGCGGGTTCTTCACCATTGCCGGCGGAGTGAACTGCAATCGCCTCGCCACATGGAATGGGGTGACCTGGAGTGCGGTGGGCGTCGGCGTTCAGAACGGCCTCGATCGAGCCGCACGAACGATCGCCGGACTCGATGCCGACGGCCCGGGGCCGAGTCCGTGGTCCGTCTTCGCGGGTGGCGATTTCTCGATCGCAGGAAACCAGACGATTTCCGCGTTCGCTCGGTTCGATGGCGCGACCTGGTCGGCGGTCGCGGGCGGCCTCACTGACCCCGTGACCACCTACGTCAACGCCCAGCTCGTCTTCGACGATGACGGCGCTGGACCAAGGCTCCCGGGCCTCTATGTGGGTGGCGAGTTCTCTGCGGCGGGCGCAACGCCGTCCCGGAGCATCGCCCGCTGGGGCTGCCCGCTTGGCGCGTGCTACGCCAACTGCGATGGCTCCAGCGTGCCGCCGATCCTCAACATCAGCGACTTCTCGTGTTTCATTAACCGGTACGCCAACGGCGAGCCGTACGCGAACTGCGATGGGTCAACGGTCGCACCGGTCTTCAACATCCTGGACTTCCAGTGTTTCCTCAACAACTTTGCCCAAGGTTGCCCATAGGGAGAGCCTAATGATGCGGATCACGTTCCCCACAGCATCGTTCTCTTTCGCGTGCGTAGCGTTGCTCCTCGCGCTTCAAGTGGCCCGCGCGCAGCCGTGCCAGGTCGGCTGGAGCGCCGCCTTTCCGACCAACGACCTCAGCGGCGAGGTTCGTGCGTGGGCGAGGTTTGACGACGGAACGGGTGCCGCTGTTTATGCGGGCGGCTATTTCTCGTTCTTTGGCGGCGGCCCAAACGTCAACGTTGCGAAATGGACCGCGGCAGGATGGAAGGCGGTCGGAATCGGCCCGAACAACCGTGTCAACGCCATGCTCGTCTTTGACGGCGGCACCGGGCCCAAGCTCTTCGCGGCGGGCGAGTTCACCACTGCCGGCGGCGCTGCCGCGAGCCGCATCGCGGTGTGGAACGGCCTCAACTGGTCACCCGTGGGCACGGGCTTCAACGCCACCGTGCGGGCTCTGGTCGCGTTCAATGATGGGACGGGTCAGGCACTCTACGCCGCGGGGGACTTCACGCAAGCCTCCGGATCACCGGCGAACCGCGTCGCCAAATGGACGGGCACATCGTGGGTCGCGCTGGGCCAGGGCACAAATGGAACGGTCCGCGCGCTAACCGTGTTCGATCCCGGATCGGGATCCCGTCTCTATGCCGGCGGCGACTTCATCGAGGCCGGTGGCCTCGCGACCTCCTACATGGCCTCCTGGAACGGCGTCAACTGGTTCCCTCTTGGTGGCAATATTCCGGGCTCCGGCGTGTCGGTGCGTGCCCTTCTCGGCTACGACGATGGCAGTGGCCCCGCGCTGTACATCGGCGGCAACTTCTCAATTCCGCAGCCATTCGGCGAGCCCGTCATCTACGGCATCGGTCGCTGGAACGGCGCGTGGTCAACCGTCGGAACCGGCGTCGGTCCGGCCTCGGGCTTCGGCGGCGTGCACACCCTCGCCCTCGCCGACTTCGGAGCCGGACCCCGGCTCTTCGCGGGGGGACTGTTCAGCCGCTCCTTTCCCACGATTCGCAACATCTCTTCATGGGACGGGTCGGAGTGGTCCAGCATGTCCGCCGGCCCCTTCAGCAACGAGTACGTCTTTTCGATCCAGGCGATCGACCTCGGCCAGGGCACCCGCGTCTACGTCGGGGGCAACTTCAGTTCCGCGGGCCCGTTCCGCACGGCCAACTTGACGAGTTGGAACGGCAGCGAATGGCTCCCGCTCGGCAACGGTGCCGATTCCCCGGTCGATGCGATGCTCGCGGTCGAGGAAGGGTCCGGGACCGCACTCTACGTGGGCGGCCGCTTTCTCTCCGTGGGGCAAACCGAGGCCGTGCGCATTGCACGATGGGATGGGTCCGTATGGTCTCCTCTCGGAACCGGCCTGACCGGCGAACCCGCCCCCGAGCCGACGGTCGCCGCCATTGCCAGGTTCGACGACGGCACCGGCCCCGCGATTTACGCCGCCGGACGATTCGATACCGCGGGGGGTGTAAGCGCGAACAACATCGCCAAGTGGAACGGCGTCGCCTGGCAGCCGCTTGGACCCGGGATCAATGGGCTCGTGCTCGATCTCGCCGTCTTCAACGACGGCAGCGGACCGAGCCTCTTTGCCGCCGGCTCATTCAGCACGGCCGGAACGACGTCCGCGCAGCACATCGCCAAGTGGAACGGCACGTCCTGGTCACGGCTCACCAATCCCGGGCTCAGCGGCACCGCCAAGGCGCTTCTCGTGTTCGACGACGGAACCGGCCCCGCGCTCTATGTCGGTGGGGACTTCGCCACCGCTGGAGAAGCCCCCGTTGCCAACATCGCAAAATGGAATGGCACGTCATGGACCTCCCTGGCCCTGGGCTTTGACAACGGCGTGGACGCGCTGGCGACCTATGACGATGGCGTTGGGTCCGCGCTCTACGCGGGCGGCCGATTCGGCTTCACCGGTGCCCAGCCGCTGAGCAACATCGCACGATGGCGGGCCGGGCAGTGGTCCGCGCTCGCGACCGGAATCAGCGGGCAGGTCTCCTCGCTTACCGCCTTTGATGACGGCACGGGCTCGTCGCTCTTTGCCGGTGGCAACTTCGCGTCCGCCGGCACCGTCACTTCCCCCTTTGTGATCCGCTGGAATCGAACGCAGTTTCTTGCCGTCGGCCCGGGGACCACGGGCCCCGTCTCGTCGCTCGCCACCCTCGCCTCGCCCTCGCCGGCGCTCATCGTGGGCGGCGCGTTTCGCCAGGCCGGCGACGTTTCGTCCGGCAACCTCGCTCGCTACCAAGGTTGCCTCCCGTGCTACGCCAACTGCGACGAGAGCACCATCGCGCCGATCCTCAACATCAATGACTTTATCTGCTTTCTGATCCGCTTCGCGCAGGACGATCCATGGGCGAACTGCGACGGCAGCACCCTGCCGCCCGTCCTCAACATCAACGATTTCGCGTGCTTTCTCGGAAAGTACGCTGTGGGGTGTCCTTGAAAGAGATGGCAGGTTCGTTGTTAGGAGTTGTATATGAAATGGATTGCAAGTTCGCTCAGCGTGGTTGCCATGGCGTCGGGGTCAGCAGCCGCAGACTCGCTCTTTGTCACAACTAGTGGCCCACTCCAGGCTACCGCGCAGATCGGCTCAAGCACTTTCATGAACGCTACTGTGCCCTTCACCTATCCCGGTCCGGGTTCGACGCAAGCCAGCGTGAGCAACGGCCTCGTGACCTCGGATGTGAGCTACCTCTTTGAGGAGGCGGCAACGCAATCGATCGCGCGAGTGAGCTTCGCTCACCACTGCGCGTTCTCTTCGGCCCCCTCGTTCGGGCGTGCATTTCTGTATAGCGGTGCGACGTTTGAGGGCGTCCCCGGCACGCCCTACACACTCTCGGGCACGTTCTCGGTCGATTTCGGGATGCCGCAAGCCGAGCTCCACTTTGATGTTTCACTCATCGCGAATCCAGGTGGGGTCGTGTTCCGGCATTCCACCGTGCGGGTGGTCTCCGGCGGCTCCGCCATTGTCCTCGGCGCTCCCGTCCAAGGCGACGTCCTCATCGGCACAACAACCGGCACGATAGCGCCCAACACCTCTTATCTCTACGCCGCGACGATCTACACCGTCGGGATGAGCTCGCTGCCGGGCGGTTCCAACTCTCATGGCAAGCTCGTCGTCTCCCTGGGCGGCCCTCCTTGCTACGCCAACTGTGACCAGTCCACAGCGGCACCGGTGCTAAACGTGAACGACTTTCAGTGCTTCCTCAACCTCTTCGCCATTGGCTCGTCGGCTGCGAACTGCGATCAGTCAACCTCGCCCCCCATCCTTAATATCATCGATTTCCTGTGCTTCATGAACGCATATGCATCCGGCTGTACCTGATCGGTGATCGATGGCATCCCGCCTGCGCAGCCGCAAGCGGCATTAATTGTCAGCGAACTCTTACTTTATCGCGGGTCCTTTCCACGAGCGACCGAGTGAGCACTGGGCACCATCTATGCCAAGTTTAGATGATTTCTTTGCACGGCGATATTCCTGAACTTTGCAAGTAACCTCCGGTCGATGTCGTCGGAGCATGAAACACTCCGGCCACGTTCAAGCCCTAGGAGAGTGGTCATGAAGCATCGTGTTCTCGTCGCCTGTGCGGTGCTTGGCCTCGCAGGTATCCCACCTTGCTACGCGAACTGCGACGGCTCGTCCAGCTTCCCAGTTCTGAATATCAATGATTTCATCTGCTTCCTCAACCGCTTCGCCCAGGGCGATAGCTACGCCAACTGCGACGTTTCAACGATCCCACCGGTTCTGAATGTGAACGACTTTGTGTGTTTCCTGAATGCCTTCTCTGCCGCATGTAACTAGATGCCGTGCAATCAGTGTGGCATCACTCCCGTGCAAAGCCGCTACCGGGATGAGGCTCGTGGCGAGGGCGATAGCGCTGCGCCGGATTGCGCCCGTTGGCAGGTTCCCGTGGCGGAGAATGGCGCACATTGGCAGACTTTTGGGTCCGGGCGCGATGTCAGCGGATGCCGGTCAATGTCACGTTTTCGAGGGGTTGGGGGGCGACGCCACCGGCCCGTACCCCACGGACCGCGGCAAACCCGGCGGCAAACACCACCTCCTGACCGACGCAGACGGCACGACGCTGGTCGCCACGGTCGCCGTCGCCAACGTCAGCGACGGCATAATGTTACTTCCGCTGGTGGACGCGATCCCGAAAGTGCGCGGCAGGGTCGGCGCGCCGCGCAAGAGGCCCGACTCGCTCACCTCCGAGATGGCGTACGACTCGAACTTCCGCGAGGTGATGCCGCACGTCAAGGCATCGAGCCGCGGTTGCCCAAGCGCGGAGCGCGCCAAGGGACCGACAATGCCGCCGCGACTCTGACTCGATGCGAAACAACCTCAACACGGAGCCACGGGTGTCGGGACTGACGCGACTCTATCTCAAGCGCTCTCGGCACCGGAGTAGCGGGTGCGATCACTCGCTTGGTTGTCCAAACAGTCGCGACGCCGATGCAGCCACTGCATTTGGAGACTCTCCGCGCTAGAAACTCATCTCCACGCCCTTGCACTTGGGGATCAGCACCTTCTCGACGCGTGGGTGGCCTTCCGCATCAGGCTCGATCACCTTTGTCAGATACGCCTGAATCTGGCGATTCAGCGTCGTCAGTTCCGGCTCGCGGAGGTAGCCGTGCTGCGCGCGACGGACGATCTGCGCAACACCCTCTTTGATCTCCGACTCGCGCTCCGACAGTTCGCCCTCCACAAACTCCAGGTGTTTGTTCTTGACCTTCAGCACCACCTGCAACTCCCAGCGCCACACCCGGCCCGTCTGCATGTTCTGGAAGTTGTCGTCGACGAGCGGCACCTCGACCAGTTGCTCCTGCTCCGCCTCTTCCGCGCCATGCACCGCGGCATCCGCGGTCTGGCTCTTCGGCCCGCTCATCCCCACGAGCACATACACCGCCGCGGCCTCGGCGATCATGATCCCCGCAACCGCCCCGATCAACTTGATCGGAGGCTTCTTCTTGGCGGGCGCCTCTTCGGCCTTTGGGGCCTCCTCCGCCTTCTTTTTCTCTTCCGCGGCCATGGCATCGCCTCCTCGTGCCGGAACTTCCCCTGCGCTTCAGTCCCCGGCTTCCACCACCATGCGATACCCGGGCAGCCGGAGCCAGCGCGTTCCAAAGATCGCAACGCAGGGTCGATCGGCGACACATTACAGGCGTTCTACCTTGGCAATGCCGTGTTACAGGACGCTCACGCCGCGCGTGCGGCGTCGGTGATCGCCGCCGACACACGCGCGATGGCGGCCTCGTCGGCTTCGCGGCGCTCGAGCCTCCGCGACACCAAAGCCAGCGCCTGCATCGACCGGCGATTCGCGGACGCTCGCAGCGCCGATTCCACCACCACGGGCAGAAAGACCATGCCCAACGCGCCAAAGGCAAGCCCGAAGTCCGGTATGACGCCGGCAACGCTCGGCACCAGCACCTTCGCGGCTACTGCGGCCACACCGACTCCCAGCGCCCCGCCGCAGATGGCCGCTCGTGGACGCCAGCCAATGCGTGGAACTCGAATCACGCCCGTGCGCCCGAGGATCATGGCGGCAATCGCGACCGCGCCGCCGATGCTCACCGAGGCTGAAAGCAAGGCGATCTGCTCTTCAAGCGGTCCGAGGTCGAACATGCTTGGCTCCGCGGCGAGAGTGAGATTCGATCGGCGAGTTGCCGACCGCTCCCCCACTATCGGCCTAGAACCAACAACTGCTGCATGAGTTCGTCAGCCGTTCGGATGACCCGCGACGACGCCGAGTAGCCTGTCGACGTCTGGATAAGGTCGATGAACTCCTGCCCGAGTTCGACGTTGGACTGCTCGAGTGCCCCGGCCACGACGCTTCCGCGACCGCCAACACGCGGCGGGTCAATCAGCGCCGCTCCGCTTCCCGGGCCAACCCTGAAGAGATTCGACCCCTCGTCGATCAGGCCATCGATGTTCACAAAGGTGGCGACCGCGAGTTGTCCGAGCGGCCTCGTGAGCCCATTGGTGAATGTCCCCACGATGACGCCGTCCGCGTCCATCTTGTATGTGGCGAGCGTGCCCGGCGGCGCGCCGTCCTGTGCCGTGAGCGCCACCAGGGACTGGGCCTGTGCGAGCGAAGTCAGCCCGGTCTCATCGAAGCCGAGGTCGAACGTCAGCGGCGACGCAGCGCCAGAACTCGGCCGATCGATCGACACACTGACCGGCGTCGTCGTGACGAGCCTGCCCAGCGTGTCAAAGCGAATCGTGCCCGTGCCGATGATCGGCGAGGGGCTCTCGTCCGCGAACGAACTGGCGGTGTACTTCCAGGTTGTTCCGTTCGCATCACGCGCGACAAGCGTCATCGCCAGCCGACCCGCCACGGGCGCGCCCAGCGAGTCATAGACCTCAAAGGACGTCCTGGTCGATTCTCCCGCGGCCGAAACGGTCGTTGTCGCCGTCAGCGGCGCACCGATGTAGACGCCATTGCCATCAAGCAGTCTTACATCCGCTGAATCGAGGTCAATCTGGTTGATCGTGCCGGCGTTGCCCGTGATCCCGAGCCGGCCAGTGGTCGTGTTGAGCGCGAGCCCCGGCGAGGAAAGGTCCGGATTTGCCGAGGACGTGTCAATCGCGAAGGCATCACGGAGGAAGTCCATGAGATCCTGCACGGTAGTGGCAGGATTGATCGTGAGTGTCCGCGTCGGCAGTGTCCCCCCGCCGAGCCGCGCCTCGCGGACCTCGATCGACTGTCCAGCCGTGAACGCCGGCACGTTCGGTGCCGCGGCGGCGGACATCTCCACGAGCAGGCTGGTGGGCTCAAGCACGTTGCCGGCACCGGGAAGCACCGTCGCCGACGGAATCAGGCCGAAGCCATCGGTGGCCGACGAGCCCAGGCCGATCAGCGTGCCGGTGGTTGCCACATCGCCGTCGGCGCGGAGGTTGCCCTGGAAGTTGGTGGACGTCGTGGCACGCGTGAGGGTCATCGACCCGATCGGGATCGGCAGGCTGCCGAGCGAGCCGCGCTCGATACCGAAGTTGCTATCGATGCCATAGCCCAACACGGGATCGCCGTCGGGTGTGGTGAGGATGCCGTCGCTGTTTGTGCGAAATCCTCCGGCGCGAGTGAACGATTGGTCGTCGCCGCGCTGAACGACAAAGAACCCTCGGCCCTCGAGTGCGACATCTCGCGTATCGCCGGTGCCGGCGATGCTCCCGTCGCTGAAGTTGCGCGACGTGCCCGAGACGTACACGCCAAGTCCGATCTGGTTTGGATTTGTACCGGCATCGGGATCGCCCGCGGGCGTGCCGGGGCTGATGGTCCGGCTGAACTGGTTGGCGAACCGGAGCGCGCTGCTTTTGTATCCGGTGGTGTTGGCATTGGCGATGTTGTTGCCGATGACATCGAGCCGCCGCGCATGCGCGTTGAGGCCCGAGAGACCCGTGTAGAACGATGCGGTGAGGGCCATTCGAGATTCCTATGTCAAGCAGTCCGAGGCTTCTTGCCGGTCAGGACGTTCGAGCCCCCGAGCACGTCAAGCAGCGAGCCGCGCCCATTTGCTGATGGAACATTGATCACGGCATCGACGCCGGTGACGCCACCATCGAGATTCACGGACCCCTTGATCTCGCGGGTCAGGACATCGACCTTGAGCGCCATGCCGTCAATGAGCACGACCGCCTGTGCGGCCCCCTGTGCTTTGGCGCGATCAACAGCCTCGCCGACGCGGCGGAGTTGATCCTCTGAGAGTTTGACGCCGGAGCCCTCCGCGATCGTCGCCGGCTCGTTGCCCCCGAACTTGCCCGCTCGCGCGGCGTCGAGCAGTTGTGCGAAATCACCGCCGGCAACCGCATCGGAAGATGCCGACGCGCTGTTCGCGGGCGTCGCCCCGAGCATTCGGAGCAGTTCGGTACCGATCGCGGTCATGAACCTCTCCCCTGGGCCGCTCCTACGGACTCGACGCGCGACATCGCGACGCGCGCGCCGCCCATGAGGTTCAGGAACACGCCCTCGTCGGTGCGTGAGGCACTGCGCACGATTCCTGTCGTGTTGCCCCCGCTGATGCGCTGCCCGATCAACCCCGATGCCGCGGCAAACTCGTTGTCGCTCACGAGCGACTTGAGCCGCGACTGCATGTCGATATCGGATTGGATCGATCGCAAACTCGCGAGTTGGTCGAGGAGCGCCTTGGAATCCGTCGGCGCGAGCGGGTCCTGGTTGCCCAACTCGGCAAAGATGATCTTGACGAACTCTTCGGAGTCGAGCGCGCCAAAGGCACTCGCCCGCGAAGCCGACGTTGACGCCGTCGCGTCGATCGTGCCCACCGCGTCCATCATGTGCTCCTCGCGGCCTACGCGATCGCGTCCAGCCGCAGGCAAACGCTCGGGCCTCCGCCCATCTCCACCGACGGCTCGGCCATCGGCTCGACCGTCGGCGCGCGCACGCCCACGGTCCCGGTTTCATGTGAAACGTCAGCACGCGTTCCAGCGCCGCGGCCTTCCGTCTCCGCGCCCGTCCAGTGGGCTCCGCCCCGCTCGCCAGTATCCGTGTCGGCTCCGCCGTGCCCGCGTCCCTCCTGGGATGCGGCGAGTGGCTCATGGCGCTCGCGTGGCGCGATCTCGAGCCCCGAGACCTCAAGCCCTCGCGCTTCCAGCGCGGTCCGGAGGTCCGTCAGGTTGTCATTCAGCAATCGGCGTGCCTCGTCGCTCCCGGCCTCGATCATCGCCGACACTCGCCCCGGCTGAAGATCGAGCCGGATGCGGATTTCACCGAGCGAATCCGGCTGAAGTCGCATGGTGACCACACCGCCGCCTTGTCGGAGTGCGGCCGAGAACCCGCGCGAGAGTTGCGCTGCGAACTCATCCTGCGGCGCGGAGCGGGCGGGTGTTGCGCCCGAGGGGGTCGCGCGAGGACCATGCGCGGCGGCGCGGGTTGAGCCCGCCACAACAAACCGCGGCCCGGCGGCGCTGCCAAGCGACTGAAGCAAGGCCATCGGTCGCGCCGCGGCGCGGGTTGCTGCCGAGTTCGCAGCACCGTCCGCAGCGGCTGCTTGCGACGCGGACGTAGTCGTGGAGTGGGCCGACTGACGCAGGTCGGCGGGCGTCGCTCGTGTCGTTGCCGAGGACGCATCGTTCAAAGCCGGCGTCGCGTTGGCGTGCGGCTGCGCGGCAAGATTCGCGTGCGCTGCATCAGCCGACCCGGCACGCGGCTTGGCGAGTCCGCACGATTCGGCTAGGGCTTCGTTCGTCCGCTGCCGCCCCTGCTCGGCTTGCCGCACCGAGAGCCGCTCATCGCGCGCGCTTTCGATCGACTCGCCTCGGGCTGCCGACGATGGATCGTGGCGTGCCTCGAGCCTCGGCGCTTCCCGCGCGAGCGCTTCTTGCGCCAAGGGCCGCGAGAACGGCGCGAGCATCCCCGCAAAGTTCAATGCCGTGGCCTCCCGGCGGTCGTCTTCGGACCTTGGCTGGGCGCGAGAATCGGCCTGGATCTGAGCGGTTTCGGCGGCGTGGATCATCCGGGAGCGGCTCCGGCAGCCGAGACGGTCATGCCTCGGGTCCGGAGTCGTTCCAGCAAATCGGCGGCCACCTTCGGATCGGTCTTGAGGAACTCGTCAACCACCTTCGTGCGCGTCCGCTCCTGCATCGCGTTCAGATACGACACGACCTGATCGACGTTCTTCGCATCGATGAGTTGCTGGAGCGCGGTATACGCCTTGTCCGGCTTGAGCCCCTCGATGGTGGCCAGGGTCTTCTTGAACTGTGCCGAACCCTCGGTCTCCGCGACGATCTTGCGCGCGCGATCGAAGTCCGCTTGCTCCTGCTTGAGTTTCGCCCATTCGCTCTCGACGGCCAGTTTCTCGCGGCGAAGCGTCTCCTGCAGCAGCCTGATCTCGCGACGCGCGGCGTCGATCCTCGCCTGGTCCGCTTCGCTCTGGTGGATCTTGATGTCGAGTTTCTCGGCGGCCGTCACCGGGGGCGTGCCCTCTTTCGCCTTCAGTTCCGCCGCCTTCTTCTCCGCCTCAACCTTGGCCGCCTCCTCCTTCTCTCGTGCCGACCGCTGCGCCACGGTTTCCGTGAACAGTTGCCGCACCTCGCGCATGCGCGTCGCATCAAGGCGGTCGGACGCCTTCAGCCATCCCACGAGCGCGAGCAGCGCGAGCAGATTCGCAACGGCCAGCACCGAGAGCATCGTCCAGATCGATTTCATGTCACGGACTCCTGTCGGCCGGCCCGCATCACGGCCAGGTCATCGAGCGCCAGCAACTCGCGGCGGTTGACTTCCGCCTTCCACGCGCCGAAGTCGCGGTCGCGCAGCAGCGCCACAGCCTTGGTCTGAGCCGAAGCGGCGCGGAGCCGTTCGCGCGCGGCATCAAGCAGTTTGAGAAGGCCAGCGAGTTCGATGGCAAGTTTGCGGGCATCGGCGGCAAGCCCGAGCGCGGAGGCGGCGCGGGCGCGCGCCGCGGCGAGGTCCGCCTTGCCCGTCAGCGCATCGCGCTGCACACGCTTCTCATCGGCGATCAACGCCTGAATCGCGCGGATGCGATCCTCGAGCGCGAGGCGGGAGCGCTCGAGCACCGCCACCTCGCGCTGAATGACCTCCTCGGCTCGCTTGCGCTGCTCAAGGACCGGCTGGAATCGAAAGCGAAACGTCGGCATGTCACTTCTTCTGGGTCCGGCTTGCCGGCGGCGACTGTGCGAGTTTGGCCGCGAGCGTGAGGAGTTGTTCCCTCGCCTTGGGGAACGACGTGGCGTCGCCGCGCGACTGCCGCAGAATCTGCAGAATCTCCGCCATGTTCGTCTCGGCCGCGTCCGCCTTCTTGTTCGATCCCTTCGCGTACGCGCCGATCTGGATGAGGTCCTCCACCTGTTTGTACGCGGCGAGGTGGGCGAGCAACTCGCGCCGCGCGGACTGATGCTCGCGGTCGGTCACGTCATCCGCGACGCGCGAGACCGAGTCGAGCACGTCGATCGCCGGGAAGTGCCCGCGCTGTGCGAGCGAGCGAGCCAGGATCACATGGCCGTCGAGGATGCCGCGCGCGGCGTCGGCGATCGGCTCGGTCATGTCGTCGCCATCAACGAGGATGGAATAGAGGGCCGTGATGGAGCCCGCGCCTTCGATCGTCCCGGCTCGCTCGAGCAACTGCGGGAGAAGGGCGAAGACGGAGGGCGTGTATCCCTTGGTGGCGGGCGGCTCGCCGACCGCGAGGCCGACCTGTCGCTGGGCGTGCGCCAAGCGAGTGACGGAATCCATGATGAGCAGCACGTCGCGCCCGGCATCGCGGAAATACTCGGCGATCGTGGAGGCCGCGAGCGCCGCACGGATGCGAAGCAGTGGGGGTTCGTCGCTGGTGGCGCAGACGACCACGGCCCGCGCAAGCCCCTCGGGCCCGAGCGTGTGCGCGATGAAATCACCGACCTCACGGCCACGCTCGCCGATCAGCGCGATGACCGCAACATCGGCGGTCGAGCCCTTGGCGATGTCCGCGAGCAACGACGACTTGCCGACGCCCGGCCCCGCGAAGATGCCGATGCGCTGCCCCTTGCCCAGCGTCGTGCAGAGGTCGATCGCGCGAACACCCGTGTGCAGCGGCTGATTGATCCGTCGGCGGCGAAGCGGAGCGATCGGCGCGGGCGAGAGGGCGCGGCGGACCGTGGCATGGATCGGACCGGCGCGATCGATCGGACGGCCCAGCCCATCGACGACTCGCCCAAGCATGCGCACGCCGACGGGGATCGTTGGTGCCGCGGCGCGGCCCGTGACGGCGTCACCGGGCCGAATTCCTGTCGAGTTGCCCAGCAACATCAGGATCGTGTGCTCGGGCGTGAAGCCGACAACTTCAGCGAGCGCGCCGCGCTCGGGCGTTTCGCTCGGCGCATGAACGCGCACCAGCGACCCGATCGGCAGCGGCAGATCGTCGGCGTGCAGCGTGAGGCCCTTCAGGAGCGCAATCTGGCCGCGAGCCGTCAGCGTACTCAGGCCTCGCGCGGTCTCGATCTCGGGCGCGAGAATGGTCATGACGGCAGCAACTCCGCCGCCACCGCGTCAAGTTGAGCCTTGATCGAGGCGTCGATCTTGCCCCCGGCGGGTGTCTCGGCGACACACGAGCCGCGATCGAGCGATTCATCGACGAGCAACTCGGCGTGGGCGGCGTGCGCGAAGCGCTCCTTGAGCGCGGACATCGCGTCGCTCATCGCGGCAAGGTCATCGGGATGGATACGGAGCGTGAGCCGACTGGGCCGCGAGAGCGTGCCCAGAATCGCGGCAACCTGGTCGACGACGACTTTGGGATCAGCGGCGATGACACGCCGGACGATCGACGATGCCAACTCGATCGCGAGCCGGATCGCATCGACGCGAGCCTGGTCGAGCAGCGCCGTGCGATCTCGCTCGAAGGCTTCGAGGGCCGTCGTCAACGCGCCGATCAGTTCATCCAGCCGCTTCCTGTGCTCCACGAGCGCGGCCTCGCGGCCCGCGGCGTGACCCGTGATCCGGCCTTCTTCGAGCCCCTTCTCGACACCCTGCCGATGCCCCTCTTTCGAAGCATCCGCGATGAGGCGAGCACGCTCGCTCTGACCCTGCGCGATGATGCGCCCCGCCTCCGACTTGGCCGCGGCGCGCAGGCGCTGTCCCTGCGCAACGAGATCGCCAAGATCGAGCACGACCGCCGTCTTGACGGCGTCATGGGCCTGGGTTCGATGGAGGACGGGCATGCGTTTGGGATCGCTGTGGTCGCACGTGCGAGCGGGTTAGACGACGAGTTCTTCGGTGCCGCCGCGGCCTTGGATGATGATCTCGCCGGCCTCTTCGAGGCGACGCACGATGTCGACGATTCGCTGCTGGGACGACTCGACGTCGCTGACCTTCACCGGGCCCATGAACTGCATGTCCTCCTTGATGAGTTGCGCGGCACGCTCGGACATGTTCGAGAAGATCTTGGCCTTGAGTTCCTCCGACGCTGTCTTGAGCGCGATCGCCAGTTCCTCGTTGTCGACCTCCTTGAGCACGGCCTGGATGCCCTTGCCATCCACGAGTTTGACGTCCTCGAACACGAACATGAGGCGGCGAATCTGCTCGACGAGTTCGGGGTCCTCTGACTCCAGTCCCTCCATGATGGTCTTTTCCGTCGCGCGATCGGCCAGGTTGAGAATCTCGGCGACCGTGGGCACGCCGCCGGCCTTTTCCATGCTCTGCGTGAGCATCGCGGCAAGGCGGCTCTCGAGCCCCCGTTCGACCTCCTTGATCACGTCGGGATTCGTCTGCTCCATGTTCGCCACGCGCTTGATGACCTCGACCTGCTTCTGCGTCGGAAGTCTGACGAGAATCTCCGCCGACTTGTGGTGCGGCAGGTGGCAGAGGATGAGCGCGATCGTCTGCGGATGCTCGTCCTGGATGAAGGTCAGCAAGTTGTCGCTCTCGGCGCGCTGCAGGAAACTGAACGGCTTCTTCTGCACCTGCGTCTGGATCTGCTGCAAGACCCGCTCCGCGAGTTTGGGATCGAGCGAGTTTTTCAGGATCTCCTTCGCGTAGTCGAGGCTGCCCTCGTTCGCGTACTGGCTCGCGATCGTCAGGTTGTAGAACTCCTCCACCACCGACGACGACAGGCCCGGCGGGATTCGACCCAGGCTGGCGAGTTCGCGCGTCACCGCCTCGACAAACTCCGCGGGCAGTTGCTTCATCAGCAGCGCCGCGTCGTCGGACCCGATCGCCAGAAGCAGGATCGCCGCCTTGGTCACGCCGTCGAGTTCGGCGGTCGTCTCCGGCAACTTGTCCCCCGGTCGGCGTGGCATGCACTATTCCTCGACCGAAACCCAGCGGTTCAGCAGTTTGCCCGAGAGGTCCGGGTTCGATCGGATGAACGAGCCCACCTGCTCGCGCAGTTTGGTGGCGCGGAGGTCCTCATCCCGCACCTCGATCCCCGCCATCGCCGTCTCCGCGTCGTCCGCCTCGCCCACCACCTCGCTGCCCGTCTCGAGCGCGGGCGGAGCGCCGATCAACTCCTCGGCGGACGGCAACTCGACGCGGCGCGACGCGCGACGAGCGAGCAGCAACATCATCATCAGCGCCACGACGGCGAGGCCCGCAAGCAAGACCTTATCAACGAGCCCCGAGCCGTTGAGCGCGAGGATGCTGCCCATCCCGCTGCCGCCAAAGCCCGAGACGCCCCCGCCACCACTGCCCGAGCGCATCAAGCCGGGAATATCGCTGGACATCATCGAGACCACGACCTCGCCCTGCACAGGGCCTTGCGGCGTCTCGACCTTGAAATGCGGCTTTAACTGCGCCTCGATGCTCGTGCGCTCGGCATCGAACCGCTGGCGAATCTCGCCGTCCGTCGGCGCTGGAGGTTTGTCCTTGGCCTTGGGGTCTGCGGCGGCCGCCCGTTCCCTCTCGATCAGCCCCGTGATAAATGACCGCGGGATGTTGACCGTCGCGGCCAGTGATTTGATCCGCCCGCCCGGGTCGTCGATCTGTTCGTTGCGCGTCCCGATGCCGACCGTGAACTCGGTCTCCTCGTCCTTCGTCTCCGTCTTGCTCCCGACGGCCGACGTCTGATTCAGGTCCGCCCCCTGGTTCGAGCGAATCCCCGGCTCAGCGCCCGGCGCGGCCTCGGTCTTGAGCACGCTCGAGTTCGTCTCCTTCTTCGGAACTGCCACGGTGCCCTCGCCCGTCGGCAGGTTTTTCATTACCTGCGCGCGGGTGCGGCTGGCGTCCACCGTGGCCGTCACTTCGACCGCGAGTCCTTCGATGTTCGCCAACAGATTCTCGATCTTCGCCTTCCAGTCACGCTCGATCGCCTTGGCCGTGTCGCGTGGGACGCTCGCCATCATCTCGTCGTCGTTGGCGGCCTTGCGCGGCTTGCCCGTGCTCCCGTCCGTCACCGCCACCCGCGCCAGTTCCAGCCCCGCGACGGACCCCGCGACCATCCGTGCCGCCGCATCAACCGTCGATTGCGGCAGCGTCCGCCCCGGCGTGGTGAACAGTGTGATCGAAGCCTTTGGCGAACGCACGGCCTGGCCTACGCCGAACGGCTCGGGCGCATCCACAAAGACCCGGGCGTCCTGAATCCCGTCAAACTTGGACAGAACAGATGAGAGCCAGTTGTCCAGCATGATCTTGCTGATCTGCCGATTCTGCTCCTTCGTGTTCATCCAACTCTGGGTCTTGAGGATGTTCTCGTAGACGATCGCGGCGTTGGCGGGCTGCTGGCCGGATTGCGCGAGCACCGCCACCATCCGATCGCGTTGCTCGACGGGCACATAGATGCCGTCGGCCCGCTCCTCGAAACTGACCTGGGCCGTCTGCAGCGTCGTCTTCGCGCGGGCCTGGTCCTCGGGCGGGGCGCTGGGCCACAGCGGCACCATCGTGGTCTTGCCCGCGTATTGAGAAACGAGAAAGAGCGTCATCAGCAGGATGACGGCAAGGCTGCCGATCAGCAACTTCTGGGTGCCCGACATGCCGCCCAGGTTTGCCGAGATGCCGTCGAGGATTTTCTTGAAGCGATCCAAGCCGAGCGGCCTCCTGCCGTGTGTCGACGCGCGATCCTCGCGAGCCGGGCGCGGTCGCGCCTCGATGGCTCATTTCGGCCCGTGCGCGGGCGTCGCTTGAATGTGCGCGGGCGATCGGCAGGAGTTGCGCGATCGGCGCAATATCGGAAGCAGTACAAGCACCTCATGGGGCTTCCGACGACCTGCTTGCGCGCTACACCGAGGTTGAGTGGGGGCAGCGCGAACGAATGCTCGGGTCAAGAAACCCGCGGCTTCGCTCGCCGATTCAGCCAACTACACCCGCATCTGCTGGATCTCTTCATACGCCCGGATCACCTCGTTGCGCACGGCCTGGACCATCTTGAACGCCGAATCCGCCTTCGCCGTGGCGATCAGCACGCCTTCAATGTCCTGCCGCTGGCCGGTGGAGCCGTCCTCGATCGCCTGCGTCGCGTCCTGTTGCAGGCGATTGATCTGATCCAGGCTCTTGAGCAGTGAGTCCTTGAACGACGGCGCATTCGGATCGACCGGCGTAGCGGCCCCCGGCTGCGCGATGGCGTCCGGGCGAACAGCGGAGATGAGGCCCAATGGGTCCGTCATGCGTCACATCCTACGCGATCAGTCGCAAGGCCTGTACCATCATCGTCTTGGTCGTGTTCGCCGCTTCAACGTTCGCCTCGTACGCCCTCGCCGCCTCCATCGCGTCGATCTGCTCGATCACCAGATTGATCCCCGTGGTCGGCACATACCCCGCCAGTTGGCCGTCCTTGTAGGCAAACGGGTTGTCGGGATCGTACCTATGGCTCGGCGCGCTCCGGTCCAGCGCGATCTCGGCGACGTGGACGCCTAACTTCCGCCCCTCGGGTGTCATCGCCGCGGGATCACCCTGGGACAGCAGCACCTGCCGACGGCGGTACGGATTCACGTTGCCCGCGTCATCAAAGATCGCGTCCCTGTTGGCGATGTTGGCGGAGATCGCCTCGAGCCGGATCCGCTGGGCGACCATGCCTCCGGCCGAGATATCCAGACTCCCGTACATCGGTTACTCCTATACGCGGGCCGCGATGGCGTCGTTGATCTGCTGATACCGCGAACGCAACAGTTCCATGCTGACTCGATAGACCCCGGCATTCTCGGCCTGATCCTGCATCAATCGCTCGAGGTCGCGGTGGGCACGATCATGGAAGAGGATGGCGCTCTGCTGGCCGCTGGGCTCGATCATGAGTTCGCCTCGATCGTCGCGTTTGAGTTCGGAGGTCTCATCCCATTCGAGTTCGCCGTGCATCCCGGCCGTCTTGCCCCGACGGTCGCCGATGGCGTCCGCAAGGGCTTTCTGAAAGTCCCGCGGGGAGGCGTCGAGCGGGGTGAAGTTCGGAGTGCTGTAGTTCGCGACGTTGTGCGCGATCAACCGCTGCCGTTGGCCGGCGAATCGGATCGCGTGCTCAAGGGTCGGGATAGCGCCGGCTGTGGCGATGTCATTCAGGAACATGCAACGAGTGCTTCCGCAAATGCCGCGCCACATCACGTAGATGACGGCAGAACGGCTGTGCGGGATGTGTTTGGAGCGCGGCGCGAGAGTCAAACGGCGCTACTCCGTCCGCCATTGGTTCCCCTCACGCACCACACGCCGATAGAGCGTGTCCCGCTCCACCGGCTCAAACCCGGCCTCGCGAATCGCCTTCTGGAGCGTCGCCACGGTGACTTCCTGGTGCGTCGCACCCATACCACCAGCGCCCCCACCACCCTGCGGGACCTTCGTGATGTCGTACCACACAATCGTGCCGTCGATGTCGTCAGCCCCGCATTGCAGCATGAGTTGCGCCATGGGCAGGGTCTGCATGATCCAGAACGCCTTGACATGCGCGAAGTTGTCGAGCATCAGCCGCGCGATCGCCAGCGTGCGGATGTTCTCAAGCCCCGCCGGACCGGGAAGGTGTTCGAGGTCGCTTCCATCCGGGAAAAACGGCAGCGGGATGATCGCCTGGAAGCGCCCTGGCGCTTCCGCGGCCTCGTCCTGCGCCTGCCGCAGCATATCCATGTGCACCAGCCGCTCGTGACGCTCCTCGATGTGGCCATAGAGGATCGTCGCGTTGGTGTTGAGGCCGAGTTGGTGGGCCACGCGATGCACGTCAAGCCAGACGTCCGAGCGAATCTTGCCCTTGAACGCCTCGTCATGAACGCGATCGTCAAAGACCTCGGCCCCGCCCCCGGGTAGCGAACCCAAGCCGGCCTCCTTCAGCCGCTCAAGCACCCAGCGGATGCCCTCCATCCTCGCGGCCTGGCCCGCCGGCGTGGGATCGTTCGCGCCCTTGTAGACCTTCGCGATCCGCGCGAGATGCACGACCTCGACCGCCGTAAACGCCTTGACATGCAGGTCACTGCCGAGTGATCGCGCCGTCTCTTTGATCGTGCGCACAAGGTCCGGGTAGTACTCCCACGGCAAATACGGGTGCAGCCCACCGACAGAGTGAATCTCGGTCGCGCCGGCCTCGACCGCCCGCCGCGCTTCGTCGCGGACGTAATCCATATCGCGCGTGTAACTCCCCGGCTCGTCCTTTTTGCGGTAAAACTCGCAGAACTTGCACGAGAGCGCGCACACGTTCGAGTAGTTCAGGTGGCGATTGATGTTGTAGTACGCCACGCTGCCGTGCAGCCGCCGACGCACGTCGTCCGCCAACTCGCAGACCGTCCAGATGTCGGGCGTCGAATAGAGCAGATCGCCGTCGGCAAGTGTGAGTCGAACGCCGTCACGCACCTTCCGACGGATATCGGCCAGACCGGCGGAAATCGGCTTGGATTCGGTCGTCGTCGTCATCGGAAATGCGGCCAATCGGCGGCCCTCACTCGTCCCGGATCACTTCCACCGTAGGTCGCAACCGGGCCAGACGATTGACGCCCTCCTCCGTCACGCCCGTTTCCCACAGATAGACCCGGATCAGCGCCGGCAGCCCCGCGATCACATCAACGCTCGCGTCCGTCACCTTCGTCCCGACGAGATTGAGCACTTGCAGCGCGTCGAGCCCGGTCAGCAGCCTCACGTCGTCGTCAACGAGCGTCGTCCGTGCCAGCACGAGATTCGTCAGCATCCGCCGAGAGCCGATCGCGCGCAGGTCGGCGGGCGTCAAGGACAGCCCAGAGAGATCGAGCGACACCACACGGTCGCCGACGACCGCCAGCGCTGCAAGGGCCTTGGGCGCGGCCTCTGCCGACATGCGACCCAGATTCGCCTGCACCACCAGCGAGCCTTCATGGAGCGGCAGGATCGTCGCCCCGAGTTCGCGCAGCGCTTCGATCGCCTTGCGCTCCGCCTCAGAGATCTCCGGCACCGGGCGAATCGGAATCACGCGAACCGGCTGCGGCGAGCCACCGGGTTCCGGTGTGGACGAGCCCGCGGGCTTCGTCGTTGCTGGAGCCGATGCCCCAGGCGGCGCGGTCGCCGGCGACGTGCTTGACGTTGAGGCGGGCTGCGCAGGCCGCGCCTCGGGCCGCCAATACGCCCCCTCCGCGATCCACCGCTCGATCAGCGACGTTTGCCGGCTCGTCAACGGCTCGCCCTCGGGCGGCATGCGATCCGGATCATCCGCCGGCAGACGGATCAGACGCGCCAGTTCGCTCTCGTCCGGCTTGCCGGGCTGGACCACCCAATCTTCCGCAGGGCCGCGGAACATCAGTTCCGGCTGATCGAGCCTGAGTTTGCGTTTGGCCTTCGTCGGTCCGTGGCACTCGACGCACCGCTCATTGAAAATCGGCGCGATATCGCGCGCGAAATCGACCGTCAGCGTCACACCCGGCGGCGGCGTGCGAACAAAGCCGAGTCGATCGTCCGCCGGCTCGCTCCGTCCGCCCAGCAGTCGCTCGATGGGCTCCGCGTAGTACCCCTCGCCGTACACGAGCGTGCCCCCGAGGTGCCCGGCCACTCCAATACCTGAGGCCGCCAACGCGAGAAAGAAGACATACGCCCGCCGCAACTGCCACCGCTGATATCGGCGTGCCCCATGCCCGAGCACCAAGGCCACGAGCGCGATGCTGCCGCCAAAAATCGCCAGCCACCGGTGCCATTCCATCGTCACGCTGGCCGCGTGCGGCTCGAAATCGGCGTTCAGCCACCCCGCCCCGATCGCCGGCCCCGCGCCCAGCACGCCCAGCCCGAGGCACGTCAGCGCGCCGGGCGATGGGTTCTGCCGCCGCCGCGCCAGACGCAGCACCTCCAGCCCCAGCGCCGCGATCACCAACGCGATCGGGAAATGCACGAGCACCGGATGAAGCCGACCAAACAGTTGCAGCCAGGGCGAATCCGCTGCCGCGACAACGCCCGTGCCCGGTGCCATCAGACCAGAGATGAACCCACCCGCGATCACGCGCTAGACCTTCCTCAGCAATGTGATCCGCCCGATCGGCACCCACTCCGCCACCAGGATGTCTCCCGTCTTCAGGAAAATCGCCGTATGAGGATGGATGAACTTGCCAGGCGCGAAATCCTCGCGCGGGCTGCCGCGCAGTTTCGACGGGTGCCCGTCGCCCAGATGCACAACCACGCGGTTGTCCTTGTCAAGAAGCGTCACGACGCTTTCGAGGTCGGGCACGAGCAGCATCTCACCGCGCGTCTTGAAATGGCATGGCATACGGATGCCGTCGGTCACAAAGCCGGCGTGCTCGCCTTCGAGAGTGAAGTACTGAATCCGTCGGTTGCCGCGATCCGCCACCACAAGCCGCGGCGTGCCCGACCGCTCATCCACCCACAATCCGTGCGGACAACTGACCTGCCCCTTGTCCTTGCCCGGCCTGATGACCGTGCGAAGGTACTTGCCATCGGCTCCGTATCGATTCACGAAACTCGACCCGTATCCGTCGCCGACGAGAAAATCGCCGCCCGCCAGGAACGCGACGTTTGTCGGGCAATAGTCCGCAATCGATGCGTAAAGACCGGACTCCTTGGGATAGCCGCTCTGCCACACGACCTCGCCGCGAAGGTCGGTCTTGACCACCAGTCGGCGGCGGGTGTCGCAGTGATACAAAAACTCGGTTCCGTTCTCGGACCTCACATCGAGCCCATGCGCGCCCTCACGAAAGTCATCGCCCCAGGCCGTGACGAACTCGCCGCCAGCCTCATAGACGCACACCGCGTGTGGCTTCGAACTCGAACTGTCCACGGTGTGCGCGACATAGATCCGCCCCGCGGCATCCTGCGCCAGCCCGTGTGTATTGCCCCACGCCACGCCCTCGGGTGGCTTCAGCCAGTCATGGACGCACTCATAGGTGTACTCGCCCGAGCCGAGGATCGGGTTGCCGAGCCCGGACTTGTTCGCCGTTCGGGCCGCGAACGTGCGCACGCCCATGCACCAGGTCGCGGTCCCGATGGCGGCGGAACGGAGAAACGTGCGGCGATCAGCATGCATGGTGGGCTCCAACGATTGATGGCGACCGAGAGCGTACACACGACGAACGAACCTCGCCGCCACACCCAACCGCCCAGCCAGGCCGCTTCGGATTCTCCGTGACAGCTCGCCGGTTTGTGTGTACTTTGTTGGCATGTGGCATGGGTATTGGGCAGTATTAGTCATGGGGATTGCAGCGCTGGTCGCACGCGGCCAGCCGCCGACGCAGGTTCCACCCCAAAGGCCGATCCTTTTCGCGCGCGATGTTCGACCCATCCTCGCCGGCGCGTGCTTCAAGTGCCATGGCCCGGACGAAGCGGCTCGGCAGGCCGGCCTGCGGCTCGACGAACGAGAGGAAGCCGTCGCCGAGCGAGCGGGCCGCGACGGCCGACCTAACGGCCTCTTCGCCATCCTGCCCGGCGACCCGGCACGCAGCGAGATCATCCGACGCATCCGCTCTACCGATCCCGACTTGCGGATGCCCCCGCCCGATGTGAATCCTCACGGCCTGAAGGTCGACGACGCCGCTCTCCTCGAGCGCTGGATCACCCAGGGCGCGCCGTGGTCGGAACACTGGAGCCTGTCGCCCCTCGCGGCCCGGCCCGCGCCGCCGGTGCGTGATGAACGCTGGCCCCGATCCACGCTTGATCGCTGGGTGCTCGCCCGGCTCGAGGGCGATGGTCTGACGCCGAGCCCGGAGGCGAGCCGTGCGGTGCTCCTGCGGCGAGCGAGCCTCGACATCATCGGTTTGCCGCCCACGCCCGAAAAGGTCGCCGAGTTCGAGGCCGACGCGAGCGATGGCGCGTACGAGCGCGCGGTCGATCGGCTGCTCGCCTCCGATCGCTTCGGCGAAAAATGGGCCCGCTGGTGGCTCGATCTCGCACGCTACGCCGACACCAAGGGCTACGAGAAGGACGAGCGGCGGACGATGTGGCCCTATCGCGATTGGGTCATCCGCGCCCTCAACGCCGACATGCCGATGGATCGCTTCGCGCGTGACCAACTCGCCGGCGACATGCTCCCCGGCGCGTCGCTCGATGACCGCGTCGCCTCGGCCTTTCACCGCAACACCATGACCAACGACGAGGGCGGCACCGACGACGAGGAGTTCCGCACCGCCGCAGTCGTCGATCGCGTCAACACCACGATGGAGGTCTGGCAGGGCCTGACGGCGGGCTGCGCCCAGTGCCACACGCACAAGTTCGACCCGATCACCCACACCGACTACTTCAAACTCTTCGCCCTCTTCAACTCGACCGAAGACCGTGATTTGCCCGATGATTCGCCGACGGAACTGATCCTGAGCGACGCCGACCGCGCGGAACTCGATCGCGTGCGTGCGAGGATCGACGAACTCGATCGCACGATCGCCGCGGCGCTTCCGAATGAGGCCGACGAATCGCTCTGGCAGATTCCTCCGCCACCGCTCGAATCGACCGAAGCGGAACTCCGCGTCTGGATCGACGATCGACTGCCGACGGGCTCGAATCGCCACGTCGAAGGGTTGCCCGGCCCCTGGCCCTGGGTGACCAAGGGTCCCAAGCGCGCGAGCGGTGAGCGAGTCTTCGGCGGTACGGCCACTGCTGCCGCTCAGGCGTATATCACCGACGCGTATCCGCCGCTTGAGGTCCGCCCCGGCGATCGCCTCTTTGCCGAGGTCTACATCGACGCGGCCAATCCGCCCAGCGAAATCATGCTGCAATGGTTCGCCGGCGACAGCGGCTGGGAGCATCGCGCGACCTGGGGCGAGGCCAGACTGACTTACGGCGGCACCGACGGCACCGCCTCGCGCCGTCGCATCGGCGATCTTCCCACCGCGGGCCAATGGGTGCGGCTCGAATTCGCCGCCGAGGATGTCGGGCTCGCCGGCGCTCGGGTCTCCGGCTGGGCGTTCTCGCAGTTCGGCGGAACGGTTCATTGGGATCGCGCGGGAGTCCTCTCCAAACTGCCGATCGACACCCGCCACACGATCTCCGCGGCACGATGGCTCGACATCGAGCGGCAGCGCGAGGGGCGCGGGCTGCCGGCCGCCGTCCGCGACGCCGCGATGAAGGCCGTCGAGGCATGGACCACTGAAGATCGGCGGACGGTGATGGACTTCTACCTCCGCCGGGTTCACGCGCCGACGGTCGCCGCCATCGCCCCGATGGAGCGCGAGCATGTGGCGCTCAAGGAGCGCGAGCGCAAACTGGTCGATCGCGGCGCGGTCGTTCCGATCATGAAAGAACTCGTTGAGAAACGGCCCACGCATCGGTTCGTTCGCGGGTCGTATCGCAGCCCTGCCGAGCCGGTGTCGCCCGGCGCTCCGCGGATGCTGACGGAGCGCGTCGGGTGGGAGCCCAACGATCGGCTCGAACTCGCGACATGGCTCTTCGACTCTCGCAACCCGCTCACCGCACGCGCGCTCGCCAACCGCGTCTGGGAGCAGATGTTCGGCACCGGCCTCGTCGAGACCGTCGAAGACTTCGGCGTGCAAGGCCAATGGCCCAGCCACCCGGAACTCCTCGACGAACTGGCCATCGGCCTCCGCGACGGCGGTTGGTCGCTCAAAGCCCTCGTCCGCCGCATCGTCACCTCGGCCACCTATCGCCAGTCGTCGGCCGCCTCTGCCGCGCTCCTCGAGCGCGACCCCGCGAATCAACTCCTCGCGCGCGGGCCGCGATTCCGCCTCGACGGCGAGACCCTCCGCGACCAGGCACTCGCGGCGTCGGGCCTCCTCTCGCCCAAGATGTTCGGCAAGCCCGTCTTCCCGCTGCAGCCCGACGGACTCTGGATCATGATCTATAGCGGCGACAAATGGACGACGAGCGACGGCGAAGATCGCCACCGCCGCTCGCTCTACACCTTCTGGCGTCGTACCGTGCCCTATCCCTCGATGACCACGTTCGACGCCCCGAGCCGCGAGGTCTGCGTGTCGCGGCGGATCCGCACCAACACGCCGCTCCAGGCGCTCGTCACGCTCAACGACCCCGTCTTCGTCGAATGCGCGCGAGCGATGGCGGCACGCGTGATGGCCCGCGGCGGAGAGGATGCCGCCAGGATCGACTACGCCTTCCGACTCGCCGCCGCACGCGCGCCGACAGCCGCCGAGCGCGATCGCTTGATCTTGCTCCTCGAACGTCTGAAGCAGGAAGCAGCCGCGAACGACCCTGCCGCGCGTGGACAATCCGCCTGGGCCGGACTCTGTGCCGTTCTCCTCAACCTCGACGAGGTGCTCACGAAAGAGTGACAGAGCATTGACGAAAGAGATCTCCGAGCGGCCGACCCGCCGCACGAAGGAGCGAACCGCATGGCGAACGCGGACGACACGAACAAACTGCTCATGATCATCATCGCGATCTTTCTGCCGCCGGTGGCGGTGCTCGTGAAGCGCGGGCTCGGGCTCGCGGTGCTGCTGAATCTGATCCTCACGCTGCTCTTCTGGCTCCCAGGCTTCCTGCACGCGCTCTACGTCGTGCTCAAGGACTGAACGTGAACGACGCGCTCCAGGCCAGGCTCGACCACGCTCGCGGCGTCACCCGGCGCCACTTCTTCGGCCAACTCCGCAACGGCGTGGGCCTCATCGCGCTCCATTCGCTTCTGGGTGGCCAGAGGACGCTCGCGCATGATCCTGCCAATGCTGGGCCGGACCTGTCTCGTCTCCCCCACTTCCCCCCGCGCGCCCGCCGCGTGATCTACATGCACATGGCCGGCTCGCCGCCCCAGCAGGACCTCTTTGACTACAAGCCGCGCCTCAGCGAACTCAACGGGAAGCCGTGCCCGGATTCGCTGCTGGAAAGGGAACGATTCGCGTTCATCAAGGGGCACCCGACGATCCTTGCCTCGCCATATAAGTTCGCGCGCGTGGGCCGCAGCGCCATGTGGGCCTCCGAACTCGTTCCCAACTTCGCACGAATCGCCGACGAGGTCACGCTCGTCCGCTCGATGTACACCGACGAGTTCAACCACGCGCCCGCGGAACTCTTCCTCTACACCGGCTCGCCTCGCCCGGGCCGGCCCAGCATGGGCGCCTGGAGCGTCTATGGCCTCGGCTCCGAGAACGCGAACCTCCCCGGCTTCGTCGTCCTGCTCTCTGGCGGCTCGAATCCGAGCGCGGGCAAGAGTGTCTGGGGCTCCGGCTTTCTGCCGTCGATCTATCAGGGCTGCCAGTGCCGCAGCGAGGGCGATCCCGTGCTCTTCGCCAGCAACCCCGAGGGCGTCTCGCGCGAGGCTCGCCGCGCCCAACTCGACGCGCTGGGCGACCTCAACCGCCTCTCGCACGCGCGGCACCAGGACCCCGAGACGCTCGCCCGCATCGAGCAATACGAACTTGCCTTCCGCATGCAAGTCTCCGTGCCCGAAGCGATGGACATCTCGCGCGAGCCGAAATCCGCGCTCGATTTCTACGGCGTCGATCCCGCCAAACCCTCCTTCGCACGCAACTGCCTCCTCGCTCGTCGCCTCCTCGAGCGCGGCGTCCGCTTCGTTCAACTCTTCGATCACGGCTGGGACGTCCACGGCACCAGCAGCGGCGACGACATCATCACGCAACTTCCCGCCAAATGTCGTCAGACTGACCAGGCCTCCGCCGCCCTCGTCCTCGACCTCAAGCGCCGCGGCATGCTCGAAGACACCCTTGTCGTCTGGTCCGGCGAGTTCGGCCGCACCGCCATGAATGAGGCGCGCGACGGGTCCAAGTTCCTGGGCCGCGACCACCACCCCCACGCCTTCACCATCTGGATGGCCGGCGCGGGCCTCAAACGCGGCTACGTCCACGGCGAGACCGATGAGTTCGGCTATCGAATCACGCGCGACCCCGTCCACATTCACGACTTGCAGGCCACGATCCTTCACGCCCTCGGCCTCGACCACCAGCGACTCACCTTCCGATTCCAGGGCCGCGACTTCCGCCTCACCGACGTGCATGGCAAGGTCGTCCACGGTCTTTTCGCGTAACGAAGCCTTCAAGTTGGTGAGTCGGGGCGTCCAGGCCCCGATGAGATGCCTCGACGCGTCCGCTTTCGATTTGTGCCCGCGCGCAGGACACCGTATCTTCTCCCGATGATCGAGCCCCGCACGTTCGAGCCACGCCAACGCCGCCAACGCCTCGCCCTGCACTGGCAGATCCTCATCGGCCTGGCGCTGGGCGTCTCGCTCGGCCTCGCCCTCAATCGCTGGGGCGCGACTGTCCGCGCCTTCTTCAACGAGCACGACGCCGCCTGGCTCGCCGACGTCGCCGTCGGCCTCAATCAGGTCATCGGCGACATCTTCAAACGCTCGCTCCAGTTCATCGCCGTCCCCATCATCCTCTTCGCCATGATCCTCGCCATCGGCTCGCTGGGCGATCTCCGCAAACTCGGCCGCATCGGCAGCAAGACCATCCTCCTCTTCCTCGCCACCGCCACCCTCAGCGTCACCGTCGGGCTCGTCCTCGTCAACACCATCCAGCCCGGCGGCTCGCGCTTCATCGCCGAGGAGACCCGCGCGAAACTGCTCGAATCCAACGCCTCCGACACTTCCGCGCGCGTCCTCACCGCCGCCAAATCCACCAAGCCCTGGGACCTCGTCCGCGAGATCATGCCCACCAATCCGTTCGATGCGCTCGCCCGCGGCGACATGCTCCAGGTCGTCGTCCTCGCGCTCATGCTCGGGATCGCACTCGCCGTGCTCCCGCGCGATCGCTCCGGCCCGGTCCTCGCCGTCGTCGAGGGCCTCAACGAGGCCTTCCTTCTCATCGTCCGCGCCATCATGCGCCTCGCCCCCGTCGGCGTCTTCTGCCTCATCACGCCCATCGCCGCCAACCTCGGCTTCGACGTGCTCGTCTCGCTCGGTGCCTATTGCCTGACCGTCATCCTCGGGCTGCTCGTCATCCAACTCGTCATCTATCCCGCCGTCGTCGTGCTCTTCGCGCGCATGCCCCTGCGACACTTCTTCCGCGGCATCGCGCAGGTCCAGATGGTCGCCTTCAGCAGTTCCAGTTCCGCCGCCACCCTCCCTGTCACCATGCAGGCCGTGCGCGACAAACTCGGCGTCCCCTCTGATATCGCCAGTTTCGTCTGTGCCATGGGCGCGAAGATCAACATGGACGGCACGGCCCTCATGCAGGCCGTCGCCACCGTCTTCCTCGCGCAGTTCTATGGAAAGGATCTGTCGCTCGCACAGCAGGCCAGCATCGTGCTGACGGCGGTGATGGCCGCGATCGGCTCGCCCGGCATTCCCTCGGGCGGGATGGTCATGCTCGTGATCGTGCTGCGGTCATACGCCGTGCCGGCCGAGGGCATCGCGATGATCCTCGCCGTCGATCGCATCCTCGACATGTGCCGCACCGTGGTCAACGTCACGGGCGACGCGGCCGCGGCGGTGGCGGTCGCGGGCATGGAGCGCCGACGCGGGGGGTGAAGCGCACTCTGGCACGGACGCTTCGTGGTACAGCCGGGTGCCGGGTGCCCTCAGTCAACCGCTTCGGTTGACTGAGGCAAGCCGCACGTCCACCTATCGATCGTCGCCCACAACCCGCCTACTCGAACTTCTTCGTCTCTTCCGGCAGCGTGGGCACCGTCGAATAGATGTTGTCCTTCCGCGTGCCGGGGTCCTTGTCCGCGCCC
>JBJXFQ010000025.1:0-13245 GCA_046155605.1 Phycisphaerales bacterium
CGAGGGTCTGGGGATCGAGAGCCTCCTGGCCCCGCGTGCCGACGACACGCACGGCAGCGGCCTGGGCGTGCTGCGGTACGTCGTCGAGCGCACGCTCGCGTGCTTCAGCCACTTCCGACGCCTCCGCGTGTGCTACGAACGCTGGGGCACGCACGTCCAGGCCTTCCACGATCTGGCCGCCGCCCTGCTGGTGTGCTCGCGCCTCAAGTCGATACGACTACCGTTCTGAAACAATCTCTAAAGCCGGGGGTCCACGGGCTCGCTCTCCATCGCCAGCACGGCGAACACGCACTCGTGCACGCGGCGCAAGGGCTCTCGGCGCACGAACCGCTCGAGAGACTCAACGCCGAGAGAGAACTCTCGAAGGGCGAGCGATCGCTTGGCTCCCAAGCCACGCGAGCGAAGCCGATCGAGGTGCTCGGCCCGGGAGTATTCGGGGCCGTAGATGATTCGGAGGTACTCAGGTCCACGGACCTTCACCGCGGGTTGGAGGAGTCCTCGCGGTCCTTTGGCGATGAACTCCAGGGGTTTGACCACCATGCCCTCGCCGCCGCTGGCCGTGAGCGATGTCCACCATGCCGTTGCCTCGTCCTCGCTAGCCTGGCTCGACAGATCGACGAGTTTCCACGGCGTCGCGACCAGAACGCGATCGGCATCGCCCGCCAATCTCGCGAGCGTTTCCATGTGCCACCGGTGATCGCGATCGACGTGGACCTTCCCCTCGCAGGCGAGGAGATGGAACGGGGCAAGCATGAGGTCGTCCACGCCGGACACGTTCCAGCAGTAGCGCTGGTACGCCTTGACGTATCGCTCGACGAGGTCGGCTCGCTCTGCCGTCGTCGCGAGCAGCAAATCGACCTCGGGAAGCCGGTTCTTCGCCTGCTTCAAGGAGGCGACCGTGGCGCTCAGCCCGGCGGTGGCTGCGACGCCCACGGCCGCATATTGCTCCCGTATGAGAGCCTGAGCCTTGGCCGACCAAGGCAATAGCTCGCAGTCCAAGCACAGCCAGTCGGTGGCAAGTTCCGCCCAGAGGCCAGCACGCTGAGCCGCGTCCCGAACACGAGCGAGAAGCGCCTGCTCCGTGGACCGATCGTTGAAGAACGGCCGACCGGTTCTGGTGTAGATGATCCCAAGTGAATCAGCGTCACGAACTCCGAACCGCCTTTGCGCGACCTGCGGTTCTCTGCACACGACAACGACGGCCCGGGAGCCCATGTGCTTTTCTTCGCAGATGACGTGGCCAACCCCGCCCGTGCGGTAGTACTCAAACGCCTCGCGCGGCTGCTCAAGCAGTGGGCCATCCCGCGCCGTCTCGCAAGGTGACATCGTCGGCGGGAGATAGATCAGCCACCGGGGGTCGGCGGCGAACCGGCTCATGATCTCGAGCGCCGCGGCCGCATTCTCCTGCCGAACGGTGATCGTCCGCGTGAGCCGCGTCTCAATGTGACGCTTGCCCGATACGTCGTCGAGGTCAAGCAGGTCGTCGTGCTCCTGCTGCAACGACAATGGCGCGCGATCCTCCGGGGCGAGGAACGGTTTCTTCGACTCTGCGTAGGTGGCGAGTGCTTTGACCGTCACGAACTCTCGCTCAGGCCACCGGAGCGCGGTCAGCGAGCCGCCAAATACACAGCCCGTGTCGATGCACACCGTGTTGTTGAGCCACTCGGGTTCGGGGATGGGGGTGTGTCCGTAGACCACGGCAGCCTTGCCGCGATACTCCGCGGCCCAGTTGTAGCGAACTGGCAGGCCAAACTCGTCGGTCTCGCCGGTCGTCTCCCCGAACAGGGCGAACTCGCGCACGGCCCCTGACCCACCCTCGGCAGGTGTCGGACGACAGGATCTCCGTGTGCTTGAACAGCCGGCGCGCAAGGGTGCTCTTCCCGGAGCCGGAGGCGCCGATCAGCACGACGAGAGACAGTTCTGGAACCTTGATGTCAGGAGGCACGCGCAAACACCCCCATCTGCGTTGGCCAACCAACGTCGCGGCCGTCTGGCGCGACACCGGCATCGCCGATGCCTCTGACCTCGCAGGTGTACCCGAAGCGTACACAGATCCCGTCCGCCCAGGCACGGAACTGGTCCCGCGTCCACTCAAAACGATGGTCCTTGTGTCGCACGGACCCCGCCGCCAGCGATTCCCACATGACGTTGTATTCGCTGTTTGGAGTCGTCACGATGACGAGGGACGGCTTGGCGGCACCGAACACGACCTTCTCCATCGCCTCCAACCTCGGCTCATCCATGTGCTCGATGACCTCGCACAGCACGGCAGCATCAAACCCATCGAGCCGCCGATCGCGGTACATGAGCGAGCCATGAATGAGCTCAACGCGCTGGCGGACCATCGGTGGGAGTTGTTCGAGGCGCAATCTGTCCGCGGCGATCTCCAGGGTGCGGTGCGACACGTCCATGCCGATAATCTTCTCAAAGCCCTTGTGCTTCAGAAGTTCTCTCACCAGCCTCCCCTCGCCACAGCCAAGATCAGCAACCCTTCGTGCGCCTCTCGCCTGCAGCACGGCCAGCACCACGCCGTGGCGCTGCTGGTGCAGGCTCAACTTCTGCTCCGCCGCTTCCTCGCGGGGATCCTCCGGTGAGTCGGCCTCGATCTCGACCGGACCCTCGCCGTCCTGCTCTCGAAGTTGCTTGATCGCCTCGTCAGCGAGGTTTCGACGATACTTCAGGTATCGCGTCGCGATGAGCTCTCGCTCCGGGTGTTGAGCCAACCATCCCTCCCCGTGCCGGAGCAGCTTGGCGACCTCATCATCGCCAACCCAGTAGTGCTTCTCATTGTCAAGGACGGGAATCAGCACATAGAGGTGGCTGAGCAGATCGCTGAGCGTCTTTGTCGCAGCGATCTCAACACTCAAGAGGGATGAATCACCCCAGTCAGCGAACTTGTCGTCCAGCGGATGCGAAGTCACGGTGACTCGATAGCCGAGCGGCTCGAACAGTTTGCGCAACAGGTCGGCTCCGCCGGCGCAGGGCAGCGAGGGAATCTTCGCCTCGAGGGGGATGGCCGTGGCCACCAGTTCCGGGCGATCCTTGCAGTTCCCCGCGAGTGCCGTGCCGAATACCTGCGCAATCGCGACCGCCAGCATGGAGGACGCGGCGTACGGCCGGTCGTTCACATACTGGTCAAGGGTTCGCTGCCCGCGCTGTCCACGAACCAAGCCGATCGGATCGACTTCAAGGAGCAGGCACGCCGTGCACCGATCTGGATCCGATTCCGGGTAGTAGACATGCGCCTTGCCGCATGCCAGAGAAAAGGACTGAACCCGGCCTGGGTGCTTGTGGAGCAGGAAGCCGAGGTCCGAGGCAGGGTGATGTGTTGTCGTGAGCGAGAGCAGCATCCTTACGGTTTCCTGCAGGTTGGCGAGGTGGAGTGTACGGAAGCCACCCCTTCCCGAGCGGATTCCCTCTGGCCAAGGGTCGTGCTTCGCATTTTCTTCAGTCCGCGCTGCGAATCGCCCCCCGCGCCGGAAATAAGGGTTTGGGGGGTGGGCCCGTCGCCCGACGCCCCCCGGCAAGGAGACCACCGTGACCCGAATCGGACTGACCCTCGACGAGCACTTCGACCTCTGCATGAAGCCCCGGGCGGGCGCGGATCCCGCATTCCATGAGGCGGCCCAGGAGGAACGGGACCGGATGTCGGACACGACGATGTTGTGCAGCAAGCCCTGCTGCACATGATCGCCAAGCCGCCCGTCTGGGACCCGGCGCGGGGCGCAAGCCCGAAGTCGCTCATCTACACGGTCATCCAGTGGGCGGTGATGAAGTATGCCGAGCGGGAGGAGCGTGCCCTCGGGAAGTTCAGGACGCTCCTTGAGCCCGTGGACACAAGGCACAACGCAAGCGACGGGGTCTACGAGGACCCGGCAGGGCGCGAGATCGCCAGCAACCGCACGGTCGGCCTTTCGCAGTCGTCCTGGGCAACGGAGGACGTACTGGAGTTCATCGACAACGAAGACAGCCGTGCGCTGTGCCGCACGATCGTGGAGTGCGATGGAAACGTGAGCGAGGCCGCGAGACGGCTCGGCATGAAAGAGAGCACGATCCGGTACCGGTTGAAGTTGATGATCCCGAAGTTGCTCGCGAGGGCTTCAATCTGAAGGAGAGTTCCATGAACGCAAACACGGTCAAGGATGACCTGCTGCTCACGGCCGCGGGGGTCGAGATCGAGGCCGCGGGCAAGGATGCCCGCCCCAGGATCAGCGTCGTCGCCTACACGGGCCGCATCATGCGCGTGCCCGGCTGGGGCGACATCGCCATCGATCTGGCAGGCCTCGAAGCGGGCGGCCAGGTTCCCCTGCTGGCCGACCACAACGCCAGCGTCGGCAGCGTCGTCGGCCACGGCGAACCCGCCGTCGCCAACGGGCGGCTCGTGGTCGCGGGCGTGGTCAGCGGCGCGGGCGAGCCCGCGCGGCATGTCGTGGAGATGGCCAAAGGCGGTTTCCAGTTCCAGGCGTCGGTCGGCGTCGCGCCCACCGAACACGAGCGGCTGAAGCCGAACCAGGCGGTCGAGGTCAACGGGCGGTCGCTTTCGTCGCCGGGAGGGTTCACGCTCGTGCGCAAGGGGCGGCTGCGGGAAGTCAGCATCACGACGCTCGGGGCCGACGCGGAAACGTCGGTGGCCATCGCGGCATCACGTCAGGGACGGACGAATATGGCGGACATCGCACACGAGGATCAGATCCGCGCCGATGAGCGCGACCGGCTGAAGGAGATCGAGTTGACCTGCCGCCCCATCTTCGCCGGTGGGGGCGAGCGGGACTGGGGCGTGCACCAGAAGCGGGTGGACAACATGAAGGCCAAGGCCGTCACGGGCGACATGACCGTCAGCGAACTCCGCGCGGGCGTGCTCGAGGTCCCGCTCCTCACCTATCGCGAGGCGGCGACGGTGCTCGGCGTCACGCCGCGCACCGTTTGGACGCTCGTGCAGGCTGGAACGCTGCCCGCGGTGCGCTTCGGACGCAGCGTGAGGATCGACCCGGCGGACCTACGGCGGTTCATCGATCGCGCGAAGAGTTCGACGCAGGGGGTGGGCCATGGGTGAGCCCATCGATGCCGTGCTCGATGCCCTTACGCGGGCGGGCTGCGCGCCCAGGCTACAAGGTGAGGCGTGGTCGGCCCGGTGCCCGGCGCACGAAGACCGCGATCCGTCGCTCTCGATCGGCATCGGAGCGGACGCGCGTGTCCTTCTGCACTGTCACGCCAGGTGCCCGGTGGAGGCGATCGTCGGCACGCTCGGCCTGGCGATGAAGGACCTCATGCCAGTACCTGTGGCCGAAGCGAGGAGACTTCCCGCCCAGCGAAAGAGCGCGAGCGACGCCACCTTCGCCATCTCCGACGAAGCGATCGCGGTGCAGGAGAGGAAGCACGGGGCGTTTGCTGCACGCTGGACCTACACCGACGCACAGGGCGTCTCCGCTGGAGAGGTGGTCCGTTGGAACCCGCCCGCGGGTGGGAAGGTCGTGCGCCCAATCAGTCGGCGTGGTGATGGCTGGGTGATCGCCGCGATGCCCGAGCCGCGGCCGCTCCTGAACCTGCCGGAGTTGTCGCGGTTGCCCGACGGTGCGTGGGTCTACATCGTCGAGGGCGAGACATGCGTGGACGCGGCCCGGGCCATCGGCCTCGTCGCCACGACCAGCGCTGGCGGCAGCAAGGCAGCGACCAAGTCCGACTGGTCTGTTATGAGGGGCAAGGTCGCGGTGATCCTCCCCGACCATGACGCCGCGGACAATGCCTACGCCGAAGAGGTCGCGAGACTCTGCCAAGCCGCGGGCGCACAAGAAGTCCGCATCGTGCGGCTCGCCGAGCACTGGCCTGCGCTTCCACCCGGCGGTGACATCGTCGATGTGCTTGCGATGGAAGGTGGAGATGCCGAGGCGGCGCACGCGAAGATCAACGCCCTGGCCGTTGCCGCCGAACCGTTCGCACAGGAGGCACCCGCGGAGCACAAGCCGGACGAGCGCCCGGCGTTCGACCTCGCGACGCTCTTTCCTGCCGCCACTGCTGACATCCGCGACTACTTCGCCGACCTGGCCCGCTCGACACAGATGCCGCCGGACATGGCCGCCCTGCTGGGCATGGCGGTCGCGTCGGCGTGCATCTGCAACGTCGCGTGCGTTTGCGGGCATGGCGATCACATCGAGCCTGCCCCGCTGTGGGCGCTGGTGCTCTCCGAACCTGGCACGCGCAAGTCAGCCGTGCTCGCGGAACTGTTGCGGCCGATCCTGAAATGGGAGGCGGACAGGGGCCGCGAGATGCGCCCCGTCATCGCCGCGGCTGCCCAGCGGCACCGCATCACCGAACGTCGCATCCGCGCGATCGAGGACCAGGCGGGCAAGGTGGCCGACCCGTTCAAGCGGGCCGTCGTCGAGGGCGAGGCGATCCGGCTCGCCCAGGAGATGGAAGCGACGCCCGTGCCGACCGCGCCGGCGCTGCTGGCCAGCGAGCCCACGCCGGAAGCGCTCGTGCGTCAGATGAAGGAGAACCACGGCCGTGCCCTGCTCGCCAGCGCCGAGGGCGACGCACTGGACATCGTGCGGGGCCAGTACTCGGGCGTGCGGAACTATGGCGCAATGCTCAAAGGGCACGCAGGCGATTCCATCCGAGCCCAGCGGGTCGGTCGTCCCTCCGACATGATCGACCGCCCGGCGCTGGCCGTGGCGCTGTGCGTGCAGCGAGCGGCCGTCGAAGCGGTGTGGTGCGACCCGCAGGCCGAGGGGCGTGGCTTGCTCGCCCGCTTCGCTGTCATCGCCCCGCCGGACCTCGTCGGCATGCGCGACGTGCGGCCCGCGCCGGTGCGTGCGTCTGTCCGCGAGGCATGGCAGGCCGCCCTCACCCGCCTGCTTTCGTTCGAGCCGGGCGATGATCCCGATGTCGGCCCCGCCGTCGTTGCTCTCTCCTCGGAGGCCGACGCGCTCTACCACGCCTTCCAACTCCGCACCGAGGCCGCGCTTGGCTTCGGCGACCTGGCCGAGCGCCGTGCGTGGGGCGGCAAACTCTGCGGCCTTTCGCTCCGCCTAGCCCTCACGCTTCATGCGCTGGCGACGTGGGGCCGAGCGGGCACGCCGAACGATGCGCCGCGCATCGATGCCGAGACGATGGCCGCCGCAATCGCGTGGGCCGACTACCTCGCCGCGTCGGAGCGCCACGCGCGGCTCAGCATCACCGAGCCCGCGGAGCAGCGCGTCGTCCGCCGCAACCTCGACCTCATCGCCCGCCACGGTGGATCGATCAGCATCCGCGACTGGCAACGCCTCCGCTCGCTGGCGCGGGCGACGGATGCCGAAGCGGAACTGGACGCCTTGGCAAAGGCCGAACATGGCGACTGGTCGTGGTCCGCACCCGGCCCGCGTGGCGGGCGGCCGTCGCGGCGCTTCGTCCTGCGGGGCCACGACCCCGCCTCCGACACATCCACGCCCACGGCGGCCCCAAACGCCTCGGGTGGCCAACTGGCCGGGGTTCCGTCGGTTTCGTCGGCGTCAGGCGGCACAGCCCCGCCGCACCGCGCGTGATTCCGCCCACATTCCGCCCGAATCCCCCAGTTCCGCTTGACACTCGGCCCGTCCGAGCCTGACTGGCGACACGGAGGTCCGCCCGATGGCGAGCATCACGACCCGCAAGAACGGCAGCCGGTTCATCACCTTCCACGACGCCGCAGGCAACCCGCGGCACATCACGCTCGGCCAGGTCGCCAAGCGCTACGCCGAGGCGTTCAAGGTCCGCGTCGAGGACCTCGCCGCGGCCGCGCTGCACGGGCACTCGCCAACCGACGATACCTCGCGCTGGCTGTCGTCACTCGAGGATCGCTTGTACGCCAAACTCGCCGCGGTCGGTCTCGTGCCCGAGCGGCAGAGCGCCACCATCGGCACGCTGGTCGAGCGGTACATCGCGGAGCGGAAGGACGACCTCAAGCCTGAGAGCACCCGCAAACTCCGGCAGACGGAGACGAAACTGCTGGCGTTCTTCGACAAGGACAAGTCGCTGCGGAAGATCACCGCCGAGGACGCGACGGCATGGCGGCGGTCGCTCAAGGACCTCGGCCTCTCCGAAGCGGCCATCCGGACGCACTGCGGCAACGTCAAGACCATGCTCGGCGAGGCGAAGCGCCGGAAGGTCATCGACGCCAACCCGTTCGACACGCTCAAGAGCGGGCCGACGCCGAGCAAGTACACCCGGTACATCACGCCCGACGAGATCCAGCGGGTCATCGACGCCTGCCCCGATGCTGAATGGCGGTTGCTCTTCGGCCTCGCCCGCTACGCCGGGCTGCGCATCCCGAGCGAATCGCACCGCCTCACCTGGGCCGACGTGGACTTCGAGCGGGCACGGCTGACGGTCCACAGCCCCAAGACCGAGCGGTGGGAAGGCCACGACCAGCGGGTGGTCCCGATCACGCCGAAGTTGATGACGCTGCTGCGGGAACGCTTCGAGACGATGCCCGAGGGCGAGACGCCGCTGGTCACCATCGGCGGCAAGGGGGCCGTCATCCGGCGGGTGCATCGCATCTGGGCGAAGGCGAGCGTCGAGCCGTGGGCGCGGTTGTGGCAGACGCTGCGCTCGTCCTGCGAGAAGGAATGGGCGATGACGTTCCCGCAGTTCGCCGTGAGCCGGTGGATCGGGCACAGCATCACCATCAGCGGCAAGCACTACGCCAACGCCGTGCCGGACGAACTCTTCGAGCGGGCGGCAAAGGCGACGGCCTGCGCGCAGCGCCAGGCGCAGCGGAAGGCGTCGGATGGGGCCGGAAACGAGCGGAAACAGGGGAATGGCGCGGATCGCGACGAAGCGCAGAACTCCGCAGATTTCCCGGACTTGCGGCGTATTTCCGCAAGTCCGGGCGTTTCAGAAGAATGGAGCCGGGGGGAATTGAACCCCCGTCCCGTGGCAGTCAGCATGTCGCCTCTACGCGTGTGTCTGGCGATTTGATCTCAGCCCGAAGCGCTGCCACCAGCAGCATCGCTCCGGGCCCAGCCTCCGGAAGTTTCTCGCCCGCACTCCCGGTTGCACCGAGTGCTGAGCCAGCCTGATGTCTAGGTTCCGCGCCTTATCAGGCGTGGGACGCGGAACCTACGGCCTATATTAGGCCGCGAGACGATAACCGCTGTTGGCAGTTATGATTGTGCGTGATTTTATCGAGGCCATCACGCCCCTCGACGCGCCACGACATGCCTTCCCTGTCCGGTCGAATCCAGTCGGCCCCATGTTGTCAAAGAACGAGTCATTATAGCACGCCACGCACCGGCCACCCCGGCACGTCGAGCACGCCCGCGCCGCGTTCGCCGCCCACCGCACGAACCTCGCCGAATAGCCCCGTTCCTCGTCACGCGGCACACGTGCTCGACCTACCCACGATCGGCATTCTGTCAAGGTGCCGCAAGCAAAGCCAGCGATGAAGTCCTAACGCGGCGTCCGCCATCACGAGCCTCAAAACAAAGCAGACCCTCCGAAGAGGGTCCGTGCCACAAGGTCCGGGCGCTGAGATTCGTGATCGTCGATCGGCGTATCGCTCTACTTATCTTCGGACGTGTCGTTGACGTTCGTGAACGTCCCCGTGCGGATCAGGCCCGACTCGATCTGATTGAGCGCGTTGCCGAGGTTGTTGAGGATCGGGAGGCTCTGCGACGCCACGCTCGCCAGGCCCGCCGCCGAGGTCGAGCCATTGAGCCCGCTCGAGATCGTCGGCGAGAGGTTGCCCCACAACTCGCTCACCGCGGCCAGTTGATCGCGCAGCGTCGGATCGGTCGCCCCGCTCACGCCCAGCGTCGCGTCCCCGTCGGTCAGGGCCGAGAGCAGGCTCTCGAACTGCCGCGCCGACTCGCGGAGGTTGTCGCGATTGTGCTCGACGTTCACGTTCAGATGCACGAGCAGATACTCCTTCGCCAGTTTCTGCGAGAGCAACTGCTGCTTGCAGGCGGCCGAGATCGACGCGAGCACCGGACCCGCCGTCGTCGAACGCTGCGAGTGCGCCAGGCACAACGCAAAAACCTTCTCCGCGGTGTCGAGCAACTTCCCGCTCGATTCCGCGATCATCAGCGTGGCCTGCGGCGAGGTCGGCCCGCCCGCCGCCACCGCCGTGAACGTCGGCTTGATCTGGCCCCACTGCGAGCGCAGCGCCTTGAGCGCGCCCGAGAGATTCACATCGGCCCGCGCCGAGTCGCAGACCTCGCCGTTCTCCAACGCGCTGATCGTCGCCTCAAACGCCTCCATGTCGCGCGAGAGCGCCTCCCGGTTCGTCTCGGGGTTCTGGTCCGAGGCGATCAGCAGGTAGTCCTTCGCGATCTGCTGGGTCAGCGTCCGCTGCTGGCCGGCGAGGTTGAGCGTCGCGGCGATCTGATCCGTCGAGGGGCTGGCCGCGCAGACGAACGCGGCGACAACGAGCGTGTTCAGCATGTCGGTTCTCCGGGGTTGTACCGAGAACATCGGCAGGCTTAGGTCACCTATTCACCTCCGCGCGGCATCCACGCCGAGATAACCGCGATCGTCCCCGATGAAACGCCTGACGCCCCTATCCTCTCAAATGCCCCTCCGCTTTAAGCGCCGCCTTCTCGACCACCTGCAGCACCGCTCCTACACGCCGCGGAAGTTGGAAGACCTCGCGCGCGACCTGGGCATCGATGACGCCGAGGGCGACGACTTCGCCCAGGCCATCGACGACATGGCCGACGAGGGCACCCTCGAGATCACGGACAACGGCCTGGTGAGGCTGCCCTCCGTCGGGCAGCAGGGAGGCGAGGTCGAGGGCACTTTCAAACGCAACCCCAAGGGCTTCGGCTTCGTCTCCACCGACGACCCCATGCATGAGGGCGACCTCTACATCGCCGCCGAACTCACCGGCGAGGCTCTCACCGGCGATCGCGTCCGAGTCCGAATCCTCCGCGACAAACGCTTCAAAGGCGGGGGCGCGGGCATCGGCGGCGCGGGCGGGCGGAGCCCCTACGTCGGCGAGATCATCGAGGTCCTCGAACGCAAACGCGCCCAGTTCACCGGCGAACTCCGCAAGCAGGGCGCCCAATGGCTCTGCTTCCCCGACGGCCGCGAACTCCACGACCCCATCATCGTCCGCGACGCCGAGTCCAAGAACGCCAAGGTCGGCGACAAGATCGTCATCGAACTCGTCGAGTACCCCTCGTCCGGGCCGATGGGCACCGCCATGCTCGGCGAGGGCGTCGTCGTCCGCGTGCTGGGCAAGTCCGGCGAGCCCGACGTCGAGACCCAGGCCGTCATCGCCGCCTTCGGGCTCCCCGGCGAGTTTCCCGCCGCCTGCGTCGATGACGCCCGCGCCGCCGCGGCCCAGTTCGACGCCGAGATCAAGGCCCTCCGAGAGGCCCCGCGCGACGCGGACCGGCAGATGCAGCCCGACGGCGAATCGCTGGCGCGACTCGACCTCACCGATGACTTCATCATCACCATCGACCCGCCCGACGCCAAGGACTACGACGACGCCATCTCCATCCGCCGAACCGACGACGGCTGGGAACTGGGCGTCCACATCGCCGACGTCGCGCACTTCATCGACCCGGGCTCGGCCCTGGACGAGGAGGCCAAGGAACGCGGGAACAGCGTGTACCTGCCGCGGCTGGTGATCCCGATGCTCCCCGAGGTGCTGTCGAACGGCATCTGCTCGCTGCAGGAGGCCGTGCCCCGCTTCTGCAAGTCGAGTTTCATGAACTACGACCGCCGCGGGAACATCCGAGGCGAGGGCGTCGCCTCGACGCTCATCAAGTCCGCCAAGCGGCTGACGTACCTCGAGGCCCAGGCGCTCATCGACGGCAACCGCGAGGAGGCCAAGCGCCACGCCAAGACCGAGCCCAACTACACCGACCAACTCGTTCACACGCTCCGCGAGATGGACGCGCTGGCCAAGGCGATCCAGAAGCGCCGCCACGACCAGGGGATGATCTCGCTCGAACTGCCCGATGTTGTGCTGATCTTCGATGAGAACGGGCGCGTCATCGACGCCGAGCGCGAGGACGACGCCTTCACGCACACGCTCATCGAGATGTTCATGGTCGAGGCGAACGAGGTGCTGGCGCGGCTGTTTGAGAAGGTGAACGTCCCGCTCCTGCGGCGAGTCCACCCCGAGCCCACGCCCGGGAACGTGGACGACATGCGCAAGGCGGCCAAGGTCGCGGGATTTGTGATCCCGCCCAACCCCACGCGCGAGCAGTTGCAATCGCTCTTGGACGCGACGCGCGGGACGCCCGCCGCCCGCGCGGTGCATATGGCCGTGCTGCGGACCCTCACCCGGGCCGAGTACTCGCCGGCGCTGGTCGGGCACTTCGCGCTGGCGAGCGCGGCCTACGCCCACTTCACCAGCCCCATCCGCCGATACGCCGATCTCACCGTCCACCGCGCGCTGGCCGAGTACCTGCGTCGGACCGACAACGGCCGGCGACGCCCGCGCAGCGACGGCGACCTCATACGCCTCGGCAAGGTGCTTGTCGAGAGCCCGAACTGTCCCGACGAACCGACGCTCGTGCTGATCGGGCGGCACATCACGGTGACGGAGGAGAACGCCGAGGACGCGGAGCGGCAACTCCGCCAGTTCCTGGTGCTCCAACTGCTCGCGCAGCACGTGGGCGAGTCGTTCAAGGGCGTGGTGACGGGCGTCAACCAGCGCGGCGTCTTCGTGCAGATCGACAAGTACCTGGCCGACGGGATGATCAAGGTTGCCGATTTGCCGGGGGATGTGACGCGATCTAATGCGCCGCCGATGTGGAAGGTTGATCAGCGGACGGGGGCGCTCGTCGATCAGCGTTCCGGGCGCAGTTTCAACATGGGCGACACGGTGATGGTGAAGATCGCGCAGGTCGATCTCGCGCGTCGGCAGATGGACCTCGTGCTGGGCGACGACGCCAGCCGCGCCGCGGGCAAGGTCAAGAAGCCGGTGGAGGGGCTGCAACTCGACGGGGGCATGGCTTCGGGGGGCGGCATGGGCTTCAAGGGCATGACCGGCGAGCAGCGCCGCAGCCGCAAGAGCAAGTCGCGCGACAAGGGCAAGAAGCAGCACCGCCGGGATAAGTAGCCAACCCGAGCGAGTCTTGCCGGTGCGTCGGGTGGCGCAGGCGTCTTGCCCTCGTCCTCACGTTCCCGGCATCGTGGGGCATCCTGCCGCGAACGAGTTGATGAAGCACAGGAAGTCGTTGACGTTGAGCATCGGCGTCGCGGTGCTGCCGTCGCAGTTGGCCTTGCTGTCGCCGCCGGCAAACTGATTGATGAAGCAGACGAAGTCGTTGA
>JBJXFQ010000033.1:0-4511 GCA_046155605.1 Phycisphaerales bacterium
CGGCCCGGGCCACTACACCGCCGTCGAGATCGTCGGCCTCTTCTGGCACATCGTCGACATCGTCTGGATCTTCCTCTTCCCCCTGCTGTACCTCATCCACTAAAGGGGCATCATCATGTCACACGCAAATCCCCCCGCGATACCCCCCTCCGACCCCCATGCTCCCCATGCGCTCGATGCCATCGATCCGCACCACGAGGCGCATCATCACGTCATCATCCGCCCCAGCACGCTCGTCGCCATTCTGCTCACGCTCATGGCGCTCACGGCCCTGACGATCGCCACTTCGCAAGCCGAAAAGTGGTTCGGCACAACGTTCGGTGTCGAAATTCCGCACCTCGTCAACGCCGTGGTCGCGCTCTCCATCGCCGTCGTCAAGGCGATTCTCGTCTTCATGTTCTTCATGCAGTTGAAATATGACAACCCGCTCAACTCGCTCGTCGTCGGGTTCTGTTTCTTTGCCGTCGCCCTCTTCCTCTTCTTCAGCATGACCGACGTTGCCCAGCGCGGTGCGATATACTCGTATAAGTACGGCGAGACCCAGTCCGGTGGCCAGGGAATCACTCGAACGAAGGAAACGGTCACGGGCGGTGAGACCAAGTCCGAGACGATCATCGACACCGGCGGCAAGGCCATCACCGCGTACTGGAAGGAACGGCGCATCTCTGAAGTCGGCGTGGAGCAGTACTTGAAGGAATATGCCGAGGCCCACTCGCATGGCTCGCACGCCACGCACGATGACCACGCCGAACTCAGCACCGCCGCGCGCAGCCGTGCGCCCAAGGCCGTCGGCCCCGCGCTCTTTGAGGACCGTGCCGGCGCTCCCGCCGCAGCGCCCCATGGCGGTCACTAGTCCCATGCCCGCCTCCCATAGCCAGCGGTGGTCCTGGGCGTTCGCAGCCGTTGCGAGCATGGCGTGCCTCGCGCTCGCGGTCTTCCTCGGTGGTCGTCGCATCTCCGCGTTCTACGTCGCCGCCGATCGGCAGACGTTCGCGTTCCAAGCCTCGACCGCGCGCGAACTCCAGCACGCCGGCCGCAATGTCACGCTCATCGACGATACGGACGAGGCCGGACAAGGCGGCGTCGCTGTCGTGCTCGGCTACGGCGACCAATCCGTGCGCATCCCCGCCGGTGTCGCGCCGGGCAGCGACCAGATGCCGGGGCTCGTCCGCCATCGCGACTGGCTGCGGGTCCTCCGCTTCGTTGACCGCAAAGGACTCTCGCTCCAGGAGGTCGAGTCCGCGCTCGCCACCGGCACGATCGAGGCCCGTGTTGTCGTCGTCGCGCGCCGTCCCACCCTTGCCCCCGACCCGCGCACCGGCAACGCCTGGCGCCGCGACTGGTCGTTTGAGTTCCGCGAACTCATGCCTGATGGCACGATCACCAGCGAGGCGCTGCTCTATCCTCGCAGCCGCCCAGGCCGCGCCACCAAGCCGGGACAACTCGCCGAGGGCACCTGGCAGTGGGACGCCGCGATGATGCTTCTGCCCTCGACGGCCCGTCCCTCGCGCAGTTTCACCACCGACGCCCTCTACGCCATGGGATGGACCTTCCCTGTCGGAATGGGTGCGGTCCTCTCGCTCATGGTGTGCGTCACGGGCCTTGGGGCAAGCCGGATCACGCGTCGGCGAGCCCTCGCAGCAGCCTGACCAACTTCCGCGCCGTCGCCCCGCGATGGCTCAGCCGGTTCTTCTCCGCCGCCTCCAGTTCCGCGCTTGTCCGCGTGAAATCCGGCGCAACGAGAAAGAGCGGGTCATACCCGAACCCGTTCTCGCCCCGCGGTACGTCGTCCGGCATGCCGATCCGTCCCTCCATGGTCCCGCGAGATTCCGCTCGCACGGCTCGCGCGTCCGCCAGGCACATCACGCAGACAAATCGGGCCGTCCTCGCTTCGGGCCGCACACGTTCCAGTTCGCGCATCAGCCTCGCGTTGTTCGCTGCGTCGCGATCGGCACGCGAAAGCCCGATCTCGCGTCCGTCGGACGAATAGTGCGACGAGATCACGCCGGGCGCGCCGCCCAGCGCGTCCACCTCAAGCCCGGAGTCATCCGCGAGGCACATCCGCCCTGTCTGCCGGGCATAGGAGATCGCTTTGATCGCCGCATTCTCCTCGAATGTCCGGCCATGCTCCACTGGCTCGCGCAGGCGCTCCCAGCCGGGAAGGTCGCGGAGCCCGACCACCTCGACTCCGGCCTCTTCAAGAATCGCCCTCGATTCCTGCACCTTGTGCGGATTTCCCGTAGCAACGACGATCGGTTCCATGCGCCGAGCGTAGCGACGTTCACGCCGCTTCGATTCGGGCTTCCTTCGTGGTTTGTCAGCGCCATCTGTGTCTCGGAGGTAGCGGCTTCTTGATACCGCCGCCCGTGGAGCGTCCAATACCCATCATGTCGCTCCGCGCCCAGATCGCCCGTTCCGCCGCTGATACGCTCGCCGCCGCCTCGATGCCGCCGTGCCTCGTCGGTTTCGATGGCTTCATCGACTCGATCACGGACATGGTCGATCGCCGTCATACGATGTCGCCCGAGGGTTACTCGCGCCTCCCGACCATTGCCTCGTTCGCCGAGCGTTGCGCTGCCGCCGCGGGCCGAAGCACCAACATCGAGCGAGTCGTCAAGGAACGCCGATTCGGTGGCAACGGCCCGCTCATGGCCGGCGCGCTCGCCCGCCTCGGCTGCCCCACGGCGTTCATCGGTGCCATCGGTGCGGAAAGCGAAACTCCCGGCGCGATCCATCCGACGTTTGCCGAGTTCGCCTCATGGTGCGACCGAGTCATCCCGATCTGTCCCCCGTGCGAGACCGTCTGCCTCGAGTTTGACGACGGCAAACTCATGCTCAACGAGACCTCCGGTGTGCAGCGCGTCACCTGGCCGCGCCTTGTCGAAGCCATCGGGCTCGATCAGATTCGCGCCGCCGTCGAACGCGCGCGGCTGCTGGGCATCGTCAACTGGTCGCTCATGGGCGGCGTCCCCGGCATCTGGGAGGGCCTGATCCGCGATGTCCTTCCCGCCATCACCGCCGCGCCGCGCCGGCTGATGATCGATCTTTCCGATCCCGCGAAGCGCTCCGACCCCGACATCGCCGACGCCCTTGCCATCCTTGCACGCCTCGAAGCCGCCGGCATGCGCGTCACGCTGGGGCTCAATCTCGCCGAGGCCGTGCGGCTCGACGCGGTCGCCGATACTCGCATGCTCGGCGATCCCGACATCAATTCCGATCGCCTCGTCGCCGCAGCCGACTCGCTCCGCCGATGCCTTCGGATCGACACGATCGTCATTCACCCTCGCCAAGGTGCCGCCGCGGCAACGCCGCACGACGCCGGGTGGTTCGACGGTCCGCTGACGCCGCGCCCACGTCTCTCGACCGGTGCCGGCGATCACTTCAACGCTGGCTTCGCGCTCGCCCAGGCACTCTCGCTCCCGCTCGCCCAATGCCTCGCCGTGGGCTGTGCCGAGAGTGGCGTCTACGTCCGCGACGCCCGTTCCCCCGACTGCTTCCGTCTTCTGGAGTTCCTCCGCGACCTTCCGCAGCCCGAAATCTGAATCCCCTCGACGGCCTAGAGTGATGCGTCATGGCGACAAACGTTCTCGCAGCCCTCGGCATCGCTTCCGACCCGCGCCTCGCGGCACCAGGAACGCCCGGCACCTCCACCGTCACGAATCCCGCGACGGGCGAGCCAATCGCCGCGATTCGCCTCGATGATGCCGCGGCCTACGAGAAGCAGGCCGCTGGTGCTGAGCAATCGTTCCTCAAGTGGCGAGAGGTTCCCGCGCCCGTTCGTGGCCAGGTCGTCCGCGCCATCGGTGACGAACTCCGCACCCACAAGGCCGCCCTTGGCGAACTCGTCTCCCTTGAAGTCGGGAAGATCCGCGCCGAGGGCTTGGGCGAGGTCCAGGAAACCATCGACATCGCCGACTTCGCCGTCGGGCTCTCCCGCCAGTTGTACGGCCTGACCATGCCCAGCGAGCGCCCTCGCCACCGCATGTACGAGCAGTGGCTCCCGCTCGGACCCGTCGGCGTCATCACCGCCTTCAACTTTCCCAACGCGGTCTGGGGATGGAACGCGATGATCGCCGCCGTTTGCGGCGACACGGTCCTCTGGAAGCCCAGCCTCTTCGCCCCGCTCACTGCCATCGCCACCAACGCCATCGCCGATCGCGTCGCCACGAGGATGGGTCACCCCGGCGTCTTCCGCCTTGTCATCGGCACTGACGCCGATGTTGGCGAGCGGCTCGTCGCCGACCGCCGGCTGCCGCTCATCTCCGCCACCGGCTCCTGTCGCATGGGCCGCCGCGTCGGGCAGGTCGTCGCGGATCGCTTCGGACGTTCGCTGCTCGAACTCGGGGGCAACAACGGCCTGATCGTCACGCCCTCCGCCGACCTCGATCTCGCGCTCAAGGCCGTCGTCTTCGGCTCCGTCGGCACCGCGGGCCAGCGCTGCACGACGACCCGCCGCCTCATCATCCACGAGTCCATCGCCGATCGCTTCTGCGAGCGCCTCGTCGCCGCCT
>JBJXFQ010000036.1:0-12085 GCA_046155605.1 Phycisphaerales bacterium
CGGCCCGGCCCCGGCCAGCCGCGCGCGGAGCGCCCCGTCCGCCAGCGCGCGCGCGATCGCGTCCGCCAGCGCAGCCGCGTCGCCAGCGGCGACAAGCAACCCGGATCGCTCGTGCTCGACGATCTCGGCGAGCCCGCCGACATTCGTCGCGACGACCGGCGCGGCCAGCGCCATGGCTTCGAGGCAGACCATGGGGAACGCCTCCCAGTGTGACGGGAAGCAGCACACGCCGCCGCTCGCCGTCGCCGCGTGGATCGCGGTGCCGAGTTGGTGCCTGGGGAGCGCCGGCTCGAAGGTGATGCGGTCGCCGTGGCGGGCCGCGCGCGCGCGCAGCGTGTCGAGCATCGATCGGCCGAAGGGTCCGGTGGGCGAGTCATTGCCGATGAGTCTGAATCGTGCGCGCACGCCGCGATCGAGCAGGATGCCCGCGGCCCGCACCAAGTCCTGCGGCCCCTTGAGGTGTTGAAACTTGCCGTAGAAGAGCACCACGGGCTCGGGCGGCGACGGGCGCGCGCTGCCGGACTCGCTCGAACCGAGCGGATCGCGTGCTCCACCCAAGTCCCTCAGCAGTTGCGCGGCATCAACCGGGATCGGCACGATCGCCAACTTCGCCGTGTGCGCGATCCCCTGCCATGAGCCGTCGTCGACGGTCACTCGCTCGAGCACTCGCCCCGCCGGCGCGATGACAAGGTCGGCCTCGCGCACCGCGGCCCGCTCGAGGTGCTCGATGATCGCGTCCTCGGCGCTCAGGCGCGCGTCATCATCGGCCTCGCGACAGAGCCATCGCGGGGAGTGAAGCCGCACCGCGAGGACCGCCGATTCGAGCGCGCCGGCACCGCTCGTGCGTTTGGCGCGGATGGTGGCATATCCCTCGCCGTGGTAATCCGGGAACTCGACGAGGTCAAAGCCACCGAGGCGCTCGGCCAGTCCCGAGAGCGCGAAAAAGACGGCCATCGAGTATCGCTGGGGGTACGTCGGATAGGCGTCGAGCCCGGCGGTGCCTCCGAGCGGATCGACGACGTGGATCGAGACTCGCGGCAGGAGCGAGGAGCCGCGCGCAGCGAGCCCCTCGTGCGCCTCGGTGATGAGATGCACATCGTGCCCCGCGCCGGCGAGGACTCGGGCCATGAGCGAGGCGTAGGAGCCGATGCCACCGCCGGTGAAGGGAGCGAGTTCGCGCGAGACGAGCGCGATCCTCATGAGGCACTCTCCACGCGCGGGTTCGCCGCTTTCAGGTGCTCGATTTCGGCCCGTGCCGCGTCGCGTTCGGCCGTCGTTGATCTCAACCAACCCGTGATTTCCAGGGCGCGCTGCCGGAGACGCCAGCGTTGCCAGGCCATGAGCCGGATGACTCGTCCCGGTTCGCGCGGCAGGAGCGGTCGCCGCACGGCAAGCGCCGCGGCGAAGGCATCGATATCGGTGGGTGCAGCGCGGGATGCCGCGCCTCGCGCGACGATTCGCGGCATGACCCCGACATCGAGTCCTGCTTCGGCGATGGCCGCGAGCAAGTCCCATTCAGCCCCGGCATCCACTGTCGCATCGATGAGCGGCAGCGCCGCCTCCCGCCGGACCAACCACACTGACCCCAGACAGCACGGAAAGATCGCGAGCAGGTCGCGGTCGATCCCGACGGGCGTGCGGACGATGCCCTGATCTTCGGTCCACGGCAGGATCGCGGCCGCGGTTGGGTTTCGAGTCGCCGCGAGGGTGAGGTGTTGCAACGCGCCGGGTTCGAGATCACCGCCGGCGAGGACAATCCACGCGGCGTTTGATGCGAGCATCGCGTTGCGGAGCCGCGCGCCGAGTGTCCCTTCGCACGGCAGCGCATCGACGCGAAGCACATCGACCGTGGAAGGGGTGCGAGGCGGTTGCGTTGCGCGCGTTCCGCCGCGCGCCTGCTCCACCGCCGCCATCGTCGCGGCAACCACGCGGGTCGGATCGCACAACTCCGTAACTCGTTGAACGCCTGCGTCGCCGATGGCGCGCAGGCGTTCTCGATCGCCGAGGGCGTCGATCAGTTTCCGGGCCAGGTCTGTAGCGTCGCCGGTCTTGAAGAGGAAGCCACTGTTGCCGTCGTCGATAATCTCGGCCATGCCACCCGCGTTCGACCCGAGCACGGGCGTTCCCAGCGCCATCGCTTCGAGGCAGGTGTTGGGGAAGTTCTCCCAGCGAGAGGGGAAGCAGCACAACCCGCCGCTCCGGGCCGCTTCGCGGATGGCCGCGCCGAGTTCAGCGCGCGGCCGCGCCGGCAGAAACTCGAACCTCGTCGCCCACTTCGGTGCAATCATTGCGCGCAGCCGTTGGAGCATCGAGCCGGCTACCGCATCTTCTTGCGAGGCGACGACCGGCCATGTGCCGCCGCGCGTGTCGGCACCGATGAATCGAAAGGTCGCGTCGGTGCCCGATTCGAGCACGCGATGTGCGGCCTCGACAAGCAACTCGACGCCCTTGCGGGCTTCCAGGCGGCCGAAGTACAGAACAATCGGCCGCGGCACCCCGCGTTGCACCGATGGCTCAGGCGTCTCGCCAGTGGGAGCGGCCTGCTCGCGCCACGACTTCGCAAAGAATGGATACGGCACCACGGCGCTTGCGCCGTCGAGCGGCCGCGTTGATCGCTTCTGCGTGATCTCGAGCAGCGCTCGCGTCGGCGACAGCAACAGGTCGGCACCCTCGATGGCGCGCGATTCCGCCAACTCCAGCATCGCGATCTCATCATCCAGCCACGCGTCGCCGTTGATCTCGCGGCACATCACCGTCGGCGTGTGCAGGCGCACGCCCAGCACCGTGCCGGCGAGCGCACCCACGCTCTGCCGTGCGGCGATGGCGGCAAAGCCCTCGGCCCAGTAATCGGGGAACTCGGCGTAGTCAGGGCGAATCTGTTCGAGGTGTTCGAGTGCTGCCGCGGAGTGGGCGAGGAACATGAAGCGGTGGCGCGGGGATTCGGACGCGAACGAGTGGGCGATGGGATCGACGGGGACGGTGTGGGCGCGAGCGCCGATTGTGGCGGCCCATTCCACAACCCCCGCGAAGGCGGGGCAGACGAGGTGCGTCTCGTGGCCCGCGCCGGCCCAGGCGCGCAGCATGGCCGCGACATAGGTGCCGATGCCCGCGCCGAAGAAGGGCGAGACCTCGCGGCTGACGAGACAGACCCGCATGGGGGTATTCTCCCTCGCCGCGGCCATAGAACCAGTCGCGCTCCCGTTCCCTCGTTCGCCCATGCCAGACTCGATCCGACCAATCTCGACGAAACAACATTGGTGGCGGCATGCGCTGCCGACGCTGGCGTTTGCGTCGGCGTTGCTGTTTGTGGGCGGGTTTTTCCTGCTGGGGCGGATCGGCTTCTGGTCGGACGACTACTGGCACGCGCGGATTGATCCGGCGACGGGCGCGCGCACGGCGCTGGCGATGGAGCGCGGGTTTTTCCTGCGGCCGCTTTTCTTTCGGGTGGTGCCGGCGGTGACAACGCTGTGCTGGCGGCACGACTGGTTGGCGCACGCGATCGTGCTGTGCTCTCACGCGGTGGTGTGCGTGCTGCTGTGGCGGTTGCTGCGAGTGATGGGTGTTTCGGCGCGGTCGGCGGCGGCGGCGGTCACCGTCTATATGGTCTATCCGGGTTCGTTTGAGGCGATGATGTGGGTCGCGGCGTTGCCGACGAGCATGGCGGCGTCTCTGATGCTCGGGGTGATGCTGCTGATGGTGCTGGCGCGGCGCGTGGTGCTCGCGACGTTGATCTCGGCGGCGATGGTCTTTGCGGCGTGCTGCCTCAACGAGCAGCCGGCGGCGGGGGTGATGGTGCTGCCGGTGCTGGGGTGGGTGGTTGGAAAGGGACGGAGGGACGAAGGGACAGAGGGACGAAGCAGAGGGCGGGTACAGGCGGCGATATCGGCGCTGTGGCCGACGATGGTGCTGGGGCTGGTCGTGCTGGCGTATGTGCTACTGGTGATGCTCGATGGCAGGGCGCCGCGGGGCGCGCGGGGGTCTGCCGAGAGCCTGGTTTCGATTGCGGACCTGCAGCGGCGCGTGGAGTATTTCGTGGACGTGCTATGGCGGCGGATGGTGCTGCGGAACTTCTGGCGAGGGGCGCTGGGCGAGGGCTTTCGGACCGTGACGGGCAGCGGTGCGTATGGATGGGCGGCGCTGGGAATGCTCGCGGCAACAGGCGCGGCATGGTGGAGGTGGTTTGCGAGGACGGGTACCGGCGCGTCGTCCTGGACCATGAGTCCTGAGTCGATCGCGGCATCGGCTGGCGACCCGACGGCGGGTGCGGGATGCCGGGCGCGCGACTCATTCCGTTTGTTTCGGCTGGTTGTGCTCGGGGTGGCGGTGTTTGTGACGGGCTGGGTGCCGATCGTGCTCACGGCGAGTTATGAGCCAGATCCACGGCTGCGGTATTGGCCGTGCGTCGGGCTGGCGATCGTGATCGGCGCGGCGCTGGATGTCGTTCGCGGGCGGCGGGCGCGGATGGTGGCGGGCGCGGCGGTGGCGACGACGGCGTGTGTCTTCGCGGTGATGCTGGTGGGCACGCAACAGGGCTTTGCGAATCGGTGGCGGATGGATCAGGCCGAGATGGCGGCGATCAGGATGCTTGTGCCCAATCCGCCGCCGTATGCCTATTTCATCCCGTTGCGAGTCGAGAACACGGCGCTTTCGACGGGTTCGCCGGTGCTCGATCGACATTTCCGCGCGGTGTGGGAGTTTCCGTGGACGACCACGCCGCATGTGCAGCGGGCGTATGGGCGTGCGGACATCGCGGCGGGGTACTTTCGGCACTGGACGCCGCGCGCGCCGGTGCGCGGGGCGAACGAGCGCGGGGTTCTGCTGACGGACGAGATCGGACCGCGGTATGGAACGCGCGAAGTCAGCGGAGCGGAAGGCGAGGCCAGGAGGGGCGGCTGGCGCGTGCCGTGGGATCGCGTGGTGCTGTTTGTGGTGGAACGCGGCGGCGAGGTTCGGCTTGTGGGGCGCGTCGAGGCGGGCGGCCAAGGCTTTGATGTGCCGCTCGGCAAAGGCGGCGTGGCAGTGCGGCTTGAACGGGATTAGCCGGCGGAGACGAAAGCGGCGCATGATGGGTAGAAGGAGCCACACCATGCCCGCAGCGCTGATCGAAGCCCCCGCCAGCACGCCTTCGCAAGAGATCGTTCCGCTCGCCGCCATCGACGCCTATGACGCCGTCCTCAACGACGACTACGCGTTCGTCGCGTACAAGGAGACCGACCGCGACACGGGCGCGTGGCGCGTGCGGATCAAGGGTCGGCACATGTCCGGCGTGGTCTTTGAGCCCGAGGCGATGCGACTTCAGGCGCGGGCCGCGGGGGCGCAGGTCAAGCCCTTCTTCACCTGGGGTGCCGGGATCGACCCGTCGCCATCGGACCCGCGGCTGGTGCAGTACCGCGTCCACGTCGAGGGCGGCAAGCCGGCGCGGATCGAGATCGCGCTCCAACTCCGCAAGGCCGACGGCACGGCGGACTCGCCGCAGTCGGCGGCGTTCGCCTGGCCCGCGTGAGCGAGGGTCGGATCGGGCTTCGGACGCCATTCCTCGGTGGCTGTCGTGAAGGGTCAAACTCGCGGCTTGTGCGATTCGTACCATTGTTGATGCTCTGGCAGCCCTCGCTCGCGGATCGCTATACCAAGGCCGCGCCGGACGATCTGGCGCGTGACATCGCCGCGCGCCGGTCGGAACTGGGCGAGCGGCTGGTGATCCTCGGGCATCACTACCAGACGGACGAGGTGATCCGCCACGCCGACGTGACGGGCGACTCGCTGAAACTCTCGCAGGCCGCGGCGCGCGTGGCCGCCGAGCGGGACGTGCATTGGGTCGTGTTCTGCGGGGTGCATTTCATGGCCGAGACTGCCGACATGCTCACGCCCGAGCACGTCGACGTGATCCTGCCGGACTTGTCGGCGGGGTGCTCGATGGCGGACATGGCCGCGTATGACGACACAGTGCTGGCGTGGGAGCGGCTGCACGCGGGGCTTCGCGAGCCGGCGGCAAGTGGCGGCCGGCCCGCGCGCATCATCCCCATCACCTATGTGAACTCGACCGCGGCGATCAAGGCCTTTGTCGGCGCGCATGGCGGCGCGTGCTGCACGTCATCGAACGCGCAGCGCGTGCTGGAGTGGGCGCTCGCGGGCGGGACGGTGCCTAGGGCCGAGGGCGAGGACATTCGAATCCTCTTTTTGCCGGACCAGCACCTCGGGCGCAATACGGCGGCGCGCCTGGGCATCGACGTGGGCCGACACGCCGCGGTCTATGACCCCAAACTCACGGCCCGAGGCGAGCCGCTGGGCGGGATAACCCCGCAGCAACTCCGCGACGCGAGGGTGATCCTCTGGGCGGGCCATTGCTCGGTTCACAAACTCTTTCGCCCGGAGCACTGCGACGCGTTGCGTGCCGAATCGGCGGGAGCACCTGAACTGCCGCCGTGGCGGATCTTGGTGCATCCGGAATGCGTGAAAGAAGTAGTTGACCGCGCGGACTTCGCCGGCTCGACGGAGTTCATCATCAAGACGTTGCGCGAGGCCGAGCCCGGCTCGCGCTGGGCCTTGGGCACCGAGTTCCACCTGGTGCGGCGGGTGGCGCGCGAAGCGGCGATGCGAGGCGTGACCGTTCGCGTGCTGAGCGATTGCCAGTGCCTCTGCACGACGATGTTCCGCATCGATCAGCCGCACTTGCTGTGGGTGCTCGACCATCTCGCGGGGCGCGCGCCGGGAATGCCCAGCGGGGGCAAGGGCCGCGTGGTAAACGCGATTCGGGTGCATCCTGATGCCCGCCGCGACGCGCTCTTGGCGCTCGATCGGATGCTCGCGCTGACCGGCGCGCCGAGCCTCGCGTCGGCGGATTGACGAGTTGATCGAAGTTCGCCGGCTACAGCCCGAGCATCGCGGTGGCCGCGAAGATCGAGATAAACATCGCGCCCATGGTGACGGGCACGGTGTTGGCGGCAACGGCCCAATGCACGAGCCGCAGGCCAAGGTCGGGGCGACGATTCCCGACGTATTCGCAGATCGCGAGGACGATGGCGACGGCAACGGCCTTGAGCGCGACCATCGCGGGCACGCCGCCGACATCGAGCGCCGCGCGGGCCGCGATGTTGAGTTCCTGCCCACCCAGCGCGAGGACGATGGCCGTCAGCGTGGCGTCGAGCACGGCGAGGACGACGAACCAGCGATAGGCCGAGGGATACCGGCCGGCGGAGGCGATCTTGTGGACCACGGCAGACTCCCGCACGAGGCGGGAGGCTCATCCCGCGCTCGATTCGCGCACCACTCGCTCGAACAAGCGAGAAGGCGAGGGCACGCCGGTGAACAGCCGGAACTGTGCCTCCGCCTGAAGCACGAACATCGTCAAGCCGTCGATGAGTCTTGAGTTGCGATCTCGCGCGGCGCGGATCAGCGGCGTCTCGACGGGGCGATAGACCGTGTCGAGGACCACCGCGCCGGGGCGGAGCGAGGCCGCGGGAATCGGCGTGGAGTCGGGCGCTGGGCCGCCCTCCATGCCCACGGGCGTGCAGTTGATGAGCGCGTCGTAGTCGCCGACAGTGGCCGATTCCGAGGCTCGGATTGTCGGCGATCGTGAGTCGAGATTCGATTCGAGCGCGCGCGAGAGGGATTCGGCGAGTGCTTTTGCGCGTTCGGGGCGACGAGCGTGGATGGTCACGCTTGAGCCGGCTCGCGCGAGCGCGAATGCCGCGGCACGGGCCGTGCCTCCCGCGCCGAGAACCGTGATGCGCGCGCCGGCGAGGCTCCCGATCGCAACCTCCAGCGATGCGACGATCGCCTGCGCGTCGGTGTTATGCACGGAGATGCCGGCCGCCGCCCCCCCGGTGCCGCGCTCGACGAGGATCGTGTTGGCCGCGCCAATCGCGTCAGCGTCGGCGTCGATTCGCCAGCCGGACTCGCGCGCCAGCCGCACGAGGTTCTCCTTGTGCGGGATCGTCACGCTCGCGCCGCGGAACGCGAGCCGCGGATGCTCGATCAACTCCGTGAGCGTGGCCTTCAGGCTCTCATAACCGCCGTCGCTGATGGCGCGCGTCGCCTCGGCCGCTGCGCCGCCACGATCGCCGCCGGCTCCATCTCCCCCGACCACGGGCATCGGAAGGTAGACGGCGTCGCGTTCGATTGCGGCGAACCCCGCGTTATGGACGCGCGGCGAGAGCGAATGCCCCAGCGGATAGCCGATGACGCCGTAGACCTCTGTCGTCGGCGTGATGGAACGGAATCGGTAGAGGTCGAGCAGTTCGCGGATTGTCGGCTGGCCCGGCGCGGTCACGGTCTCGGACCGCAGGCTCGCAAACGTAAGAAACCCGCCGAACTTTGGCGCAAGCACGCGCGACATGAGCCCAAACTCGCCCATCCCCAGCGCGACCGTCGGGCGATCGCGCTCCGCGAGGATGTCGAAGAACTCGAGGTTGTCGCGGATCGATCGGCAGCGATAGGCGATCTTGAGCACGCGGGCCGCGTCGATCGCGCGCATCGCGGCGAGTCGGCGCGCGAGATCGACGGGTCGTCCGTCGAAGTCGTGCATTGAAAGGACGAGTGACGTTCGCAGGTCGCGGAGTTGCTCTGGATGGTCGATGGCCAGCCGCAGTTTTTGGCGGATATTAGCCGAGCGTTCCCATGTCGAGAGTTCGGCGTCGAGATATCGCGGCGGGTGCTCGGCGGAGCCGTCGGGGAACTTCCCGAACGCGGTGCCGAGGCGTTCATAGAGCGCGACGCGGGCGTCGTCGGGGCCGTCGTAGCCGCCACCCTCGCGCGCGGATCGGCAGGTGATGATGCACGGGAGCGGCGAGAGCGCGGCGAGGCGGAGCACGTCGCGCGTCTCGGGCGTGTCGATCGCCGCGCCGGCGTGATCGTCCTCGGGTGCCGCGCCCGTGAAGAAGTCGTCAACGCGAAACTCGACGAGGTCCGCACCGGCCCGCCGGGCTTCGTGGGCGTCACGAAGCGCCGTCTCGACGCTCTCCACCAGGATCGGGACGCATAGCAGCGATGACACGGCGGAGTGTACGTCGGCCTATATTGGCTCCGCGCCGAGCCGGGCGCAACACCTTCCAGCGGATTGATGCCACGAGCGATCCCGTACCACCATCCTGGCACTCTGTGGCGACTCGTCGCACGGTGGTCCATCGCGCGCTCACCTATGCCGTCGTCGTCGGCGCGGTGCTCATCACGATCAACCACGGCGACGCGATCCTGCGCGGTGAGGTGGACGGCTCACGGCTGGCGCGAATGGTGCTGACGATGTTCGTGCCGTACGTCGTCTCGACGCTCTCGAGCGTTGGCGCGATCCGCGCGCGGCATTGAGGCGGCAGGCCGAGAACATGCTCGGCGATGACGGGCAGCCGCCAGTGTCGGCGCTCGCGCCGGAAGCGATGGCGCGTAATGCCACACAAAAGCCGATCATCGATTGATCGTGAGGGCGATGTCATACTAATAGTGGTCCGCTCGGAGTTATATGGCCATTGATGCACAATAGAAAGTGTTCGTGATTCTCGACATCAGTTGGCGCCTGAGCCGCGAACTCATAGTGAATTATTGTGAATGGGTCGAATGGGCGGAAAAACCGTGGTAAACTGGGATGGTGGAGGAAGGCCCAGCGGGGGCCGTCTCGGCAATGCGTTCCAGAGGACATCCGCGGCGAGCGGGTTCTCATATGTAGGTGGAGCACCGGCCTCGTGCCGGGCCTAGGAGAGGTATCACATGAAGCAGAAAGCGTTTGTGGCCCTTGTGGCGGTTCAGGCGATGGCATCGATGGCCGCGATGGCGCAGGCTCCCGGTGACATCCTGTTCACCGACGAGCAGGCGCGGTCGATCCGCCTCATCCCCACGGTCGGCGTCCCCAGCACGCTGCACACCTTTGCCGACCCCACGACCCGCCTGGCGGGCATCACGCAGGGCGGCGACGGGCAGTGGTATGTGGCCAACGGGCCGTTCCCCGTCGGCAATCCCAGCGCGTCGAGCATCATCCGCGTGGCGAATCTCTTCAGCGCGCCCTCGCCGAGCATTTTCAACTCCAGCGATCCGCTGCAGAACCCGCACGGGCTTGTTTATGACGCGCCGCGGAACCGCTTCCTCGCGGTCAACAACCCGATCCAGCCGATGTCACAGCCCGAGCAGCCCGGCATCCTCGCCGTCACCAGCAGTTCCATGAACTTCGTCTTCACTGGCCCCGGCTTCGGCGCGCCGCCCCCGTCCTTCCGCAACGGCACCTACATGGTTCCGGACCCCAACACCCCCAATGACTACATCGTCATGGCCGAGAACGGCGGCATGTTCAACCCCGGCACGCCCGACGGCGAGGCCAGCACCATGTGGCGCCTCACGATCGACCCCGGCACCGGCAACGGCACCATGACCCTCCTCAAGGACCTCAGCACCACGCCCTTCGGCGTCCTTGCCAACGCCCGCGGCATCACCGCCATCCCCGGCACCCGTGACTTCTTCATCACCGACGTCATCAAGGACTCGGTCTACAAGGTCACGCTCGACAACACCGGCGTCTTCTCGAACATCTCGCTCGTGCAGAGCGGGCTCAACGGCGTCGAGTCGATCATCTTCAACCCGTACACCAACAAGCTCGTCCTCGACGTCAGCGACGACCTCGTCAGCCCGACGATCCAGCAGATGAACCTCGACGGCAGCGGGCTCGTCGTCCTCACCACCGGTCACGCGCGCGGGTTCGCCATTGTCCCGACGCCGGCCTCGGCCGCGGCGCTGCTGGGCGCGATGGGCCTGTCCGTCGCCCGTCGTCGTCGCAAGTAAATCGCTCGCCCCGGCTCGGATCATCGCGGGACGGGGCCAGAGTTTGATCGTGCGAAGCCCGGCGCTAATGGCCGGGCTTTTTCGTGCGCTTCGTTCAAGCCTGAGACGCCTTCGCCGCGATCTGCCGCATGTCTCCGCACTCCGGGCAAGGCGTGGTTTCCGACGTCACTCGAGAGAGCCTTGGCACAATCGCGTAGTACGATTCCGAATCTGTCACGAACATCGAATAGATGCCTGACAACGGACTGGTCGGTGTACACCTCGATGAACAAGCCCGCATCAACTCATGACTGGAACTTCGACGCCGCTGCAGTGAAGGCCTCAGAGCTCGCCAATTGCTGCGTGACGTACGGATGCGAAATTAGCACTTCATCGCCGCTGTGTCGATTTCAACGTTTCTTTGCGATGCTCGCGCAACGCTCGAGCGGAGAATGGGTTCTTTACAAGCCCGGAGAGGCTATGTCTATCTGCCACGGAGCGGCAATGCTACACCGCCTGGAACAAATCAAGCAGTTTCTCATGCCTATGGGACCACAGTGGCGTTCTAAACTGCAGATCGCCCTTGGCGGCTCCGAAGTGCCGGCCAAGCCAGAGCAGGCCCGAGATCATATGTTCGAGCTTGGAATCGCTGCCGCACTCCGAGAAAGCGGCCTGAGTCCAGAGCCGGCAGAACCCGACATTCTGGTGAAACTCGACGGATTGACGCTTGGGATTGCCTGCAAAGTGCTTTACTCTCGCAAGAATGTCGCAAAACAAATTAGTCGGGCGCGAGACCAAATTGTGTCATCTGGTCGTCCAGGAATTATCGCGATCGACATATCCAAACTCATCCATGACCACGAGCACGCATTGCAGGCTGCCAATCAGGAGCTGGCGACGGCACGCATGAAATCGTTGGCAAGGTTAACCACGACCGAGTTCACGCGCCAGTTCTCTCGTGCTGAGATGGAAGTACAGGTTTTAGGTTGGCTCGTTGCACACACCACCCAATCGTTCGCTGACGGGGTGTATGCGTCTCTTTCCGAGTGCTTTCCAAGCACAAATCGACGTGCGCTAGACCCTCGGAATCGCTACTTGCGGTCGCTATCCCAACGACTGAGTGGAAGGTACTAGAGACACAAACGGAAGAAAATCGTCCCGCGCTCCGCCTACTCCACCGGCACGTTGTCGCTCGTCACGATCTCGCGGAATCGCTGCCGCAGGCGCTTGGTGATCGGGCCTTCGCCGTCGCTGATCTTGACGGCCCGGGTGATCTTGCCCTTCCCGTCGTGCTGGTCGATCTGGGCGACCGCGATGATCTCCGCCGCCGAGCCGGTGAGGAAGACCT
>JBJXFQ010000044.1:0-26490 GCA_046155605.1 Phycisphaerales bacterium
TCGCGGCGAACGAGGACATCGATCTCAACCTGCTCGACGTGCGGTCGCCGGGCACGATCGCGCTCTTTACCGCGGGCCTGGGGGGCAACGCGACGATCACGAACGCGACCGCGGTGAATCTGGACGAGTCGATGGTCGGCGGGAATCTCAGGGCCACGGCTGCGACCGGGAACGTGACGGACGCCGGGACGATCACAGTCGGGGGCGACGCGGCGTTCACGGCGAGCAACGCGAACGACGACATCGTGGTGAATCAGCTCGTGGTGGCCGGTGCGGTGTCGGTGACCACTTCGGGCGCGACGGGCAATGCGACGGTGGTCGATAATGGCCCGCTTGATCTGGGCGCGTCGAGCGTGGGCGGCAATCTGACGGCGACGGCGGCGCTGGGCGCGCTGACGGACTCGGGCACGGTGGCGGTTGGCGGGAACGCGACATTTGTTGCCGCGCAGGCCAACGCGGACATCCTGCTGAATCAACTCGCGGTCGCACCCACCGGGCTCGTGAGCGTGACGACGTCGGGTGCCAACGGCGATGCCACGATCGTGAACGCGAACTCCCTTGTCCTTGGCACATCGAGCGTGGGACGTGACTTCGTGGTCGAGGCAACGAACGGAACGGTCACCGACATGGGCGTAAGCACGGTGACTGGCTCGATGTCGCTGCTCGCCAATGGCGCGGGCGGCGGCGTGACCGCCGACCAGATCGCGGTTGGCGGCGCGATCCTCTGCAACACCTCGGGCAGCGCATCGATCACCAACACCACCGAAGTGCGCTTCAGCGGGTCAATCATCGGCGATCTCATGCTCACCGCCTCGAGCGGCAGAGTCGTTTCAAATGGCAGCACGAGCGTCGGCGGGATGACCATGCTCACGGCAACTGGTGCGGGTGGCGCGATCGACATGACCGGGCTCAACGCAACCGGTTCGGTCGGCCTCAACACCATCGGCAACGCCACGGTGACCAACCAGCAGGCGCTCGACCTCAAGGCCTCCAGCATCGGCGGCGATCTGGCAGCGACGGCGACCGCCGGCGGCATTACCGACTCGGGTGCCGTTGCAGTCACGGGCGCGACGACGCTGACGGCCAGCGGCACGGGCGGCACCATAAATGTCAATCAGATCGCGTCCGTTGGCGGCTTCTCGCTGAACTCAAGCGACGACGCGACGATCACGACGGCCGGGGCGATGCAACTCAACACGTCAACCGTCGGCGGCGACCTGGCGGCGACGGCGACCACGGGCACAATCACCGACACCGGAACGATCGCGGTCACGGGGATGACGACGCTGAACGCGATCGGCGCTGGCGGCGCGATCAATGTCGACCAACTCGCCTCGACTGGCGCGGTCGGGCTCAACACGATCGGTAACGCGACGGTGGTCAATGCCGGCGCACTCGATCTCAAGGCCTCGACCGTCGGCATGGACCTGAGCGCAACCTCGACCAACGGCGGCATCACGGACTCCGGCACGGTGACGGTCGCGGGCAACGCCGCCTTCAACGCAGCAAGCGGGATTTCTGATGCCAATCTGGACACGCTCGCGATCGCTGGACAAGTGTTCCTGAGCATCGCGCGAGATGCGTTCATCACGAACGCGAGTGATCTGACGCTCGGGCTCGGCACGGTGGGCCGCAACCTCAACGCAACCGCGACGACGGGCATTCTGACCGATGGCGATGTCCTGACGGTCGGAGGTACCGCGTCGTTCGCGACGCAGGCGACGGGCGCGTTGATCAATCTTGACCAACTGGCGGTCGCGGGCACGATCTCGCTCTCGACGGTCGGGATGATGGGTAGTGCCACGATCGTGAACGCGACGGGCGTCGAACTTGGGTCGGTGACGGTTGGCGGCGATCTTCGCGTGACGGCGACGACGGGGAATATCACCGATACGGGGCTGGTGGTCGCACAGGGTGATGCTACGTTTGCGACGCTCGAGCCAAGCGGGCAGATCGATCTCGACCAGACGACGATGCAGCCCGGACGGAGTCTCTCGCTCATCACAACCGGCGGCAACGCCCGCGTGACGCACGTCGGTTCGCTGACGCTCGGCGCGTCAGGCGTCGGGGGCGATCTCACGGTGACGGCCACGGGAGGGGTCAACCAGACTGCCGCGATCAGCGTGAACGGCGCGACCACAATTAACGGGTCCAGTTCCCCAGTGTTCGATGTCAATCTCTCAAACCCGAGTAACGATTTTGTTGGGGCTGTTTCGGTCGCCAACGCCTCAAGCATTCAGATCAGTGACGCCAACGACCTGACCCTCGGCGAGATGTCGGCCAGCGGCGACACGACGTTGAACGCGGGCGGCCGCCTGCTCGACGACGGCATCGCCGGCACTCGCGTCGGCGGCAACCTCGTCACTCTCAATGCAGGAACGGGCATGGGCGACGCGACGAACCGCGTGCAAACGCGGGCGACGAATCTGGTCATCAACGCAGGCACCGGGGACGCATTCGTCGGCGAGGCGGATGCGGTGACGCTCGACTCGGCGAGCGCAAGCGGACAGACGGTAAACCTTCAGAATCAGACCGGCGACATGACAATCGACAACGACATCTCGGGGCATTACAGCCTTGCCCTCGAGACGCTCGACGGCGACCTCAACATCAACAGTGATGTCATGCTCGCGGGCGACTCGATCACCAACGCCGGCGGCAACTTCACCGCCCATTCGAGCCGCAACCTGACCATCCTCGGAACGATCAACACCTCGGGCTTCGCCGGCTTCGCGTCGGCTGGTGACATCGACCTTGCATCAGGCTTCGCGTCAACGACCAACTCACAGTTCAACATCGAACTGCCGACGTACCTTCTGACGATCAACGGCGACCTGCTGGCGTCGGGAGCGGGCGGCGACATCAGCCTCAACTCGATCGCGGGCATGACGCGGGCGGTGCCGGGCACCGCGACGATCCTGATTCAGCGGATCTCTCCGGCCGCGCTGCCGGACGCGCAGGGCAACCTGACAACTCGCATCGAGGGTGCCTCGGTGACGATGGGCCAGAACGAGAAGGTGGTGGCGCTGGGCAATCTCAACTTCGGAACCCAGGCGAGCCCGATGGCCTCGGCGACGCTGGGCGATGTCTCGGTCCTGGGCGATCTTGGGGTCTATGCCAACAGCATCACTATCCTGCGGCGAGATCAGTCCAATCTGCTCACTCGCTCGCAGACAGGGCTGCTCTCGTCGACGCAAGACCTCGGGACCGATGTCGTCGCGGGCGGACAGATCACGCTGCTCTCGGCGGCGATCGGCGGCGGCATCGGAGGCGGCGGAATCACGTTCTCAGACTCGGATGCCGACGTGGCGAATGCCGGCGGCTTCGACGTCCGCAAGTATGGCTCCGGGACGACGACGATTTCCCGGCAGTCGTTCGGCATCGACCCTAATACCAACATGCCGACCCGGATCGACGGCGTCGATGTCTTCCTCGATCTGACGGCACAGGGGCCGGGCCAGACCAACGTCGCCGAGATCATCGCGGGCGCGGTGCCCAAAGAGCAGGGCGGGGAGGTCTCTGAGGCCGCGGGCCTCGACTCTGGGCAGAAGGCGAAACTCAAGCAACTTGGCATCGATCCGCGTGACCTGACCGATCCCCGTGCGCTGCTGGCGATGCTCGCCGGCCGCGCGCTCTACGACGACTATCCCGCATTCGGCGGCCGAGACGTGCAGTATCAGGTGACGGTGAATCGGCTCCCGACGCCTGTAGTCGAGGACGTGCTCCGCGCGTACGAGGCGGTTTACTCGAAGCCCGTGATCGATCCGGACACCGGGCAGCAGGCTGTCGATCCGCAGACCGGCCAGCCGATGACGACATCGCGGGCGACAGACATCCAGCAGATCTTCCGCGCGTCGTACGACCGTTATGGCGAGGTCGCGCAGGATTTCGAACCCACCGCGTTCGCGGAGTACATCCGCACGAATCCGGCAGAGACCGAGGCCGCCCAGACACTCGAGCAACTGCGGACGTTCTTCGCGCGCGTCGATCGGCTTGGGCTCGGGCCGCGCGAGCGTTCGATCGTTCGCGGCGTGCTGCTCAACTACATCAAACCGCAGCAACTGCGTGCGCCCGGCGTGATGGAAACGGTCGTGTTCGGCTCGCCGAATACATGATCGCGAGCGAACTTTCGATGTGTTCACACATGCCGGTGTCGGTATCGTTGCCCGCGCGCCGTCGGCGTAGGGAACTCGCCCGACCTCGCAATCCTTGCTGCTTCGATCCGCTGGTGTCGCCAACAGTGCGGAGGACGGAGCCCGCGCTGCCTTGCCGCGGCGCGGGCGTCTTCGCCACAGCGCGGCGCGGCCTTGTTTTGCACCGATAACTCCCGTCGAGGTCTGGTAACGAGGCCTCGTGACCGACCACGCCGGGCTCCGCTGCAGACTGCTGATGCTTACGCCGATAACGCGGCGAAGGAGTTGCCGTGGCAACACCCATCGGAGACCTGTCGGTACGTCGACATGATCGGCGCGCGTGCGATTCGCCCGCGTGGTTGTCGATCGCGCCCGACCACGCGTCCGTGGTGCGATTCGGCCGATCGATGGGCGACGGGAGCGGCCTCGTCGGCGTCCGTGCGACGGACTGCAGCATGGGCGGGATCGGGCTGGCGTCGCCGGTGTTTGTACCGATCGGGTGCGCGATTCTACTGATCCTGGAGTGCTCTGGACCGCCGATTCGGCTCGAAGTCCGCCGCGCCGCGATGACGGACCGCAAGCCCACCTACTACATCGGGACCGCGTTTCCGGAGTCATGCGACGATGCCGCGCGTGCTGAACTGGTGGCCGCCTTGTCGCGCGATGCGACTCACACAGGCGAGGACAAGGCATGCTGAGCCAGGCGGACTTTGTCGTCGCCGCGCTCGTGGAAGAGGGCGTGCTCTCGCGCCAAGACGCGGAGCACGCGGGCCGGCACGCCGCGGAGCAGCGATCGAGCATCGACGACGCGTTGGTGGCTCTTGGCTTGATCGAGCCGCGGGCTTTGGCGATCGCGCGGGCGGGCGTCTGCGAGCGGCCGTACATTGACCTCGGACACTTCGATATCGATCTCAATAACGCTTCGATGCTTCCTCGCTCGGTGGCAGACAAGCACGGCGCGTTCCCGCTGTTCAATCTCGGCCGTGTCGTGACGGTGGGAATGGCCGATCCGCTCGACCTTCGCGGCGTCGATCGCATCCGTGACTTGCTCAAGGCCGAGGTCGAGACCGTGCAGTGCGAGCCGCGAGCACTGGCGGCACTTGTCGCGCGGGCCTATTCGCTCACGGGCGGCGTGGCCGAACCGCCCGCCACGGTGCAAGCAACGACAGAATCGGCCGACCCAGAGGGACCGCTCGTCGCGGCGGTCAACGGCATCATCTCCCAGGCCATCGATCAGGGCGCATCCGACATCCACCTCGGACCCGACGAGCAGCAACTGCACCTGCGTTACCGGATCGATGGCGCGTTGCAGCCTCGCCAGGGACCGCCGCTGGCGGCGCACGCGGGGCTTGTGCAGCGGATCAAAGTGATGGCCACGCTGGACCTGACACAGACGCGCCGGCCGCAGGACGGGAAGTTCCGATTCCAGCACTGCAACCGCGAGGTTGACGTTCGCGCGAGCATCATCCCGACGGTGTGCGGTGAAAACGTTGTGCTGAGGCTGTTGGCCGGGAGCGCGGCGCTGGGGTCGCTCGATGGGCTCGGCTTCGCGCCCGATACCGCCGCGGCGATGGAAGAGATGATCTCGCACCCGCACGGGATGATCCTCGCGACCGGCCCCACGGGCTCGGGCAAGACGACGACGCTGTATTCACTGTTGACGCGGCTGAACACGCCGGATCGAAACGTCGTCACGATCGAAGACCCGGTCGAGATGCGCATGCCGATGGTGCGGCAGGTTCAGGTCCACTCCGAGATCGGCATGACGTTCGCCGGGGCGCTGCGCTCGATCCTGCGCCAAGACCCCGACGTGCTCCTCGTCGGCGAGATCCGCGACGAAGAGACGGCACGGATCGCGGTGCAGGCGGCGCTGACTGGCCACATCGTGCTCTCGACCCTGCACACCAACGACGCGCCTGGGGCGATCGCCCGGCTCCGTGACTTTGGCTGCCCGGACTTTGCAGTCAATGCGTCGCTCCTTGGCGTGCTGGCGCAGCGGCTGATTCGCCGAGTGTGCGTGGATTGCGCACGCCCGTATGAACCGGAGCCCGCGCTGGTTCGGCGATTCGGGCCGGCGGGCGACCAGGGAACCTATCGGTGCGGGGCGGGCTGCCCCAAGTGCCAGGGCACTGGCAATCGCGGACGCATCGGAGTCTACGAGTTGCTGCGCATGTCGCCGCAGGTGCAGGCGCAGGTCGAAGCCGGCGTATCAACGGCGGCGCTTCGGGCCGCCGCGATCGAACGCGGGATGAGGCCCCTGTGGCGCGACGGGCTCGATAAGGCACGGCTGGGATTGGTGATGCTCGAAGAGGTCGCCCGCGTGGCGGCCGGGAGCACCGAGGCCGACATCAGCCAGCCGATGAGGGCGGCGGCATGAGGCGGAATGAATGACTTCCGTGAACTTCCGATATGAAGCCTTCGACAGATCGGGCGTTCGCTCGCGAGGCGTTGCTCGCGCGCCGACCGAGGCCGATGCCGTCCGTCGGCTTGCGGCGTCCGGGCTCACGGCGGTCAGGCTTCGGGCGACACGCGGCGACCTGGTCCGGCGGCGCGTGCCTCAGCAGCAAGTCGCGCACATCACCTATCAACTCTCGGTTCTCATTTCGGCACGGATTCCAATCGGCGATGGCATCCGCGGCATCGCCGAGCAGGAGCAGCCCGGGCCGCTGCGCGATGCGCTCCTGGGCGTGGCCTCTCGGATCGAGTCCGGCGGCGGCATCGCCGATGCGATGGCCGAGCAGCCGGCTGTCTTCGATCCGCTCTATGTCGCGGCGATCCGCGCCGCGGAGAAGACCGGCACGCTCGTCAAGGTGCTCGAGTACCTTTCCGAGATGCTCGAGCGGGCGTCGGAGACAAGACGGCAGATTCGCGGCGCGCTCATGTACCCGCTCTGTGTCGTCTCGGTCCTGGCGCTGGCCGTCGCGTTCCTGATCGTCTTTGTCGTGCCCAAGTTCGCCGGCATGTTTGAGGAGCGCGGCGTCGAGATCCCGTTCTTCACGCGGTTGCTCGCTACGTTCGGATCATCCGTGCTGCTCTACTGGTACGGCTACATGGTCGGCGCGGTCGGAGCCGCGTTCGCGATGCAATGGCTGTCCCGTCAACCTCGCGTGCGCCTGTGGGCCGAGCGAGTGATGCACCGTGTGCCTTTCCTGCGCGACGTCCTCATCGGCCTCGCGATGGCGCGGTTTGCGCGCGTCTTTGGCCTCTGCCTCGGGTCTGGCCTCGGGCTGATCGAGTCGCTGACGATGTCAGCCTCGGCATCGGGCCGCGTGATGCTGCGCGCGGACACCGACCGGATGATCGCGCAAGTGCTGGCCGGAGGTCAGTTGGCGGGCGTGCTCAAGGGGTGCGCCTACCTGCCACCGATTGCGAAGCGGCTGCTCACGTCTGGTGAGGAGGCAGCGGAGTTGACGCGGATGTGCGGGATCATCGCGCGGCATTACGAACGCGAGACGACCACGCTGTCCAAGAGCATGGCGACGATCATCGAGCCTGTGCTGATCGTGCTGATCGCGGCGGTCGTGCTGGTGGTCGCGCTGGCAATCTTCTCGCCGATGTGGAACATGGTGAAGTTGATCGGGTAAACGCCTGATAGATCGAGACAGGGCGTGTTGAAGTCCATCTTTTCTCGTGGAGGTTCGGGAATGAACGCAGTCGCACATCGAAACGTCTGGTCGCGTGGCTTCACGCTGATCGAGTTGATCGCCGTGATCGTCGTGCTCGCGATCCTCTCGGGTGTCGCCATCCCCAAGTACTTCGACTACTCATCGAACGCCAAGGCCTCGGCAACCAAGGGCGTGCTCGGCGGCGTTCGCTCGGGGATTGCAAACTTCTACGCGAACTCGGCGGTCAGCGGTACGGCGGCGTATCCGACGCTCGTGGAGTTGCAAACGACCGGAACGGTCATGCAGGAGCCGCTCCCGGCAAATCCCTACCTCAGCGGTGCCGACGCCTCCGTCGCCACCGTCATCGTCGCTGGAACGTGGGCGTCGACCCCGCCAGTCGAGACCGTTGGCTCGAAGACCGGAGGCTGGCGCTACGACGCCTCGGCTGGTCGCTTCTGGGCCAACAGCAGCGGCTCGAGCGAGAACACGTGGTAGCAGTCGCTCGCGGGGCCTTCTCGCTCGTCGAGTTGATCGCGGTGCTGGTGATTGTCGGGGTGATGGCCGCCGTGGCCGCGCCGGCGCTCACGCCGACTACTTCGGCACGCTCGGCGATGGTCGCAAAGACCGTTGCACGAGACGTGGCATACGCTCGCGAGCGCGCGATCTCAACCGGAACCGGCTGCTGGGTTGTCGTTGTCACAGCGTCGAACTCGTACTCGATCTTGCAGGAGAACTGCGCATCACCCGGCCGTGCCGGCGCGACGGTGACGACCGATCCAGCGACGCCGGGTCGGAACTTCGTGCAGACCCTCAACACGGGCGAGCGCGCGGGCGTGACGATCACGAGTGTCAACCTCGACGGGACGGCTGAGGTCGGCTTCGACTGGCGCGGCAAGCCGTACAACGCATCGTCCGTCGCGCTCTCCTCGCAGGGCGTCATCGGCCTCAGCGGCGGATGGTCGGTGCGCGTCGAAGCCGGGTCCGGGTTCGTGACTGCAACGACGCCGTGAGTCGCCGAAGCCTCGCCGCCGCGTTCGCTCGATTTCAGCCTGAAACACGCCGATAGCGAGTGCGATGCGACGCGCGTTCACGCTCATCGAGGCGGTGGCATCCATCGTGATCCTGTCGGTTGCGGTGCCGCCGATGCTTCTCGCTGTTCGATCTCTGCATCGGGCGCGAGCGTCGACGGTCATGGCATCGACGGCACGGTGGCTGGCCGTCGAGAAACTCGAAGATGTCATCGCGGATCGCCACAGCGCGACCCGGGGCTACTCATACCTGATATCGGGCAACTACGCGGTCGAATGGACCGTCACGGGTTTCCCGGCCTTCGGCCGATCGGTCGCATTCGTGCAGACCGCCGCCGACCTCAGCACTCCCGGCGCGGGGTACAAGCGCTGCACGGTAACAGTGACGTGGACCGACCAGGGCGCGGCACGCAGCCTCGCCGTCGCCACGGTGCTCACGGACTACACGCCATGAGTTGCTCGACACGGCCAGTCCTGCCGCTGCGCGGCGCCTTCACGCTCGTTGAGACGGTCGCCGCCATCGTCATCATCGCCACGATCGGTACGATCTCATCGAGCATCATCTACACCGGGATTAATGGCTATCGCGATGCCTCCGCTTCCTCGCGGCTGCATTCGGAGGCCTCTGCCGCGTTCGAACGCATCGCGACGCTACTGCGAAGCGTGCCGCGCAGTGCATCCGCCGGCACGACGGCACCCGCCATCACGTCCGTCACGGCGACATCGATCGTCTTTGACACCGATTGGACCCTCTCGCTCTCCGGTACGGACTTGCTGCTGGCCGAGGATGGCGGAACCGCCCGTACGCTGCTGCCCAACGTCACGGGCTTGGCGATCCAGTGCTACGACCAGTCAAACTCGGCATTGAGCGCGACACTAGCGGGTGCCGATTGCTACTCGATCCGTCGGATCCAACTCTCGCTGACCGTGTCGAACGAAGGCGTAACACACACAGTGCGCACCCGCGTCTTTGTGAGGTCCACGATGTCGGGTGTCAAGGTCGGCTGAAGCCGCACTGTGCATCCAGGCGATAGCACGGGCGTACCGATCTCGCTCCCAGAGGTCCAACGCCGCTTATCGGGCATGATCGTCGGGCGATCGGCGCGAATCGCAGACCGGATTCTGTCGATATCGGGCTAGGCGAGTTGTGCAGTCGGAGGTCCGCGTGAGCCGCAAGCGGGTAATCGTTGAGTTGACACCGGTCCGTCTGCGCGTGGCGATCGCCTGGGGCGGTGCGATCTCCGATCGTCGCGAACAGCCGATCAACGAGCCGAACGACAGCGATGCCTGGCCCGCGGTGCTCGACCGGCTGCAAGGCTCGCTGTGCGAGATGGTGGGGGATCTTGACGCGTCGGGTGCGCTATCCATCGTGGTCTATGCCGCACCCTCAAGCGTCGTCGGCGTCTTCGCGTGCGCGGCCAAGGCAGGTCCTGGTGCCGCAGATGATGCGGCGCGTCTGGCGCTCGCCGAGGCAGCGGGGTTCTCGCTCGATCAGAACCCCTGGTCGCTGCGCCGTCTCGCGGTCGACGTGGGGACGAGCCCATCGCCCCAGCGGCATGTTCTCGGCGTGGCCGAGCAGGAACAAGTCGCATCCGCGCTGCATACCTGGGCCACCCGCGCGGGGCTCACGGTCGAGGGACTCGTGCCGATCGCGGCATCGGCGGTCGTGCTCGCGGCGGAAGAGGCGCTCTCAAGAGCGGAGGCCGGTGCTTGCGTGGTCATGCGTGTCGGCGAGCATGGATCGGTGATCGTTGCCGCGGCGAACGGCGCGCTGCGCCTGACTCGCCAGTTGCCCATCGGAGTGGATTCGCTCGTCGGCGCGATCGCCCGCGAGATTCATGCCGAGCCGCCGGTCACACTCTCGCGCGACGAGGCGACCCGAGTGATCGCATCGGTCGGCGTGCCGCGGCCCGATCAGGAAATCCCCGGCACATCGCTGCGCGGCGCCGCGTTGTTGCCGCTGCTACAGCCCGTCTTGCAACGGTGCGTCGTCGAGGTGCGACAGTCGGTGCGCTTCGGATTCGAGGAGAAGGATCGCGCGCGAGCGGTGCTGGCGTGCTCGGGGGCAGGCGGCGTCGTGCCGCGACTTGGATCGGTGTTCGCCGAGCAGTGCGGACTCGCGGAGGCCAGGATCGAGCACATCGAAGACTCGCTGGCATCGATCGCAGACATGGCCGATCCGCCCTTTGTGCTCCCCGGCGCGGCTCGACGAATGACTCAGGGCCGACGTGTGCGGCAGGCGATGGCAGCGGGCTTCATCGCCGCGGGCACGCTCGTCGCCGCTGACGGCGTGATGACACACGCAGCGCTCTCGGGTGTCGAGCGAGAGATCGAGCGTCTCAGATCGCGCCACACGCAACTGACCCCGACTCTCAACGCACGCGACGCGGCGATGACCATCGGCCGAGGACTTGCCTCGGCCCGGCAACAGATCGCATCCACGATCGGCGATGCCGCGGCCTGGGACGCCGTGCTCGCGATGCTCGCGCAGTCCACGCCCGAGACGATCAGACTTGCCAGCGTCACGCTGAGCGTCGAGGGGCAGCGGTTGATCTGCCGGCTTGATGGGCACGCCAGCGGCGGTGCCGACCCGGGCAATGCGCTCACCGCGTACCTGGACGGACTGAGCGCCTCGCCGCTGGTCGAAGCGTGTCGGCTCGGCGCGACGCAACGGACCGAGCAGCCCGGCGGCGCGACGCTGTCATTCCAGATGAGCCTGACGGTGCTGGCGCTGCCCACACACGCGGAGGCAAAGCCGTGAGCCGCGAACTCATTGCCCCTTGCGCGATCGGCCTGGCGATCTGCCTCGGCGGGTACATGGTGCTCGTGGAACCCGTGGCCAATCGGCTCCATGCCTCGCGCGCCGAACTGGTCGCCCTATCGACGCTCGTGCGCGAGGGCGAAGTGGTGCTGGCGCAGTCGCCGGAACTCACGCGAGCAGCCAACGAGGCCAGGGAGCAGGCCAAGGCGATCGAGGAGCAATCTCGCCTCGCCAAGGATGAGCGTGCGCTCTTCGCCGCCATCACCTCCCTTGCCGGGTACCACGGCGTGCGCGTGGAACAGGTGTCATCAGCGCGGCAAGAGACTCACCGCGCTCCAGCGACGACTCCCACGGCGCGGCCCGTCGTCTCGACCGATCACTCGTTGACCCTCGCCGGCGCATACGCCGATCTCGTCCCTTTCCTTCGAGCGGTGCGCACCGACCTGGGGTATGTGATGATCGTGTCGGCACGCATCACGCCCAAGCCCGAGCCGGGAGCCGTGCGCGTTGATCTGGTTCTGCGGCATTTCGCGTTTGATGCCTCACCGATCCTCGCGCCCGATGCCGCTCAGGAGCCCAAGCCATGAACCATAGTCGGCGCACTCGCATGGCGAACGCTCTCGCGCTCTGCGGCCCGTTGGCGGTTGTGGCCCTGACGCGGTTCCTCTTTCTACCCGCGCCCCACGCCGCTAACGCCGGTCCCTTGCCCGTTGCCGCTCCGATTGCGACGCCGGCGCTTGTGCAGAAACTGAGCACGAAGCAAGCGGAGGTCGTCGCGTTTGTCAGATCGCTCGAGCGCGCCCCAGCGGCATCACCGATGGATCATGGGCCGCAGCGTGCCGAGTCCGAGACGCCACTACCGACCGGTGACCCGCTCGAGGGGCTCACGCTTCGCACGGTCTTCGGCAACGCCGAAGGCGGGATGGCAACGATCAACGGAAACGTCTATCGGCCGGGCGACAAGATCAGGCCCGGGCTCGTGCTCAAGTCGATCGACGCGCGAGCCAGTACCATCGACATCGAAACGTCGGACGGCAAACTGCTCACGCTCAAGCGGCAGAAGCAGGGCGGCGGAAGCCGACGCAAGTAGCGATGGCCCGTGCGGTCGCACACATGCCGACGACTGCGGCGCAGACACGCTCACTCGGGTTTGACTCCCAGCCGCACGGCCTTGTCGCGCCATTCCTGCATTTCTCGCGAGTTGTCGGTGGCGAGGGTGCCCGTGCCGCCCGCGGCGAGATCGCGCAGCGCATCGACCTCGAGCCGAGTGAGCCGGATCGCGTCGAGTTCGTAGTCGCGGAAGGCCTCCATCGTGATGGGGACGATCGGCGCGATGAGGTCGTGCATCGCGCGGGCATACGCACGGATCTCGGCCTGCGCGTGCGGGTCCATGCGGAGCGAAAGGAACCGAAGGATGTTGTGCAGATCGCACTTCCAGTACCACTGCGTGTAGACGCTCACGGGCAGGCCGATGCGAGCGAGTTCGCGGCTTACGCCCGCCTCGGTGAGCCTCGCGTAGCGCGCATAGAGCGCCTCGGCCTCTTCAAGGTATCGCAGGAAATCGGCGGCCGTCTGCAAACCCCGGTTCCCCCCTTCGTTCGTTGCTTCGTCGCTCCGTCCCTCGGTCGCTTTCACCACAAACGTCTCGTCGCCGCCCTGTTTGTTCGCCTTGCTCTGTTTGCGGACCTCGTCGAGCGTCGGCCGGTAGAACTGGTCAGGGATGATCGAGTAGCGACCGGAATACTCGTTGACGTTCGCGGTGCGGTGGCGGATCCACTGCCGCGCGATGAAAATCGGCATCGAGACGTGGAACTTGAACTCGATCATCTCAAAGGGCGTGGTGTGGCGATGGCGAAGCAGGTAGCGGATCAAGCCGCGGTCCTCGCTTCGCTTCTTCGTGCCCAGGCCGTAACTCACGCGTGCCGCCTGCGCGATCGCATAGTCCGCGGTCTGGCCCTCGGGCACAAGCCGTGGCATCGAGTCGATGAGCGCGACGAAGCCGTGTTCGTGGATACGCACCTCGTGACGAAGGCTCGCGCCCATGACATCAACAACTGGTGATTCGGCGGGGATGCGGATGACGGGCTGGTCGGTCATGACGCTAGGGTACTACGCCGCGCGCCGGTCGGCGCGGCCAAATAGCGCGGGGCGCGCTGGCTACTCAGGCCCTGGGGCCGGTTCTCGCCACGCACGCGGCGATGAGCCGGCGAAAGAGGCCAAGGCCCAACGCGTCGTCATCGGTGACCTCGGGGTGCCACTGCACGCCCACATAAAACGGGCGCGCAGGGTCGGCGAGGCCTTCGATCGTGCCATCGTCGGCGCGGGCGACAACACGGAGCCGCCCTGGATGGCTCACGGCCTGATGGTGGTTCGATTTGATCGTCCCGGAGCCGAGTTCTCCCGTGACGGCGTGTGCGCCGCGGTGTACTCCGGCGTGCGGAAGCGAGTCGGGCAGATGCTGGTCGAGGTCGCCCCCCGCTGCGAGGGCCATCCATTGCAGGCCCAGGCAAATGCCCAGTACGGGGACGTCAGGCCTCGCTTCGAGCGCGGCAAGCAGCGCGACTTCGTAGCCCTGACGAACCGGATGAACGACCGTGGCGGCGGGGTGGGTCGCTTTGCCGAAGGGCTCCATGCGCGGATCGTCGCCTCCGGTGAGGACGATGCCGTCGCAACGCTCGACGTGTCGCTTGGCGAGCGAGGCGATCGGCGGAAGCAGGATGGGCTCGCCTCCGGCCCTGGCCACGGCCTGGGCATAGGTGAGTGAACTCCGGGCGCGCGGCCCTTTGCCATCGTCAACGACGTCGCAGGTGATCCCGATCAGCGGCGGCACGCGAGACTCCCGGCGCGCTCGATACACTCCTCCCATGTCCACGCGCGCGGTGGTCGTCATGCTAGCGATCACGCTCCTCCTCGGGAGCGCGGCGTTTGTCGCGCTGCGAATGCCAAGGGCCGCCGACACTCACGCCGGGCCTCTGCTCACGTTCGATCCTGCGCGGGTGGTCGCGCTGCGGCTGCGGGCTGCCGACGGCACGGAGCAGATTATTGAACGTGTCGGCGAGGAGTGGCACGTCCGCGTGGGCGGTGGCGGCCCCTGGCCCGCGGCGATGCAGACCGTGCGCGGCGGGTTGCGATTCCTCGCGGACCTCACGCCCGAGCGGGCCGAACGCGAACAGGGAGACTTCAGCGACGGTGTGCGGCTTGACATCACGCTGACTGACGGCACATCGCAAACCTTGCGCGTCGCAGCGCGGGCCGTCGGAGGATTGGTGCTTGCCGCGGGCTCGAACGCGAGCAAATCGACCGAGAATGGCGAACGCGCCGGCTGGGTCTCGGCGGACCTGCATGGGTTGCTCGTGGCCACCGGGCTGAAGGCGTGGCGCGATCCGGCCGCGATTCCGGGGCTCGGGCCTGATGTCTGGCGCATCTCGCTCGAGGCGGGCGGTGCTGAGGTCGAGATGGCCCGGCAGCAGGGGCGATGGTCGCTCCGAAAGCCGATTCAGGCACCCGCGGACTCGGAGGCCATCGACAGACTCGTGCGCCGGTTGGCATCGGTCACGGTGGTGGACTTTCTCGACGAGGGCGCGGCAGAGCGGGTCCAAACAGACGCGGCAACTATCGAGGTCGAGTGGGCGGAGCGGAGCGAGGCGGGAGGCGAGCCGCGACGCTGGATTCGACGGCTCGTGATCGGCAGCGCTACGGACCTAGGCGGCCGTGCGATTTCGGCGCGCGCGGAAGTGCAGCGAGGCGCGGAGCCGGTTCAGGGGCGGCAGGTTTCCGTGCTGGCCGAGCCCTTGGCCGAACTCAAGGCCGATGCGGCGGTGGTGATGTCGCGGCGATCGATCGAAGCACCTCCCGCGGATGTCGGGCGGATCGAGATTCGCGCGTGCGATGGCCCCGGCACAACCAGGTTCGTCGCGCGAACGCTCGACGGGTGGACGCTCGACGGCAGGCCCGTGTCCAAGGACGATGCCGGCGCGGTCGAGGGATTGCTGCTCGTGCTGGCGAGCGCGAAGGCGGCGCAGATCGTGATCGGCACCGGCCCGCCGCTGACGCAGGCGAGGTGCGTCACCATGGCGACCGTGGGGGAGACGCCGATCGCTGAGGTGAGGGTCGGCATCGTCGATGGGGGGCGCGTCGCGATCCGCATCGGCGAAGTGACCCGCATCTATGCCGAGCCGGCCGCGGCGGCGGCGCACGCGTGGCTCGCTCGCTGATTTCGGCTCACATGTTGATCGCGCTGCGCGAACGGGCCGGCTTCGCCGGCGCGCCGATATCGCGGCGGTACTGCATGCCGTCGAAGTGAATGCGCGAGCACGCCTCAAAGGCCTTGCTGCGAGCCGCTTCGATATCGGCACCGACGCCCGTGACGCCGAGCACGCGACCGCCCGCGGTGACGATGCGGCCCTCGCGGTCCCGCGCCGTCCCGGCCTGATAAACCGTCACGCCCTCGACACCGGCCGCACGATCGAGGCCTGAGATCGGCAGTCCCGGTTTGGGATCGTCGGGATAGCCCGGAGCCGCGATCACGACACAGCATGACGCGCCGGGCTTCCACGCGATCTCGCAGCGATCAAGCGTCCCCAGACACGTCGCCTCGGCAAGGTCGATGAGGTCCGAATCAAGCCGCGCGAGGATCGCCTGGCACTCCGGATCGCCGAAGCGACAGTTGAACTCAAGCACGCGCGGCCCGGCATGCGTGAGCATCAGCCCCGCATAGAGCACCCCGCGATAGTCGATCCCTTCACGGCGCAGGGCGTCGAGCGTGGGGACGAGCACCTCGCGCTCGACGAGGGCCATCAGGGCATCATCAACCCGAGGCGATGGACAGATCGCGCCCATCCCGCCGGTGTTGGGGCCGCGGTCGCCGTCGAGAAGCCGCTTGTGGTCCTGCGAGGTTTCGAGCACATAGATCGAGCGGCCATCGACGAGCGCCATGACCGAGACCTCCGGGCCGGTCAGCCGTTCCTCGATCACGACCACGCGACCGGCGTCACCAAACTCGCGGCGGACCATGATCCGATCGATCGCTTCGAGCGCCTCGGCGGGTGTTGCCGGGACGATCACGCCCTTACCCTTGGCCAGTCCCGAGGCCTTGATGACGGGCGGCTCGGTGCGCGAGCGGACGTACGCCGCGGCACCCTCGGCGTCGTTGAACGTGCGCGATTCCGCGGTCGGGATGGCTGCGGCACGCATCAGTTGCTTCGCCCAGGCTTTGTCGGCTTCGAGCCGGGAACCGTCCGCATTCGGCCCGAACACCAGCCGCTCCGGCGTGCGGAGTTTGTCGGCGAGGCCCTCGGCCAGCGGCTCCTCCGGCCCGATGATCACCAGCCCCACCCGGTTCTTCTCGCAGAACTGCACGAACCGATACGCCTCTCGGGCGCGCACCGGCGAGGTGATCGGCGTGCCCAGCGCCGCGATGCCCGGGTTCTCCGGATGTGAGACGAAGAGCGTGCCCAGGCGTGGCGAGCGTGAGAGGGCCAGCGCGAGGGCATGCTCGCGTCCGCCGCCGCCGATGAGCGCCACATTGATCTTGTCGCCGGGCATGGGCGGATGATACGGGCCGCGAGGAGCGTCGCAAGGTTTCTTCTCGATCCGCTATCAGCGCTATCCGGGTCCGCCGGCGGGTCCGGTCGGCGCGGTGGCGCCGGTTGGTGCGGGCGGTTGCATCGGGATGATCGTCGAACCCTCGCCCTGCATCGAGGCCGGGGGCGGCGGTGGCGTGAGCGAGTTGAGCAGGTCTTCAAGTTTGGTCTTGAGCGAAGGAGCCTTCCACGTCGGGACCAGGTAGGCCCATCGCGCGACCCGGGCATTGATCGCCTCGACCTCTTTCTTCACATCGTCCGCCGACTTCAGCCCGCCCTTGACCTCGGCTGCCGCTGAGGCCTCGTCGAAACTTGCCGCGACGCGCGCCCAGGTCTTCTCGCCCTCCTCGACCATCTGGATCGTGACGACCAAACCGTCAAACGTGCGCCACTCGCCCACCGGCCCCGCCGCCGTGCCGTTCTCGTTCGAGAACTTCACTTCGGCGAGCGGCTTGACGTCCTCAAGCGTCACCGACGCCAGTGCCGTCGCCATGGCCTCGGCCGATGTCGGCGTCCGCGGCGTGCGGCCCGCTGGAATATCACGGATCACGAAGGCCTCGGACTCCGGCGTCTCGCGGAAAACGACCGCGTATGTTCCGTCCGCGTGCGTCACCGTCGCCGCTCGCACCCTTTCGCGGGGCAACTCGACGATCTTCGTCTCCACGAGTTGGATAACCATCGTCGGGACATCCAACTTGCCCCGCGCCAGCCACGACTGCGCTTCGCCCGCCTTGCGGAGGTACACCGCCTGCTGATTGCCCTCCCACTTCGTGTTCCCGACGATCACGGACGCGACCACTGCGTCCTTATCGTCCTTGAGCGTGAGCAGCACGGGGCCAGTGGCGTCCGGCGTCGCTGGCGGCTCGTCGGGCGCGCCGGCCTCGGGCGGCTTCGCGGCCGTCAAGTCCTGCACGCCGATCTTTGAATAGAGGTCGGGCTTGCTGGTTTTGGCCTCAGCGCTGCGCAGTTGTCCAAGGCCGACGGTCAGTTCCTTGACCTTATCGACCATGACGGGAAAGCCGCCTCGCTCGGCGAGTTCCCACCCTGCCGGGCCCTTCTTGAGCGTGAACTCCGAGCCGCTCCGTTTGATCGAAACCGTCGAAACCCTATTGACACCCTCCGGCGTGGCGAGATCGGCGAAGAGCGAGCCTTGTTCCGCCCGCGCGGCCGTCGGCACACGGTTCTGCTGCGAGACGAGCGCCGCTACACCCACGCACACGACGGCAACCCCTGCGATGGCGATGATGGTCCGTTGGTTCATGATCGTGACTCTTTCCCGTAGGTGCTAACTGAGGTTCTTGGGTGCCGCGCGGCTCGTGCGCCGACGATTGACGCGATAGACCGAGAGCCCGATGGCCGCGGCACCGATGACCACGGGCATCAGGCCGATGTTGATAAACTTCACGCTCGTGCCGAGGCTCTCGATGGACTTTCGCATCTCGTGCTGCACGTCGCGGAGTTCCTTTCTCGTCGCCACCATGTCCTTGCGCGCGTTGGCGAGTTCGGCCTGCACCTCCGGCGTCATCAGCATGTTGCTGCCGTCGGGCTTCTGGCGGATGAGTTCGCCGATGCGGGCCTCGCCGTCGCGGAGTTTCTTCTGCAGTTCCTGCTCCTTGGCGACGTACTTGGCCTCGGCGTCCTTCTGGATCTTCTGCACGCGATCAAAGGGCCGCGAATAGCGCCCTCGGGCGCGGACGCTGATGAGGTCGCTCGAGCCCGAGAGATTGTCAAGGGCCTGGATCACGAAATCGCCGTTGTCCGCGAGTTTGCGGTAGCCCAGCACGATCTGCCCGAGCCGTTCTTCCTGCACCCAGAAGCGATCCGCGAGCATGTCGCAATCCGCCACCACAATGACGTTGATCGGCTCGGTGGCCTCCGCGACGTGCGCACTCGGCGGCTTGGCCTCGCCCTCGGCGGGCGCGGGCGTCGCGGGGTCGCCCTCGGGGAAAGCCGTTTTCACCTTGCCCGCGAGACGCGCCGCGACCACCTGGCGCTGGTCGGACGATTTGAACTCCGCAAGCAGTTTCTTCGGGTCCGGGACGAGTTGGATCTCCTTGACATCGATCGCCATCGACTCGGTCGAGGTCTGGATGAGCGGGGTCCATGTCGCCGTCGCATCGGCACGGCGCGTCAGGATGCCCGCCGTGGGGACGTTGACGGTCTGCAACTGCCCCGTCACCGCGTCGTCGCGGTCGAGTTCGTCCTTATCAAGCCCGAGCCATGCGAGGAAATCAACGGTCTCAGGGCGGTTCTGGTTGCCGATCTGAACGCGGATCGCATTCTTGCGGTCGCCGACGACTCGCTCGGGCGTCAGCGCGATGCCCCACGCATCAAACAGTTTCTTGAGGTCCGAGTTCCGCGGCATGCCCATCGCCTGCATCGGATTGACGCCCGGCGGGAGGTCGGCATCGCACCACGGATCGACGAAGACCATCAGCCGTCCGCCACGCAGCACAAACTGGTCGATGGCATAGAGCGTCTTGTCGTTGAAGTTCTTCGGGTGTACCACCATGAGCACGCGGAGGTCGGCGGGAATCTCAGTGGCATCGGGCGCGATCTTCCTGACGTCGAAGAGTTCCTTCATCTGCGTGACAATCTGCCACGGGGGCGTCTGCCCGCCGCGGGCGAAGGGGCTGTCCTGAACGCCCTCGATGGGGAGCGACGACATGAGGCCGATCGCCTTTTTCGCCGGGTTCGAGAGGAGATAGATCATCCGCGTGAGGTCGTACTCGAGGAACTCCTCCTTGGAGGGGTCGAAGAACGCGATGACCTGCTGCTGGTCGGTCGAGTTAACGGCAACGAGGCCGAAGTAGAATCGCTCGGACGCGCGGCCGGTGGGCACGCCGACGAGCCCCGCGGCGACGGCCTTGTCCTCCTCGTCGCTGAAGGCCTCGGGGTTGATCGTCACCAGTTTGATCTTGCCCTTCGAGGCGAGGGTGAACTCGCGGAGCACCTCGCGGACCCGCGCGCCGTAACTCTTGTACTGTGCGGGCAGGTCGTTGGCCTGCTTCTCGGAGTAATAGAGCGTCAGCGTGATCGGCTCGTCAAGTTGCCGCGCGATGTTCTTCGAGCCCTGAGCGAGCGTGTAAAGGCTCTTCTCCGTGAGGTCGGCCCGAACGCCACGCACCCCGACGGCCAGGATATTCACGGCGAGAAACAGGGCCAGCACGGCGACCAGCCCGACGGTCGAGAGGAGGATTCGTTTCATGGTACTTGTTTCACCGGTTCAGGCCTTCTTGGCGTCGACGATGACGATGGTGGCGAAAAGGAACGTGGCGATGAGCGAGAAGAAGAAGATCAGGTCGCGCAGGTCCACAACGCCCTTGCTGATCGCGTCAAACCGCGTCAGGAAACTGAACGACGCGACGGCGTCGATGACCGCCTGAGGTGCCCACCCGCGCACGAAATCCAGCACGGGGCCATAGCCCGAGAGCAGGAACGCGAAGCACACGACGACCGAGATGACAAACGCGATGACCTGATTTTTGGTCAGCGCCGAGACCGCCGAGCCGATCGCCAGGAACCCGCCCGCCATCAGGAATGAGCCAAGGTAGGCCGCCAGGATCACGCCGTGGTCCGGGTTGCCCAGATACGCGACGGTGATCCACATCGGGAAGGTGAGCGCCAGCGCGATCCCCGCGAAGAGCCACGCGGCGAGGAACTTGCCGATCACCGCCGCACCCAATGGAACCGGAAGCGTCAGCAGCAACTCCAGCGTCCCCTGCTTGCGCTCCTCGGCCCACAATCGCATCGAGATCGCGGGAATCAGGAACAGATAGAGCCACGGATGGAAGAAGAAAAACGCCGAGAGGTCGGCCTGCCCACGCTCGAAAAAGCCGCCCAGCCCGCTCGAGAACGTGAACACGCCCGTGACGAGCAGGAAGATGATCGTGAAGACATAGGCCACGGGCGTCACGAAATAACCTGCCAACTCGCGCTTGGCGATCGCCCACAGCGCGCCCATGAACCCCACCGGAGTTGCCATCACCTGGCTCATCGTGATCCTCCTGTCGGCATCGTCATCGTGCGGAAGACTTCATCGAGCCGGCCCGGCTCGACCGCGATGCTCTCGACCTCCCAGCCCTTGTTTCTGACGGCACGGCTCACGTCCCCGAGCAGCGCGTCGCGGTTCTTGGCAAAGACCACGCACTCGACCCGTCCGTCGCCGCCGCCATTGTCCTCGACCCCCGCCGCGCTTTGCAGGCCACGTAACTCGCGGGCGATGGCCTCGCGCTGCTCGCCGGGTGCCCGCACGAGCACACGCACCGCGCCGCTGTGCCGAGACTTCTGCTGGAACTCGCGCGGCGTGCCGTCAAACACGACCCGCCCGCGATTGATGAGGACCACACGCGTGCAGACCGCCTCCACCTCTTCGAGGATGTGGGTCGAGAGGATCACGGCCTTGGTCGACGCCATCGAGCGGATCAGCGTCCGCACCTCGTGCTTCTGGTTGGGGTCCAGTCCGTCCGTCGGCTCGTCCATGATGAGCGCCTCGGGATCGTGCAGGATCGCCTGCGCGAGGCCCACACGCCGCTTGAAGCCCTTGGAGAGCGTCTCGATGGGCTGCCGCATCACGCCTTCGAGGTGAACAAGCCCGACGACCTGCGCGATCCGGTCTCGCGCGGCCGCTCCCTTGAATCCACGAATCTGCGCGACAAATCGCAAAAAAGCCTCCGGCGTCATGTCGGGGTACGCCGGCGCGCCCTCGGGCAGATATCCCAGCACCCGTTTGACGGCTAGCGGATCGGCGCCGATGTCGTGGCCCGCGACGCTCGCGCTCCCCGACGTCGGCGTCAGGAAGCCCGCGACCATCTTCATGGTCGTGGATTTGCCCGCGCCGTTGGGGCCGAGAAAGCCAACCACCTCGCCGCGTTTGACGGTGAACGACACATCGTCCACCGCCGTGAACGGGCCGAAACGCTTGACGAGTTGCTTGAGTTCGATCATTTGTCGGGGCCTCGTGGTACTTGGAGGCAGATTCTTGCGGCCTCTTGGCGGTCGTCCACTATTTCGGTGAATGTTGGGGAATATCGCAACTTCGACCTTGCTACTCGGATCGGTGCCCGTTCGGACACCCGCCCGCACGCCTCCGCTATCGTCCTTCCGCATGTCGCGGCCATCCATTGAAGATGAAGTGTGCGGGAATCTCCTTCGCCAACCCATCGGCACCCACGCCGTCGCCGACCTCGCGCTGCCAAGAACATTCGTCGATCGCGTCGTCGATCGCATCATCCGCGCGACCTTTCAGCAGCGGCACCGGATCGTCGTCGCCTCCGACCCCGCGAGGACGTATGCGCCAATCCCGCAGGCCAGCCCCGCGCCGGACTCGCCCTTGCCGGCGTTCTCACTCTCCATGATCGACGCCCGAGTCCGGGGCGACGAACTTTCGCGCCGGCTCTCGCTCATCGAAGGCCGGCCGGAGCGGCGTTCGTTTGCGGCGTTCGATCCGGCCATGCCGCCGCCCTCACCCGGCACGGAAGCAGACGCGGCCGGGCTTGTCGCCACGCGCCTCGCTTACGACGGGCTCGCGACCACAACCATCGGTGCGATTGTCCGCCTTGGGCCGAACCATATTGCAAAACTCGATCAACCCGCGGCCCTCCTCCGTCGCCTCGGCCTCCCGATCGACCTCCTCCTCCGCTTCCATCATCACGCGCCCGACCCACAAGCCCCCGGCGAGGACGCTTTCGTGCGCACGCTCGCGGCCCAACTGGCCGCCTCGCCAGGCGACGCGACGGCTGCCAGGGTTGCGGACGAGTTGAGGCTGACGGGCACTGGCTATCGCCCGACGCAGTCGAGGTTTCGTATCTCGCTCGATTCGGGCCAGGAACATGCGCGCGCCGTTCGCCTTCAGGCCACCAGCGGCAAACCCTGGTTCGCCGAAGGCGCGGGTGGCGGCCTCGACGTCGTGCGCCAGGTGCTCGCCGTGCTTCCGGAACTTCCGGCGATCGTGAGCGTCGAGGATCGACACGCCGCTGACTTTGCCCAGTCGCTAGAGGATTTGGTCGTCGCACGCCGCGGCGCGACGAAAGTCGTGGTCGAGTCACTGCCCGTCGCCCAGTGGGCGCAAGATAATGCCCGCGCGGGGGCAATCGGCGATGCCGGGCAAGGCCAGCCCGCACTGCTCGTCCCCCGCTTTGCCAGCAGGGGCGAAGAGGGTTCCATCTTCGTGCCCGGCGAGTCACTCCTCGCTTCGGGCTTGGAGATGGCGGGCGTGCGAGTACTCCGTTCGCCACTCATATTCCAAGGAGGCAACGTGCTCGCCCACCGCGATCCGGAAGGGCGCATCGTGGCGCTCATCGGCGAGGCGGAGGTCTATCGAAATGTCGCGCTGGGGCTTACGGCGACCGAGGCGCTCGAAGCACTGCGACTTGAGTTTGGCGCGGATGACGCCGTGATGGTCCCTGCCATCGGATTCCACACCGATTTTGAGGTCTCGATTCGTGCCGTTGAAAGCGGCAAACTCGTCGCGTTCGTGAATGACACGCTGGCCGGGGCGCGGCTCATTCTTGATCGTGGGCTCGACGGGCTTGTCGCCAACGGCTCGATGAGCGCTCGTGATGCCGCCGCGGCCCGTGACGAGATGAAGTCGGGCCGAATGGGTCCGGCGCTCGAGCGGATCGGTGCCGTGCTCAGTCGCGTCACGATCGTGCCGGGGCACTTTCCCGAGTCGTTCGCGGCCACCTTCCGCGACGGCGAGGCGGACTTTGCGCCGGCGAACTTCGAGACGTTCCTGATCGCTCTGGACATCGTCGCCGCGTCGCTGGGCACGACCAACGCCACGCGCCCCGACGACCACGGCGCGGCGTACTTGCGAGCCCTCCGACGCGCCAACACCGACCGCCGATCGCTCGTGCAACTCCTGAAACGCGGGCGCGGCAGCGGTGGCGCGGGCGTCGCCAGGGTCGTCGGCGTGCCGAGCCTCGCCGAGACGGATCGGGGTATCAACTACGTCAACTGCGTGCATCTGCCGGGGCTGCTGCTGATGCCCGCGGCGGGAGGGTTTTATTCGCCGCTCGATCGGGCGGCCGCGGCGATCTATGAAAGAGAACTCGGCCCGGGCGCGCGGGTCGTGCAGATCCTGTGTGCCGAGTCACAGCGACGCAACGGCGGGGTGCACTGCGCGGTGGCGGTGGGATGAAGCGCGAGTCTGGCTCCTGAACCTTGGCTGCCCGCCTCGTCGCCGCTTCGCAAGTTTGGCGAAGAGGCAGGGGATTTTTTTCGGACTATCGCCATTTTCCTCTTGCAACTCGTTCAACCTGTGGTAGACTGAAGAAGTCGAGCGCCGTCGCCCCCCTCCAGGAAGCGCGGGCGGCTGCTCGTGGCGATCCGTGGCTGAGCCGACTTGGAATCCGCAGGCGGCACGAAAGGAACGGACGATGAAGATCTCGCACTCTCGCTGATGGTTGCGCTCGCGACCACTCTGGGGCTCTGTGAACGAGCACGGGCGCAGTCGGGCTATATCTACGGCTGGGGCAGCAATCAGTCGGATGTGCTCACGACGATTCCGGAGGGTGCCAAGTGGACTCAAGTCGGGGCTGGGGATGGCTTTGCAATTGCACTGAACGTGGATGGCACCCTCGCTGGGTGGGGCAATACCGCTGACGGGCGCACAACAGTCCCAACGAATGGCCCATATACGCAGATCGCTGTTGGGTGGGATTGTTCTTTCGCGCTTCGTGCCAATGGCGCGGTCGATGCCTGGGGGAACCATGCCACGACGACTATGCAGCCGCCCGCCGGGCTCGTGGCGACAGTGATCGCCGCTGGGGAGACCTTCGGGTTGGCGATTCGAGGGGACGCGGAAATGATGAATCAAGTCGTCGCGTGGGGCTCGGCCGACGTCGTCGCCGATGTGCCGTCGGGGCAGTTTGTTGAAATCGCCGCCGGCGGACATTTCGCCATGGCGCGCCGCGCCGACGGGACCATCGCCGTCTGGGGCGGTTCAACACATCCGGAGTGCCGTAATCTTGGCGCTACTCCTCTGCGCTTGCCTCCAACTGTCATTCCTACTGGAGTTGCGGTGGACAACCAGATCGTGTCGATCGCGGCGGGTCATTGCTCGGCCTATGCCATCGATAGCGCCGGACTAGTGTGGGCATGGGGCGGCGCGATCACATGCTCGCAGACACTTGTGTCAGGCTCGATGTTCACTCAAGTTGCGGGAGGGTACGGCCACGGGGTCGGCAAGCTCCCGAACGGGCGCGTGGAAACATGGGGACCAGCACACGAGCCGTTGTGCCCGCCGGACAATTGCTGCCCGTTGACTACGTACTACGTTCCGGTCCCGTCGGCCCTCGATAGCATTCCTGTGATTAGGTTGTATCAGAGCCATTCCGCCCGATTTACGTTGGTCATCATCCCATGGCTGCCGTGACAGGACACCGATGAAGTCGCACCGTCAGAGTCGTCTCGTTTGCCGAGCGATAATCGGCGCATCAGTGGTGGGGATTGTCGCGGTCTCGCCAACCGGTGCCCAGCCTGGTCCGGTTGTCGCCTGGGGAGCGACATTCAACGGCCAACTGAACGTGCCACCAGGTTCGTACCTCGCCGCGTCCGCCGGCACGGAGTTCGGCATCGGCATCCGCGCTGACCGTACGCTGATCGGGTGGGGCGACAACTACTTTGGACAAATCAACGTCCCCGCAGGCGAGTTTGTCGCGGTCTCGGCGGGCTTCTGGGGGGCGGCGGCGATCCGGACCGACGGCACGCTCGCCGCCTGGGGCTCGAACATCTACGGACTGGCGACCCCGCCTTCGGGAACGTTCGTGCGCGTGTCGGTCGGCACGAGCCTGGCCATCGCGGTTCGCACCGACGGCACCTTGGCCGGTTGGGGAGCGATGTGGCTGCCGATCCCCACCGGCACGTTCCTTGATGCCCAGGGCGGGCGGGACTTCGTGGTCGGGCTGCGAACCGACGGCACGCTGGTGGCTTGGGGAGATGAGTTTGCTGGCGTTCTCAACGTCCCAGCCGGCCAATTTGTCGCTATTGCCGCCACCAACAAACATGGTCTGGCATTGCGGGCGGACGGCTCGGTCGTCGGCTGGGGCAGAAACAGCAGCGGCCAACTGAACGTGCCGCCTGGACTATTTGTCTCTATCGCCGTCGGGGATGGGTGGGGCGCGGGGATACGCAGAGATGGCACGCTCGCGGTCTGGGGCGACGGATGCTGCGGGGTCACGCAGGCCCCCACCGGACGATTCACCTCCATTGATCTTGGCGGGACTTTCGCCCTCGCTATCCGCGCGTGCTTAGCCAACTGCGACCTCTCAACAATCCAGCCGGTGCTGAATGTGAACGACTTTGTGTGCTTCGTGAACAAGTATGCCGCGGCGGAGACGTACGCCAACTGCGACGCGAGCACGACGGTGCCGGTGCTGA
>JBJXFQ010000048.1:0-8667 GCA_046155605.1 Phycisphaerales bacterium
GACTAGGCTCTGTCTGATGGATTATTCGTACGGCGAATGGTCGGGTGGCAGGTACTGTTTGCGGCCTGGAAACCGGGGGTCATCATGGCTGGAAACCTGCTGAACCGATCCGTCAGACAGAACCTAGAATGAATCCCGCAATTTTGAATCCGCGACGCGTCTTTGGTATGGTCACCATTGACTCCTTGAACAGGATCATACAGATCAGCCTACCAGTTCCGCATGAACCGTGTCAAGCACATTAATATCGCTTGCGAGCAGAAACGTGAAGCCGCTCTTGCCCGTCCTAGGAGCAACCCGCCGCGAACGCGTTGTTGAAGCATGTGAAGTCGTTCACGTTCAACACCGGCGGCGTCGTGCTGTTGTCGCAGTTGGCCAACGAGTTCCCCGCGGCAAAGAGGTTCTGGAAGCAGATGAAATCGTTGACGTTGAGGAACGGCGCGCTCGTGCTGCCGTCGCAGTTGGCGTAGCACGACGGACCCGCGGGCGGCGAGATGACCGCAGAGAGCCCGAAACTCGCACCGAAGATCCCGCCCGACGCGCCGACGACCGTGGCCACGCCGGTCGCGGGGTTGATCCGCAGCGCCTGCTCAGTCGTGGCGTTGATGGTGTAGAGGTCGCCGTTGGCGACCACGCCCAGGCCGTTGCAGTCGGCGATCCCCGCTCCGAGCGCGCCGATGGAGACCATGGTGCCGGCGGGGAGATTGAAGCGAACGAGCGAGGTCGATCCCGCGTCGTTGACGCCGTAGAGCGTGCTGTTGTATGGATTGAACTCGAGCCCGCCGACGGTGCCGCCGTTGGCCGGCCCGAGGTTCGTCGCCACGCCGCTGGTGGTGTTGATGGTGACGAGTTGCCCGGTGGCCTGCACGATGCCGTAGAGCACGTTGGCATTGGGGTCATAGCCCAGGCCATTGATCACGCCGGTGGCACCGGAGATGTTGGCGACATAGGTGGCCGTGCCCGTCGCGGGGTCGATGGTCCAGAGTTTGCGGCCCGCGGCACCGGGTGCCACGCCGAAGGTGTCGTTGCTGACGGCAAAGAACCTGCCGCTGTTCCAGTTGTACGCCAGGCCTTCAATTCGCGGCGGCGCATCCTTGACCTTGGCAAAGTTGCCGGTCGTCGTGTTGAGCGTGCCGAAGTTATTGACCGCATCGCCGATCGCATACAACGGGGGCGTAACAGTGCCCTTGCCCGTCAGGCAGAGCGTGCGGGGGTTGGCGAGGGCCGTGACCAACTGCGGCTGCTGGATCGCCCCGCCGTTGTTCGCCGTCCCCGCCGCCGATGTGCAGCCCGCGTTGGTGTGGATCCCGATGACCTGGTCGGTGGCCAGATTGTGGACCGCGGAGCCGGAGTTGCCGCCGGTTGTGTCAACGGCGTAGCGGATTGTGTTTGCAGACAGGAAGGTGTAGGGTCCGGTGTGCGTCTTGCCGGTCTGATTGAACGTCGGCGACACCGGCGACGACGTCGTGCCGTATCCCGTGATCCGGATCGTCTGGCCCGCCACCGCCGGCGCGGCCGCCGATTTCACATAGAACTGCCCATACCGCTGGAAGGGCGTCAAACCTGTGTTGCTGTTCACGAACGTGGCGAAATACGCGAAGTCGCTCCCGATCGTCGCCGAGCCCGACTGGACCTGGATCGAGGTCGCGTCAACGGGATATTGATCTTCCGGCGGCGGATTCACGATCGCGCCACCGCTCGACGAGAGAGGCACGTTGAACTGTTGCGTATCGCCCACGCTGACCCCGCAATGCCCCGCGGTCAGGAACATCCGGTTCGTGTCGTCGTGCAGCCACGAAGAGCAGCCCTCGGGCACGTGCCGCGCCGCACGCAGATCGTTGAGAAGCGTGCGGTCGTCCGTCGTCCCGCAGATCGAGTCGGGCCCCTGGCCGTAGGCGACTTCCTCGCCCGCCACCGCGCTGCCGATCACCAGCCGGTTCGTGCCTGTGCCTGGATAGGCGAGCAACTCAACGAGCACGGCGTCACCGTTGAAATACGCCGTCGCGTTGGTCCACTGTTTCACGCTCTCAGCATTCAGGTACTGCGTCCCGCCATCGAGGAGCGACGTGATCCGCAGAAACGACGCGCTTCCCTCTTCGATCCGGCCCACCAGTGCCACATCCTTAAACTTCACGCGAAGCCATGGCGCATTGGGCACGAAGACCGTCGTCGAATAGACGACTCGGGCCTCAGCACCCTTGCTCGGCGCTGCCACCAATCCCGAATCCGCCTTCCACGGCACGGTTCGGCTGGCGATGGGAGCGGTCTGGGCCTGGGCTGCGGCCGCAAGGCCCGCCAGTGACATCAGTGCAACGATCTGGTGCTTCATCTCAAACTCCTCTGGCGTGAACAACAACCTTCGCGCACAGTGGCGCGGTGGGGAACGCTACTCGGGCCATTTCGGGCCTGAGAAAAGGTACACCAAACTCGCGGCTTACGCAAGCCAATCAGGTCATCGATTGCTGTTTTGGGACCGGTGGGGGAATGCCACCGATCCAAACGGCAGGCTGGACTTTGATCGTGATGCGCCTAGTATGTTAGGTGCTTGTTGGCCAGTCGTTGGCCTAGGCACGCGAAACACCAACCGGGAGTTCCAGACATGATGAAGCGTTCAATGGCGGTGCTGGCTGTGGCGATGATGGCGGGCGGCGCGTTTGCTCAGGATTCCAAGCCCGCTCCCTCGAAGGCCACACAGCCGACAACCAAGCCCAGCAGCGTCAAGCCCGACGCCGCCATGCCCCCCATGGACCCGATGATGGAGGCCTGGATGAAGGCCGGCACTCCTGGCCCCGAGCACGCCCAGTTCAAGATGATGGAAGGCACTTGGGATGCCGTCAGCAAGATGTATGACCCAGCCAACCCCACCGCGACGCCCACCGAGTCCAAGGCCACGATGGTCAACAAACTCGCTTTCGGCGGCCGCTTCCTCATGCACGACTACTCCGGCGACTTCATGGGCATGCCCTTCAACGGCGTCGGCTCCTTCGGCTTCAACAACGTCACCAAGAAGTACGAGGGCACCTGGATGGACTCCATGTCCACCGGCGTCATGTTCATGACCGGTGCCTACAACGAGGCCACCAAGACCTACACCCTCACCGGCGAGATCGACTCGCCCATGGGCGGCAAGATGAAGCAGCGCCAGATCATCAAGATCGTCGACGCCAACAAGCACACTCTGGAGATGTTCACCACCGAGCCCGGCAAGGAGGAGTGCAAGTGCATGGAGATCACATACACCCGCTCCACCAAGAACGCTCCTTCTGACAAGCACTAGCCCCGCCAAGTACGAGCACGCCTGAAACTGACGTAAGCCCGGGCGGTCCCGGGCTTTTTTTGTGCGTGCATCGCCGTCGCTGCCAATACCACGATGACGTTCACCCGCGCAGCCGATGCAGCGCGATCGCTCCCGCCGTCACCACATTGAGCGAATCCACGCTCGAATCCATCGGTATCCGCACGCGCACATCCGCCATCGCCATCGCTTCCTCGCTCAGCCCAGGCCCCTCCGCCCCGAGCATCACCGCCGACCGCGCCACGCCCGCGTCCAGCCTCTCGATCGGCATCGCGTCCGCAGCGGGAGTCAGCGCGACGAGCCGAAACCCCGCCTGCCGTAGCTCCACCAGCCCCGCCGGCCACGGGCTCAGCGTCGCAAACGGCACCCGCAAAGCCGCCCCCATCGAGACACGGATCGCCTTGCGATACAGCGGATCGCACGTCCCCGGCGACATCACCACCGCGGCGCTGTGCTGTGCATGACGAGCCTGAAGCGTGAGCGAGGGTGCAGTCGCTTGCTCTGGGTTCGTCGCACGCTTCGCACTTGCCCTCGCCGACGCATCGGGCTTGTTGCAGAGCGAGTCTGTCCGTGTCCGCAGAACAGGGTTCCGACTGCAAGAGCTACCCGCCTCCCCACCATTAATGTTCGTCTTGCTCTCCGCCACTTTGCCACTTCGCCACTCCGCCACTTCTTCCCCCGCCACTCCCCCCAGCGCCGCGGCCACGCGGAACAGCCCGCCGACATTGTCATGGTTCGAGAGCCCTTCGAGCACCAGCACCCGCGTCGCATCGGCCAGCAGTTCCCCAACGCTCGGCTCGGGCCAGCGTTCACCCGCCGCCAAGACCCCGCGATGGATGTGAAAACCGACCACGCCATCCATCACCCCCGGCCCCGCCACATACACCGGCACCTCCGCATCGAGCCCCGCGATCGCGTCGCGCATCGCCTCCAGCCGCGTCGGCGTGATGAGCACCGACCGCACCCCTCGGCCCGCGGCGATCAGCGTCCGCACCACCAGCTCGCCCTCGGCGAGATACACCCCCAGACCGCTGTTCGCACGCGGCGGCGCCGCACTCGTGTCCCCTCCTCCAGCCGGTGTCCCTTCGCCTCCGGCCGCTGCCCCGCGGCGCGCGAGCTGCCGATCACGCACGTTGGCATAGTCAGCCAGCCGCGGATCGCCGGGAGATTCGATCGGGATCAGCACGGGGAATGGTAAACGCCCGCCACCGCCCAAAGCCGCCAATGGCGCTTCGCCGACGATGAAGCACCGCCAACATGTTGCTACCGTACGTCCAAGGTGCTGACCCATGACGTATCCGTCGGTTGACAAACTCCAGAACATCCTTGCCACCGAGGTGTTTGGCTACGCAGCCGACAAGAAGAAGGCATCTGGTCGCGCCTTGGGCACGCTCATCGAGATCGTGACCTTCTACACGCTCTGCGCCTGGGGATTGCGGGATGCGACGGCCATCGAGCGGCCCGCGCCCGAGTTCGCCAACCAGGAGATCACGCACAACGTCGAGTTCTCCGTGCATCCGATCGTCGGTGCGAGATGTGTGACGATCAAACCTCTGCATTTGCCCTTGACCTCCAAGAAGCTCCTCAAACTCGCGGGTGAACTGCCGACCGGCACAAACGCCCGTGATGAGGAGATACTTTCTAGCAAAAACGTCATGCGAAACTCGGCGGTTATCGCCGAACACGCGGGCGGCTTCACGACGGCGCACATCCACGGAGCGAAGCCCGACGGTTGCTCGGTCGCGCTCACCGACCTCCTCGAAGCACCGTTCGCAATCTTCGAGTGCAAACGCGTCGGTGTTGAAGAAGGGATGCGCAAGGGTCCGCAGACGATCGAGAAGGCCAAACAGGGCGCATACGTTGCCCGATCCGTTTCTTCGCTCCAGAAGTTCCGGCTCCAAAGCGGTAAGGTGCAGGGCGTGCTCGACATCGGCGGCGGAAAGCTCCGCACCGGCGATTACGACACGCTCCTTCGACAGGTCATCGACGGCGACGACGCGGATGCGCTCCGGCACTTCATCCTGACCGTCGGGGTCGTGAGTAACCACGGCAACTGGTTCACGGCGGAGAGCCACAACAAGGAACTGAAAGTTCTCGCCCACTCTTACGACTGGCTCCTGTTCTTGACGGACTACGGCCTGAGCCAGTTCATCGAGAAGTTGCTGCGGAACCCGGTCGCGGAACTCAAGCCCGCGAAGGATGCGTTCCTCGCCAGCTACAAGGCCGAGAAGACGGGCAACTCGTTCACCAAAGTCAAGATCGACGCCAAGGCCGACCAAGCCCTGAAGCGGTACTTCGAGTTGCACGAAAGGGAAGTCGAGTCGTGGTTCAATGTCATCGCGCCGCGCGGCGGCACGCTGAACCAACTCCAGGCGGATTTGGTCAAACTCGCGGCCAAGGATTGGAAGAGGATTCGACACGCATGACCGCAGGCCGCAGCATCATCTCGATCAGCCAGACATGGTGTACGCCATTGAAGTACGTCCGCGCCGTCCGCGAGGTCTTGGGCGGCCGCATCGCGCTCGATCCGTGCTCCAACCGCTACTCGGTCGTCAATGCAGAGGTCGAGTACACCCTGCCTGAACACGACGGCCTTCACGAGTCCTGGGATTTCCCGACCATCTATGTGAACCCGCCTTACGGCGCGGATCGTGAACGAGGAACGACGATCAAGCATTGGCTACGGCGTTGTGCCGTCGCTCGCGAGCGGCACGGTGCACAAGTGCTTGCGCTTGTCCCCGTTGCGACGAACACCAAGCACTGGAAAGACTACATCTTCGGTGTCGCCGATGCAGTGACGTTTCTCTATGACACCCGGCTCCGATTCCTCGTAGACGGAAAGGACGAGGGGAAGGGTGCTCCGATGTCGTGCGCGATGGCGTATTGGGGTGACCGGCCTGACCGCTTTGATGAAATATTCACGCCGCACGGCGCGGTCGTTGATCTACGCGCATTGAAGGGCCGTTCCATTGGCATCGCCCAGAGCGCAGCGAGTTCGCTTCTCTTCGCGAACGTGGCACGAGTTCACACGGAACGCAAGCCTCGCCGCTCGGGCACCTAAGCGCGTTGGCGCGGACAGCGCCGCGGCTTCCGCTACTTCCCCCTGATCGCCGCGATCACTGCTTTCTCCAGCTCTTCGCTCGGCCCGGCCCGCGTCGTCTTCTGCCGATCCGCCGGCAGCGTCTTCCACCAGTCCAGCGTCGCCTTGCAGGTGTCCTCGACCGTGCGGAACTTCAGCCCCTTGGCCACCGCGCGGCGATTGCTCCATCTGTGAAACCCCGCCGTCTCGCCCTCGGGCGGCAGCCAGATCGGGAACTGCACCGCGTGCTTCTGGAGCGTCGCCGAATCCGCCCACACCAGTTTCGGCGTCGTCCCCGCCGCCTTCGCGCACGCCTCGAGCACCTCGCCCATCGCCGCGGGCTCGTCCGGACCGACCGCGCTATACACCCCCGCCGTCCCGTCCTCGATCACCCTCACGATCCACTCCCCAAGGTCTCGCACGTCGATGATCTGGATCGGGTCACGCGGCGTGCCCGGTGCCAGCATCTCGACCCGCTCGCCCGTCGCCCGCGAGGCCCGCACGGGCCAATAGGTGAAGCGGTCGGTGGGGTCGCCGGGGCCGACGATGTAGCCGGGGCGGATGTTTGCGCATCGACCGCTGAAGGCCTTCTCCGCCGCCTTCTCGCAGAGCGCCTTGAGCGGGCCGTAGTTCTCGAACTGCGCCCCCATCTCCTCGACTGTTTCGTCCTTCATCGTGCCGACCGGGGCCGTCTCGTCCGAGTTGGGCGTGCTGTTATCCGCAAACGCCGACACGCTCGAAATAAAGACATACTGCCCCGCCTGCGGCGCGAGCATCTCGGCCGACGCCTTCACGATTCGCGGCACATAGCCAGACGTATCCACCACCGCGTCCCACGTCCCGCCCTTGAGCGACTCCAGCCCCTTGGGGCTCTTCGGGTCGGCGTCGTCGGCGTGCTTCTCCGGGTCGCGATTGCCGTACAGCACTGTCGTGCCATCGGGGACCGCCGAGGGACGGCCGAGTTCCTGCCGACGCTTCTCGGTCTTGCCGCGATTGAAGAGGGTGATGGTGTGGCCGCGCGCGCGCGCCGCTTCGACGACCGCCGGTCCTAGGAATCCAGTCCCCCCGAGCACGAGAACTCGTTTCGGTGCGGCGAACGATCGACCGTGGGCCAGTTTGCCGCCCGCCGAGAGCGCGATTGCCGTCGCCATTGACCGCGTCACGAAGTCCCGCCTGTTCATGCTCTGTTCCTTTGATTCATTCCCCGTGTTCGGGTGAGTGTAAAGAGATGTTTGGGACGGAGATGCGCGCCGAGCGAACTCCCGCCACGCCCGATAATAGATTGTGCTGGTGCTGAAGAATGCGAGTGCTGAATCCGCAGGTGTCATTTCCGCGAAACGTGAGGTACACTCGACTTGGCACCTTTTCTCACAGCCACGATTCGTGATAGGATTGTCCGCAATGAGCACCACCGGGCGGGGTTGTCGTCGTCGGGAGCGGGTTTGGGTCGGCTGCGTGCTGGTTGGCCTCGTGGTGGCGACGATCGCCTCTGCGACAATACCGACCACGCTGCGCGACTTCTTCCTGCCCGGCTCGCAGCCGGGCGTGCTGCACAACGCCATCGCGTCCGCTGACAAGTGCATGGGGTGCCACGGCAACTTCAACGCGGCGACCGAACCGTTCCGCCCATGGGCGGCGAGCATGATGGGTCAGGCGGCCCGCGACCCGGTCTTCTATGCCGCACTTGCGGTGGCGAATCAGGACGCGGCGTTCGCAGGCGACCTTTGCTTGCGCTGCCACACGCCCGGGGGCTGGATTTCCGAGCGCAGCACGCCGACCAACGGCAGCGCGCTGCAGTATCCCGATTTCGACGGCGTGTCGTGCAACTTCTGCCATCGCATGGTCGATCCGGTGACGCGGTCTGAGAACCCGGTGGAAGATCGGGAGATCCTGCGGAACATCCATCCGCGCCCGCCGAATCCGCACAGCGGAACGTACATCGTCGACCCGCAGGATCGACGCCGCGGGCCGCGCGTGCTCGATCCGTTCTTCCCCGCGCACGAGTGGCTGCACTCGCCGTTCCATGAGACGTCACAGATGTGCGCGACCTGCCACGACGTGAGCAACCCGGCATTCACAAAGCAGCCGGACGGGACGTACAAACTCGGCCCGCTCGACACACCGCACCCCGACGGCGACAAGACGAAAATGTTCCCGATCGAACGCACCTATGGCGAGTGGTCCAAGAGCCTCTTCGCGCAGGGACCGGTCGATGTCGGCGGTCGCTTCGGGGGCATCCTTCCCGCGGTCAGCTCATGCCAGGATTGCCACATGCCCCCGACCGAAGGCCGCT
>JBJXFQ010000052.1:0-7488 GCA_046155605.1 Phycisphaerales bacterium
AGTGAGTGAGTGAGAGCGAACGCATCATCGCGACCTCCTTGCCGGCACTGCCGACCGCCATCGCCCGACGTGAACGCCCCCCTCCCTGCCTCCAGCCTACCACACTTGGCCGACGTGTCAATACCCCGTCCTGAATCTTTGCACGGTGCGTCATCGCGGCAGGCCATGTGGCGTCGTGTGTCGTACGCCGATCTGTGCAGCGGGTCAGCAGGCAGATTCAACGCGAATTCGGTCGAATTTTGACCGGATGAGAAGCCCGTGCGTGCTCGTCAGGACTCGTCGGCCTTGCCGATCTGCCACTCCTCGATCTCGATGGGTGCCTGGCGGCCGAAGATCGTGACCAGCACGCGGACGAGGCCCTTGTCGGGGAGCAGTTCGTCGACGGTGCCCTCGTAGCCCTGGAAGGGGCCTTCCTTGATGGTGACGGGCTCGCCCTTCTGGAAGACCATCTTGACGAGGGGTTCTTCCTCGGGCTTGCGGGAGTCACGGAGCATCTTCTCGATCTCGTGCTCCTTCATCGGGGTGGGTCGGCCGGCGGTGCCGACGAAATCGCCCACGCCCGTGGTCTCCTTGATGAGGAAGAAGACGTCCTGGGGGATCCGGCCGTCGGGCTCGAGGCGCATCTCGACGAAGACGTAGCCGGGGTACAACTTGGTCTCGGTGATGCGCTGCTTGCCGCCTTTGATGGTCTTGGTCTTCTCGGTGGGGACGAGGATTCGGCCCACGAGATGGATCATGTTCTCGATCTGGACCTTGCGGAGGAGGGTCTCGCGGACGGAACTCTCCTTGTTGGAGGCGACGCGGAGGACGAACCAGTTCATGCCGTCCTGGCGGAGGAGTTCGTCGGGCGCGATGAGATCGGCCTTTTCGGCTGCGGGCTTGTCGGTGGTGTCGGGCATGAGGGCTCCAGGAAGAGGGTGGATCAGCCGCCGTGGAGGACGCCGATGAGGCGGAAGAAGCCGGAAAAGAGGAGATCAACGGTGAAAAGGCCGGCTGCGAGGAGGAGGGACCAGATGATGACGACCCAGGTGGACCCGATGACATCCTTGCGAGTGGACCAGTTGACCTTCTTCATCTCGCCGTCGGTGGCGATGAGGAACTCAGAGATCGAGGGCTTGATGCCGACGAGCCAGTAGACGAGGACGGTGCCCAGGACCATGAGGACACCGACGCCACCGGCCTGAAGGTAGAGGGGCTCGAACGCGGCGTTTCGAGTCTGGCCGACGACGACGCCCGTCCGGGTGAGCGTGCTGCCCGCGGGCGGGGCGACGGAACGGATGTCGGCGATGGTGCGGTCGCCCCTGAACGTGGGCGGAGCAATGGTGAGTCGGTCGCCACCGCCGGTGGTGGGGGCGTCGGCCTTGATGACCGCGGTGCCGATCTCGACGGGCGTGCCGTCGGCCGAAGCACCCATGAGCGAGATGGTCTGGCCGGGGGTGGCGGGCTGGCCTTCGGCGGGGGAGATCGCGAGTTCGTAGGAGTTGACCGGGATGAGGCGGGTGGAGGCGGTTTCGAGTTGGCTCCAGAGCCAGGCGCAGGCGGCCATGATGAGCGCGCCCGCGAACGCGGCGGTAAGCACGCGAACCCAATATCCCTGTCCCGGCTTGTACAACGCGAAGGCCATGTCGGTGGTTCCAGGCCGAGCGGTGTGCTCGGCATCAGCGATCAACACGCCGGGAGGGACTTGAACCCGCAACCTGCGGATTTGGAATCCGCTGCTCTACCAGTTGAGCTACCGGCGTAGCGAAAATCAGCAAAGTTCAAAGACTCAAAGATCAAACTCGGAGCAGTCGAAACGCCAAACACGTCCGCAGCATTTGGTGCTTGGAGATTTGCTGCTTTGAGCCTTTCGATCACTTCTTCTTGACCTTGTGCAGTGTGTGCTTGCGCACCCGCGGGGAGAACTTCATGAGGCCTTCCTTGAGTTTCTCGGGCATGCCGCCCTTGGTGTTGACCTCGGTGCGGTAGTTGAGGTCATTGGTTTCGGTGCACTGGAGCCAGAGGTACTCGCGTGCCGCCGCCTTCTTCTTGGCCATGATCCACCAGCCCTTTCAGCCCGTTCCCGCGTGGCGGGATGGGGTTTTTACTGTGAAAAGCGGCCCTTGGGGAGATGCCCAAGGGCCGGATCAGACGATCGTAGGCCGCTCGCGTTCGAGGAGGCCGAATGTCGCGTCGCGCGCGGTTCGCGGGACGCCCGAAAGAAACGCTTACTCGATGATGTCGGTGACGACGCCGGAGCCGATGGTACGGCCGCCCTCACGCACGGCGAAACGGAGGCCCTTCTCCATGGCGACGGGCTTGTCCTGGAGGTCGACTTCCATCTCGATGTTGTCGCCGGGCATGCACATTTCGGCCCCGCCGAGGAGTTTGGTGCTGCCGGTGACGTCGGTGGTGCGGAAGTAGAACTGGGGCTTGTAGCCGGAGAAGAACGGGGTGTGGCGGCCACCCTCTTCCTTGGTGAGGACGTAGACCTCGCCCTTGAACTTGGTGTGGGGTTTGATGGAGCCGGGCTTGCAGATGACTTGCCCGCGCTCGATGCCCTCTTTTTCGACGCCGCGGAGGAGGACGCCGACGTTATCGCCGGCCATGCCCTGGTCGAGGGTCTTCTGGAACATCTCGACGCCGGTGACGACGGTCTTGGTGTTCTCTTTGCGGATGCCGACGATCTCGCAGGCGTCGTTGACCTTGATGATCCCGCGCTCGATGCGCCCGGTGGCGACGGTGCCGCGGCCCTTGATCGAGAAGACGTCTTCCACGCTCATGAGGAAGGGCTTGTCGGTCTCACGGGGCGGCTCGGGGATAAAGGTGTCGATGGCCTCAAACAGGTCGTCGATGGGCTTGCAGATCTTGTCGTCCTTGGGGTTCTCAAGGGCGGCCTTGGACTGCCCGCGGATGACCGGCGTCTTGTCGCCGGGGAAGTTGTACTTCTTGAGCAGGTCGCGGACCTCAAGTTCGACGAGGTCGAGAAGTTCGGGATCGTCAACGAGGTCGATCTTGTTGAGGAAGACGACGATGTGCGGCACGCCGACCTGGCGGGCCAGCAGGACGTGCTCGCGCGTCTGCGGCATGGGGCCGTCAGCGGCGGAGACCACGAGGATCGCGCCGTCCATCTGGGCGGCGCCGGTGATCATGTTCTTGACGAAGTCGGCGTGGCCCGGGCAATCGACGTGGGCATAGTGCCGCTTGGTCGTCTCATACTCGGTGTGCGACGAAGCGATGGTGACGGTCTTGTTGGCGTCACGCACGGTGCCGCCCTTGGTGATCTCGGCATACGACTTGATGATGCCGCCGAAGCGCGCCGCGGAGCGCGCGGAGAGGGCGGCGGTCAGGGTCGACTTGCCGTGGTCGATGTGACCGATGGTCCCGACGTTGACGTGGGGCTTGGTCCGCTCAAATACGCCCTTGGCCATCTCGATGCTCCAGAAACGCGATCCATACCGTCGAAACGAGGGGCGGCGCTCGCCACCCGCCTCGGTCCCATCCGCAAGCCGCTGATGGGACTTGAACCCATGACCTCTCCCTTACCAAGGGAGTGCTCTACCACTGAGCTACAGCGGCACAAGCCCGGCGGGGCAAGGCCCGTCGCGCCCAACCGAGCAGGCCACGATCTTACCCAGCCTCCGAGCGGGGTCAACTCGGCCCCGAACGGCACCGGGACATCCACCATCACTCCGCCACGATCGTGTAGGTGAAGGAAGCGACGGACGGATTGTTGGTGACGCCGACGCATTGGAGGTTGGTCGGGGTGATCTCGTAGGTGACCTCCGAATCGAAGTCGAGGCTGCTCAGGGCGGTGATGGTGAGGGAGCGCCCGGAGATCGAGTAAGAGAAGTCGTCGCCGGGGATGGTGTGCCAAGAGCCGTCGTAATACCGGATCTGCACCGGATAGGTCGTGCTGGGCGTCTGGCGGATCGGGCCGTAGAACCTGAGTTCGACTTGGCCGGGCGCGTTGAAGCCGCCGGAGATGGTGCCGCCGTTGACCGGGTCGCAATCGGTGTCGTGGAGGTGGAAGCGCGCGAGGCCGACGGCACCGCCGCCGAGGGTGGAGGAAGTGGCGTTGTAATAGGGCGCCTGGTTCGGCTGGCTTGCGCCGGAATTGATCGTCGTCGAGCCGACGATAACGCTGCCGGACCATGTGCCAGCCCCGTCGGCACCGTTGATGATGACCTGGTTCATCAGCCCCGCGGTGTCGTCATAATCGATGGAGCCCGTGCTCGTCAGCGAGCCGCTGATCCAGATCATCTCCGCCACGTCTCCGCCGTCGTGAATCCGGATGTCGCCCGCCAGGTCTCCCGTGATGAGGATGCCGGCGGGGCCGCCGCCCACCGGCGAGGTCAGCGTCTTGCAGTTGATCACGCAGCCGTCGGGGATTCCGCCGCTGCCGATCGACAGCAGCCCCAGCACGCCGGGGCCATCGCCCGCGACCAGTCCGATGTCTGTGGCGGAGGTCATGGTGGCGCCGATGATGCGGTTCGTGCCGTCCATGGAGCGGATGCCGGAGAGCCCGCCCGAGGCGGGCACGTTGAGCGCGCCGTCCACGAGGATGTCGCCGATCGCGCCCGCGCTGGCGCGGACCGTGGCCGTCAGGTTGCCGCCCACGACGACGTTGTTGATGTCACCGCCCTCTGCTGTCGCCGCAATAGCGCCCGCGCAGTTGCCCGTGACGTTCACTTCCTCGATGTCGCCGCCCGTACAAAGGATGGACGCGCCCGAAGTCGTAGATGCCGCATTGACGATGAACAGCGCGACACCGCCTGGAAGCGCGGCCTCAAAGGTGTTCTTGATCGCCCCGTCCACGTCGAAGCGGTACAGTTTGCCGACGATCACCGAGCCCTCGACATCCTCCTTGATGTGGCCCGCGAGACTCGTCGCGGCACGCTGCGTCGAGTTGCTCACGGCCAGGCCGCCCAGGTCGCCGGACTTGGCCGTCATCGAGCCTCCACCGGTCGGAAAGGCCCCTGAGCCGAAGAAGACCTTCAGGTCAGAACTCCCGCTCCCGTTGATCGTGACGACTCCGATATCGGAGACGTCATCGACCGCGAAGATGTTGATCAGGGTCGTCGCCGACGACACCGTGATGCCAATGTCGGCTCCCGCATTGTGGAACGTCGTGGTGGGCGTTCCCGAGTTGGTGACCGTCACTTGGATCTCATCCGCCGCACGGGCCACGCCCGTGATCCCCAGCAAGACCGCAGCGAGACTCATGGAACCGTGACGCTTCATTACCTACCTCCTTCTCCGAAAGAGACAGCCACTACCGAACACGACCAACACGACCGAGGAGGGCGCAGGGACCGCCGAGGCGATCCGCAGACCCGTTCGAATGCTCACTGACCACGGGCGCAGCGATGAAAGTTCGTTGGCATGGTCGAAGAGGGTTGATCCTCCCGCCCATGACCCCGCGAGTCCGCGCTCGCGCGGTTCGTTCTCGAAATAGGTGTACTCGATCCACTCGGACGAAGCCCCGGAGGCATCTAGAAGCCCCCACGGCGTCAGCGACTCGGGGTATGAGCCGAGCGGTATGTTCCAGTGCCCGAACCCAGGGAGGTCAAAGCCGGAGTTGGCCTGCCCCTGTCCGGGCAGCCCGCCGACTGGTTGATCGTCCGACCCCAGCGGGTAGAGCCACCACCCTTCCTGCCCCGGCCCGTATCGGTTCGGGTCATAATGGACCGCCTTCATCCGCTCGTCGAGCGTTGGGATCCAATACTTGGCGTCCGGGTGGTGCGTGCGCTGGTCGTTAAAGGTGCCGTTTGGATTCGTCGTGAACGTGGACGTGTCGTACGACCCGTTGTCCTTGGCGGAGAGTGCGTTGCTTTTCCCGTTGTGCAGCCAGTTGCAGAACATCGCGCTCTCGCGCCACGAGATCCCCGTCACCGGGAACATCGCGGCGTTGGGGACGCTCTTGAGCTTCCAGCGCACCCCGGGGCCGCCGTAACCCGTGTCCATCTGCGCGCCCCAGAACGAGGGTCCGACGGTCCAGGTCCACCCCGACACGCCCTGCGTGGAGTACGTGTTGACGAACTCCATCCACTGGGAGGTCGTCACCTCCAGCGTGCTGATCCGGTACTCGTAGTTCACGCTCCCGCGGCCGTTGCTCACGGTCGCGTAGGGCCAACTGGGGTTATTGAACGCCACGTTTCCCGGCGCACCCACCGTGGCGAACTGGAAGTCGTAGTTCGGCGGCTGGGCCTGTGCTATCGTGCCCAGCGACCCGAGGATGATCGACAGGTATCGACCTGACTTCATATCCGGCTCCTTCTGCGAGTGGGCATAAACAGCAAACCGGCTATCGCGAGCGGCGCCAGCGTTGTCGGACTTGGGGCCGCCGAAGCGATCCGCAGGCCCACGCTCGGCTGAGTGCCGCCTGGGTAGATCGAGCCTATCCCGTCGATGCTGTCCCAAATAGCGTGGCCGGACGCGCCAGCGTAGGAGCTGGAGTAGCCGCGGTCCTCGGGATTCGATGGATTGAACACTTCTTCGATCAACTCCTGCGCCCCGCCGCTGGTATCGAGGAGTCCCCAAGGGGACAGCGAGTTTGGATATGCGCCCAGGGGAATGTCCCACACGTTGACGCCGCCGCCAGGCTGGTAGCCGGCGCTGGTCGTGCCGACACCCGGCGGTCCCGGCGTGCCCGCAATGTCCGAACTGTTCTTGCTCGCCCACCATCCGCCCTGTCCTGGGCCGTAGCGGTTCGGATCGTAGTGCGACGCCTTCACGTGCTCGTCGAGCGTGGGGATCCAGAACGGCGCGTTAGGCAGGTGTGTCCAATCATCCGTAAAATACACCGCGCCGCTTGGCTGCGTAGCGTTCCCCCACGTCGATGTGTCGTACGAGCCGGTGACGAGCGACGCGAGGGATGCGGATTTTCCGTTGCTGAGCCAGTTGCAGTACAGTGCGGACATTCGCCACGAGATCCCGGCGACGGGCAGTTGCGTCGCATTGGGTAGATTGCGGAGTTTGTACCGCACTCCCGGGCCGGGGAAGAGCGGGTCTTCCGCTGCTCCCCAATGCTGGGGTCCGAGGATTTGCCAGAACGGGTGCGGCACCGATGCGCTGGAGAACGTGTTTAAAAACTCAAACCACTGTCCCGTTGTGACTTCAAGTTTCGCGATCCGGTATTCGTAGCCGACGGAGCCGCGACCGTGTACAGGCCATCCGGAGTTCGGCCAGCCGGGATCCACGTAATCCGGGTTGCCGGCGGCACCAATGGTGACGAAATCGATGCCGTAGCTCGGCGGCTGAGCCATCGCCGCGGAGGTCAGCAGCAACATCTGGCAGGACGCCAAGACCAACCGGCAGTGACGCATGAGCGAGTTCCTTTCGCGCGATGATCAGAACATACCACACGGAATCCCAACCTTATCGACTGTTCGAGCAAGATCGACAGTTCGAGCGAGGTCGTGTGAATGCCGCCGCGGGTGCCGCAGCGAAAACGAAAAGGGGGCCCCCGACCGCTCCCCTCGGGGGTCAGGGGCCCTTGGGCCGCGG
>JBJXFQ010000053.1:0-16814 GCA_046155605.1 Phycisphaerales bacterium
GCCGGGGATGCCCCAGATCGCGCGCTCGACCTCGCCGACGTTCACGCCCGCGAACGCCACCACGACGAGCCGATCGCGGCCCTGTGCGACGAGCCCCTGCCGCTCCGGCGTCGAATATGCCCGCGCACCGAGCTCCGGGTCCAGCTTCCAGGCGTCGTCATAGACCGCGGCCCAGCGCACAAACTCGAGCCCCGCCGCCCTGGCTGCGTTGGCCCGGTCGAGCGACGCGATGTACGCGTGCATCGGGAGATAATCGAAGAGATCGACCCCCGCCGCCGCCAGCCGCGCCCGCCGCTGCGGCGTGATCGGACCATCAAGCTGGATCACGAAGCGAGTGCCGACGGCGTGCGCGCCGACGAGCGCGGCAAGCCCGACGCCCGGCTTGGCTGCGGTATCAATCGTGCCCGCACGGAGGTAGAGCGCGGTGGGGCTGACCCCGCCGGCCGCGATAACGCCCTGTTCTTGGGCGAAGAGCGAGGGCGAGGCAAGGGCGACGACAGAGATAACGCACGCGCGACGGGCACGACTCATGGTGAGGCTCCACGCCGGGCCGAACGCGGCATCCGCTCCGCGCGACCCGGCAGCGGCACTCTACCCGATCTGTCAAGGGTGGTGCGTTCCCCATTCGCAAAAGCGTCGACGGCGTTAGGGGCACCCGGCTGCGAAGCGGTTGAGGAAGCAGGCGAAGTCGTTCACATTGAGAACGGGCGGAACGGTTGTTCCGTCGCAGTTCGCGCCGGGATCGGCCGCCGCGTAGAGGTTGAGAAAGCAGGCAAAGTCGTTGACATTCAGGATCGGCGCTGTCGTACTCCGGTCGCAATTGGCGAAGCAGAGCGGTTCGGGGGCGGGAATGCCCGTCACCAGCCAGGCGCGAGTCTGGCCGTTGAAGTCGCCCCATCCAACGATCGCGGACCCGTCAGTGCACACTGCGGTGGCCTCAGCCAGAGACCAACCAGCGAGATTCACGCCTTGCGACGTCAGATAGGCGTAGAGGCCTGTGATCCCTTGGCTGGTAGACCAGATGAATGCACCGTTCGTGTCGGTTCCTACGACGATCGCGCCGTCTCCGCTTACGCCGAGGGCGCGGCAACTCTTCGCGCCGGCCGTCATGCCGATGTTTTGCATCCCGCCAACGGTGGTCCAGCGGAACGCTTGGTAAGGCGGCGCGCCAGCTCCACTCCCCCAGCCCACGATCACAGAACCGTCGTCATTCACGGCCGTCGCACTCGAGAAATCACCGGTGGATAACACGCCGAGATCCTGTATCCCCATGCCCGTCCACGCAACCGCGCGGTTTCGGCCCGCGAGCTCGGCGTAGCCAATGACGACCGAGCCGTCAGCGCTGATCGCCTGCGCCCACGAACGGCTTTCCCCGGGAAACGTTCCGAGATCGACCATGCCCAACTGGGCGGTCCATCGAAATGCGTGCGGTTCTGATGGCGCTAGCGAGTGTCCTACAACTGTGGTGCCCACGGCGTTCACGCCGGTGCCCCATGAGTTGTTTCCACCAGGCAGGAAACCGAGGCTCTGCATACCGCCCGTCGGCGTCCAACGAAAGGCGCGTCCGGCGCTGACTCCCACGACCATATCGCCAGTTGCGTTCACACCGTAGGTATCCGACCCGCCGCCAGGCAGCACCCCCACGCTCTGCATTCCGGTCTGAGCGGTCCACCGAAACCCGCGGTTGCCACCGCTTCCCGGAATGGAAACAAGAACGCTCCCGACGACAACAGACCCGTCCGCGTTGACCCCATACGACTTCGACCAAGTTCCGCTCGGCACCACGCCCAAGTTTGTGAACGTCACCTGGGCAACGACAGAGTGAGGGCAGGTGATGGCACACGCGTTGAGCGCCAACACGATCATCAGTTTGGACGTCATGGATCTGTGTCCCGGCCAACGGTTTCAGGGACACCAGTCCTAGCGGCCCACACCGCCATTATAACAGGGACGGCGGAATCGCGTCGTTGTTTCTCGGACTGCACCCCTGTACAAACTGACTTGTGAACTCGACCTTGCCTTACTCCGCCGCCACAAGCTGCGTTCCCGCGAGTTCCTTGTCATCGACGCGCCTCACCGACGCCCCGACGCTGGCAAGCCGGTCTTCCATCTTGTGGTAGCCGCGATCGAGGTGATAGACGCGGTTGACGATCGTGGTTCCCTCGGCGGCGAGGCCCGCGAGCACGAGCGATGCTGATGCCCGCAGGTCGCTGGCCATGACCGGCGCGCCGACGAGCCTCCGCACGCCCGAGATAATCACGGTCGGACCCTGCCGGAAGAGCCGCGCGCCCATCCGCGACAACTCGGCTACATGCAAAAACCGCTCCGGGAAGATCTTCTCGGTGATGACGGAGTTGCCCTCAGCCAGCGTCAGCAGGGCCATCAGTTGCGCCTGGAGATCGGTCGGAAAGCCCGGGTGCGGCTGCGTGGTGATCTCAACCGGCCGCAAGACGCGCTCCGACGCCACCCGCACCGTGACCCGCATCGGATCGACGCCCGCGGGAACCTGGTCGTGGCTCGGTCGCCCCTCGCGGTCCATCGCCTGCACCTGCACGCCCGCGGCCTCCAGCCGATCGCTCACCGCCATCATCGAATCCAGTGGGCAATTCTCGAGGATCAGGCTGCCGTTGGTGATCGCGGCGGCACACATGAGCGTCCCGGCCTCGATGCGATCGGGGATCACGCGATGGTCCACGCCCTTGAGCTCGCGGACGCCCTCGATGATGATGCGTGGCGAGCCGGCGCCGCGCAGATTCGCGCCCATCGCCGTCAGCATCTGGGCCAGGTCCACGATCTCCGGCTCGCAGGCCGCGGATTCGATGATCGTCTGCCCGTCGGCGAGGGCGGCGGCGCACATCACGTTGGCCGTTCCGAGAACCGTCGATCCGAAGGCCCCGCCGAGGAAGACGCGGCCCCCCTGGAGGCGGCGGCGTGGTGCCTTGGCGATGATGTCACCACCTTTAAGGATGATGGTGGCCCCGAGGGCGACGAGTCCGCGCAGGTGGAGGTCGATGGGCCGGTCTCCGATGGCGCAGCCGCCGGGGAGCGAGACACGGGCCTCGCCGCGACGGGCGAGGAGAGGTCCGAGAACACAGATTCCGGCGCGCATGGTGCGCACGATGTCGTACCTGGCGTGCGAGCGAGACTCGTCGGTGCTGTGGAGGCGGATAACGCCGTCCTCGGTGCCATCATCCGTTCGTGGGCAGCCGATCTCGGTGAGGAGGGTTGCCATGTTACGGATGTCGGCCAGAGGCGGGACATCGCGCAGCGTGACGGGCTGATCCGTGAGGAGCGCCGCCGCCATGAGCGGGAGCGCGGCGTTCTTGGCACCATTGATACGAAGCCGGCCCTCGAGCCGACGCCCACCCTCGATGACAAAGGCATCCATTCCCAAGCCTCCCTGCGCGAACTGAATCGGGTCCGATCATACATCGGCGCGCGAGGAGGTTCTGCTTGCCCAGCCGACCGGGATTCGCCAGGCGTCAGAATCGGGCGGCGCGCGGCGATTTCACACCTCGCATAGTTGGCATCTGCAAAGGCGATTTGGCATGGTTGAGTAAGCACTCGCCGATGCGGCTTCCCCGCAGCCGGCAATTGGAGGGATTGCCATGAACGCACGCACGATTCTGAGCCCGGCTGTGGGGATTCTGGCCCTGGCGGGCGCCGCTGGTCTGGCACTGAACACGACCACGGCCAGCGCCGCGGACGATCAGTACGCCAACCTGCCGGCGACGATGTCCCTGAACGGGACGGTTCGGGACTTCAAGGCCTACAACCAGGAAGGGGGTCACGCTGACTTCGAGCGCGTCCCGACGGCGGGATACGGCCACTTCATGGGCCAGGCGGCCGACAGCCTGAACTCCGAAGGCCTCCCCGAGTTTGCCTCGACGGGGTACAAGATGGGCGCCCAGTGGAAGAACGCCGCGGGCCAGCCGATCATCCGGCCCAAGGCGTACATCGCCGTCAAGCGCGGGGACACGAACGGGACGATCGCGGCGAGCGCCGGCGGCTCGACCACCACGGCCGAGAACTTCGCCAAGTGGTACCGCGACATGCCGGGCGTGAACAGTTCGATGCAACTGCCCATCACGCTCGTCCGCCAGACGGGCACGAACCGGTACGTCTTCGACGACACGCTCGACTCAAACTTCAGCGCCAACGGCGGGTTCTTCCCGATCAACGGGCAACTCTTCGGCAACTACAACAACACGGGCAAGAACTTCCACTTCACCTACATGATCGACACCACCTTCATCTATGAGGCGAACAAGGGCCACATCTTCACCTTCACCGGTGACGACGACGTGTGGGTCTATATCGACGGCAAACTCGTGATCGACCTCGGCGGCGTCCACGGCAAGGTCTCTCAGACCATCGAACTCGACCGCCTCACTTGGCTCCTCGACGGCGACACCTACAGCCTCAAGTTCTTCTTCGCCGAGCGGCACACGACGCAGTCCAACTTCCGCATCGAGACGACGCTGACGCTCCGCAGCGTGCAGCCCCCGGCCACCTCGGCGCTCTCCGACTAAGTCTCGCGGACCAATCCTGAACCACGCGACCCGGGACCGAGTGCCCGGGTCGTTTCATCGATTCACGGCTCGTGGGATGGACGCTGCGTCGAGCGTCCGTGATACCGAGCGATTGCCACGGACCTCAAATCGACGTCCGTGCCACTTTCTTACCTCAGCCCGGCGCGAGCGAGCGCCTCGCGGACCGCCCCCACAGTCGCCTCGGTCGCCTCGCACATCGGCAGCCGCAGCGTGCCAGTGTCCCGGCCCAGCAGTTTCATCGCCGCCTTGATCGGAATCGGATTGGTCTCGAGGAACATGGCGCGGCAGAGGTCAAAGAGTTCGCGGTGCAGCCCGAGCGCGCCGGCCCAATCGCCCTTGAGGAACGCCGCGCACAGGCCCGAGACCTTGGCCGGCACGAGGTTTGAGACGACGGAAACGACGCCCACGGCCCCGATCGCGGCAAACGGCAACGTCATCGAGTCATCGCCCGAGAGCAGCGCGAGTTCGGGGCAGCGAATGGCGATCTCGGTCGCGGAATCGGTCGAGCCCGTCGCTTCCTTGTTCGCCACGATGTTCTCGTGGCGCGCGAGCCGCTGCATCGTGGCGGGGGTGATGGCGACGCCCGTGCGGCCCGGGATGTTGTAGAGCACGATCGGGAGCCGGGCCGCGTCCGCGATCGCCGTGAAGTGGCGATAGAGCCCTTCCTGCGTCGGCTTGTTGTAATACGGGTTGACGCTGAGGGTCGCGTCAGCGCCCGCGTCGAGCGCGATCTTCTGGAGTTCGATGGCGTGCGCGGTGGAGTTGCTGCCCGTGCCGGCGATGGTGAGCATGCCGCGCTTCTTGGCTGCCTGAGCGACGCGCTCGATCAGGCGCGGGTATTCGTGCTCGGTGAGCGTCGGGCTCTCGCCGGTGGTGCCCGCGACGACGATCCCGCGCACGCCGCCCTTGCCCTGGAAGTCGATGTGCTCGTCGAGGCGCGGAAGGTCGATGGCCGAGCCGTCGGCAGTAAAGGGGGTGATGACGGCAGTAAAGGCCCCGGCAAAGCGAGTGTCACGCGGCATGGGCCAAGCGTACGCAAGCCGATCGCGAGCAAGGTCAACGAAGGCACAAACTACAGATCGAGGAGCAGGCGGCGCGGGTCTTCGATCGCTTCCTTGATCTTGACGAGGAATCGCACGGCCTCGGCTCCGTCGATGAGGCGATGGTCGTACGAGAGCGCGACGAACATCATCGGTCGGATCGCCACCTCGCCCGGCTTCTCGGGGTGCTCGACGGCGCGGTTCTTGATCGCGTGCATGCCGAGGATCGCGGACTGCGGCGGATTGAGGATCGGCGTGCTCATCAGCGAGCCGAAGATCCCGCCGTTGGTGATCGTGAACGTGCCGCCGGTCATCTCTTCGAGCGTGAGTTTGCCTTCCTTGGCCCGCGTGCCGAGGTCTTTGACGGCGACTTCGACCTGCGCGAACGAGAGCGTCTCAGCGTTACGGATGACGGGCACGACGAGCCCCTTGGGGCTGGCGACAGCGACCGCGATGTCGCAGAAGTCATGCTTCTGGATGGCGGGCTTGCCTTGATCATCCTCGACGATGAAGGCGTTGACCAGCGGAAAGGCCCGCAGCGCCTGGACCGCGGCCCGCACGAAGAAACTCATGAAGCCGAGCCCGACGCCGTGGCGTTTCTCGAAATCTTCCTTGTATTTCGCGCGATAGGCCATGATGGCGGACATGTCGCACTCGTTGAAGGTCGTGAGCATCGCGGCGGTGTGCTGGGCCTCGACGAGGCGGGCGGCGACGCGCTGGCGCAGTGGCGTCATGCGTTCGCGGGTGATGCCGCGAGTGCCACGCCCCCCTCCCGACACCTGGCGAATGGCATCAACCGCGGCGATGTTCTTCTCGGCGTCGATAGAGGCCTTGGAGGGCGCGGCCTGCCCGCGTGCGAACTCCTCGACATCGCCGGCACGCACCTTGTCGCCGGGGCCGGTGGGCCGGACTCGCGCCAGATCAACCCCGCGCTCTTCGGCGACCTTTTTGGCCAAGGGCGTCGCACGGACGCCGTCGGATTCGGGCTTGGGTGCATCGTCGGGCTTGGTAGACGCTCGCGGCGAAGGCGTTGCGGGCGCCGGGACTGGTGCGCTTGCGGGTGCGGTGGCCGTCTCGTCGATCGAGCCCACCACCGCGCCGATGGCGACCTCGTCGCCCACCTTCGCGGATTGCGTCAAGACGCCCGAAGCCGGTGCCGGGATCGGCATCGTGATCTTGTCGGTTTCGAGGTCGAGCACGACATCGTCGCGCTGCACATACTCGCCAGATTTTTTCAGCCATGACGAGATCACACCGCTGGTGACGGACTCGCCGACGTTGGGAATGACGATCGGGGTTGGCATGGGGGTTGACCGTAGGCCGCCGGTCCGAAAACCGCACCAGGCGGGGAGGCAACGATAGCGCGAACCGGGGGGCCAGAAGCCGGTACACTTCGAGTCACACGGAGGCCCACCGCTTGGCGACCCTGCTGCTCCGCCCGACCAACTGGCAAGGACGCACAATCCGCGTCGAGGCCGAGCCCATCTCGATCGGCCGGCACCCGGATAACGCCGTCTGCCTGCACGACGAGAAACTCAGCCGCTTTCATTGCGTGGTCGAACCCGAGGGCGCGGGATTCCAGGTGCGCGACCTTCAGAGCCGCAACGGCACGCGGCTGAACGAGCAGAGAATCGACGCCTCGCCGATCACGCCGGGCGACACGCTCCGCGTCGGCGATCACGAGTTCATCGCGGAGTTCCTCGAATCCGGCCCGCCGCCCAAGAAAAAGGTTGCGGCGGCCAAGGGGCCGAAAGCCGCGAGCGGCGGCGCTCCGGTGGCCGAAGGAACCTGGGCCGCGGAGTTCGAGCGATTGCTCATGGCCCTGCCGCCCAAGGACACGCGTGAAGAGCCGGTGCATCTGATCGAGGCCGGGGGAGCCGCGACCGAAGCGCTCTCCGGCTCGGGCGAGGGGCCGCGGGCGATGCTGCTGCTGCTGCAAATCGCGAGCAAGGCCCACGCCACGGACATCCACCTGGAGCCCAAGGGCGAGACGAGCAACGCACGCATGCGCGTCGATGGGCAGATGGTGACACTGGCGGAGATGCCCCGGCGGGTCGGCGACCTGATCGCGGGCCTGGTGAAGACGGCCTGCCAGATGACGATGGCCGCGCGAGATGCCGTGCAGGAGGGTCACTTCTCGGCGCGGTTCCCCGATCGCCGGATCGAGTTTCGCATCAGTTTCACGCCCAGCGTGCACGGCCAGAAACTGGTCATCCGAATCCTCGACGAGCGCGACATCCCGCGATCGCTCGAGGAACTGGGGCTCGCGGGCTACATGTTTGAGCGGCTGCGGCGGACCTGCCAGCAGGACCACGGGCTGCTCCTGGTGTGCGGGCCGACGGGGAGCGGCAAGACGACCACGCTCTATAACGCGCTGCGGCAGATCGACCGCTACAGCCGCAACGTCGTGACGATCGAGGACCCCGTCGAGTATCAACTCGATAACGTCACGCAGATTCCCGTCAACTCGGGCTCGGGCAAGGACAATACGTTTGGGTCGCTCCTCCGCAGCGTGCTACGGCAGGACCCGGACGTGATCCTGGTGGGCGAGATCCGCGACGAGGAGACGGCCCGCACGGCGATGCAGGCCGCCATGACCGGCCACCTCGTCTTCTCGACGGTCCACTCGAAGGACACGATCTCGGCGATGTTCCGCCTGCTGGACCTGAAGGTCGAGCCGTATCTCGTGGCCAACTCGCTGGACCTCGTACTCGCGCAGCGGCTCGTCCGCGTGCTCTGCGATTCGTGCAAGCGTGCGGTCCCGGTCCTGCCGGGGGTAGCGACGCGGCTTGGGAAGTATCTCGGCGGAAAGACTCAGATGATGGCGGCGACGGGCTGCGGTCGCTGCATCCGGACGGGCTATCGCGGCCGACGCGCGATTTTCGAGTTGCTCGACTTCACGGACGACCTGCGCGACGTGGTGCTGCGCGAGCCGTCGATCCAGGCCATGAAAAAAGTCATCGAATCGGGCCACTTCACGACGCTCGCGCAGAGCGGCTGGAAGTTGGTGGCCGAGGGCGTCACGACGCTCGAAGAGGTCGATCACGTCGCGGGGCAGGGATGAGAATCAATCCGGCCAATCGCCCGAATAGACCTCTTCCGCCGGCCCGGTCATCAGCACGCGGTTGCTCGCGCGGTCCCACTTGATCGCGAGTTCGCCGCCCGGCAGCCGCATCGTTGCGGCGGGCGCGAGGCGATTCGTCAGCACGCCCGCGACCAGTGCCGCGCAGGCACCGGTTCCGCAGGCCATGGTCAGGCCCGCGCCGCGCTCCCACGTCCGCATCACCGCCACCGTCGGCTCGATCGCCGCCACGACATGCACGTTCACGCGATTGGGGAAAATCGGCTGCGTCTCGAGGTATGGCCCGAGGCGTTCGAGCATCACCGCGTCCGGTCTCGCGCAGAACAGAACGACATGCGGATTACCCATCGAGACGCACGTCATCCCCGGCTCAAGCCCCGCCTCCTCGACCCATGCCGACGACTCCGCCGGCAGGGGCACGAACCGCGCCAGCGGGAAGTCGATGATCTTGCCATCAGCCGTCGGTCGCGGCAACTCCACGGGAATCCTTTCCGCGCTCAGCACCGGCTCGCCCATGTCCACCGTCGCCGTCGCCAGGCGTGAATCCGCGGTCACATAGTCGATCGCCAGCACCCCGCGGCCCGTCTGCACCCGCAGCGGCAGCCGGCGGATCCCGAGCCGATCATGGGCAAACTTGGCGACGCAGCGGACGCCGTTGCCGCACATCTCGGACTCGCTCCCGTCGGCGTTGAACATGCGCATGCGCACGTCGGCGGCGTTGGAGGTTGGTCGGCAGAGCAGGATGAGCCCGTCCGACCCGATGCCGCGATGCCGATCGCTCATCGCCCGCGCCAGGGCGGGCAGGTCGCGTCGCCGCTCGACGGCCGCGTCGGTGAACGCGTCCACATAGACATAGTCGTTGCCGATCCCGTGCATCTTGACAAAGCGCATCCGTGCCTCCGCGCTGGGACTATAGCGAATCAGCAGCGATGATCGCGACCGACGCGAGGGCGGCCAGCGCGATCGCCACCTTGGTCCACGCCGCGGCGCGGTCTGGCCCGAGGCGATCCACCGGCCGCCCGCTCAGACTCATCAGGCTGATCTGGCGGGCACGGATCGAGCCGTGCCGCCAGGAATGGCGATCGGGCGGGATGTGGCTGAGCCGCGCGACGGTCTCGAGGGCCGCGATCATCGCCGTCACCGCAGCGGGCCGCACCGTGCGCTGGCCGTCGCCCTCGGCGGGGCTGAGGAGTTGCGCGGCGAAGGCGTCCGCCTGCCATTCAAAGCGCCGGCTGACAAACCCAAACGCAAAGAATGCGGCAATCAGCGAGAGCGTGAGCGCGAGGAGTTCCGCCCATGCCGCCGGCACCCACGCGAGCGAGCGCACGGCGTGCTCGGCCGCGAACGCCGACACCACCAGGATCGAGAGCCCGCCGACCAGGAGCCACGGCAGATGCCGCCGGCGAACGTGCCCGAACTCGTGGGCCGCCACCGCTCGCACCTGTTCGGCCGGCAGTCGATCGAGCAACGCATCGGTGAGCAGGACGTATCGGAATCGCGCGACGAGCCCCATGGCCGCGCCGTTGATCATCGCGAAGTGAGTTCGCCACACGAGCAGTTCGCGCACGCGGACCTTGGCGTCCTTGGCCAGTTCCAGGATGCCGTCGCGGAGTGGCCCTGGGCCGAGCGCCGTGGTGTCCCAGAGCCTGGTCGCCGCGGCGGGCATGAGCGTCAGGATCAGGATCGCCCCCGCCACGCGGAGGCCGACGAGCACCATCGGCTGATCGGCGCGCAAGGACCGCGCCACCACCTGCGACAGTTCCTCCCAGCCCGAGATCAGCAGGATCGGCAGCAGCGTCAGGCCCAGCGTGTTGCGCAGCGACGCGAGCACATGCTGCCCGCGCGTCGGCAATGAAACGCCGAGCCCGCCGCGATCCAGATCGCCCAGGATCGAGGCCTCACGCAGACGCCGATCGATCGGGAACTCCGACCACCACAGCATCACGATCAGCGTCAGCATCGGTGCCGCGGCGAGCACTTCGTCGAGCAGCACGATGTTGCCGATGGCGCCGCGGATGGCATCGAGCCAGCCGAGCCACAGCACCGCGCCCGCGTGGGTGACAAATCCGGCACCGCGCGCCAGCCTCGCCGCCTGGAACGCCCGCATCACCGCGCGATGATCGCCCGTTCGATCGATCCGCCTGGCCTGGGAGCGCATGAAGAGTTGCGCCGAGGCCCAGAGCAGGACTATCGCCGCGGGAAAGAGGAGCACGCCCCATGCCGACGCCGCCGCGCCACCCCGTGGCCCGCGCAGTTCGTCCCGCAGGAAGATCACGACGAAAGTGGCGACAACCAGAACCTGGACCAGGGCTCCCCCCTCTTCCACCCCTTCCGCCCGCTATGGCGCGACGATGGTCCCCAGATCGAGCACCTCGCCGCCGGGAAAGTAGACATCCGCATTGAGCGTATCGACGCGGATCGAAGTAAAGACGACGCAGGCTCGCCCCAGCCGCGCCGCGTAGACCATGTCGGCCTGACTGGGGCCCGCGTACTCCGTGTTCCGCGGCTTCTGGGCATGAAAGTGGTAATGAGCCAGCGCGTGATCGGATTGCACGATCATGTCAGTGGAGGCGACAAACTCGCGGTCGCCGCGCCGGTCGCCGGGCCGCGGCGGATAGAGAACGACATTGAAGGGCGGGTCGGAGTGTGGCGGCGAGGCGACGAGCAGCCCGCCGTACTCCGCCGAATCGTCGTCGCGATCCATCTGCGACTGCGCCCGGAGCGTGCGCGCAAGGCGCGTGCCCGCGAGCGACCGATCGATGACCAGCGCGACGAGCAGGTCGCCCCACAAGATCGTCGCCTCGACCTGCGCCAGGCGCTCGGTCGATGGCACGGAGCCCTCGCGGTCGCCGCGGACGCGCCGATAGACCGGGCGCGACCCGAGCTTTCCGCGCAGTTCGCTCAGGAGCGCGGCGCGATCAGCGGCGAGCCAAGGCGAGCCTTGCGCCGCGGCCCAGTGGATGGCGGCGATGTGCCGCAGTTGGAGCCGCCCGGTGCGCACGGGGTCGGTCGTCGCGACGGCCGCGGTCGCCGCGTCCCACCACGCGCGGTTCGCGGGCTTGTTGAAGTCGCGGAGCGAGGCGAGCCATCGCAACTCGTCGCCCGTGAGCGGCGCGCAGCGCAAATCCCGCAGGCACGCACGCAGATCGGCGATCGCGCCCGTCGCCTGCTCAGGGGCCGTAACCAGCCACTCGGCCCGCTGCTCGCCACGAGGATCGAGCCGCGCGAGCAAGTCCCACGCGTCCGCGCGGATGCGCTCGGTCGTGACGGGTCGAAGCACCGACCGATCTTCCGGCGGCGCGACAAAGACGCCCCACACCACCTCCGCCAGCCCTTGCTCCGGGTTCAGCGTCCGGATCGCTTTGGCCTCGGGCCGATCCTCGTCGCGCACCTTCTCCCACGATCGACTCAGGCTCCGCACCAGCGCCGGCGTCGCGTCGCTCCACCCTCTCGTTCCCGCCAACTCCGCGAGAAACGTCGTCATCCCGCGATCCTGCTCGCGCGGCAGCATCAGCAGCGTCAGCCGATGCGTGTCGGTGTCGCCCTCTTCCGACCGATCGTCGGCCAGCGCCTTGAATGCCGCCAACCGTAGCGGAACAGGCCAGGCGCTCGGTCCGGCGACGGTTTTCAAGTCCTCGCGTGCCGCCTGCCGTTCGCGCGGGCCTTGCGAGGCCGACGCCCACCGCCGCTCGATGGCTGCGATCCGCGCTTTGGTCGAGAGCCGCGAGTCGCGCACCTGCGACATCGGGTCGGTCTCGGCCCGCTGCCGCGCGCACGATGACATCACCAGCAATCCGAGCACCATCGAAACACGGTATCTGCGGCCCATGCGATCGGAGTCTAGGGGCCTCTGATGTTGGCTCGGAGTCAATCCAGCGCGTTTCGACGCCGAGTCTGAGCGCGTCCGCATGCGAAGGCTCAGGGGCACCACCCGAGGATTCGTTCGACGAGCCTCGCTCATCCTCGGCGTGAATCCGAATGGACGCGGTTCCTACCATACTTCATGCCCTCGCCGGCCACATCCGTCCACGACCGCGTCGCGCGGGTGATCAACCTCATCCGCCCCGCCGTGCAATCCGATGGCGGCGACGTCGAACTCGTCGAGGTCACGGGCGGCGGGATCGTCCGCATCCGCCTCCACGGCGCCTGCGTCGGCTGCCCATCCTCCAACATCACCCTCCAGCTCGGCATCGAACGCAACCTCAAGGCGCATGTGCCGGAGGTCGCGTCGGTCGAGGCGGTGGATTAGGCGCGCGCTGGCTCCCCCAGCCCGAACGCCGCGTGGACGGCCCGCATCGCCTTCTCGCCGTCCTCTTTCGCGAGGATGCACGAGATGCGAATCTCGCTCGTGGTGATGTTCTGGATCCGCACGCCCGCCTCCGCCAGCGCCTTGAACATCTTGGCCGCCACGCCAGTGTGCGACCGCATGCCTACGCCCACCGCCGACACCTTGCACAGCCCCACATCGACCCGCACCGCGCCCCACGACCCCGCGCCGCGCACCGGCCCGGAATCCGACAGAATCCGATCGAGCACCGGCTTGATGTCCGCCAAATCCGCGTGATCGACCGTGAAACTCACGCTCGTGGTCTCGGGCGAGACCTCGTTCTGGATGATGTCATCGACGAGGATGCTCGCCGACGCGATGGCAGCGAAAATCCGCGCCTGGATCCCCGCGACCGTCGGCAGGCCCGTAAGCGTCACGCGTCCGAGGTTCGTCTTGAGCGCGACGCCCGTCACCTCCTCCTGCTCCATGTCCTTGGTCTCGGAGACGATCATCGTGCCCTTGTCCGGCAGCATCGCGTGCCTCACATGAATGGGGATGTTGTACTTCGCGCCAAAGAAAATCGACCGCGTCGCCATCACCTTCGCGCCCAGCGACGCCAGTTCGAGGATCTCCTCGTAACTGATCCGCTCGAGTTTCCGCGCCTCGGGCACCACGCGCGGATCGGCGGTGTAGATGCCATCGACGTCGGTGTAAATCTCGCACTCATCGGCCCGCAACGCCGCCGCCAGCGCCACCGCGGTCGTGTCCGACCCGCCGCGGCCCAGCGTCGTCGTCTCACCGTCGTCCGTCACGCCCTGAAACCCCGCCACGACCACCACGCGGCCTTCGGCAAGATGGGCCTTGACGCGGGAGGTGTCGATGTTTCGAATGCGCGCCCGCGTGTGGGCCGCCTCGGTCAGAATCCGCGCCTGCGCCCCGGTCAGGCTCACCGCCGGCTGCCCGAGCGAGCCCAGCGCCATCGCCGTCAGCGCGATCGAGACCTGCTCGCCGGCCGCCATCAGTTGATCCATCTCTCGCTTCTGCGGCGAGGCCGCGACCTCGCCCGCCAACTCGATCAGTTTGTCCGTCGTCTTGCCCATCGCCGAGACAACGACCACGACATCATGCCCGCTCCGCCGCGCGTCATACGCCCGCTGCGCACAACGCCGGATCCGGTCCGCGTCGGCCACCGACGAGCCGCCGAACTTCTGCACGATCAGCGTCACGCCGGAAACTCCCAGGGCGTGCCCGGCGTGTAGCCGATCAAGTCGTACAACTCCTTCCGCGTCTGCATCGCGGGCAGCGACCCCTCGGCCGTGCCCGTCTTGTGCAAATCGGTGAGCGCCCGCGAGACCGCACCCATCGCCACGCGCAGCAGCGTCACCGGAAAGATCACGATGTCGTAGCCCATCGCGCCGAACCGCGCGGCCGGGATCATCGGCGTCTTGCCAAACTCCGTCATGTTCGCCAGCAGCAGGCACGTTGGCACCGCCGAGCGCAGCCGCTGCGCGAACCTCGCAAACTCGTCCTCGCTCGCAAGCCCTTCGGGAAAGATCATCGCCGCGCCGGCCTTTGCATACTCCGTCGCCCGCGAAACCGCCGCGTCGAAGCCCTCGACCCCCCGTGCGTCCGTCCGCGCACACACAATGAAATCCGCAGCGTGCCCCTTCACTTCGCGCGCCGCCTTCACGGCCCATTGCACCTTCTCGACCATGTGATCGATCGGCACCAGTTCCTTGCCATCCAGGTGCCCGCAGCGCTTGGGGAACTTCTGATCTTCGATATGTAGCCCCGACGCGCCGGCCCGCGCATACTCGATCACCGTCCGCCGCAGCATCTCCGCCTCGCCGAATCCCGTGTCCGCGTCCGCGAGCACGGGCAGGCCCGACCCATCCGCCACCTCGCGGATCGCGCGCGCGAAGTGCTCGAGCGTCAGCAGTCCGACATCCGGCACGCCGGCGCTCACGCTCGTCGCCGCCCCCGAGACATAGCACGCGCCGAACCCGGCCCGCGCAATCGCCCGCGCGCAGAGCGCGTTGAACGCGCCGGGCACCATCAGCGCTTCGCCCCGTCTCTGCGCCAACCCGATCGCTTCCCGCAGACCGATCTGTGCTGCCGTGGACATGCGCCGATGGTAGGGTGGACGCGGGCACCATCCGGTACACTCCCGGCATGACGCCTGCACGAACCCTCGTCCTGTCCATCGCGGCCGCGACGCTTTCCGTCCTGCTCGCCGACCGCGCCCACGCCCAGCCGCCGAAGCCCAAGGAGATCACCGACGACATCTCCCAGGATTACGTCCGAAAGGCCGTGGACACGCTCGCCACCTTCGGCACCCGCCACTCCCTCTCCGACGCCACCTCGCCAACCCGCGGGATCGGGGCCGCCCGCCAATGGCTCAAGGCACAGTTTGAGTCCTTCAACGGCAGCGAGGGCAAACTCGTCGCAGCACTTGAGGAGTTCGAGCCCCCCGTCGGCGGGCGAATCGCCAAGCCTGTGAAGTTCGTCAACGTCGTCGCCGTCCTCCCCGGCACCATGCCCGAATCGGCCCACCGCCGCGTGTATGTCGTGGGCCACTACGACTCGATGCCCAGCGACGTGATGGACCCGAACTCCGATGCTCCCGGTGCCAACGACGACGGCTCGGGCACCGTCGCCGTCCTCGCCATCGCCCGCGCCATGGCCGCACGCCCCTGCGAGGCCACGGTCGTCTTCCTCTGCACCGCCGGCGAGGAGCAGGGTCTGATCGGGGCGAAGTACCACGCCGAGCAGGCCGCGGCACGCAAAGAGACCATCACCGCCGTCCTCAACAACGACATCGTGGGCGATCCGTGGGGGCCGGGCGGGGACAAATCTCGCGCCACCCCCACCGTCATCCGGCTCTTCTCGGAGGGCATACCGCGCAACCCGACCGCCGCGCAACTCCAGACCATCCGCGCTTTGGCGATGGAATCCGACTCACCCAGCCGCCAACTCGCCCGCTACGTTGCCGAGATCGCCGCACTCGAGGACACGGTTGTGCGCCCGATGCTGGTCTTTCGGCTCGATCGCTTCCTCCGTGGCGGCGACCATAGCGCTTTCAACGAGGCCGGCTTCGCCGCCGTCCGATTCACCGAGGTGGACGAGGACTACCGCCACCAGCATCAGACGCCGCGCATCGAGCCCGGGCCTGACGGCACGCCGGTGCAGTATGGCGACCTGCCCGAGCATGTGGATGCTGAGTACCTCGCCAACGTCGCGCGGCTGAATGCCGCGGCTCTGGTTCACCTCGCCAACGCCCCGGCCGCGCCTTCCAACGCCCGGATCATCACTGCCAAACTCGAGTACACCACCACACTTCGATGGGCGGCGAACCCTGAGCCAGACGTCGCGGGCTATGAAATTGTCTGGCGGCAGACGACGGACCCGGTGTGGACCGGTGTAAAGAATGTGGGAAACATGACCGAGGCGACCATGGATTTGAACAAGGACAATGTCTTTTTCGGCGTCCGAGCGTTCGATCGTGATGGTTATCGGAGCCTGACAGCCTTTCCTACCGCCGCTCGGGAATAGCAGTGCGAGCATCAGACCGGTGGCGTGGCTGGTACGATAGCAGGCACAATTTGCGCTGACGACTTTCGTACGTCAATCGTTCGCGTCGCGGCACGAAGTGGTGAGATTGTATCATTGTTTGGAATTTGTCTTTACGACTTGACGGTTGTCGGGTATGCTGCGCGCGGTGGTAGGTGGCGACCGGGAGGTCGCAAAGCGGCCCGGAGGCCGCGTGGATGGGAGGCTTGTCATGTTGGTCATCACGCGCAGGGAGGGCGAGGAGGTTGTGATCGGCGATCCACACAACCCGATCGGGGTGGTTCGGATTGCGTCGATCAAGG
>JBJXFQ010000060.1:0-7488 GCA_046155605.1 Phycisphaerales bacterium
CATCTCGTGGTTCCAGAACTTCCGCCGCCTCCGCATCGCTATGAGAAGTCCGCCGCACGCTTCCAAGGCTTCCTCCACCTCGGCTGCGCCGTCATCCTGCTCAGGCCGGTTTACGGATAGCCTCTAGAAAGATGGGACGAAAGAACGCAGGGAAGAAAGGTGGAAGTGACGGCAGAGGCCGGATAGAAGCGGTAGTCACCGGTCAGGAGGCCGGTGCCACCATACGACGATTGTGAAGGCAAAAAAGAGAGTCCCGCGCCGGGGAGGCATCCGACGCGGGACCACACCAGGGGCTCATGGGGGCTCGTTGCGGCCCGATCGCCACCCGTTGCAACCGGGGGCTCTCTCCTTCCCAGGGTGCTCGGGGCGTGCCCTCGCTCTCTCTCGCTCCGCCTCGCCATCAACCTCTCGGCGTCCGGGCGGCACGGCACAGGGCCGATGCCATCACGATCCAATTCATTCGCCACACAATCCCAGCGCGGCCTCACGGCGGGAGCCCGTGCGGTGGGTCTATGCCGGTGTCGCGGCGGGGGACTCGCGCGGAGCGGGCGATGGCCCGGATTCCCGGGCGTGGAGAGGGCCGATAGACTGGCGGCATGGCGCACCTGGCCGTCTTCCCCGGCTCGTTCGATCCGATGACCTTTGGGCATCTGGATGTCATCGCGCGCGGTCGAAGGCTCTTTGACGAACTGATCGTGGCGATCGGGCGAAACCCCGGCAAGGACGTGCTTTTCACGCCCGACGAGCGCCTGGCGATGGCGACGCGGCTGGTGGCGGATGTCGTCGCGCGAGAGCCCGAAGCAGCGCCCGTCTCGGTGCGGGCCTTCTCGGGACTGACGGTCGATTTCGCACGCTCGGTCGGCGCGGCGGCGTTGCTCCGCGGAGTGCGGAATCTCTCCGACCTGCAATATGAGGTGCAGCAGGCCATCACTAATCGCGAGGTCGCGGGGATCGAGACGGCCTTCGTCGTCGCCGGGCAGACGTTCGCCTATACGAGTTCGAGCCTGATCCGGCAGATCACGGCGATGGGCAACGACCTGACGGCACTCTCCGCGATGGTCCCCCCGCTCGTCGTCGACGCTCTGCGACAGAAAAAGGCCTCGCGGCATCCGCTGCTCGAGAGTCTCCGTGCCGAGCGCGATGTGGAGGCCTAGCCGGCGCACGGCGCGCCCGTGGGCATGGGAGCGGCCCCGTCCTGCATCGCTGCGACTCGCCAACATTCTGCGCAAACTTTGGATTGAGGGCTTGACAGGCGCGTGAATCTTGGTAGGGTGGTCCGAAAGGCGTGAGTCTGCCGCCGCATAAGGAGCAAGGCCATGACGACTCGCAAGTTCTGGACCGCGATTTTGACGGCGTTGTTAGGGGGGGGGGTCGGGTACGGTGTGCTTTGAAGCCAAAGCACAACTCACCTCGGTGTGGACGCAGAGCCATCCCTCAAGCCCGGCGTCGGGGCTGAACGACGAAGCGATCGGGGTGATCGAGGCGGGAGGATCGACGTTTGTCGCGGGCACGAGGATGAACTCGTCCACGTCGTCCTTCGTCCGGGTGGTGAGTTACGCGAACGTGAACGGAAGTCTCCAGGATGAGAAGGACTGGCCCGCGGCCAGCGAGACGATGTTCTACACGCGCAAGATGGCGGTGTACGCCCTTCCGAACCTGGAATACACGCGGGTCTACGTTGCCGGCGAACTGTTCATCACCGGGTCGTATCGTCGCGTCTTCGTCCTCGCCTTCGAGGAGAACTATGACTCGCGGAAGATGGAACTCGTGTGGTCGAAAGTCATCGACGACGAGGCCGACACCGCCGAGCGACAGGGCGACGACTTCCTCGTGGGCATGGAGGCGACCGAGAACTACGTCGCCGTCGCCATCAACCGCAAGGGCGCGGGGCGCGACTTCCGTGGCGTCGCCCTGAGCACGAACACAGGCGGCGTCGCCTTCGCCGGCACCTGGGCGGGTACCGGAAACGTTGACGACGTGCCCGTGGGCGTGGTCCTCTATGACCAGGGAACGACCGCCGGCACCTCGTCGATCTACGTCGGCGGCACGACCACCATGGACGGACAGCTCAGGTACAAAATCGTCGGGTGGGACAACTCCAGCCCGTCGCAGGTTGTGGCGGACATTGGCCCGGCCGGGCCGTCGGGGAACGACACCCAGGCCCGCGCCATGTGCGGCAGGCCCAACTGGTCCACCAACTTCCAATATGTTTCGGCCCCGGTTGTGCTCGCGTGCAGCACCAACAGCACCTCGATCGGCACCAGCGACACCGACTATTACGCGATCGCCAACGACATCGTCTCGGGCCTCGACCTTTCGCAGCGGTGGGATCGCCGTCTCACACGCACGGGGATCGACATCCCGACCGCAGTGATGTCCCTGACGTTCGCGACCGGCGCGGAGCCCGCGCAGGAAGCAAGCAAGGTCTAGATCACGGGCTCGAGCGTGAACAGCAGCAGCCGCGAGTGGGCTTTCACTGTTCAACTGGATGATCTCAACAACGGCAACCCGAACTGGACGAGCGAGTGGGGCCGGGCAAGTGCATCAGGCCCGGATCGAGGACAGGCCATCAGCCTGGGATGGTCGGACGTGACGGAACCGAACATCTATGTCACCGGCCAGAGCCAAAGCACGAACGGATCGCACTCGGACGTGCTTGTGATGCGGTACGACTGGAACCCGTCCTCATCAAGCCCGACGCCGTTCTACGATCCGCCCAGTTTCTACGACCGTTCTGGCTTGAACGACGCGGGCTTGGCGATCGGCTGCCGATTCATCAGCGAGGAAAGTGGTGCCCGAGGGGTGTTCTTCACAGGCTTTGGTACGTCGTCTACGAGCGCAAAGGATTATGTGACGCGCCGTTACGACGACCCGACACCGTGACATCCCGAAGATGGCTCAGCGTTTGAGCCTCGACGCCAATCGCGAACGTCGAAAGGAGCGGCCATGCGTCGCATTGTGTTGATTGTTATCCTTGTTCTTGCTGCGCGCGTTGGCGTCGCCACGGCGCAGACCTGTACGCCCTATTGGGCCTCGGCTGGCCCGATGCCAACTGCGGCAGAGTCCATCAGGGCGATTGTCCACGATGCGGGGGACGGCGAGGCGATCTATAGTTGGTTCTCGACGAGCACGGGACGTGTGTATCGCTTTCGGAACGGAGGCTGGACGCTCATCGCCGCGCCGTCGATCAACGGTCTTCCAAACTACAAGAGCATCTATGGGCTCAACGAACTGATGATCGAGGGCGTGAAGTCTCTGTACCTCTATACGCGGTATTCGAAGGTGCATACGGAACCCGGGCTCACTATCGACCACTACATCCACCAGTTATTCAGATGGACGGGTACCACCTGGGTGCCGGCACCAGACGGCCTTCTACCAAGCCGGCCGCAGTACCCGGAAGCAGACGCCGAGCCATACCTAAGCGCGGATGTCGGCACGGGGATGACGGTCTTCGGTCGCATCATTGATCGTACCAATGACCGCTCCCACGTTGGCGAGTGGAGCCCGAGCGGACGCTGGAGAGTAGTTGGTACTACGCAGGCGTTCAGCATTGGATTGGCGAGCTTTGACGACGGCAACGGAACGGCCCTCTATGCCTTCGGCAACATGCAGACCCTTAACGGCATGCCGGTGAAGGGCTTCGCCAAGTGGGACGGCGAGCGATGGACTTTCCCTTGGGACGAGTGGATCCCCTCGATCTCAACAGTGTGGCAACCCGCGGTGGTCGACCACGGGTTTGGGCCGCTGCTCTATACGAACCACGCGGGCGGGGACGACGCCGGTTTCCTTCGACGATGGAACGGGGACAAGTGGGCGATCGTGCCGAGTTTGGAGGTCTCGCAGACGAGCCTATCGGCCATCACGCAGATGGCGGTCTTCGATGACGGGCGCGGCCCGGCGCTCTACATCGCGGGCGGGTTCCAGCGCATCCAGGGTCAGGACATTGTCAAGATCGCGCGGTACGACGGGGCGACGTGGGAGCCGCTGGGCGCGGGAATCCTCTGGGGGCCTTCGTACGGGCCATTTCATCGGAACATGGTGGCGTATAACGACCCTCGGCGTGGGCCGTCGCTCTTTGTGGGCGCGACGCATGTGGGCGGGGGCGTGGTGCCGCGGTACGCGCAGTGGGTGGGCTGCCCCAACTGCTACGCGGACTGTGACTTGGACCGGGCTCTGACGGCGGCGGACTTCGTCTGCTTCATGAGCAAGTACGCGGCGCTGGACCCGTACGCGAACTGCACGGTGGACCAGACCATCGACGTGGCCGACTTCAACTGCTTCATCGAGAAGTACGCGGCGGGGTGCCCCGGGTGGTGAGCCGCGGGCCGGCGAGGGTTCTTCGCGCGGTCTGTTGATGATCGCTACGAAAGCACGCGGCGCGGCCCCTACGCTTGGCCCCATGAAGGCGAGCGTGCGGTGGCTGGGTCGGCTGGTGGAGGGCGCGGCGCTGTCGGCGTCTGAGGTCGAGGCCGCGCTCACGGATGCCGGGTTCCCGATCGACGGGCGCGAGGCGCTCCCCGACGGCGACACGCGGCTGGAGGTCGAGATCACCAGCAACCGCGGCGATTGCCTGAGCCACGTGGGGTTGGCCCGCGAGATCGCGGCCAAGACAGGCCGACGGCTCGTGATGCCCGAGGCGAAGGCCGAGCACACGGGCGGGCCGGTGGCGGCGATTCTCACGCTGGCGAACGAGGCCGGGGCGGCGTGCCCGCGCTTCACGGCTCAGGTCATCCGAGGCGTCACCATCGGCCAGAGCCCCGCGTGGCTGGTCGAGGCGCTGGCGGCGGTCGGGCAGCGATCGATCAACAACGTCGTAGACGTGACGAACTATTTGAACTTCGAGGTGGGGCAGCCGACGCATGTCTTTGATCTGGGCAAACTCGCCGGGCCTGCGCTGGTCGTGCGCAAGGCCAGGGCGCAGGAGCCATTGACAACGCTGGACGGGAAGCAGCGCGTGCTGGCGGGGGATGAAATCGTGATCGCGGACGCCGCGCGGGCGCAGTCGCTCGCGGGCGTGATGGGAGGGGCCGATTCGGAGATCAGCGCGACGACGCGGGACGTGGTGCTCGAGGCCGCGACGTGGGAGCCCGCGGCGGTGCGTCGCGCGGCCCGGCGACACCAACTCCGCACCGATGCCTCACACCGCTTTGAGCGCATCGTCGAGCCGGCGACCATCCCCGCGTCGGCGGCGCGGGCGGCGGCGATGATCGTGCAGGTCGCGGGCGGACGCCTCTGCTCGGGGATGCTCGACACCGCGGTCGGGCCGTGGCCCGCGCGGCGGGTCTCGCTCCGGCTGCCGCGGGCGAGGGCGATCCTGGGCGTGGGCGTGCCGACCGAGGTCGTCCATCGGATTCTGTCCTCGCTGGAGATCGGAGTGGAACGTCGGGGCGATATCGAGTTCGAATGCACCGTACCGGCCCATCGGCCCGACCTGACGCGCGAGATCGACCTCATCGAGGAGGTCGCGCGGATTCACGGGCTCGATCGTGTGCCGATGAACGACACCGTGCGGGTGGTGGTCAAGCCGCCGCAGGCGAGCGAGCGGGCGATGGCCGAAGTTGGGTCGGTCTTGACGGGTCTGGGGTTCTTCGAGGCGGTGACGTACAGTTTCGAGACGCCGACCGCCGCCGTGATGTTCTTGCCCGCGACCGGCAGCGCGACTTCGAGCACGCCGGGGCTGCTGGCCGTGGATGATGCACGGCGAAAGGGCGATGGGACACTTCGGCCCAGCGTGCTGATGAGCCTGCTCGCGTGCCGCGCGCGCAATGGCTCGGAATCCGGCGTTCGGCTGTATGAAACGGCGTCGGTCTTCCAGAGCGAAGGGGGCGGCAACGCAGGCGGAGCGGGGGCACGCGAGGCCCGAATGCTCGCGCTGCTCCTGGATGTGCCCGGCGCGGTGAAGGGGCGCACGCCGACAGCGGAGCAGCGGCAGGAAGCGATGCGTCTCGCGCGCGGCGCGTTGGAAGCAGCCGCGAGAGCGCTGACAGGGCACGATGTGACGTTGCGGCCCGAGGTGCCCGATTGCCCCGGCTTCGAGGCCGGCGCATTCGGCCGCGTGCTCCTTGGAGATAGGATGATTGGGTGCCTTGGGCTGGCGTCAACGAAGGCGCTTGAACTCGCCGGCGTTGACGTGCCGGCGGCGCTCGCGGAGGTTGAGATCAGGCCGCTGATTGACGCGTATCCGCCGCGGCGCACGGTTGGGGCGCTCGCCGCGTTTCCGGGCATCGAGCGCGACGTGTCGCTGGTCGTGGATGAAGCGGTGACGTGGGAGCGCGTGCGAGAGGCCGCCACGGGGCTGCCGCTCCTCGAGGGCGTGCGCTTTATCGGAACGTTCCGCGGCAAGCAGGTGGGCCAGGGCAAGAAATCAATGACGGTGCGACTCGCGTTTCGTGACGCGACGCGAACGATCCGCCACGAAGAGGTCGATCCGCAGGTACACGAGTTTGTGCGCGCGGCAACGGCGCGGCTCGGCGCGAGTCTCCGCGCGTGAAGGAACATGAACCCGGGCGCGACGGCGCGCATAGGACAGGGGCGTATGATCGCCCAATGCGTGCCGCGCTGGCACGCGGGAAAGGAGTTCAGTCATGGCCGCTATTGGTGTTGCTCCCAAACACGCTCCCACGCCTTCCCCGAGCACCAGCGCGCAACAGCAGACCTCCACCGAGGATCGCCCGCTCATCCACGTCAACGGCCAACTCGTGCCGAAATCCAAGGCGATGGTCAGCGTTTATGACCATGGCCTGCTCTACGGCGACGGCATCTTCGAGGGCATCCGTGTCTATCGCGGCCGCATCTTCAAGTGCAAGCAGCACATCGAGCGACTCTGGAAATCGGCCGAGGGCATCCGCATGACCATCCCGGTCACCAAGGAGCGGATGGTCGAGATCCAGCAGGAGTGCATCAAGGCCAACAACATCACCGAAGGCTATATCCGCCTCGTCGTGACGCGCGGCTTCGGCACGCTCGGGCTCGACCCGCGCAAGTGCCCCACGCCGGGCATTATCTGCATCGCCGACGAGATCCACCTGTTCCCGCAGGAAATGTACGACAAGGGCATGCGCGTCATCGTGGCGAATCGGCCCAAGACGCCGATCCCCTGCCTCGATCCTCGCACCAAGAGCCTCAACTACCTCAACAACATCCTCGCCAAGTGCGAGGCGATCGACTTCGGCTGCCACGAGGTCATCATGCTCAACACCGAGGGCTTCGTCACCGAAGGCTCGGGCGACAACATCTTCATCATCAAGGGCGGCAAGCTCTACACCCCGCCCAGCGAGGCCGGCATCCTCGAGGGCGTGACGCGCGACTTCGTGATCAAGACGCTGGCGCCGGACTGCAAGATCAAGGTGCTCGAAAAGAACATGCGGATCGACGAGGTGCTCGACGCCGACGAGGTCTTCCTCACCGGCTCGGCGGCGGAGATCATCGCGGTCGCCCAGATCGACCAGCACGACGGGAAGGGCAAGATCACCCGGGCCGTCAAGA
>JBJXFQ010000061.1:0-2706 GCA_046155605.1 Phycisphaerales bacterium
GGTTGCCGGTGATACCCCAGTTGGTCGGGTCGGCTTTGGCCTGCTCGTCGTGCTTGTCGAGTTCCATTTGCAGCACATCGATCAGGCGGGCGATGTCGTTCCGCCTCGCGGCGTACATCTGGGCGGCGGTCGGTTGAGGGGAGGCGGGCTTCGTGGTCTTGGTGGTGTTCTTCTTCATACTGGTACCTCTCGTCGTTTGGAGTGCGTGGTGTCTGGGGTAAACAAAGAAGCCCGCATTTCGCGGGCTTCAGGTCGTCGGCTTGGTGTTGTTCTTGCGGTCCCAACTGGTCGCGTCCTTGGGTTGGCCGACCGCGTCGAGGTAGTCGATCAGTTCGCTCGCAGCCCAGGTATCGCCATCGACCGCGTCGTGCTCGTCGATCGTTTCCCGGTCGCGGTCGATCTCGAAGAGACGGAAGCCGCCGTGCGCACCCGGGCGCGGTCCCCAATGCCCGTCCGCGTGACGGCCGCGTCCGGCGGGCACCGGGGCGACCTCCCAAGTCCGGCCGTCGGGCGTGTGGACCTCGACCCCAGCGAGCGTGAACCCGCGGCGTCCCAGGGTCTTGGCGATCTCGATCGTGTTCTTCGTGGTGCTGTTCATCGCGTCGGTCTCCGTCGCGGGCGGGGCGCTTGTTCCCGCTCGCGTTGGACACACATTCGTCGGCATCTGGCCAACAGGCAAGGCGTTGGGGCTGCATTTCTCGATGATTCTGCGACATGTGGGCAACTGGGTCCGCGATGTGGGCAAGTTCACGCGGGAGGTCCGCGATGACTCCCGAACACGCGCCTAGTTCCGGCCCAGCGCCGGGGGGACAGGGGATGTCCCGGCTCAACCCCGCCGCGCTACCGGTGCCGGATGCCGCCCGCGTGCTCACCCGGCTGGGCGGGAAACCCGTCACCGAAGGGATGCTCCGCGCCGACATCGATGCGGGCGCGCCGACCAATGCCGACGGCAGCATCAACCTCGTGCATTACGCCGCGTGGCTCGTGAAGGAGATGTCCGCAGGTGGCGATTGACCCGCGCAAACTCAAGCCCGGCGAACTCGCGCGGCTGCTCAACAGCACGCCGCTGGGCGAGGTGATCAGCGAGCGGCAGCTCCACCGCCACCGCACGCGCGCCGGCTTCCGTGTCGCGGCCGACGGCGATGCGGGCAAGGTTGATCTGTTTCGGTACGTCGCGTGGCTCGTGACCACGCGGCACGAAGCGATCGCTCAAGCGGCGGCCGAGCCGGTCGGGCTCACCGGCTACGACGCGATGAAGGAGCGTGCCCGGCTCCGCAACGCGATGCTCTCACTCTCGGGGCGCGATATCGGCGACCTGCCTCCAGTCGCGGACCCGGCGAGGAGGGAGAAGGCGGCCCGCGACTTCCGATACTTCTGCGAGACGTACTTCCCGCAGACGTTTCACCTCAAGTGGTCGGACGACCATCTCAAGGTCATCGCCAAGATCGAGCAGGCGGTGCTCGAGGGCGGGCTGTTTGCGATGGCGATGCCGCGCGGCTCAGGCAAGACATCGCTCTGCGAGATCGCGTGTCTGTGGGCGCTGGTGTACGGGCACCGGGAGTTTGTGGCGCTCGTGGGCTCGGACGAAGAGCACGCGGCGGGGATGCTGGACTCGATCAAGTCGGAGCTTGAGAACAGCGAGATCCTCGGCGGCGACTTCCCGGAGGTCTGCCACCCGATCCGTTCGCTCGAAGGCATCCACCAGCGGGCATCCGGGCAGCTCTCCCAGGGGGAGCAAACGCACATCGGCTGGACGGCCCGTGAGATCGTGCTACCGACGATCGCTGGGTCTGTAGCGTCGGGCGCAATCATCCGCGTGGCCGGGATCACCGGCCGCATCCGTGGCATGAAGCACAAGCGGGTCGATGGCGTCAGCGTCCGCCCGTCGCTGGTGCTGATCGACGACCCGCAGACCGACGAGAGCGCCCGCAGCCCGAGCCAGTGTGCCAACCGCGAGCGCATCCTCGCCGGTGCGATCCTCGGCATGGCCGGACCCGGACGGAAGATCGCTGGGCTGATGACGCTGACCGTGGTCCGCCCCGATGACCTGGCCGACCGCATTCTCGACCGCGACAAGCACCCGCAATGGCAGGGCGAGCGGACCAAGATGGTCTATGCGTTTCCCAAGGGCGAGAAGCTCTGGGCCGAGTACGCCCGCGTGCGGGCCGAGGGGCTCCGTGCCGATCGTGGGATCATCGATGCCACGGCGTTCTACGGCAAGCACCGGACGGCGATGGACGAGGGAGCGGTGATCGCCTGGCCGGAGCGGTTCAATCACGACGAGCTGTCGGCGGTTCAGCACGCCATGAACCTTCGGCTGCAGAACGAGGCCGCGTTCTTCGCCGAATACCAGAACGAGCCGCTGCCCGAGGTCGAAGTCGCAGATGACCTCCTGAGCGCCGATCAGATCACGGGGAAGGTGAACGGGCACGCCCGCGGGCTTGTCCCGCTCGGGTGCTCGCACCTGACGATGTTCGTGGACGTTCAGGGCAAGGCGCTGTTCTACCTCGTTGCAGCATGGGAAGACGACTTCACCGGGCACATTATCGACTATGGCACCGAGCCGGACCAGAAGCAGGCGTACTTCACGCTTCGGGATGTGCGCCGGACGCTCGGAGCCGCGTCCCCCCGCGCCGGCGTGGAGGGCGCGATCTACGGTGGTCTGGAGCGGCTCATCGAAGCGACGATCGCGCGCGAGTGGCGGCG
>JBJXFQ010000026.1:0-29905 GCA_046155605.1 Phycisphaerales bacterium
GGTCCACCATCCTCCGAAAGCGCCCAGCCTACCGCATCGCCTTTGACGATTTCGACCCCGCCAAGGTCGCCCGCTTCGATGCCCGCCGCGTGCGCGCGCTCCTGGCCAACCCCGGCATCGTCCGCAATCGTCTTAAGATCGCCTCAGCCATCGACAACGCCCGCGCCTTTCTGGCCGTACAGGACGAGTTTGGTTCCTTTGATCGCTATCTGTGGGGGTTTGTCGACGGCAAGCCGATCGTCAACCGCCCGCGCGCGCACGGCGAGGTCCCGGCGACCTCGCCGTGGTCGGACGCGCTCTCCAAAGACCTCAAACGGCACGGCTTCCGATTCGTCGGCTCAACGATCTGCTACGCCTTCATGCAGGCGGTCGGCATGGTTGACGACCACCTGACGACCTGCCCTCGGAAGCGTGCCCTTCGAGGCCTCCGCGGCCGATAGCCGGCTCCGATCGTGTGTGCCTCAGATGAAACTCGCTCGGCTTGCCTTGACAGGCTAGCAGAACCGAGTATCTTCATGCCGAGGTCCGTTCGTCGCCGTCCCGTGGCTCGGTGTCATCGAGCCCGCGTCCGAGGAATTGTGCGGGCCGCGCGTGAGGAGGTTTCACATTCCGCGTTTGAACGAACGAGCCGGCACCTCGCGACGAAGCGAGAGTGAGTCCGGCAAGCGTTTGCAGGCATCGTGCCAAAGAGGCACAGGAGAGACTGTCATGCCGACTTGCCGTGTAGCGTCGTTCTCCGGTCGTGGCCGTTCGCGTCAGGCGCTGGCGACCCTCGTCGCCGCTGCGGGCCTCACGATCCCCGCCTTCGCGCAGATCGTTCCGCCCAACGCCGTCATGCTCGAACAGATCGCGTATCCGCTCGACCTCATGGGCTTGGGCGACAACTCGATGGTCGGATCACTCACGGTTTTCTACAGCCAACTCGCCGCGGCCTTTGGCGGCCAGCAAGGCGGCTTCATCAACATGGCCTATTTGCCCGGCGGCGTGCAGAGCCCAAGCCAGGCTGTCTGGCTCGTTCATAACCTCCCGGTGTTCGGCCCGGCGCTCGAGCCGCTCGTGCCCGGTGCATCCACGTACACGGGTTCGTCGATCACCACGCAGTTCAATCTTTCCCCGCTGCCTGGCGCGGTCGTTGGGCTGCCTCTTGGGATCGCCCAGAATGTGGCCATCTATTACTCGCCCGGTCCACAGGAAACCACCGCCTGGGTCTCGCAGCCCGGTGCGATTGCGCAAAACTGGAACGTCCAGCGGCTCGAGAAGGGACTCGGCGGCACAGGCCGCAACGGCGATGTGAAGGGTTTGCTTCCTCCGCCGCCCGTCGGCCCAGTCCCCGCCGGCCCACCGGCCAACCTCCTCTTCTTGTTCGCCAATCGCCCGGACCACCACAACCAGCAGGCGGCGAACAACCAGTGCGCGCCCATGGCCATCTCCAACGCCTTCCGGTGGATGAACCTCAACGCGGGCCTTCCGATCCTCCATCCGCACGACATCGGCCTCGAAGGCACGACGCCCAACTTCACCTCGGACGGTTCGCTCGTCAGCACGGTCGGCTCGCTGATGAAGCGGGCCCGCACCAATCGGGCGACGGGCCGCGGAATCTGGCCCATTCAGGGTGCCATGGCCTATCTGACGCGCCACGACATGGGCCACGTCGTCAGCATCTCGCACCGCATCGGGGGTAAGGCCGACACCATCTCGGGCGATCCCTACGCCATCGCCGAGGTCGCCATGGCGGGCGGGACAGACTACATGTCTCCTGACACGGGCATGATTTCCAAGGGCGAAGGAGCGGCGTACAGCACAACGTGGCTCCGCGACCGCCTGAACGATGGCTCCGGGCTCGCGCTCGACTGGGGTCCGGCGCAGCACTATGTCGCCATTGTGGGTGCCGGATTCCTCAATCGCCGCGCGTTCGTGATTCACGTCTCGGACTACGCGCAGACCAACGTTGACGCAGCCGACAACAAGGGATGCGACCGGTTCGACTTCGACTATGTGGACGAGCCGACGGCCAAACTCCTCCAGACGAACAGGCCCGTCGATCAGATCCTCGCTTTCAAGGTGGTTTCTGGGCAAAATCTCCCCGTCCGCTGCTCGACCGGTGCCGCCATCGCCATTCCCAACGGCAGCGGCTCGACCGTCTGCGGTACCACCGCCATCGCTCAGATCGTCATCCCCGACAACGCCAAGATCGGCCTCATCCGCCCGTCGTTTTACATCACGCACTCCTTCCAAGGCGACCTCCGCATCACGCTTACAAAGGTCGGCGGGCCTTCGGTCGTGCTTGTCAATCGCCCGGGCGTGGGCATCGCTCCGCCATTTGGCTTCAGCGCCGACAACTTCGGCGTCAGCACCGTCAACCGCTTCCGCAGCAGCAACACCCGCCCCTTCAACTTCGCCAACTACACCATCTACAACAACCCGATCAACCAACCCACGGGCATGCCCATTGCCGCACCGGGGATCAACAACGTGACAGGCGACTGGAAGCCCGAAGCGAGTCTCGCGGCCTTTGTCGGGCTGAGTTCCGCCGGCACCTGGCGACTCGAGGTCCAGGACTGTGCCGTCGGCAACACCGGCCAGATCGTCAACTTCTGCCTCGAGATCGCCACACTTTCCGGAACGCCCGTCCCTTGCCGCGCGAACTGCGACGGCAGCACGAACGTCCCCTTCCTCAACGTCAACGACTTCGCCTGTTTCCTCAACAGTTTCAACGCGGCCCTGGCGCTCCCCGCGGCGCAGCAGATCACCGCCTATGCCAACTGCGACGCCAGCACCGCCGTGCCCGTGCTCAACGTCAACGACTTCGCGTGCTTTATCAATCTTTTCAGCGCCGGATGCAGCGCGCCATGATCGCGTAGGCGGAGTGAAGACATCGACGAATCAACTCATCGAGACACAGGCCGGGTGGCGAGACAGGGCTCGCCCCCGGCCGTCCTTCCCCCGTATTGCCCCGGTTCCGGCGAGTTCGCTTCTTCCGCCATACGTTGATCCGGCGAGACACTGGTCGCTCGGCAACGGTGAAAGCACCCGTCGTTCACGCTCCGGGTCCGTCGCTGCCTTTCCGCGTAATTCGTGAAAGGTCACATTGCCCCGACGAACCGCAGCGCCACCAGCGTCTGGTCGTCATTGCGTGCCAGCGATCCGGTGTGCTTGAAGAGGGCCGCGTGGACGGAATCCATGACACAATCCGGCGCGCCGCTGCAGACGGTGAGGGCGGCGTCGAGACGCTCCGGGCCGAACATCTCGCGGCCGGCGTCGAAGGCTTCGGTGATGCCGTCGGTGTAAAGCACGATTGTGTCGAGAGGCCGCAGCGAGACCACATCGTTGACGGCTTCGAAGGGCTCGAGCACGCCCAGCGGCAGGCTGCCGCGTCCGTCGAGGAACCGCACCTCGCCCGTTGACCCATCTTTGTGGATAGGCGGGTTATGCCCGCAGCGAGCGTAGGTAAGGGTCGCGAGGCGCGGGTCATAGATCCCGAAGAAGGCCGTGACGAACGTGCCTTCAATCCCCGCCGAGACGAGGCGGCTGTTGGCATATGACATCACCTCGCCGGGCGTGGTCGCGGGGCCGGCATAGGCGTGCAGGATGCCGTGGAGCATGGCCATGATCGTCGCGGCGGCGGCCCCGTGGCCCGAGACGTCGGCGATGAGAATTCCCCAGCGACCGTCGGGGAATGGGAAGAAGTCGTAGTAGTCGCCGCCCGCCTGCTCGCTGGTGAGGTAACTCGTGGCGATCGAGAGGCCGGGGATCGACGGGAGTTCGCGCGGCAAGAGCGACCGCTGCACCCGGGCTACCTGCTCGAACTGCTCGCGAAGGGCGGCGTTGAGTTGCTGAACCTCGTGCGAGAGGACCATTCGCCGATGGTTGTGCCCGACGAGGTTGGCAATGAGGAAGGAGGACTCGAGATCGGCCTGTTGGAAGCCGTCGGGCTCCTTGCGGAACTGGAGCGTCCAGTTGAGCGCCTCGCCCTGGTCATAGATCGGGATCGCGAGCACGGATCGCAGCCCGGCGACGGCACCGCCCAGGACCGGGTCCTCGTTCGCTTCAAGGTCCGTCAGCAGCCGCGGGATGGGCTCGGCAACGAGCGTTCCGACCAGCCCGCCGCGATGGATCGGCAGATCGGCGAAGGGACGGGGCACATCGGGAATCGCGCTCGCGACCTCGCCGGACATCATGTCGCGCAGGTGGCGGATGCCGGTGATGCGGTACTCCTCGGGCCCGCACCCGCGCCGCGACACGGTGACCATCACGTCAACCGGGCGGACTTTCCAGTATTGCGTGGCCCAGATTCGAGCGACCTCGCCCGGAACCCTGGCGGTGCTGGCGCGGACGATCATGTCGCGGATGATGTCGAGCCGCTTGGAGCGATCTTGTTCGCCTCGGGTCATATGGCGGAACTGTATGGGCGGGCGGCGCGATGGACGAACTATTTGGCGGCCAGCGCGCCCGAGAGGATGAGCGCGGCGAGCAGGCCCGCGAGGGCGAGGCGATACCATCCGAAAGGCTCGAGGCCGCGGCGGTTCAGGAACCCGACGAGCCAGCGCACGGCGAGGGCCGCGGAGAGCGCCGCGACAATGAGGCCGACGACCGTGGGCAGGATGCCGAGTTGCTCGAAGAACGGCGGGGTGTGGTGTTGGCGCGCTGCCGAGAGGTCTTTGTAGAGCCGGTAGGCCGTGGCCGCGCCAAGGGTGGGCAGCGCGAGGAGGAAACTGAACTCGGCGGCGGCCCTCGGGCGAAGGCCGACGATGTACCCGCCCGTGATGGTCATCATGGATCGGCTGGTTCCGGGCCAGAGGGCAGCGCACTGGAGGAGGCCGATGAGGAGTGCGTCGCGCGGGCGGAGGTCGTCGATCTCGCGGGTTCCGCGGCCGCCACGGGTCCGCTGCACGAGGATCATGTAGACCCCGCCGACGGCAAGGGCGGCCATGACCGGCCAGGCGCTGAAGAGCCTCGCCTCGATGGCGTCGTTGAAGAGTTTGCCGATCACGGCAGCGGGGACGAAGGCGATGCACAGGTTGATAAACAACCGACGGCCCGCGGGATTCTTGCCCAGCAGCCCGAGCACCATCGCCACGACCCGCGGCCAGTAGAGCCCTAGCACCGCGAGCACCGCGCCGCCCTGCACAACGATGTTGAAGGCGTCAATGGCGGACTTGCGCTCGGGGCCACCCAGCCCGAGCAGCCACGACGTGAGGATCAAGTGGCCCGTCGAACTAACGGGCAGGTACTCGGTGATGCCCTCGACCAGGCCGAGGACGATGGCGTGCCAGAGTTCCAACGCGGAGGCCCTTCCGCAAGCGTTGCGACATCATCGGCGATCAGAACGAGTACGGATGATCCAGGTGTGTTCGCCGACGCTTGCGATCGGGCACGGGCTGCGTCATCGCCAAGCGACAGGTGTCGGCGAGCCGCTGATGGAGCAGTTCGTGGTCCGGATGGGCGTCGAGGTACTCGACGAGGTCCTCGACCTGCCACGCCGGCGGGTCCTCGGGATTGACCCGCGCGATCGCGGAGTCGCCCAGCGCCTCGGCGGCGGACTGGAACCATTGCACGGGCGGCGGGCCGTGCGTGACGCCGTCCACGTTGTCCTTGGTCTTGCTCGTCTCGACGCGTTCGAGGGGCCAGGGAGGATTGAGTTTGTTTCGCACCGAGACCACCCCCACCGCGACCACGGGCCACTTGCCATCGCGGGTCAGCGGCTCGCGGGTGAGGACCAGCACGGGAACCTTGCTGCCGTCGGCGGCTTCGCGGAATGCGCGGGCGTCGGCGCCGATAAGCGGCGGCTGGAAGAGATAGCACCCGGGCACGATGACATCGGGCGGATGGGCGGCGACGAGGAAGCACCGATTCGCATCGACCGCGATCTGACGTTTCTGGCGACGGGCCTCTTGCAGCGGCAGGACCACCCGAGTCATGCGCTCGAAATCATGGTCGGCGTGCGCGAGGCGCAGGCACTCAACGCAGAGCCGTTCGGCCTCGAAGTAGCGCGTGGCGACGAGCGCGTGGCTGGCCCGCTCCATCAGCCGATCGACGCGTTCCGCCGATTTGTGGATCGCTTTGCCCGCCACGAGGCCCCCGGCTATCGCCGACTCAGCAGAACGACGAGTTGATCGAGCAACTTGGCCCAGCGATCGGCCTGCTCGCCCATGTCGTAGGCCAGGACATCCGCGACCGCCGACCAGTCATCGGAGCCGAGCGCGCGTTTGAGTTCCGAGAGACGCTCCGCCAACGACGAGGCGAGGTCGGTGAGCGTCATGATGCCGCTGCCGTCGGTGCGGGCGATGGCGAGGCGATCGCGCGGGAGATCGACGGCATCGACGCACGATTGCACGGTGTCTTTCACCGCCTGCCAGCCCGCGAGCGCGGACGAGAGCCGTGGGAGCGCATCGGCCACGCGGCCGGTCTGGATCAACTCGGCGGCATTGGTCTGATCGAGCGAGACGACGCGGAGGACCTCGGAGGCCTCTGCGAGTGCGTTCGCCACGAGTTCGCCGCGATCAATCGCACGAAACACGGCCTCGGCCCCCAGCGACCGCGCGGGGGGCGACTCCAGCACCGCGGCCTCGACCATTGCGCCGTCCACCTTGGCCTCGATGATCAATCGGCCCGACGCGGACGCCGCCTCGACCGCGGCGCGGACCGCGTCAGCAAAGGTTGCGGCCGCTTCCGTCACGAGTTGGTCGTCGAGGTACACGCGCATGCGGGGATTGTGGGCGGTGAGGACCGCACAAGCAAATCGACGTTTCGGCGTGCGCTCCGGCCCGATTCACGACGCGGCGGCATCGCGGGCCATCCGCCTACGTCGTTTGTGGATCAGCCGCAGGTTTCGGGCGTAGATCACGATACCCGAAGCCTGACCCAGAATGCCCACGGGGTCCTGCCGCCAGACGAAGTAACTGAACAGCGCGAGCGCGCCAAAGAGGCTGAACCACCAGAATGATTCGGTGATGACACTCTCGCGCCGACGCTCGCTAATAAACCATTGCAGCAGCATCCGACCGGAGAAGGCGACCTGACCGCCGAGACCGATGCCCACCCACACGACGTTGACCCACGACGTGATGTTGAGGAAGCGGAAGACCGGATTCCGCCGCATGGTGATCGCGCTCTGCACGGTGCTCGCGCCGAAGATCGAAGCGGCCTCGTCGAGGGTCATCTCGCGTGAGGGCGACTGGCCTCGGAAGATCACACGAAACGTGTGCGAGCCGGCGGCTGGTGCCGCCTCAAGCACGCCACGCAGATCACCCATGCGAATATCCAGCGTCGAGGCACCCGGGCGAAGCGGCAGGTGCATCCGTGGGCCGAACGCCAGCCAGAATCCGAGCGCCAGCACCAACACCATGAGCGCCGCCGGCTCCCACTTGATCCGTTTGTGAGGCTTGGCCGTCATCGCGGTCCACCTGCGGCCGAGTTCGCAGCGGGCTGATTTGTGACTTCAACGGCCTCAGTCGGCCGGCGTCGGCCGCGCATCCATCGCACCGCGAGGAGGTCCAAGAGCCCGGGGATCGCGCGCTTCGTGATGCCCAGGCCGTACTTTGTGGTGCCCGCGGCGCGGGGGCGATGCCGGACGGGCATCTCGACGACCGTGTACCCCAGGTGACGCGCCGTGACGGGGATGAACCGGTGCATTCCTGCAAAATCGAGCGGGAGCCGCAGGCCGATCTCTCGCTTCAGCAGGCGCAGGGAGCAACCCGTGTCGCGGATGGTGTCGCTCAGGAGCCAGCGACGGAAGACCCGCCCGACGACCGAGCCGACCTTGCGGACAACGTTGTCCTTTCGCGCATGAGAGCGATCGCCCTGCACCATGTCGGCCCCGGTCCGGCGCATCAGTTCCAGCATCGCGCCGATCTCGGCCGGGTCGTTCTGCAGGTCGGCGTCGAGCATCGCCACCAGTTGCCCCCGGCAGGCGCGAAAGCCGGCGTGGAACGCGGCAGACTGCCCATTGCCCTTGGCGGGCGGGGTCTTCGACATGGCGACGCAGCGCAGGTGCGGCCTGGCGGGCATGAGCACGCGGATTCGGGCTTGGGTCGAGTCGGTGGAGCCGTCATCGACCAGCACGATCTCGAAGGGGATGTGCAGCGGGCGAACCGCAGCCTCGATCTGCTCGACGAGCGCGACGACGTTGTCCTGCTCGTTGTGGGCCGGCGCCATGACGGAGAGCACGATCGGCCCCGTGAGTTCGGCGGGCATGGGTGCAGAGGATAGCGAGTTGTGAGCGCCAAGGTGTGCGCGAGGCGTTTCGCTGGCGTGAAAAACAAAGGAAGCCGACGCGAAGGCGCGCCGGCGTTCCATGATTTGGCTCTTGACTGCCGCGCCGTGAGGCGCGAGTCGGACTACCAGCGACGAGAACCGCCGCCGCCGCCACCACCGCCGCCGCCACCCGCCGCGCGGGGCTTGGCCTCGTTGACGGTGAGGTCGCGGCCGTCGATGTTCTTGCCGCTGAGGGCGGACATCGCGGCGCGGGCCTGATCGTCATTGGCGAACTCGACGAACCCGAACCCGCGGGGGCGGCCCGTTTCACGATCCGTGACCAGCGACGCGGACGTGACCTCGCCGTGGGCGGCGAAGAGGTCCCGGAGTTGCGACTCGGAGGTATTGAACGAGAGGTTACCTACATAAAGCTTCATTGTGTTTCCACATTGCCCGAAAGGACTTTCCAAAGTGGGCCGCTGCTTCGACTCGGGCTGAAAAAGCGTCGGGAGACCTGAGTGGACTCGACCGACAGGGCCGGGACCGAAACAGAGATCAACGTCATTCTAGGCACGCTGCGGGCCGGAGTCCACCGGGCAGGGTCTGGGCGAGCCGAGGCGACCGCGGTCGCCGATACACCTCCTCACTCGCGCCGAGCGTGTGCGACACACCATGTGCAACGATCTTGCCATCCGGCTGCGCACGACGATCTATAGTGTGCCCGACAAGGATCCACGATGCACCTTCGACATTCCGACCACGACCACGGCCCGCCGACCGTCGAGATCAAGTATCTCCTCGAAGACCCGCAAGGGTTGACGGGGAGCGACAAGGCCGAGCATTCCGTGATGGCCGCCAAGGGCGAGCACCTGCTCGAAGTGGCGATCGAGCACGGGATCAACATCGAGCACGCGTGCGGTGGGGTGTGCGCGTGCTCGACGTGCCATGTCTATGTCGAAGAGGGAATGGCGAGCCTCACCGAATCGACCGAGGCCGAGGACGACCGCGTCGAGGAAGCCCCGGGGCTTCGTCGAGACAGCCGGCTCTCGTGCCAGTGCATCATCAAGGGCGACGGCCCAATCGTGGTGCGTGTGCCATCGTGGAACCGGAACGCGGTCAAGGAAGTGCCGCATTAGCGATTGGCGTCGAGGGATCGATGATGCACCCGGACTTCCACTGGCTCGACGTGCGGCTCATCGGCGAACTTCTCGCGGAGCGTCACGGCGACATCGATCCGCTCGCCGTTCGCTTTGTTGATCTTCGTCTGCTCGTCGAGGCCCTCCCCGGGTTCAAGGAGCAGCCGGGCCATCCCGTGAACGAGCGGATCCTCGAAGAGATTCAGCGGCACTGGATCGAGGAGCGCGACGACCTCGCCGATCTCGACTCGTCAGACGACGACGACTGACGCCGATCGGCGGCCTTCCGCTACGATGAAGCGGCGGAGACGGGAGGCGTCCGATGCTTCGAAGGGTGCTCGCCGGGTCCGCCGTGCTTCTCACGATCGTCATTCTGGCGAGCGTGCGGTACGGCATGTTTCTGCAGATCGGACCGGCGCACAGCATGGGGATCGCCGCCGGCGCGCTCGTACTCGTCGAGCGCATGATGCCGATCGGGACGGCCGCGACCGCGGGAACGCCGATCAACCCCGCAACTTCCGTTATCGGGTTGACCAAGAGGCCGCCGCCGCAGCAGCGAAAGACCATCGACTTCTATCGCCACGGCTTTGCGTTCCAATGGGCGATTGAATCACGGACGAACAACTCGTACAACCCGCCAGTGCGGACGTTTGAGTTCCCCCTGACGTGGCTTCTGCCGTTCTTCGCGCTTCCGGCGGTGTTTGTGGTGAACCGTCGGATCACGCGGCGAAGGGATGGTCGCTGTGTCAACTGCGGCTACGAACTGGCCGGCGCGACACGCTGCGCCGAGTGTGGTTTGTCGGCGCCAAAGAGCAGCGCCGCAGCCCCGGCGTAGTGCGCGACGTGCGCGCCAGAGTGACCCGTTCAAAGAAGAAAGCCGGCCCGGGCTCCCTCGAACCCGGGCCGACGATGCGTACCCAGCCGTGCCATCCTGCGAAACGAAGCCAACTGGAGAGCAAGCCCGGTTCGCCGCAGATGGGCAGAGGAGTGCTCGCCTACGGGCAGCCGACTGAGTACGCGGACTGGAACGCGATGTAATCGTTGATGTTCAGCAGGCCCTCACCGGTGAGGTCCGCCCGCATGTCGCCGGCCTGGTAGGTGTTGTTGAACGACACGAAGTCGAGGATGTTGAGCGCGCCGCTGCCGTCAAAGTCCGCGGCACACGGCGTCGTGACCATCACCATCGCGAGCACGTCCGAGGGGACCGAGAACGTGTTGATGACCGCGCCGGTGACCGCGTTCACCCGACGGACATTGCCCGTGAGCGACGAGACGAGGAGGTTGTTCGCGTCCGGCACGACGCCCGTCTGGCCCTCGGCGACTTGGAATGTGCCGTAGTACGCGCCGGTGACGTCGTTGACGCGGTAGACGGTACCGCCGAGGGTGCCCAGGACGAGTTCGTTCGAGGTGAGCGTCATCGAATCGACCTGCCCGCCACAGACCGTCAGCAGCGTGAAGGAGCCGGATGCCGTGCCGGTCTTGTAGACGAAGGTCGAGTGTCCGCCGACATAGAGCGTCGAGCCCTTGACGGCCAGCGCCGAGACGTCGGAGTTGCCGGGCAGCGTGCGGGTACCGACGATCTGACCCGTGGTCATGTCGAGGCGGCGGATGGTGCGATCGGCCGAGCCGACGAGCAGCGCGTTGCCGTCGACGGCGAGCGCCTTGATGTCGCCGCCGATCGAGAAGAACTGGCTGATCGAATGCTGCGCGATGTCATAGACGAGCACGTTGCCGAACGAGTCGGCCATGACCAGGTTGGACCCCAGCGGCGCTATCGCGCGAATCTGGGTGCAGGACGTGCCGAGGTTGGTGACCTGACCCGTCGCGGGGTTGAGTTTGTACAGGTTGCCCTGGTTGCCGCCGAGGTACACGTCGTTGGCGGCGAGCGCGGTGCCGGTGGTCGCGAGCAGGGCGGTGAGGGCGAGAATCCTTCGCATGGGTGGGCTCCTTTTCGGGGCGGTTTCGTGTGGACAGGCCCGCGATGGACCTGTCTGGAAACGATTCTGCCACAGGAAACAGGAACCTCAATCCCGCTGAACAGGGGGATTCGCACGATGCACCACCAGAATCTCATCCAATGGCTTGCGCTGAACATCGGGCACCTGGCAGCCCTCGGCCGGATAACCCACGGGCACGAGCAGGAACGGCCGTTCGTGGTCTGGGCGCTTCAGAATCTCCCCGAGAAACGCCATCGGGCTCGGCGTGTGCGTCAGCGACACCAGCCCGGCGTGATGGATCGCCGCTAGTAGTAGCCCCACCGCGATGCCCACCGACTCATTCGCGTAATAGACCTGCCCCGATCGCCCCGCGGCATCCGGATCCGTGCGCACGAGTTTGAACACCACGATGAGCCATGGCGCAATCTCGAGAAACTCTTTTTCAGGCCCCGTCTGAAGCGGTGCGAGGTCGGCCAGCCACTCCGGGTTCGCACGCCGCGCGTAAAGTTCTCGCTCCTCCGCTTCGGCCGCGAATCGGATCTCGCGTTTGAGTGCGGGCTCACTGACGGCGACAAACCGCCAGGGCTGTTTGTTGGCACCCGATGGAGCGGTTCCCGCAGCCGCTACAACCTGCCGAATCGTCTCCTCAGAGACCGAACGATCCGAGAACGACCGCACGGACCGCCGTAGCCGCATGGTCTCGTAGAAGGCTCGGGCGGCCGCTTCGGGAGGCCGATCCGTGGACAGTGGTTGATACGGAACGTGGGGATAATGGGTCATGAGCGTTCGCGCTTCCGAGGGCGAACGGCAAGCGTATCAGGAACGTGCTTTCTCGGCGCTCGCGGCGGCTTCTCGGACGCTACGGCTTCTCAGACTGCGACGCTGACGGCTCGCTCGCCGACGTCACCGCCTGCTGCGGCGTCTGTGGCTTGCCCGTACCCCCTTCGGGCGGCGGTAGCGGCAGGGCCTTCGGCACGGATGTCGCGTAGATCGAATCCAGGTTCGTCCGGTTCACCCGGTTATACAGCGCCAACGCCTGCTTGTCGTTGATCATCACCGGCACTCGCGCCCGCACGACGCCCTGATATGGGTTGTACCAGAAACTCGCGTGGCGAGGGTCAATCGTCATTCGAATCGGCGGGTCGCGCAGGTCGGCCTCGTCCTCGGTCGCGATCTCGACCCATGGACGGTCGGGTGTCACGAGCCCGTTTCGCGGAGGATCGGTCTCGAACCAGGTCGGATCGACCGTTACGGGCCAGCCACGCTGGTTGGTTGGTCCCTCGTTGGATGCCGCGTGCAGGCTCAATACCTGCTCGAACTTGCGGACGCTTGTGCTGACGCGCTGACGCACCTGTTCCTCGGCGAGGCGGCCGAGCCACCAGTCGCCGATCCAGGCAAAGAAGCCCACGCCGGCCAGCACAGCCACCACATCCACGGTGCGTCGCAATGGGCTCGTCATGGGGTTCCCTCGTGTCTAGTTTCGGCCAGCGGGCTTTGTGGAATCGGCCGCTTGCGGTCGTAGCCGCGCCATATCGACGCTTGTAGGGATCGCGCCGCCACGCCGGCCTTATCGGTCCCGCGTACACTCGCCGCAAGCATGGAACGAATCGTCACGCGAACCCTGTCCTGCGGAATGCCCCTGATCGTCGAGGCCATGCCCGGCGTCCGTTCCGTGGGGCTGACATGGCTCCTCCCCGCCGGCACCGCGACGCAGCCCGCCGACCGCGAGGGGCTGACGGCGATGCTGCTCGAGATGCTGCATCGCGGGGCAGGGGGGTTGGATTCGCGCGCCCAGGCCGATGCTTTGGATCGCGTCGGCGCGTCCCGCTCGGCCGATGCCGGGGCGTACCACGTCCGCGTGAGCGCGACGATGCTGGGTGATCGACTGGCCGAAGCGCTGCCGCTGATCGTCGATATGGTTCGCAGACCGCGCTTCGACGAGGATTCGATTGAGCCGGCGCGCGATCTGGCGATGCAGTCGCTCGAGTCGCTCGCCGACAACCCGCAGGAGCGCGCCTCGATTGCCGCCCGCGCGCGTCACCTTCCCCCGCCGCTCAATCGCTCGACGCTGGGTACTGAATCCGGCATCACGTCCACGACGCGCCACGAGATCGTCGCCGCATGGCGAGATCGCGCCCAAGCGCGCGGCTCGATCCTCGCGCTCGCCGGCGCTGTCGATCCCGATACCGCAGCCGCACAACTTGATTCGCTGCTCGCCGGGTGGTCGGGCGAGGTCGCCGATGCCTCGCCCGCGGCCGCGCCGTCCCGGGGCTATGCGCACGAGTCCGATCAGAGCAACCAGGTCCAGATCATCGTGATGCACGACGCGCCCGCCGAGCCGCACGCGGATTCGATTCTGGAGAAGGTCGCAATTTCCGTCCTCTCGGGCGGGATGTCGGGCCGGCTCTTCACGGAGGTTCGAGAGAAGCGCGGCCTCTGCTACTCAGTCTCCGCGGGCTACTCGGCCGCCAAGACCTTCGGCTCGGTCGTCGCGTATGTCGGCACAGGGCCCGATCGCGCGCAGGAGTCGCTCGACGTGCTGCTGGCCGAGTTGCAGCGGCTCAACTCGCCCGCCGGTGCGGTGACGCCGGAGGAGTTTCAGCGCACGATGGTGGGCATGAAGTCACGCGTGGTTTTCGCTGGAGAGTCGACTCCGGCACGCGCCGGCTCACTCGCCTACGACTGGCACCGCTTGGGCCGCCCGCGTTCGCTTGCCGAGATCGCCTCTCAACTCGATGCCGTGACGCTTGAAGCCCTCAACGCCTATCTCGCGCGTCGTCGACTCGGCCGACTGACGATCCAGACACTGGGTCCGAACACGCTGCAACCGCCCGCGCACGCCTGATCGCACCGATTGCCGCGTGGGGCGTGCCCCAGCGTCCGGGCATACTGTTGCTCAGGCACCCGCATGAACTCGACCCCGTTTGTTTTCGTGGGCATATCGCTCTGCGCGTCGATCGGTGCATCGGCGCAGGTGCTCTTTGATAACGGGCCACTGGTCACGATCCCGACGGGCTCGTGCCTGCCCATGGGCTCCGCGGCAAGCGAGGTCCAGCCACAGAACTCGAACGTGGGGTACAACCAACTGCGCTCCTTTCCGTACCACATCGCCGACGACTTTGTGATCGTCGATCCGGGCGGGTGGAGCGTCACGAGCATGACGCACTATGGCTACCAGACCAATGCGATGTTGCCGACGATTTCGAGCGTGTCGGTGGCGATCTGGAGAGGTCGGCCTGGGGATGCGGGCTCGGTCATCGTCTTTGGCGACCTGACGACGAATCGCCTCGTGCCCGGGTCGGTCGCGTTCACAAACATCTATCGCCATTTCAACTCGACTTGCGCGACGAGTCGAGTTATTCAGCGAGGGACGGTGTCGCTCGGCGCTTCGCTTGATGCGGGCGAATACTGGCTGGAATGGACGGCGTCGGGAACCTCGACGCTCTCTGGTCCTTGGGCACCGAACGTCACCATCACCGGCCTGCGCGGAAAGCCGGGGGCGAACGCGCGGCAACTCGTCGGCGCGACATGGACGGATATCGTCGAGGGCACGCCGGGCACGACGCCGCCACTCATCCCGCAGGACATGGTCTTTGCGCTCGTCGGCGTGATCCGAATACCCCTGCCGAGTTGCTATCAAAACTGCGATGCCTCAACGACCCCGCCGGTGCTGAATGTGAACGATTTCGTGTGCTTCAACAATCTCTTCGCGAGCGGTGATTCGCGCGCCAACTGCGACGCGAGTACCAAACCGCCGGTGCTCAACATCAACGATTTCCTTTGTTTCACCAACCTCTACGCGTCGGGCTGCTCGGCACCGTGACGGGCGTGAGGGGACTCGGGCAAGCGGCCCACCGGGCTCGGATAAGATTCCTAAGTCATTGGTCAATAGCCACTTGCAAGTATCGCTTCCCGCCCGCGGCAAGCCCGACTTGCTGTCCACACTTCCGGTGTAAACTGTGTCACTATGAACACGAATCTGTGCAGCACCCGACAGTGGCTTGGCGTCGCTCTGCTGCTGTCGGCGGGGTCAACGCATGGCCAAGTGATCTACGACAATGGCCCCATCGTGACGCACATCGGCGGCGGCGCGGCTGGAGCAAACTTCAGCGCCGTGCAGACCGTTCTGGGGCTTCAGAGTCAGGGATTCACGCACGCATCGCCCAGCGATCGACTGTCGGATGATTTCACCGTGCCCGGGCCGGGCTCGTGGACGATCTCGGCCGTGGAGTTCCATACCTTCCAGACCAACGCGAGCACTGCGATGCCGACGATCACGGCACTCAACCTTCGCGTCTGGTCAGCGCGACCGGGCGACGCCGGCGCAACGGTGCTCTTTGGCAACACCACGACGAATCGACTCGAGTCAGTCGGTTGGGGGCAGTGCTTCCGTGGGCTCGATACGGACCTCGCGAACACGACGAGGGCGGTCATGGTGGTGCGGGGACGGATCGAGCCGGCGTTGGTACTCCCGCCCGGCACCTATTGGGTCGATTGGCAGGCAACGGGAACGCTTCCGTCGGGTCCGTGGGGCGCGCCGGTTACGATCTTGGGGCAGTTGGCCAAGCCAGGTGCCAACGGGAGGATTTTCCTGCCGTCGGTTGGATTCTGGCGTGACGTGAAAGACTCAGCCGGAACCCAGGCAGTTCAGGATCTGTCGTTTCGATTGATCGGCACGGGGGGCGGCGGCGGCGGCGGCTCGTGCGTCGCAAACTGCGATGCCTCGACGGCGGTGCCGTTTCTGAACGTGAACGATTTCGTCTGCTTCACCAATCGATTTGCGACCGGCGACACGCGAGCGAACTGTGACCTGAGCACGGTGACTCCGATCCTCAACGTCAACGACTTCGTGTGTTTCAACAACGCGTTCGTAGCGGGATGCTCGGCCCCGTAGCCGGCACGGACTACTGCCTCGGTTCGGCAACCTCGGCCGCGGGAGTGGCCGGAGTCGGCGCGGGCGTTGCGGCGGTGCGGGTCTTGAGATCCGGCAGTCGGTCGTAGTAGTTGGGGGGCGGAATGTCTTCGGAGCCGGGCGACCACGGGGTGGCGCTGACGACGCGCCAAGGTCCGATGCCGCCGCGGAGGGTGAGCGTGACTTCTTGGTAGACGGGAGTGCCGTCGGGCGCGAGGCCAAGTTCGGTGGCGGGGCGGACAATGTTGATCTGGGCTTCGTCGCCACGGACGCGAAGCGAACGAACATGGTAGATGGGGAGGTCGGCAGAGGTGGTGGTGAGGGGCGCGACGACGCGGCGCGGGCCGCCGATCTCGCGGGCGGCGTATTGGTAGTAGTTGGCCTTGACTCCGACGGGCAGGTTGATGGAAAGACGCGGCTCTTCGGGCGCTCCGGGAGTGAAATCGAGCGTGGTGCCGCGGGGCGGGTAGCGCGTGATCGTCCAACGCAGGCCCTCGATCATGACGTCTTCCATGGCGGGCGTGGCGAGGCTGTGGAAGGCGGTGTCGCCGGGAACGGGCGGAAAGTTGGCCCAACTGGCGCACCCGGCGAGCGCGACGAGGGTGGAAAGGCCGAGCATGAGAGAAGCGGCGCGACGCGTCATCGAGGGTCTCCAAGGCCCCATCAAGCGAGCCGAGTGCAGTATAGGTATCGGCTGGAGGAACGAGGGACGATGCGGATCAGCGGATCAGCGCCGCGCGGATTGTGGCGGCGTCGCGGAGGAGGCTCTCGGCCTGATCGAGCGTGAGCATGGTGCTGGCGTCGCTCAAGGCGCTGCGCGGGTCGGGGTGGCATTCGAGAAAGAGGGCATGGACTCCCGCGGCGACCGCGGCGCGAGCGAGAAGCGGGGCGCGGTCGGGGCGTCCGCCGGTCTGCTCGCCGCTGCCGGGGAGTTGGGTGGAGTGGGTGCAATCGAAGCAGACCGGGGCTGGACCGAGGGTGTCGAGGGGAGCGAGGTCGAGGTCGATGAGGTCGCCCAGGCCGAGGAAGTCGTTGACGAGGCGGCCGTAGCCGAAGAAGGTTCCGCGTTCGGTGAAGAAGAACTGTGAGCATCCGGCCTCGATGAGCTTGCGCGCGACGCCGCGCATCTCACCGGGAGCCATGAACTGGCCCTTTTTCACGTTGACGACGCGGCCGCGCTCTGCGGCGGCGCGGCCGGCTTCGATCAGCAGGTCGGTCTGCCGGCAGAGAAAGGCGGGGATTTGCAGGATGTCCACGACCGCGGCAGCGGGCTCGGCTTGCGTGGGGTCATGGATGTCGGTGGTCACGGGGACGGCCAGACGGCGGCGGATCTCGGCGAGCCAGGCGAGGCCCTGATCGAGCCCCGGCCCGCGCGGTGAGGCGATGCTGGAGCGATTGGCCTTGTCGAACGAGGCCTTGAAGACGTAAGGCAGGTTGAGAGAGCGGCAAACCGAAGCGAGGCGAGTGCCGATCGTGAGGCCGAGTTCGAGCGACTCGAGCACGCAAGGCCCGGCGATGATGGCGAGAGGCTGGCCGGGGCCGATGCGCGCGGTGCCGATGGTGCAATGCCTGGGGTTGGGCATGAGGAGAGGATAGGGTGCGCAGCAAAGCCGCCGAGCCCCCTGGTAGGGATGGGCCCGGCGGCAGCGGAGATTGACGTTGGACAAGCCGGCGTTGTCTCGCCGCACGGTTGGTGGTCCCGTGCGGGCTGTCTACGCAGGCAAACGCGGGCGCGTTACCGGCTGGCGATAGGCCCCTTGTCGTCGGCAGTGGTCTTGGGGCCGACCTCGATGATCTTGGGCCCGATCTCGATGCCCTTGGCCTTGCTCGGCTTGACGAGGCCGGTCTTCGACTGCTCGCCGTCGAGCAGGTACTTCGCGGCGTTCTCGTAGTTCTTGATGTCGCTCGACTGGCTGAAGCCCTGGAGTTTGGACTCCTGCTTGGCGCGGATGTCGGCGAGCCGCGAGGTGAGTTGGTCGAGGCTGGCGACGTGGTAGCGGCTGTGCTCGTCGATCGTCTCCTGACGCTTCTGCATGACCTCGATCATGCGATCGTTGCGGGCGATGGCATCGACCTGGCGGTCGAGGCTCCAGAGTTGCGTCTGGAACTCGGCTCGCTCGGTCTCGAGTTGATCGAGCAGTTCGGTCAGACGATCTCGCTGCTGGCCGAGGTAGCCGAGGTCTCGCTCGAGATCCTGGACTCGCGTGGAATACGCGACCTTGAGTTGACTGACGCGGTTCGCCTTGGCGTAGGCCTCATCGAGGTTGACGGGACGCTCGTCGCTGAAGCGAACGCGCACGACCTGGGCCTCGCTGGCGGACTTGGCTTCCTCGGCCTTCGCGAGGATCGCCTGCATGTGCGAGAGGTCCGAGTCCGTCATCGCGACGACCTTCTGACTGACGGCCATCTCCCGCTCGAGTTGCGCGATCTGTTCGTTGAGTTCCGCGAGGTCGCCATGCACATCGGCGATCTTCTTGGGATACTCGGCCTCGAGCCCACGGAGTTGGGCCCGCAGCGCGACGGGATCGCTGATGGTGGAATCGATCGCGCTGCGCACGTTGTGCCGCGTTTGGTGCATGAAGGCGCGAACGGTGTCGGGTCCGGCGACGACCATCGCCACGCCCCCGACGATCGCGACCACCACGCCAGCCCTGACCACGTTCCTGCAAATGCCTGCCATTGGTGAACCTCCTTCGGTTCGGCCCGCCGGCGAAAGGCCGGGCGGGATGTGTTGCGGTTCAAGGTGTCATTGGGTGATGTGCGGCGCGGATTTCAGGCTTGGTCATGAAAGACGCTGTAAATCCGTCAACGCGGATGCCGCGAACGGCGTAGAAAGCGACGGGAGAGCCTGCCGAAGGGGCCGCTGCTACGAAGATCTGGCGTCGATGTCGGTGATTATCGCTCTTTGGAAGGCGTTGGCGGTGCGGGAATGAGGGTGCCCGCGGCAGAGAGATTGCTGTCTGGACAGGCCGGATACGCTCGTGGATATGAAACCCCCCCGACAGGCCTCCGAACAAGGGTAACGTGACCTTCGCTCGTCTTGTGGCCGTGCCGAACGATTTGAGTTCCTGTTGCCCCGCCAGTCTGCCGCGGCATCCTCTGACCACCCAGGCGCGACGAACCCATGCTCAACTCCCTTACAACGAGTTTCGTTGCCCGGCTCAAGCGCAACGACGAGGCGGCGTGGTTTGAGTTGTGGGAGACGTTCGGCCCGGTGATCCGCGCGCAACTGACGAAATGGGGCCGAGGACGGATCGGACCGGAGACCGTGCGCGATCTCTCGCAAGAGACGCTGGCGGCACTCTCGGACTCCATCGACCGCTACGACCCGGCCAAGGGAGCGAGATTCTCCACTTGGCTCCTGGCGATCGCCAAGCACGTCCTTGGCGACGAGATCGATCGACGGAGCGCGCAGAAGCGCGGTGCGGGCAAGCGCGCCACTGAGTTTGACGATGCCTGGATGGGCGGCGTCAGCGTCGGTGTGGATGCGAACTACGAGGCCGCGGTCTTTCGTGCAAAGGTTGAGGCGGCGATCCGGATCGTGGAGAAGGAGTCGGAGTTCACGGACTTCTCGATCTATCGCATGCGCGTGCTGGATGGGCAGCCGGGTCGAGGAGTCGCTGCGGCGCTGGGCATCAGCGAGCCGACAGTGAGCCGACGGCTCGCCAAGGTTCGGGATCTGCTCAGGATGCGGCTACGCGAGGTGATCTCAACCTACAGCTTCACCCCGGATGAGATGGAAGAGGCCGAGCGAAACGGGCTGGCCCTGAATCCCACCAAGCAGGACGACTCGGCGTTCGACGAGTGCATCGCCGAGATCTATCACCGACAGACGGAACTGCGTCGGCAGGAGCAGGCCGGACTGCGGGACTGAGGGACACCATGGGCATGCCAGTTGTCGTCATCGCGCTGTTGGCACTGATCGCGATTCCGGTGGGGATCGTGGCGGTGCTGTATCTGGTGGTGCCGCTGTTCAAAGCGATCGGCTGGCTATGCCGGCAGGTGGGGCAGTTTGTGTTCGGCGAGATCAGCGACGCGCTGCGGATTGTGGGGGCGATCATCACGCAGATCGTGTTGGTGCCGATGATCCTGGGGAGCATCGTGATCGGGCGGTGGTCGGCGGCTGGGCACTATGGCCGCGCGATCAGTTCCGAGATTCGGACGCTCGGTCTGTGCGTGTATCGCATGGCGATCGGGCATCCGGCGCGGCTGTTGTGCCTGACGGCGCTGACCGACGGGATCGAGAAGCGGATTCCAGAAGTGGTGGCGGCGGCACCCGGCGCGGACAGGCCCAGCGCGAAGCGCGCGGGACAGTTCGCGGGCTATCGCATCGTCGGATCGTTGCCCGGCGGCGGGTCGGGCGGCAAACTCTTCGTCGCCGAGCCCGATGAACTGCGACTCGCCGGCTTTGCGCGAGGCGGCGCGACAGACGTCGGCCAGGTCGTCATCAAGGTCTTCTCGCTCAAGGACGGATCGAGCCTGCCGCAGATCGTCCGCGAGAGCCGGGCGCTCGAGGCCGCGAAGAAACTCGGCCTCGTCCTCGAGCACGAACTGACGAACGAGCGGTTCTATTACGTCACGCGGTTCGTACCCGGCGAGTCGCTGGGCATCGTCACGCAGCGGCTGCACGCGCTCTCGGGCGGTGCGGAGGGGCTCGACCCGTCCCAACTGGGGCGAGCGCTCGGCTTCGCGGGCGACCTCCTGCAGACGCTCGATATGTACCACCGCGGCGGGCTGTGGCACAAGGACGTGAAGCCGGACAACATCGTCGTCGATGGACGGTCGGCGCACCTCGTTGATTTCGGGCTGGTGACGCCGCTGCGCTCGGGCATGACGCTGACGACGCACGGAACCGAGTATTTCCGCGACCCGGAGATGGTGCGACTGGCGCTGCGGGGCGTGAAGGTGCATCAGGTGGACGGCGCGAAGTTTGATATCTATGCCGCGGGCGCGGTGCTCTATTCGATGGTCGAGAACTCGTTCCCCGCGCACGGCGGGCTGTCGCAGATCACGAAGCGCTGCCCCGAGGCGCTCCGCTGGATCATCCGCCGCGCCATGACGGACTATGACAAGCGGTACGGGTCGGCGGCGCAGATGCTCGCGGACCTCGAAGTCCTGCGCACGGCGGCTGACTCGCAAACGGTGCGGCCCGCGGACTTGCCGAGCATGCGCGGGCAGGCAGCCGCGGCTGAGTCGATGGGCGAGGGCGGCTTTGCGGCCGCCGCTGCGGGCGCGGCCGCAAGACCAGCGGGTGTGAAGTCGCCCGCGCAGGAGATTGCAGACGCGGCGGCGACGATCGCCGGGGCTTCGATGAAAATGGCGCAGGACGCGATGCGCGCGGCGGGGATCGCGGGCTCGCCCGTGCCACCTGGCCCAAACCCGCAGGCCGGCGCGATACCCCAGCCCTCGCCTCGTCGCGGCAGGCCGAAGATTCGTATCGCCGATTGGTGGTCAGGCCGGTATGAGACGGACGAGCCGATTACGGCAGACGCTCCGCAGACTCGGAAGCCCAACAACGGCCCGTTTGTGAATGTCGAGTTCGCGATGGGGCGAGCGGCAGAGGCAGTCGCGGCGGGTGTCGCCGCGCCGAGTGCGGCGCGACGCTCGCCGATGCGAGCGCAAGAGCAGGTGGCGAGCGCAAGGGCGAGGGCCCAAGCCCGGCGAGACCGCGCGCGGAACCGCGTGCGGCAGCGTCACCAGCCCCACACCGGCGATTTCAAGGCCGTCAATCCGGGCGTGGTCATCGCGGTGCTGGTGCTGGTGGCGGCGTCGGTGGCGGTGCTGGTGGCGTTCTTCGTTGCGTCGACGTCGCGGCGAGTGATGGTGCGAAACCTGGCGTCGTATGGGGCGACGGAGAGTGTTGGAATGTCGTTCGCCGAGATCTCGCTGCCGGAGGCAGGCGCGGATTCGCCGCCCGCACCCAGGGCCGCGTTCGCGTTGCCGCCGTCGCGTGTGAGTGTGCCCGATCGCGCCGCGCCGACCGTCGTGGTCAACGATCACGGACACCGGGTGTCGCTTGGTCCCGCGGCCTCCGAGGCGGAGGGCTGGCGTGTCCTCGTCGTGAGCGATGTGCAGCCGCCGACGCGGGCGATCGAGGCGGCGGTGGATCGGCTGGGCGCGGCGGGATTCATGCTCATCGGCAACTATCCAGGCAACGACGCGAACGAGGCGCAGTTGACGACGCACCTCAACCTTGTGGCCGAGGCAAGGCGGGCGCGGGAACTGGGGCGGCTCGACGCGGCGGATGTCCGTGCGTCGCTGTCGCGCTGGCTGTCGGAGCAGGATTCGCTCCCGCTGATGGTGTGGTTCGAGCGCGACCCGAATGATCCGTCGAGCACGACGTCGTGGCTGATCGTGGCGACACCCAGCGAGCACGCGGACCAGGGCGAGCGGGTCCAACTCTCGGCGGCGTTCGCCGCGGGGCGTACGGCGCTCGCGCCGGCGCGCTAGAGGTTGACGAGGCGTGGTCTCGAGGCGACAATCGCGCCGCATGTTGCCGCACCGCGTGGTCACGATCGAACTGGGCTCCCGCTCGTATGGCGTGGTGATCGGCGCGGAGTTGCTCGGGACGCTCGGCGCGCTCGTGGCCGAACTCGCGGTGCCTAGGCGGGCCGTGGCGCTCGTCTTCGACGCGAACCTCCCCGCATCGATCGTCGAGCAGGCGGCCCATTCGCTTCGGTCGGCTGGATTCGGACTCACGGCGATTCCCGTGGTCGGGGACGAATCTCACAAGACGCTCGATGGGCTCCGCGAAGTGCTCATCGCGATGGAGAACGCACGGATCGAGCGCGGCGATCCTGTGATCGCGCTTGGCGGCGGCGTCGTGGGCGATCTTGCCGGGTTTGCCGCGGCGATCTATCGGCGCGGTACCGCGCTCGTTCAGTGCCCCACCACGCTCCTCGCGATGGTCGATGCGTCGGTGGGCGGAAAGACGGGCATCAACCTCTCGCTCGGCGACGGCGGCCCGACGCTCAAAAACGCCGTCGGCGCGTTCCACCAGCCGCTGCGGGTCGTGGCGGATGTCTCGGTGCTGGCGTCGCTGCCGGATCGGCACTTCCGCTGCGGCCTCGCGGAATGCGTGAAGCACGGGCTGCTCGGGGCCGATCTCGGCGACGCCGGGCTGCTTGATACGATCGAGGATTCGCTGGATCGGGTGCTCGCGCGCGAGCCGGCGACGCTGATCGCAATCATCGCCAGAAATATCTCCGTCAAGGCTGCCGCGGTCGGAAGCGACGAGCGCGAGGAGCGGCCTTCGGGCGGGCGGGCACTGCTGAATCTGGGCCACACGTTCGGGCACGCGATCGAGCCGATCGTAACGCTCTCGCCCGACGGTGATCCGGCGCATGCGCCGCTGCAACATGGCGAGGCGGTAGGGCTGGGGCTGGTGGCAGCGTGCCGGACCTCCGAGGCGATGGGCCGAGCCCCCGCGTCTCTGGGCGATCGCGTAGAGTCGCTGTTGCGGCGTTGCGGGTTGCCGACGCTGGTCGCGGGTCTGCCGTCAACGGCCGAGATTCTCGCGGCGATGGCGCACGACAAGAAGGCGCGGGACGGTCGGCTGCGGTTGGTACTGCCGGTCGCTACTGGGCGAGCGGAAGTCGTGGCGGACCCGCCGCGCGAGGCGGTCGTTCGCGGGCTCGACGCGATCCGCTCAGCGTGAGCGAGCGGCCTTGGGCGCGGGCTTGCGATAGACCATCGTGATGCGGTTGCCGGTCGCGTTGAAGGTGACCGACGCCATATAGGCGCGGATGAGCATCAGCCCGCGGCCGGACGGAAGTTCCAGGTTCTCGTCGAGCGTGGGATCGGGGACGGCGTCGGCGCGGAAGCCCGGGCCGCGATCCTCGATCTCGACGGTCAGTTCCTCCGCGCCGACTCGAAACTCGACGGCCGCGGGAGTCTGAGCGGAGAGGCCCTTGTGCCCGTGGCGGAATGCGTTGGAGAGCGCCTCTTCAACGGCGAGGCGCACAGCGAACCTGGAGGCCTCGGGATAGCCGTATCGGGCCATGGCGGCAAGGATGCTGCCGACGAGCGCGTCTGTGGCGTTGCGGTCGTGAGTCAGTTCGACGCGGCCCGAGTCGCCCGGCACGCTCATGGGTGTGCTCCGACGATTCGAGGCAGATCGCGGGAAGGCTGGGTCACCGGACAGGGCTCCGCCGCCGAAGGGTGTGAGGGGCGCTCACTTGAAAGACTTGACCGCGTCCGCCGCGGTCTCGTGGATCTCGAAGAGTTTGTTCAGTTTGGTGATGACGAACACCTCGTAGATTTGCGGGTCGATATCGGCGAGGCGCAGTTGCCCGCCCGCGGCCCGCACCTTGTTGTTCACGCTGATGAGCATGCCCAGCGCGGCGGAGGAGAGGTGATCGACGTTGGAGAAACTGACGAGCACCTTGGGCTTGGGTCGCTCTTCGATGATGGTGACGATCTCATCGCCGATGAGTTGGATGTTGGCCTCGTCGAGGATGTTGCGGTCGATGAACTCGACCTGGGTGACCTCCCCCGCGCGCTTGATACGAAGCCGAGAACTGTCCGAAGGCATCGGGTGTGGTCTCCAGTGGTGCCGGCATGCGCCGGGACGCAAGCATAGGTCCGACGCGGGGCTCGGTCGCAAGGGCGGTGCGGAAACAAAGCGGCCCCCGAGCGCACGCCCGAGGGCCGAGGATATCGAACGGGATCGTCAATCCCGCGGCCGAAAGATCAGCCGCCCAGGCCGCTGCGGATGGAATCGAGGAGGCCCGGGAAGTTCCGCTCCTCTTCCTCGTTCTGGATGAGGACGGTGGGCTTGAGCAGGATGAGAAGGGTGTTCTCTTCGCGGCTCTCGATACGGTTCGTAAAGAAGCGGCTGAGGATGGGGAGTTTGGAGAGCACGGGCACGCCGGTCTCGACCTCGTACTCGGTGACGAGGCGCTGGCCGCCGAGCATGATCGTCCCCTGGTCCGGCACAGTGACGGTGGTGCGGACGCGGGTGACGGTGACCGTGGGCAACTGGACGAAGGCCTGCGCGGAAGCGGAGTTGACGAGTTGGCCGCCGGCGACAGCGGTGATGGCCTGCTGCCCGAACCCGTCGAGGCGGGCAACGCCGGCGTCCACGTCGAGCGTGACATAGCGGCGATCGGCACTCACGGTGCCCGTCACGAGCATCGTCACGCCCTCAGTCACCGTCGCGACCGTGGGATCGAAGCCGACGGCGGAATCACCCACGACCGGCTGAAGGTCAGAAACGAACGCGGTCTGCGTCGCCACATAGATGTTCGAGGTCTGCCCGTTGGTAAACGTGATCCGCGGTGCGGTGAGTTGAATGGACCGCCGGTCGGCCTGCGTGGCCTGAACGAGGAAATCGACCTGGATGTCGTCGAGGAACTGCCCGGCGATGCCCAAGGCCGGCGAGGCGCCGAGGATCGCGTTTGACCAGTCGGTACTAGGAGCGATGGAACTGGCGAGGCCGAGCGAGTCCTGCTCGACGCCGATGGGCGACCACGATCGCGGATTGACGATGCCCTGATTCGAGAATGTCGTCGTGCTAACGGTCGTCGGCAGTCCGGTGGTGGGGTCGATGACGACGAAGTTGGTGGCGGTCGTAGCGCCGGTGACATTGCGACCCAGCCCATTGACTTGGGGCCCGATCTGAGTGCGGCGCGGGTCGAACTGGAAGAAGTCGCGTGCCTGAATCGTCGGGTCAACGGCCCGGGCGGCGCGGATCTGGTTGTTGTTGGCGTTGAAGTAGACATCGAGGTCGAAGCCGATCTGCTCGAAGAAGTCCGAGTTGACGAGCAGGAAGCGGGTCTCAACGTTGATCTGCATCGCTCGCTGCTCGCGGAGCTTTCCGAGCAGGCCCATGATCGCGCGATGGTTCTTTGGCGTGTTAGTGATGACGAGGTTGCCGTTGGTCAACAGTTTGCTGATGCGGCCCGGCGTGCCGCCGTTCTCCTCCCAGCCGTCGGGGTCCACGTTCTGCGTGATGAGCGTGATGAGTTCGTCCATCCGCTCCTCGCGCTCGCGGGTGAGCAACTCGTCGTTGTTCTCCTGCTCCTGGCGGAAAGGGCTCCGCCCGCCGCCGCCGCCCTGCGCCGATTGCAAAGCCTGCTGGAGGTCGATACGTGGGACTTCGCGATAATCCGGGATGTCGATGATGACATCCTTGATGTCGTAGATCACCAGGGCCGTGGTCTTGCGGATGCGCTCCTCGGAGGCGATGGTGACGACGCCATCAAGCACGGCCCAGTCGGCGCGGCTGGCCTTGTCCTGCCCGCTCACCTTCTCGACGACGCGGTCGAGCAGCGTCTTGTACGAGACGTTGGTGAGGTTCAGGGAGACCGTGGTCTCCTTCTGGATACCGGCCTGCTCGAGCGAAGCCCAATCGACGTCGAGGTTCGTCTGCGTGATGGTCTGGACGAACTGAACCACGTCGCTCAGCGCGTTGTCCTGGAAGTTGACGCTCGGGACACGCTTGGATCCAAGTTCGGCAAGAACCCGGCGGTTCTCGGGTGGCTCGCTATAGGCCGCCGCTTCGCCGCGGTTGGCCGAAATGTCACGCCAATCGTCGGGAAACGTGAGCAACTGGGCCGTCGGCGTCGAGGCTTCCTGAATGTCCGCGTTGAGCTCGGCGTACTGGACCCGCTTCTTGCGCATCGCCGCTTCCGAGCGACGGTACACGATGATGTCGGTGTACAGGTCGCGGAGCAGCAGGCCCGTCGGATTGATCGGATCGAGGAACAGCAACTGCTCGGCGGCCTGCTTCGCCTCTTCATAGCGAAGTTCGCTCTGATAGGCCCGGGCGCGGTCGATGAGTTCGACGATCTTGCGCTCGCGCTCGTCGCGCTGCACGCGCTCGTTCTTCTCAGCGGCCTCGCGCGCGGCACGATCCCGCTCCTCCGCGCGAGCCTGCATCTGCTGCTGCTCCGCCTTGTCGATCGTCGCCAGCATGTCCGACGCTTGCTTGTCGAGATTCTCGAACTCGCTCTCGGCAAAGACGCGGCGAGCGTTATTCAGCGTCAGCCGCGCGCGGGCCACGAGCGTCCGGGCCTGATTCGAATCGCCCGCGTCGAGCGAGCGCTTCGCTTGGCCCATGTCGTTGTTGAACTCGGCGGTGGCCTGCTGCCGGAGCAGTTCACGCTCGCGGAGCGTGTCCTCGGGCTGGCCCGAGCGGACCCCGCCCATGAGCGTGCGAGCCTCGTTCTCGCGCTGGGTCGCCTTGGCAACCTGCTCGGGCGAGAGGTAGGCCGCAAACTCCGTCCGCAGGCGGTAATACTTGCCCGCGGCTTCGTTGTACCGCTTGTCGTCAAACGCGGCATCGGCCTCGCCCATAAGGCTCGTCGCCGCGGCCTGCTGCGACTGCCGGATCAGGTCATCACCGGGTGGCGGCTGGACGGGCTGGGCCACCTCGGGCTGCGCAGGCGGCTGGGCCGCGGGCTGTTCCGGCTGTGCAGCCGGCTCGGGCTGTGCGGGCGGGAGATCCTCGCGCCGGCGAACTGTGCCCGGAGGCTGCATTTCGCCGAATCCGACGCCGCCATCACCTCCGGCGAGATCGACCAGCGCCATCTGATACTTGTCTAGCGTGTGCTGTTGCTCCGCAGTCAGCGTAACACCTGAGCGATGAACAAGGGTCAAGCCGCGGCGGGACTCGTCGAAGCGGCCAGCGAGGAAATCCCGCTCAGCCTGGACCAGCGACTCCCCCACGACCGGTGCAAGTTCGGCCCGACGAGACTCGGCGGCCTTCATCAGCGCCTCGGCCCGGCTTGTCTGGATCGCGTTGGCCGTCGCGCTCTTCAGCACCATCTTGGCCTGTTGCTGCGCCGAACGAACATCGCCGCTTTCGAGGGCAACCTCGCCACGCTGAATACCGGCGTCGAGCGGATCGAGCATCCGTGCCCGCCGATTGGCCTCGGCGAGGATCGAGACGGCCTTGGCCCGCTCCGCTTGCGTCGTCCGGCTCGACTGCAGCGCATCGGCGATCGCCGCACGTGCCGCGATCGGTTTGTTCTCAGCAAGCAACTTCTGCGCCCGCTCCACGGTGTTCGCGGGGGGGTTCACCGGCGGGTCCTGCCGCGCCATCGCGCTCCCCGCACAAAGAGCCAAGGCCAGCGGAACGGCGACAACGAGAGCAAGAAGCGGCTTGGGCGAGGCCATGCGAGTTCTCCAGTCAGCGGCTGCGTGTTCCGACCGACTCCGTGTCGGCCGCTTGTTCAGGCTCCGGAGAGCCCGACAGTCCAAAGTGCGATCGGCCCGGGGGGGCCAGCCTCTGGCAAGGGCGAGAGATTACAGCCCCGTCGTCTCCAACGCAACTCCCATCCCTCATCGTGGACATCCCACGCTCTGGACGGGTCATGTTGGGGCACTCCGGGACGGGCTCTCCTTGCGCCGGGACCGCCGCCATGACGATTCGACGCTTCCCTTTCCAGCGTTCAATCCACGCCTTTCCACCCAGGATGTCCTTGGGTTGGGGTGGAGGGCAGCGGATCGGGGTGCTCAGGCGGGACCGTCGGCACCGGCCGGCGATGGGAACACCCGATCCTCTATTCGAGCCAACCCCTCCAGATGATCCCTACTGTGAGGGGACTTTCTGGCGGGGGGATGCCGATCGCCTGCGCAAACTCGGCAATCGCCTGCTGCTCGAGGCGATCTGCGGCCACCACGACCGATTCGTCCCACACCTCGACGTCCTTAGGTCGCAGGCTCTCGGCGGCATCCAGAGCCAGATCCTCGGCCTCACGAAGGCATTCCGCCGCAAGCACCACCTCGACATATCGACACCGGTCGTCGCCCTCCTCGGCAACCCTGATCAACGCCCGCCAGGCGGTCACGCCGAGTTCCTTGCCGTCGTCGTCGACATTGGCCTCTGGATCAATATTCAGAACCAAAGCCCAATCGTCGCGGAGTTGCTCGACGATCTCCTCGCCCGTCAAGAGGTCCGGGCGGCCCTCCTCGACGGTCAGGACGCCCCGATGCTCGTGGCAGGCCGAATCCGCCCCTGCCGCCGACTCGGTCGCCTCCAGATCAAACGCCTGAAGGATCTTCTCGACCCGCTCCTTCATGGCGGGCTCCACACGCACGGTAACGATCTTGTGTTCGTCCACAAAGAGATACAGGAACGGCTCCTCGGTCATCACGCCGAAGCCGACGAGCCCGTCCTCGAAAAAGAAAGCGCGATATCGCCGGAGGGCGTCGAGCACCCGATCCATCCCCGACAGTTCATTGGCCACATACGGATCGACCTCACGGAAGGCGTCCTGCCCCAGCACGTCAAGGATCGGGTAGACCCGGCCGGGAAACAGCCCCATCAGGCTGCGGACCAGCGCCTCGACCCGATCGGCCGAGATCACGACGTCGAAGACGTAGCGATCGGGCCAGGCCTCCCACTGCTCGTCCTCGGCGTCGGTGTCGGCGGGCTCGAAATCAACGGTGAAGCCGGCCACGGGCGTCATGTCCTCGACCGGATACGACCCCAGCGGGAACTTGAAGCCCTGCACCTCGACCCGCTCGATCGCCGGATCCGCTCGACACCTCGCCATGCCCCAGCGTAGGCCGGGATCGATAGCCACTCGCGCCACGGACCACGACTCTTCTCCGGCTGCTTCTTCTTCTCGTCCACTTCGTCGCTTCCTACGGACACCCGCTCGCGTAACTGTTCAGGAAGCACACGAAGTCATTGACGTTCAGCACCGGCACCGTCGTGCTCGCGTCGCAGTTGGCGTACGTCTCCGCCGCGGCATACTTGTTCACGAAGCACACAAAGT
>JBJXFQ010000027.1:0-17160 GCA_046155605.1 Phycisphaerales bacterium
GTTCGTTCACGTCATTGTGCGTGCGCGTGTCCTGCCACTCGTTCGAGTCGGCGTAGTTGAGGTCGCCGTCGAGGTCGAGTTTGTGGTTGGTCCAGTTGCCGGTCTGGTTGAGGGTCCAGTCCTCCTGGCGCGAGCGGTTGGAGATCGTGCCACTCAGGGTTCCCTCCTCGGCCTGGATCAGCCGGCCGAGGTCGTCGTTGGTGTAGAGGGCGTCGAAGAGCCCGAGTGGACATGGCTTGGCGAGGCGACATGTCGGTAGCCGTTGCCGTCAGGCACCGAGTTCGTTCCGAAGACTCCACAAACTCGGTGGCACGTTGGAAACTCGGTGCCACCCGCCACGTTGGAAACTCGGTGCCACCCGCCGAGAGGGAGGGGGGGATGCCGATGGCAGGCGGAGGGGATTCCCTGCAGGCCATCATCGAGTTGCCCCTGCACCAGTCACCATCGAAGTCACCGTTGGAGTTGGCGTCGCCGGTGCTCATGCAGAAGGGGACGCCGTAGGCCGAGTACTTGGCCCACTCGATCATCGCCCCGCCGCTGGTCACGATGGCGCTGACGTCGTGCCGCCAGTTCTGGCAGTAGTAGGCGCGGGTCTCGAGGACGCCGTCGTAGTACCAATTCCTCGAGGAGTCGTAGAAGACGGTCACCACCCGCGAACGATCATCAGTGCGGATCAATATCACGGCTCTCTGTCGTCGAGGTCGTTGTGCTACCCGAGGCGGGAGGCGAGGCCGTTGTAGTTGCGCTCGGCACGCAGGATTGCCCTCTGAGCCTGCACTGCTTTGAGCTACCGATGGAACTACGGGGCAACTTTCACGCAGTAAGATGGACTTGGTAACCACATTCAGGGCACGTCGGTAGGCCAGCAACTCTGTAGCCGCATATCCGACACTTTCCGGCACGTTCTCGTCGAGTGCCAAGTAGTTGCTGCATAAATTTGCGTGCTGAAACAGTTCCACCCCAAAGCATTGTTATCGTAAATAATAGATTCAATGAGAATCCGATGGGTAGTATCGCAAGTGGCAATGCGCGTGCGGGAACAATCGACGATGCAGACAGGTAGGTCGAAACCGACAGTCCATAACGTATATCTTGCTTAAGATTAATAATCCTTACTCGACGGTCACTCTGACGCCAATCAACCGGCAACTCCATCCAGGAGAGACAACGGAAGGGCCATCCAACAGAAGTTTCTCGGATCCAAAAATGTCCTTGCGATGGTGTCCATCCGCTATCTGCCTTCAAGGGTGCTCCGTCGCTAGATTCTCGTGCCGCGATACGAGTCGTCACTCCGAGTTGGCGCGCTTCTTCAACGGTCCATCGCCCACTAGGTTCATTCGTACTATCATATGAGAATAAGGTGGCTACATCATGATTCGATGCAAGCTGCGATGGCGAATGTATCCATCGTACTCCATAGAGAGGGACGGTTCCCCACACCGCAAAGCACCACGCCGTAGCGATCACAACGCCAGTGGACAGGGCGAAAATAGAGAGTGCGACAAGTACTCTTTTCAAGGGCGTTCGCCGATCCATATCGCTAGCGGAACCCGAGGAGAACCGAGAGGAAAAATTGTTGACGGTTGAATCACTGAATAGGCATACCAATCCCAGAACAAACATGTATTCCACCGAAGTGACATCGAGTGGTTACCTATTGGCTCTTCTGGAAAGTAACTTGGCCTCGTACGTTTGCATGGAAGCCTGCCTGAGTTTTGCCTACATTCGGGATCCCATCTCCATTTCCAAGGCGGATCGGCATTCAGTTCGTGTTCGCAATAGGCAATTGCTGCACCATGTTTCGCGACCGGCATAATCGACGTCCAGCTAGCTGGACGAACAAGCGGATACATTGTGAAGGTATCATTTCGAGGTCCCATAGTGAGATCAAAGGCCTCCCAGTATGTGGGACCTTCCTTTGACCAGTCATGTGACGGAGGATTAGGGTTCCCGTTCCAAGGGCACTCACGCTCAATGCCGGTGTGCCAGATCTTTTGAATAATCCATACCTTGCCTCCGTTGCAGGGCCTAGTACTCGCAATTCTCCACACCGATTTTGCTTCCCATGTCTCCCTATTAACTGGTCCCAGTGTATGACTAATTGCTGTGACCTGAACTTCACTGAGACCGAAAGAATCTATGTGAGTATGTGGGTTAGCAGTGTACTGGAAGAGTCCTGTTCCATCGACATATCCCAGCGGGTCTCTTCGTGTCCACCGTCCGAGCTCGCTATCCAACACTCGGTGCCGAACGTGCCACTTGGTTCCGAGGAGCTCTGCAGCGCGCTCGTAGCCCGCATAGCCCTTGCGGATGCTGATGGCGGAGAGGATTCCGCGCCCGGTGTTGTAGTAGCCGCTCTTGGCCCCGTTGGCGGCGGTGGCGTCGGCGGCGTCGACGTCGCCGTCGAGTTCGACATCCTCGAGGATGGTGTAGGCACCGCCGATGGCGGCGGCGTCGGTGGCGTCCCAGTCGCCGTCGGAGTCGGTGTCGCCGGCGGGCAATCCAAACGGCACGCCATACGAGGAGTACTTCATGCACTCGGCGAGGGCCCCGCCCGAAGTGACCACCGCGCTCACGTCGCTGCGCCAGTTGTGGCAGAGGTACCGCCGCTGCTCGAGGGTGCCGTCGGCGGCGCTGGTCCAGGCCGTGTTGTTGTCCCGGTCGCGGTAGACCACGGCATCAATATAGCTGCTCCCGCCGTAGCCGCCAAGCCCCGCGGCGTGGTAGACGTCGTTTCAGTGTTCGAGCCGCGACAGCAGCGTCGCCGCGGGCGCGCTGCCGAGCGTCTTGGCGTGCCTGGCCCAGCGGAGGGCGCCGTCGCGTTCGCCGGCACGATCCATCGCCACCGCCGCGTCATAGGCCACGGTCGCGTCATCGGGCGATGCATGGGCCGCCTCGGCGAGCGCCTGCGCCGCCTGCGGATGGCGACCGAGCATCCCGAAGCATTCTGCGATGAGCCGGGCCACGGGTGGCTCGCGGCGCTGTGAGGCGTCGAGCGGCATAAGCAGTTGCAGCGCCCGATCCGGATCGCCGTGCCGCTTGAGGGCTCGGGCCTCGACCACGCGCCATTCCATGGCCTCGGGCTGCAACTTGCGCGCCCGCGCGACGTGCTGCAGCGCCATGCCGACGTTGTTCTCCGAGAGCGCGATGTCGGCGAGCATTCCCCAGGCGTGGGCCGAGTCCGGGTCCAGATTGGCCGCGCGGAGCAGCGTCGCCTTGGCCTCGTCGATCTTCCCGAGTTTGCGCTGCGTCAGGCCCAGCCGCAGCGCGTACGACGCGTTCTTCGGGTCCGCCGCCTGCGCCATCGAGAAGTGCTCGAGGGCTCGCTCGGTCATGCCCGCACTGCTGGCGGCCTGCCCGGCGGCGAGTTCGAGCGTCGCCTCGCGGGGGCCGATCGCCAGCGCCTTCTCATACTGCTCGTATGCCGCCGCATAGTCGCGCGCAGCCAGACACGCCTCGGCGAGTGCGACGCGGATGGATTGATCGGCCGCGTGGCGTGTCGCCGCCTCCGCGAGCACGACGCGCGCGCCGGCCCAGTCGCCACGGTTCATCATCTGTCGGCCGGCGTCGGCCATTTCCGCCGCGCCGCGATCGGGCGCGCCGCGATCCGATCCGACGCGCTCGGGTGACTTGGCCGCTACGGGTGCCGGCCCGCCGCCGATGTTCAGATAAATCAGCCCCAGCATCACGATCACTGCCACCGCCAGCACCCCGATCAGCGGACCCATCCAGCGGCTTGGTTTGATCGTGGGCTTGGCGCGTGGCGACCACTTGCGGGGAATGTCGGCGAGCGTCTTGGGCTTCGTGTTTCCCATCGGAGCACTATCGGCCTGAATACGCTATCCCTCTCTATGTCCGCCGAGCATTCCCATCCCGGTTCCGCGTTCGGCCCTCATCCCTCTGGCGAACTCCCCAAACAGTACCGCCCCGCCGACCACGAGCCGCGAATCCGCGAGCGATGGGAAGGTTCTGGGGCCTTTCATCCGGACCCCGCGCGGGTGCTGCCGGATAGGTCGAATGCCTACTGCATCTTCATCCCGCCGCCGAATGTCACTGATCGCCTCCACTTGGGCCATGCCCTCAATAACTCGCTCCAGGACATCCTCGTTCGCGCCCACCGCATGATGGGCTTCGAGACCCTCTGGATGCCCGGGACCGACCACGCCGGCATCGCCACGCAGGCCGTCGTCGAGAAGCGCCTCCGCAAGGATGGCAAACTCAAGGGTCCGCTCCGCGAGTCGATGAAGCGCGAGGACTTCGTCGCCACCGTCCAGTCCTTCAAGGACGAGTACGAGGCCACCATCACCGGCCAACTCAAGGCCATGGGCTGCTCGTGCGACTGGCAGCGGCAGCGCTTCACGATGGACGAACAGTGCGCCAAGGCCGTCTATGAGGCCTTCTTCCGCCTCTTCAAGGACGGCCTCATCTATCGCGGCAAACGCCTCGTCAACTGGGACCCCGTCCTCCAGACCGCCGTGGCGGATGACGAGTGCTACGACGAGGAGATCGACGCGGAGTTCTTCTACCTTCGCTATCCGCTGGTGCATCCGCACGGCTCGACGACGATCCGCGAGCGCCGCCGCCATCGGCCCGCGCCCGGCGATGCCGTGCCCGTGTCGTGGTCTGAGCTTCGCGCCCGCGGTTGGCCCGCAGCGGAGGACGCCGAACACGCCGACGACATGCCGGCGTGGGTCACGGTCGCGACGACGCGCCCCGAGACGTACCTGGGCGATACGGCAGTGGCAATCAATCCGCGCGACCCGCGGGCCAAGTCGCTGCGGGGGCTGTTCGTCGAGCTGCCGCTGATCGGGCGCGTGATCCCCATCCTCGAAGACGACTACGTCGTGCTCCCCGCGGCGCTGCAGGACGACCCCGACGAGGCGGCCAAGGACCCCAAGGCCCGCTATGCGACGGGATTCCTGAAGGTCACGCCCGCGCACGATCCCAACGACTACGACATCGGGCAGCGGCACAAGGCCGAGATCGAGGCCGCGGGCAACGCCGTGCTCATCAACATCTTCGCGCCTGATGCGACGATCAGCGACAAGCACGGGTGGTCCGTTGCAAAGGAGGTCGCCGGGGCGCACATGCTCGTGGGCCTCAAGCGCGACGAGGCGCGGAAGAAGGTCATCGCCGAGTTCAAGGCCCACACCGTCAGCGGCGACCCCGCGGCCCCGGTGCTGTTTGCCAGGAGCGTGCCCTATCGCCACAGCGTCAAGCACTCGGACCGCAGCAAGGCGGTGATCGAGCCGTACCTGAGCGATCAGTGGTATGTGCAGGTGACGGATGATCGGCTGCGCGGCTCGGCGCTGCGCGCGATGGCGGCGGAGCAGCGGAGCGGCGGATCGGCGCCTTCCGCTTCCGCGGCCTCTTCCGGTGGCACCGGTCTCCAGACCGGTGGCTTCCCTTCCTACCCACCCTCTTCTTCTGCTTCGCTTCTCTCTCTTTCCAATCTTCCCACCGCAATCAACGATCCTCATTTCGAGCTCTCAAGCCCCATCGACAGTTTCATCCCCCGCGACCCGTATCCGCCCGGCCAGCCGTCAGCGCTTGATCTCCTCGGCTCCATCCGCAACCTGCCTCACCTCGAACTCCCCGACGCAACCTACTTCGTCACCTGGCGCGCGATGCCCGGCCAGCATCTGGCCGAGCCCGAGCGTGATCTTGTGTTGAGCGCTCTTTGCCACTGGCACGGCGATCGCTGCACGCTCTTCGCCGCGAGCGTCATGCCAGACCACGTCCACGCCATCGTGCGGCCGCGTGGCGATACATCGCTCGGCGAGTGGGTGGCGAGCGTCAAGAAGTTCTCGTCAAGGGCCGTGCATGACCATCGCCGGACCAGTGGCACGCTCTGGCAGGACGAGCGATTCGACCACATCGTGCGCGACCAAGGCTGGCTCGTTGCGTTCCTGCGATACATCGTTTGTAATCCCGTCGAAGACGGCCTCGTGGATGTGCCGACTGCGTATCGATGGCTGGTCGTGTCGGAAGAAGTCGTCGCGAGACGTCGAGCGCAGCCGCCTGCCGCTTCGTGGCACCGCTCTCCTGAGCGGTGGTCTACGGGTCCTACCACTTCTACGTCTTCTTCTTTGGCTGCTTCTGTTGGTTCCCAGAGCCACAGCGGGACCGTTGCGGCAGGAGGGCGGGTAGGAGGAGTAGCCACCGGTCCGGAGACCGGTGCCACCAAAGGCACCGCCGGCGACGGCGCCCTGCGCTTCCACCCCGCCCGCTACGCCAGGACTTTCGAAACGTGGCACGAGAACATCCGGGATTGGTGCATTTCGCGTCAACTTTGGTGGGGACATCAGATTCCGGTGTGGTTTTGCGAGCCATTACCGTTTGAACCATTCAATCCCGGAACGGTGATTGAGGGCGGCGCCTTTTCAAGTGCTACCGAGCGAGCTATTGCTGGTTTGAGGTCATTGGCTGATTCTGTGGGCCTGTCAGAAGCGATCACGTTTCAACAAGACGCTCGCTTGGACGAAAGCCGTTCTTCCGGATCATTCTTGGTCTGCGCTCGTTCTGAGCGAGCGATGCATCTTTTGATGTTGTTGGAAGAATATGTACGGTCAACGATTCCCGGGCACATGGATGAAGATCGAGCGCAGCGTGCATTAGGTGGAATATCTTCGCAGTTTCCAACAGCTAGAAATCATCTTGGTGTTCGCGGACACCTTGTAGGATTTCGCCGCGACCCCGACGTCCTCGACACCTGGTTCTCCTCCGCCCTCTGGCCCATGTCCACGCTCGGCTGGCCGGACGGCCACGAGGAAGAGTCCGACGCCACGCGCCTCAACCTGCTCCGCGCGTTCAACCCGTCGTCCGTCCTCTGCACCGCCCGCGAGATCATCACGCTCTGGGTCTCGCGGATGGTGATGTTCAATCGGTACTTCATGGGAGACGCGACGGAGCGGGACAGCGAAGAAGCGAGACAGCGCAGGAGCGAGACAGCGAGACAGGGAGACCGCGAAGCAGCGACGAGCGAATCCCACTCCGTCCCTTCGTCCCCCCGTCCCCTCGTTCCTTCTTCTTCCGCCCCTCTCCCCTTCCGCGACGTCTTCATCCACGCCCTCATCATGGACGGCAGCGGCCAGAAAATGTCCAAGTCGCTGGGCAACGGCGTCGATCCCCTCGACATCATCGCCTCGCACGGGGCGGACGCGATGCGCTTCGTCCTCTGCCAGATGACCACGCAGACGCAGGACGTGCGCATGCCGGTGGTCAAGGACCCCGCGACCGGCCGCAACACCAGCCCCAAGTTCGACCTGGGCCGCAACTTCTGCAACAAACTCTGGAACGCGGCACGGTTCTCGCTCGGCATCCTGAACAGCCCCGACTCTTCACCTGCTCACCTCCCCACCTCTTCACCTGCTCATTCCCTCCCCGATCGCTGGATCCTCTCCCGCCTCGCTGCCGCCGTCGAGTCGATCAACGCCTCGCTCCGCGACTACCAGTTCTCGGATTACGCGCAGGCGATCTATGACCTGCTCTGGCGCGACTTCTGCGACTGGTATCTCGAAGCGATTAAGCCCACCGTCGCCGAAAGTCCGGCCCAGCGTGCCGTCCTCGCCCACGCGCTCGAATCCATCGTCCGCCTGCTCCACCCCATCGCCCCCTTCGTGACCGAGGCGATCTGGGAGCGGCTCAAGGACGTGCGTACCAACGCGGTTCCCGGCATCACGCTCGGGCCTAGCCGCGTGGCCAGCCTCCTCTGCACCGCCGGCTGGCCCGAGGTCTCGCTATCGCTCCGCGACGAAGCCGCCGAGCGCGAGTTCGAGCGGGTGCGCTCGCTCGTGACGGCGATCCGCGAGGTTCGCGCCCAGCACAACGTCCCGCCCAAACGCCGCATCGTGCTGCATCTGCCCGCGGCCATCGAATCCACGTTGCGCGAGCACGCACAGTTGATCTCGACGCTCGCCGGCCTCGATCGCATCGATGCGATCGCCCCGCCGGCAGCCTCCGCTTCGGCACCCTCTGGCCCCAAGGACGTCGCACAGGCCGGCACGTCGGTCTCGTTCACCTTCGAATCCGCCTCGGCCACGCTCTCCGACCTCGCCGACGCGGTGGACGCTTCCGCCGAGCGCGCCCGGCTGGAGAAGGTCGTCGCCGACAGCACCAAGGCGATCACGACGCTCGAAGCCCGCCTGGCGAACCCGGGCTACGCGCAGAAGGCTCCGCCGGCGATGGTGTTGCAGACGCGCGAGCAGCTCGCCAAGGCCCAGGCCGAACTCGCCGCCGCCCAGGAGTCGCTCGCGAGGCTCCCGGCATGAGCCGCGTGCCAGCCATCGCGCCGCGCAACGAGCGCTCCGGTGGCACAGGCGTCCCGCCTGCGCGAATCCTCTCCTATTCCAGTGGCACAGGCGTCCCGCCTGTGCGGGTCCTCGCTGCCTGCCTCGCCGCGCTCATCGCCCTTGCGGGCTGCGCCCGAACGCCCCCGCGCCCCGCCGCATCGCCCGCCATCGTCTCGACCAAGACCGATATCGACGCCTGGGAGTTTGACGGCACGCCCGGGATCGTCCTTCGCACCGCGCACCACCGCCTCTTCACCACGGAAGCCGACCCGCAACTTTTAGAGCAGTTGCCGACCTTTCTCGAAGCGGTGGTCGATCATTACGTCACCGCGCTCGGACCCTTGCCGCGCCCCGCTCTCCGCCTCGACACCTTCCTCCTCCGCGATCGCACGCAGTGGGAACGGCTGACGCGCCAGGTCATGGGCGACGAGGCCCACGTCTACCTCCGCATCCAGCGCGGCGGGTTCAGTTCCGGCGGCCGCGCCATCCTCTGGACCATCGGCCGGCGCGACACGCTCGCCATTCTCGCGCACGAGGGCTGGCATCAATATGCCCAGCGCACCTTCCGTGATGCGCTCCCCGGCTGGGCCGACGAGGGCGTCGCCACCTACATGGAGGGCTTTGTGCCTACGGTCGCGGGCGCGGCACCGATCATGGCACCGTGGGCCAATCCCGAACGCTTCGATCAGTTGCGGTCGGCGTTCGAATCCGGGAGCCTGATCCCGCTGCAACGCCTCATCACCGTCGCCCCGCGCGAACTCATCGCCGCGGGCGGGAACGAGGCGCTGACGTACTACGGCCAGGTCTGGGCGCTCATCCACTTCCTCCGCGAAGGTGGCAATGGGATGGCGGGCGAGCACCGCCAGCAACTCATGAATCTGGTCGCCGATACCGCGGCGGGGCGAATGCGCCGCTATGTCGAGGCCCGCGCCGCGCGCCGTATTCCCGCCGCCACGCCGACCGACCGCCTGGGTGCCGAGGTCTTCCGGGCCTATTTCGGCCCCGATCTTGCTGCCGCTGATCGCGAGTTCCGTGTGTTTGTCGCGTCGATCGCCACGGACGCGGGGCGTGCCGCGATCCTGATGGGTCGCTCGCCGCTCGATCAGTCTGCCGCGGGCCTCGTCGGGTCGGCCGCACTCGTGAGTTCGACCGGAGAGGGACGCACGCCCAAGTAGCCCAGCGCCCGTTCGAGCACCCGCCGCACCACCGGCCCGGCGGTCTGTGATCCGTAATAGCGGTTCTCGCGCACCAGCCGCGGGCCGGGGTCATCGATGACCACCAGCACCACCAGCCGCGGCGATTCCGTCGGCCCCGAGCCCACGAAACTCGCGTTGTACTGGTGCTCGTAATAGCCGCGCAGCCCCGGCGGCGGCGCCATCCCCGCGGGCGGCTTGCCCAGCGGAATCTTCGCCGTCCCGCTCTTGCCGAACATCGTGTACCGCCACCCCGTCTCGCTGACGTGCCCGGTCGTCGGGTCGTCCTTGGCTGCCATCTTGGCCTCGGTGTTCTTCGCCACCTCGCGCAAGATCCCGCGCACCATCATCGCCACGTCGCCCCGCAGCACGCGATGGATCACCTGCCCGTCGGCGTCCCCGGGGCGGGGGACCATCAGCCGCACGGGCGGGAGCGTGCCCGCCAGATCGCCCTCGCGCGCGAACCCGCAGAACGCCCGCGCCATCTGCACCGGCGTCACCGCCACCTCGTTCCCGAAACACACCGACGTCTGCGTGTACTTGCCCCAGTCCTTCCGCGACGTGACGAGCCCCGGCGTCTCGCCCTGCAGCCCCACGCCCGTCCGCGCTCCAAAGCCGAACCGCAGCACCGCGCGGCGCATCTGGTCAAAGGTCATCCGCTCTCCACCCTTGACCATCCCCACGTTCGACGAGTTCACCAAGACCTCGGCCCATGTCATCGTCGCACGCTTGATCACATCCGCCAGCGGCCTGCCGTAACTCGTCCGCCAACGACCATTCTCCGTGTTGAATGTCTCCGTCGGACGCGCCAGCCCCAGTTCCGTGATGCTCGCCCACACGAACGGCTTGAACGTCGAGCCCGGCTCGTACACATCCTCCACGCAGCGGTTCCGGGCCATCGCCGGCACCAGTTCCCGCGCCGGATCGAGTTTGAAGACCGCGTACCTCGCCGCCTTGGGCTCGGGATCGAAGAGCAGCCCCGAACTCGGCCTCGGGTCGCCCTTGCGCCGGGCCGGAATCCATGGCACGGGCCTCGCGTCCGCCGGCGCGTACATGATGTCCCCCATCGCCACGATCTCGCCCGAGGCCGGGTCCATCACGATGATCCGCCCGCCCGCTGCCTCGCTCTCGCGCACCCCGCGAGCGAGTTCCTCCATCGCGATCCGCTGCACCTCGAGGTCGAGCGACAGCCGCAGGTCCTTGCCGCGCTGCGCGGGCGCATACGCGCCCTGGCCCATCCAGAGCGGCCGCCCCAGCGCGTCGCGGACGTACTCGATCCGCCCGCTGATCCCGCGCAGGGCCGAGTCCTGCCGCCGCTCGACGCCCAGCACGCCCGCGTGATCCGCGTTGACCTTGCCGATGATCGAGGCACCCAGGCCGTCCGTCGGATACTCGCGCACGCCGCGTCGCTCGACATGGACGCCCGCGATCTTCGCGCGGCGCACCGCGTCGATCGCCTCGTCGCCCAGGATCCCCGAGATGCGCACATACCGGATCGGACCCGATGGCGGCATCTCGTCGCTCGACTCGGGATCGTCGAGCCACTCCGTCTCGCTGCGTAGCGACGCGAGGCGGATCAATCCTTCACGCTCCGTCGGCGGCATCGCCTCGGCCTCTTGCGCCCGCGCCCGGTTGATCTCCATCCGTTCGATGATCTTCGGCGCAAACTCCTCCGGGTCCAGTCCGCTCGCCTCGGCCAGCCGCGCGATCGCCTCGTGCGGCGGATCGGGAAACTCCACCGGATCGACGAACAGCCGATAGCCGAATCGTGTCGTCGCGAGGAACCGGCCCTTGCGGTCGGTGATGTCGCCGCGCGCCGCCGGCACCTCCCCCGCCGACAGCCGCGGTTGGAGGTGCGCCGAGAGCCTTTCGCTGGGCGCGAGTTGCAATTGCACGACGCGCCCGAGCACGCCGAACATCCCCAGCGTCGCCAAGCACGCCACCGCCCGCGCGATCGAATCGACCCGCCGCGGCCCCTCGCCCCAGCCGATGGCACTTTCTTCCTTTCCGTGCCACGACTGATCGGCCTGGCGATCAGTCGTGCGCGCCGACCGTGCCTCGCTCGCCGCGCGATCCCCGCTCGCAGCGCTCATCGCGGTCCCTCCACCAGCCGCCCGGGCATCTCCATCGGTGGCAGGTCCGCGGCCAGCGGCTTGAACGTGCCCAACCTCGACGCCATCTGCTGCACGCGCGAGGGCGTGACCGCCGCCGCGATCCGCGCCTTGATCCGCCACAGGTCGTTGTCTCGCTGCTGAAGCCGCAGCCGCGACTCGGCCAGTTCGTGCGCCGCCTGCGTGCGCAGGTGCCGGATCACGAGGAGCGCGCACGCCCCGACGCAGACCGCCAGCACCACCGCCACCAGTTTCGCGAACACGACGACGCTCCCGAGTGACCCCCCGCGCCAGCGTAAAGCCGCTCGCTCCTTGCCGCTCTAGCCCCGCTTCGCGGGAACCTTCAGCACCTTGCCCGCCTCGATCTCGTCCTCATCATCGAGCCCGTTGAGGTCCATGATCTCCTGCACCCGCTTCGACGTCCCCAGCATCTTCTGCGAGATCACGCCCAGCGTGTCGCCCTTACGGACCGTATACGTCGCCAGTTCGATCCGCGCCGGGCGCACCGGCTCGGCCTTCGCCGGCGCTCGCTTGGGTGATGCCGGCACGGGGGCCAAACCCGGTGCCGGCGAGGGGGGCGAGGGGGCGGGCGCGCCCGATTTCGTCGGCGTCGTCGCCGCCATCTCACGCGCGGGGATCACCAGCATCACGCCCGAGCGCACCGCGCCGTTCGAATCGACCTTTCCGGGATTGCTCTTGGCAAGGAACTTCCACATTGTCCCCGTGCCGTAATACCGGCTCGCGATCTTCGAGAGCGTCTCGCCCGGCTTGACGGTGTGAGTCGCGATCGGCATCTTGAGGGGGTCGATCACCATGGGCATATCAGCGACCTGAGACTTCGGCGGCAGCGCGTTCGGCTTCGCACGCATCTCGTTGGTCGGAATGATCTCGTCCGCCTTCTTCTGATCCGCCAACTGCCCCGCCGGCGGCAGGTGGATCACGCCGCCCTCGATGCGCCCGCCGTTAGCACCAATCGCACGCCTGATCGCATCATCACCCCCCGGCGCCCACTTTCCATCCGCGATCTGTCGTGGGTCGCGCCCGTTCGTGATCTCTACAGGGCGCTGCGGCGTGTTCGCCGCGACCGCCGAAGACTCTGGCTGCGTCTGAGGCGTCACCGGCGTTTGAGTGCCAGGCGTGCCCGTCGCAATCTGGTTTGAAGGCAGAGGTGCCGTCGGCGTCTGCGCCAGGGGGGTCTGAGCCGTGTTCACTGGTGCCGCGGCGATGATCGCCGGCTCGCGCAGCGGCGGCCCGCCCAGGTCCGTCGCCGGCGTCTCGGTCTGCGCCACCCGCTCGATCGTCGCCGATCGCGCCCCCGAGAAGTGATCGCTGATGAGCACGCCCACCAGCAAAACCAGGGAAAAACCCACGATCAGCGAGATCTTCTGTTCCCGATTCACGTCCACGCGTCCTTGCAGGCCTTTCGGCCCATGAACTCGGCCCCCGCGGGCCTCTGACCCGCTCGGGCCAGCACACCTTGCATCGGGGCCGACCATGGCCCCGAAAGACTCTACCCTCGCGCAAGCACCAATCTAGCCCTGCGCACGCACCAACCGCAACACCCGCAACTTGGCCGATCTGCTTCTCGGGTTCGAATCGACCTCCGCCTCGCCCGGCGCGATCGGGCCGACCGACTCGGCCTCTCCCGCGCGCTCCACGTCCGCAAACACACGCTTGACCGCGCGGTCCTCGAGCGAATGGAAGGAGATCACGGCCACCCGCGCGCCCGCCGCCAGCCATCCCGGCTCGCCGCGTGCCGCCCTCGCCACGCCACGACGGCCTTCAGCCAACAGCGCGTCCAGGCTCCCCAACTCGTCGTTGACCGCGATGCGGAACGCCTGGAACGTCCGCGTCGCCGGGTGGATTGTCCGCTGCTCCTTGCCGATCGCCGAGCGGACCAACTCGGCCAACCGTCCGGTGGTCAATATCGGCTCGGCGGCCCGCGCCGCGACAAGTTTTCGCGCGATCCGGCCCGCCGCCGGCTCCTCGCCATACTCGCGGATCAGGCGCGCCAGTTCCGCCTCCGACAACGACGCCACCAGTTCCGCCGCTGTCACCGCCGATCGCTGGTCGAGCCGCATGTCGAGCGGGCCGTCGCGCATGAACGAGAGCCCCCGGGCCGCGTCCTCCAACTGATCCGACGAAAAGCCAAGGTCCGCCAGCACCACATCCGCCCGCAGCCCCGCCGCTTCCATCTTGCTCGGCGCTTCGGCAAAGTTCCCTCGCCAGGCCACAACTCGCGGCACGCCTTCGCTGCCCGTTCCCCCGCACATTTCCCGCACATGCGCCGACGATCGCTCTAACGCCGCCTCGTCCGCGTCATTGAGCACCAGCACGCCCGTCGGCCCGATCGCGCGGGCCAGCATCGCTGCATGACCGCCCGAGCCGGCCGTGCAATCGAGCACCGTCTCTCCCGGCCGCGCCGCCGCCGCGCCGACCGTCTCTTCGAGCAGCACCGGTCTGTGCATCACCAGCCGCCCGCGCTGGGTTCCTTGGGCGTCCCCAGCGCATCGACCTCGACCGCCGGCGGCAGGCCCAGGTTCTTCGTTTCGCGCTCGATCAGCCGCTTGTCACCCACCAGCACCAAGACGCCCTGATCCAGCGTCAACGCCGCCCGCACCATGCCGTTGAGGTCCGCGGCGCTCAACGTCCCCATCCTCGCCAGGTCCTGCGCCACGGTCGAGAACGGCACGCCGTTGCGACGCAACTCGCCCGCCATCCCCAGCAGGCCCGAGAGCCCTTGGAACGACTGAATCGTGTCGGTGCGCAACGTCTCGCGCGCCTTGTCGACTTCCGTCTCTGCGATATCGCCCTTGCCCGCGCCGGTCGCGCCCCCCCCCGCTCCGATCGCGCCGCCGCGGAGCCGCGCAAACTCCGCGAGAAACTCCTTGAGTGCCGCGCCGGTCGTATCAGCCTTCACGCTCGACGACGCGATGAAATAGCCGTTGGCCGGCCCCATCGCAAACCGCGAGCCCGCGCCATAGGTAAATCCGTTGCGCTCACGCAAGTTCTGATTGAGCCGGCTCGTGAACGACCCGCCCAGCAGCGTGTTGATGAGCCGCAGCGGCACACGCCGATCGTCGGCATACTTCGGTGCCGGTGCCATGAAGCGGATCACCGTCTGCACCGCGTCCGGACGATCGACCACGACCACGCGCAGTCCTTGGGCCTCCTTGGCCTCGAAGCCCTCGCGCTCCGCCGAGCCCGCCGCGCCCGTCCCACGCCAATCGCCGAACGCCTTGTCGAGCGTGGCCTTCGCTTCCTCGGGCGTCACATCGCCCGCGATCAGCACCGTTGCTGACTCGGGCGTCACCATCGCGTTGTTCGCCCGTCTCACATCCGCCAGCGTCAGTGGATCGACCGTCGGGATCGTCCCCGACACCGGCATCGCGTACGGGTTCCCATCCCCAAAGAGCACACGCAGCCCGACCCGCGCCGCCACCACCGTCGGCTCCTCGTCGGCCTGCTTCAACTCATCCAGACGCAGTCGCTTCACGCGGTCCCAATCCGCCTCCGCCATCTTCGGCCGACGGATTGCGTCCGCCATCAACCCCGCAGCCTTGTCGAACGTCCGCTTCAAAGTCTGCATCGAGACCGTCAGCACCTCGTGATCGGCCCCGGCATTGACCCGCGCCCCCAGCGCCTGCACCGCCGACGCGAACGCCAGCGCGTCGCGCTCGCCCGCCCCCTCCGTCAGCATCGCCGCCGCCAGCGACGCCACCCCAGCCTTGCCCGAATCCGAGAGCGGCCGCCCGGTCTGGAACTGCACATCCACCGCCACGAGCGGCAACTCCGGCTTCCGCCACAAGAGCGCCTTCATCCCGTTTGCCAGCACGATCTCCGTCGGTTCGGCGGGCGCGAAGGTCGGCATCGCCGAATCCTCGGGCCGGACGTCACGCCCGCTCTTGACCGCTCGCTCCGGCGCCTCGGGCAGGACCGTGATGATCGCTCGCGTCTCCGGGACGAGCACCCTCGCCGCCGTCTCCTTCACCCCCGCCACCGTCGCGTTGCGATAGCGATCCAGATCGCGCTTGAACCCGCCCGGATTCCCATAGTGATACTCGTACTCGTTCAACTGGTCCGCCACCGCCTCGACGCTCTGGAGCCGCGAGAGTTTGCCCATCTCGACGACGGCCTGTCGCTCCGCCAACTCCGCCGTTGTCGGGCCTTCCTTCGTCAGCCGCGCGATTTCCTCGTCGATGATCGCCTCGACGCGGTTGAGGTCGGCATCCGGCCGCGCGAAGACCTGCACCAGGAAAAGCGAGCCCAGACCTGCGGATTGCTGGCTCGCACCTACCTCCGCCGCCAACTTCTCCTTCACGATCAGCCGCTGGTAGAGCCGGCTGTTCTTGCCCGAGGCCAGAATCGCCGCCGTCAGGTCCATCTCGGCATCGCCCGGGGCGTGCTCCGACGGGCTGTGCCACGCCATCATCAGCATCGGCAGTTGCACCTTGTCGAGCATCGTCTCGCGCACGACCTCGTTTAGTTCCACGAGCGCGGCTTGTCGTCGCTGCACCGGTGCCCCCGCCGCGATCGACCCGAACAGCCGCTCGATCAACGGCTTGATCGTTCCCGGATCAAAGTCCCCCACCACCGCCAGCGAGCAGTTCCGCGGCACATAGAACGTCGCGAAGAAATCGCGCACGTTGTTGACCGTCGCCGATTCCAGGTCCTCATGCGTGCCGTACACCGATTCGTGGTACGGGTGCCCCGCCGGATACATCAGCCGATAGACCCGCTCCTCGGCCCTTCCATACGGCCGGTTCTCCACGTTCTGCCTGATCTCGTTCCGCACCACGTCGCGCTGCTTGTTCAACTTCTCCTCGTCCATCATCCGGCCCAGGTCTTCGAGCCGGTCCGCATCAAGCCACAGCAGCGTCGGCAAGAGCGACGCCGGGCCGCTCGAGAAGTAGTTCGTCCGATCCAGCGACGTGCTCGCGTTGTTCGCCCCGCCGCCCGTCTCCATGATCACGTCAAAGTCGCTCCCCGGCACGCGCTCCGTCCCCATGAACATCAGGTGCTCGAAGAGGTGCGCAAACCCGCTCCGATGCGGCGGCTCCTCGCGCGCGCCCACCCGATACCACAGGTTCACCGCCGCCACCGGCAGCGTCCGGTCCGGCCGCAGGATCACCGTCAGCCCGTTGGGCAACTGGTACTTCTCGAAGGTGATCTCTTGCGCCCGCGCCGCGAAGCACAGGCCCAGAACCACCACCGCAACCACGATCATCAGATGCCGCATCGTGCCGCTCCATTGGCCCCTCTCCGCTCGCGCGGCAGCGGGCAGCGCACGATAGCGCTCTTGAGTAGGTCACTCTTGGGTACGTCGCCACTCCGTGGCGATGCTCTTGGTAGGTCGCTTCTCCGAAGCGACTCTTTCCCTCACTCGTTATCCTCACTCTTCCCCTGCCTCGCTTCGTCGCTTCGACCCTTCCTACGGGCACCCGCTCGCGTAACTGTTCAGGAAGCACACGAAGTCATTGACGTTCAGCACCGGCACCGTCGTGCTCGCGTCGCAGTTGGCGTACGTCTCCGCCGCGGCATACTTGTTCACGAAGCACACAAAGT
>JBJXFQ010000072.1:0-12081 GCA_046155605.1 Phycisphaerales bacterium
CTAGGTTCAAATCCTAGATCCCCAGCTTCTTCGGCCTGTTGACCGGGGGTGACAGGCGTTGCCAAGTCTTGACGTTCTGGGGGTTTGCGCGAGGTTTCGCGGAGGGTCGTCCATGACTGGATGTGACCCCACGTGACAAAATGTTGGCACGTAAAAGGCACGGAGCGTGCCTTTTTTTCCTAGCAGCAAGGTCCGCTTTCGCGCTTCCTAGTTGGCCGATCATTCCACACATGCCGCAGCGGAAGCAAGGCTCGGCCTCCGCGCCCGTGCTCGGCAGAGTCGCTGTCGCCGTGGCGGTCGGCGATAGCGAAGCATTGAGCGTGCCCTTTCTCCCAGCATTGATGCATCGTGTTCGCATTGGGCGTGGGGCTATTGTCGTGAATGGGCAACGTGTGTCCTTGGTGGACGCGAACGGAGAGGCCGGCATCTCTAGGAGATCTCCTATCACGGTTGCTCGACTTGCAGACCGCGCTGGGTGCGACACTTACCTCGGCGCGGCCCGCGACAACCGCGTTCGCGTTTCGGGGAATGGGAAACGCTGAACACCGGCTGCAGTGTTCTTTGGTCCATCAGCTAGGACTGAAGCATGACTCCAGCGGGCTTCAATCTGAGCGTCAACAAGTAGAGCGATTTAGGGCCCGGGCATGGCGCTTCCTGGGTTGCATCGAGCGCGCGCACTTGGACATCGTCTCCAATCCGCTGGCCGCGCCTGATGAGCCCGCACCGCTTGACTGGGTTCATGCCCGAATTTGGAACCCTCTCGCTGTGGCGCGGCACTTCGGCACTTCGACGCGATTGATCGATTGGACAACAAGCGCGTTCGTAGCCGCCTATTTTGCGGCCATCAGTCACCCGACGATGGACGGCGTTGTGTGGTGGTTCAATCAGTCACAGCTAGAAGACACCATTCACAACGATGACTGGTGGCGTCGGTGGCAGGTCACTTCTTTACGATCAAAGGAGCGAATGGCGTTTCAGACCGACGCGACGATGTGGTTCGCGAAGCTGCATCCACCCATTCCGTTCCGGAGGATCGAGGTGCAACGCGGGTTCTTTACCACGTGCGGGCGATTCGATGTCCCGCATGATGAAGCTGTAGATCAACTCGGCGATAGTGTGACTCGCGGGAGGTTGATTGTGCCACGAGAGATGAAGGCCACGCTTCTAGATAACCTTGAGCCCATGGGCATTCACGCCGTCTCACTCGACGTTCCACAGGCAGACGCTCTCGGCAGAGATGTCGGTGGAAATGCTGGCACCTAGTTAGTGCTATCCCCCGCTCCTTGTCGTTGGGATCGCGAAGGACATCTCCATCCTCGGCAAACTCTCCATCGCCGCGGCGGTCGGCAGGAGGCCCTCATCGGTATAGACCTCAAGCGTGAGGCGGATGTCGCGGTGTCGGAGGATCTTCATCGCGATCGCGGGCGGGACCTTCGACTGCGCCAGCATCGTCGCCAGCGAGTGGCGGAGCGAATGCAGCACGACCTTGCGCCCGCGAGCATCTTCCTCGTCGATCTCGGCGGCCTTGAGGTCGGCGCGGAAGAGGTCCATCGAGGGAATCGAGTCGAAGACCCGATCGCGATCGCGGGCACCGTCGCGGTGCTCGCGCAGGACCTCGGCGACATCGGCGACGAGCGGCACCGACTCGGAGTGGCCACTCTTGGTGATCTCGGGCGGGAGTTCGAGGTGCGGGTTGGCCACGTCGAGGTGGACATCGTTCCAGCGGAGCTGGGTGGCCTCGGCGCGGCGAAGGCCGGTGTAAAGAAGGAAGCGATAGACCAACGCGCGGTCATTGGGTGCCGCGGCCATGAGCCGTCGGCACTCCGCCACGGAGAGCGCCCGCCTCTTCTTCTCGTGCGGCACTGCGCTCTTGGCCACCATCTCGCACGGGTTGGCCTCCAGACGCCCGTGGCGAACGCACCAGCCGAAGAAGGCCGCGAGGTCGGCGCGGTGCTGGTTGACCGTCCGGGCCGACTTGTCCTCGTCGGCCAGGTCGCGGAGGTAGCGGACGATCGAGTCGGTGGTGGCATCGCGGAGGATGGCCCATTCCTGCGCGAAGGCCGCGACTTCGAGGCGCTTCCGCAGGATGTATCGATACATCAGGTCACGTCGCCGTCGCTGCAGGTCGGAGAGATAATCATCGATGTGCGCCTGGAACGGCCGCGTCGCCTGCGCAGGATCGATCCGCAGCATCCCGGCCTTCCGCCGCTCGACGTTCTCCAGCGTGTCACTGAGCACCCTGATCGCCACGCCCTTATCGCCGCTGACGACACGGCGCACCCGTTTCCCCCGATGATCGACATAGTCGATCGCGTACCTGCCGTCGCGTTTGAACACTCTGCCCATGGTCAATGACCTCCCGCGCGTCCACTAGGATCGCGCGACCCATCAGGGCTGGGATGCTTGTGATCTTCAAGGGATGTAGGTGGCACAATCCCGATGCTCGGCCCGCCCCAGACCTGCTTGTGCTCGGCGTCATCGACCATGCGGACCAGGCGGAGCGGGCCGAGTGCGGAGAGCGCGTCCTTGGCCTGCGACACCGGCGGCACGTCGTCGGGCGTAAGGTCGGCCCGGGCGAGGAGGGCCAGCTCGCGTGGCGTGTACCGTTTGCCGCCGCGTCGGAGCAGATCAAGCAGGCCTTCGCGGCACACCTTTATCCTCGCGGCCAGCGCGGGCGTCATCCGTTCGACGGGCCGGTACCGCAACTGATCGCCGTCGGTCGCGAGTTCGATTCCGAGCCTCGCAAGGTCGTCCAACACGTCCGCGATGGGGTTGGTCACAGCGTCCCCCATCCGTTTGAAGATGTGGCGGCGGAACGGTCCGCACGGTCCGCACGGTCCGCAACCGGGCCTGGCGGCCCGGGATCGCCGCTTTCGGGCGTGCCATCCGCGGGCTGTTGGTCCGAGGAACGGTCCGCATCCGCGCTCGAATGGTCCGCATCCGGGCCGGGACGGTCCGCAGCGGGGGGCGCCGAATCGGCGTTGGGAGGCTCCGGCGCTGGTTCTGCGGACGATGCGGACCGTGCGGACCGTTGTGCCGGTGCATACTCAAGCGTGATGATGCGGCGCTTGGTGTGGCCCGTGCCGCGCTCGGGAAGTGAGACGGCAATCCCGAGCGCCCGCAGGTTGGGCGCTAACCGCCGCAGGGCCGAGGCCATCGCCTTGGGGTTCGTCGGCCAGCGTTTGTCCTTTCTCGCCCGCTCCGCGACGTACTTTTCCAGCGCGGCGAGGAGCTCGCCGGCCGTTCCCGCCCAGACACGCTCGGCCCGCATCAGGGCCACGATGGGAGGACCGATGAGCGCGTTCTCGACCGCTTGCTCGTTCGACTCGTTGCGGTTGCCGGTGTACGCGGCCATGAACTCCCCCGGCGCCCACGGCAGCGCCGGCTCGGCCGCGACGATCCACTTGGCGAAGTCGGCCATCCGCGGCATGCCCGTCAGCTTGGTCGTCGGCAGGTTCCGGAGCGCCGTGCTGACGGCCGTCAGCAGCGCGCCCAGGATCCGCGGCCTGCGTTCGTAGAAGTCCGACCACAGCTCCTCCTCGTCACGCCGCTTGGACGCGTCCATGACCGGGAGCAAAAGGCTGAGCGAGCGGTCGAGGGCGTCGGGCCTCGTCGTGACGTCGTCGATGCCGTTGACGATGACCGGCCTCAGACTGTCGAAAAGGATCTCGTCGTCGTTGGCGTAGAGCTCGCGCGTCCCGAAGCCACCCCCGGTCGAAAGGCGGCATATGGCGTCCGAGAGCGAGTCCGACATCCCGCTGAGATTGTCATAGCCGACGATGAGCGAGTTCCGCGCGGCGATCACGAGGTCGCGCTCGTCCTTGGGCGGCGAGCGCAGCATCGCCTTGTTGGGATCGACGAGCGCGCGAACCATCTTGCTCGTGGTGGACTTGCACGAGCCGTGCTCGCCGTTGATGGCGAGGATCGGCGTGGGCCGCCCGATCCGTAGTGCGGCGACGAGGAACGCGACAATCAGAATCCACTGGGCAGGCTGCGGCACGTTGATGAGATCGCGCAGTTCATCGATCGATCCGCCCGTGACGGGGATCGGCAGCGCCAGCATGCCGCGCTTGCGGACAAAGCGGACCGGCGCTTCGTCGCTGGAGATCACGCTCCAGCCGTCGCGTGTCACGCGCACCACGTGCCATCCCTTGTCCGCGAGGTCGAGGTAGATGTCGCCGCCGTGCTCGGCGAGCCGGACGTAGACCTCGCGCTCTTGGCCCTCGTGTATTGCTTTGCCGGCCAGGACGTTCTTGGCGTCCGTGAGCGCCTGCCCACCGGCGGCCGCGCCGGTGCTGACGTAGCAGAGCCGGGCGAGCCAGCGCTTAAACGCACCAGAGCCGATCGCCATCGTCTCGCGGTGGCCGTCGAGGGTGATGGTGGCGTACCCCTCGCTGTCGTGGCCGCCAGGGGTATGAAAGAGCTCGACTCCCTCGGCCTCGACGAGGTCGATGATGATCGTGGCCTTGGAGATGTCGTCGCCGCTCGACTGCTGTTTGCCGCCTTCCGGCGCGGTGAGGTTACGGAGCGCCGCGTCGATCTCTGCCCGCGCATCCTGGTCGAGTTCGATGCGCTCGCCGATCGCGTCGATGAGCCGCTTGCGGCTGAGCATCGAGCTTTGGTCGATCGAGTCGCGTGCGATCTCTTGCCCATCGCTTCGGGCGGATACGACCATGCGTCCGTTCATGTTGGTGCCTACCGACACGAGCTCCACGCCGCCCGCGTCGATCGTCGAGCCCGCGTGGTCGCGAGCACGATTGTCCTCCCGCTCTGAATAGGCTCGGTACCCCGGTTCCAGCGCTTCACGCAGATCGGTCCAACAAAGGTCCTTGCCGCGGTCGTGCAGGTTCTTGTAACCGAGTTCGCCCCCGGCTCCGACGAAGACCGCGATGTCGGAGCCGCCGGTTGCGGGGCAGTCCGCGATGACCGGGCAGCGATCGAGAAAGAGATACGTCCCTCCCTCCGCGGGCTTGACGCCGGTGACGACGAGGCCGTGACGCTCCAGATAAGGACGCACGCCCTCGACCGTGTGCTCGAAGCGCTCGAACGCTGATTTCGAGGCGCGGGCGTTCGTCCCCGATGCGGAGTGTTCGCCCGCGGGCTTGGACTCGGTCTTTTTCTCCTTCGCCCCGCCCGGCTTCGGTCCGCCTTTGGGCGGCGGCTCGGGCGCCGTTGCGGCCAGTCCCTCCAGCAGCTCGCGGGGCACGGGCTCCAACATGGCGGGCTTTGAGATGATGCTGCTGCGGCGGTGCGGGCGATCCTCAACGCCCTCGACGCCGACTAGGTTCTTGCCCTTGCGGGTCATCGTGCCCGCGATCTTGCTGATCCGCGCGGGGTTGAAGACGCTCTCGTCGATCTTCACCCTCGCGTCGCTGAACCGACGACTCAGCGCCGCGAGAGCCTTCTTGACAAGCCCGCCGTCGTCGGTCGGCAGATCGATCCGGAAGAGCAGATGCGCGCCGTTCCCGCTCATCAGCGCCAGCGGCTCCGGCCAGCCCAGCGACATCAAATGCGTCCGGATTTCGGCGGCCTTGGCGATGGCCGCTTCGAGCTCGGCGTCGGTCGAACTGATCCCCGAAGGCCGAGCCGGGTCACAGTCGATCAGGAGCGTCGCGCGTCGGACGACGTCGGCATCGGCGCTCGTCTCCTTGGCGCGCAAGGTGATCGTGTTGGTCGAGCGCGCCAGGAGAGCGGGCGAGACTGGGTTCAGCGTGAAGTAGATTCCAGGTGCGCGGCCCGAAGTGTCGAGCTTGACGATGGCGGCTGTGAGGTCAGCCAGACGCGAGCGCTGGAAGTAGCCCGACGAGGTGTACGGATACTGCCCGTCGGCGCGGTCGCAGCACTTGGGCGCGCGGATCTCGATGACGGTATCCGGAAGCCACAGCAACTCAAAGAAGACCTGCATTTGAAAGTCCGGACTATCATCAGGTGTAGTCGATTCGTTTGGCCCCGCTCCGGTTGCACCCGGGGCGGCGCTGTTGATGGGATCGCTCATCGGCTGCCCCCAGTCTTAATGAACTGATCGATCGACTCGCGAACGACGCGGACAGCGCGGCCGCAACGAACCGACTGAAGCTGACGCCTGTCGAGAAGCCGCCAGATCGTTCTCGTGCTGACGTTGAGTTCCTCGGCCGCTGCCGGAACGGACACGACGCGGGCGACGACTGAAGGGACAGTCCGAGCCTCTCGGCGACGCGGTTTGGGTGTCCGGATGATGGGGTGGGCGGGATTCGATGGCTGCTGCATGACCGATACTCCACTAAGGGCTGTTGCCGTGGCGTGCACGGTGCACGTTGGGCGGGCCAAGTGGAGGGAGGCACAGGCAGGGCGAGAGCGGGCGCAACAACGGGTGCCGATGCGTTTTCGTGATGAGCTGGAAAACAAGTCAGCTTTAAGCCACATTTTTTTGATGGCTTGTCGATCTTGCAACAACTCTGCAACAACTTCGGAGTTGTCAGCCGACGTGCTTTCGCAGCGTCGCTATGGTCTTATCTTTATTGTCCGCGAGCTTGTAGCGGGCCACGCTGGCAGCCGTGATGCGACGCTCGTGGTAGACCTTGCCGTTGGTCTTCAAGTCTCCGTTGGACGCGAGCCGCGAGACCTCGTACGTGCGAAGACCGAGCAGGACGGCCGCTTCCGTCACGGTCAGCCATTCCGAACCGGACTTTGAGCTCTTCTCCAACGGCTCGGATGGCTTCGGTGTGCCGCGCGGCTTCCGCAGCATAGTCATCCGCGCCAGCTTGGCCTTCCCCTTCTCGCTGATCCGGACCTCGGCTGCTGTGCGCACGTCCTTGGCTGACTTCTCGAACAACTGATCCCAGGTACCAAATACCAGCGGTGCAGCCGTCGGTGAGTACCATCCAACGTCGGATGGCCGGGGCGCCATGGGGTTCGGATCGTGCGGGCCGGTGCGGGTGTTCTTGAGATACCACCCTCGCACCTCAACGTACCCGTCCGTGTCGAGGACGCGCATCACATCGACCGTGACCCCCTTTGGCAGCGAGGTCAGCCGCCACGACTCCTGCGTGCCCAGCTTCTTCAGTGCTCGGTCGAGAGCGTTGGGATGATCGTTCATGACGCTATCGTTGCACCGGTTGATTGACGCCGGCGACGCGAATCACGCATGAGGTGGGGCTGGTCCAAACTCGGGGCCGACATCCGGGGCAGAAACTGGACGGCGAATCGTTCAAGAAGCGGTTCTGAGTTCAGGACCGGCTGCACCGGCGTCGTTAAGCAGAATTGATGCACTCGTGAGACCGCTTGCCGATGTGCGCAAGTCGGCGAAATCGCGATGGCAACGGCAACTCCCCGAGATTCGCATTCAAAACCGATAGCGCGGGCGTCAAGCGACGAAGCTCGAAAGCGCCACGAATCACGCGGCATTCTGCGCGGTCGGCAGAAGGCCTCAAAATCGACCCGGCCGTAAACCAAAACGCCCCCGCGTTTCCGCGAGGGCGTCGGCAACTCCCCGAGTGCAACCCTATTCGGAAGGTTTGAAACGCCTGTTATCCCAGCGGAACCGCCGTTTCTGAGCCGCCGGGCGGGTTCTCATTCTGGCCCTGTCTGTTAATCAACTGACTGTCGCCCCGCTCCACCGCCTGTCAAAAGGATGCCGGCGGACCCGGCCAAATCCTCACGGCCCGCCCAAGCAGTTCTCGTCCGCGCTTCTCGATCATCCCATCGTTCCTCTCGGCATACCTGTGCAATTGCTGGTTGATGAGAAGCAGAGACGCCCTCAGCAACTCTCGCCTCTTGTTCTTCCAGGGGCCGTTTGACACGGAGGAGTTCATTGCCTGGGTCAGCACGGTCAGATTGCCAATCGTATCGAGCGCGGCCATACGGTTCCCTGATTGCGGCTGTAGCGCGCTTGAATAGTCGGCCGATAAATGACCATCGAAATGGAGAGGCCAAGTTGACCGTTCTTCTTGCAGGTCCAGAGGTTGAGAAGGATGCCGTGCTCTCTCAATGTCGGCGGTACCGATACCAGCTGACAAGGACCTGGGATGGAGAGCTGCCAACGGTGGCGTTCGTTGGTCTGAATCCCTCGACAGCGGACGCAACCCTCGACGACCCGACTGTCCGCCGGTGCATCGGATTTGCGCGCGATTGGGGATTCGGCGCTCTGGTGCTGGTCAATCTATTCGCGCTGCGGTCGACAGAGCCGTCCAAGCTCTACTCCGCGCGTGAGCCTGTGGGTCCTGAGAACGACCGCTGGCTTCGCCTCGCGGAGGTGAACGCCGCCACTATGGTCGCTGCGTGGGGAGCCCATGGCGGGCTGCTCGGCCGGGACCAAGTGGTTCGGGGGCTGATTCCGACCTTGAAGTGCTTGGGCAGGACTCGCGACGGCCATCCTCGCCACCCCCTGTACCTCTCGAAAAGCACCTCGCTGGAGGAATTCTGACGGCGGATTGACATGGTCGTTCCATATGGTAAGATTTCCTTACCATTGGAAAGGAGCGGCAATGTCCAGCAACGAGTCCATTCGCCAACGAGTCGAACGGCGTGTGGAGAAGTTTGCTTCGAGCGCGAGGCATGAGTCCGTCAAACTCGACGAGCAGACCGATCTGGCGCGCGGACTCGGATTGAGCAGCGATGAGGGGCTCGATCTGGTCCTCGACTTGTGCGAGGAGTTCGATTTCGACTTCCCTCGCGACTTCAACCCGGTAGTGCATGACACGGGTCGGCGAGGTCGCCGTCTCGGAGAACTCGTACACAGTGTTGAGCAGATGCTCAGTGGCAAGGAGGTCACTCATGGCGCCCGCTGACACATCCTCCGAGGCGGTCGGACATCGATTGCGCCTGGCGCGGGAACAGGCCGGCCTGTCTCAGGGACAGGTCGCCCGCATTTTGAAATTGCATCGACCCACCATCTCCCAGATCGAGGGGGGCCAACGAGTCGTGAAACCCGTGGAGGTTGCCCAGCTTGCAGAGCTCTATAAGGTGAAGCAGGGGTGGATCGTCAGCGGTGAGTCGGTGGGTGCGGCGGGTGGCGACCCTCGTGTGGAGCTCGCCGCACGTGAACTGAGCAAGCTCAAGAAGCAAGACCTCGACAAAATCATGCAGCTGCTATCGGTACTCCGTTCCAGCACGGAGGCAGAGCAGTGACTGACCGGCTGGCTGTTGCGCGGGAAGCGATGCGGGCGGCCTTCCAGGTCCGCCGCCAGCTATCCATTCCCCGCGAGACCCCTGTCAACCCATTCGACATATCCCAGGCACTGGGAGTCGAAGTGTGGTTTCTGGACACGCCGAGTCTGGAGGGGATGTTCTCTCGTTCGCCGGACCCCCGGATCGTATTGCCTTCGTGGAACCACCGACCGTTTGGCCGCGTCTGCTTCAGCTGTGCCCACGAGCTCGGCCACGCCCAGCTCAATCACGGCACGAAGATGGACGAGTACGTCGACGGTGAGCGTTCCGCGAACGACCCTCAGGAGATGGCGGCGGACGTCTTCGCATCAAGCCTGCTCATGCCGCGCCCCGCCATCATCCGCGCGTTCGAGCGCCGGGGAGTGTCACCATCGCAAGCGGCTGAGCTCCAGCTTCTCACGATCGCGTTCGAGCTCGCAGTTGGCTTTGAAACCCTTGTAAAGCACCTTCGTTGGGGGCTCGAGCTCATCGACACGCCGATCATGACCCGGTACCTCAAGCGCACCCCTAAGCAGATCCGGCAGACTGCGTTCGGGAGCGCAGTCCCCGCCGTGGTCGTCCCGGTCGAAGCTTGCGCCGAAGCGCCCTCCATCGATCTGGAAGTTGGGCAGGCAGTTGCGACCCCAACAGGAGTTCTGGGTCCCGGGGCCGGCATGCCCGTTCTCGGCGAGGCGACGGTCAGCAATGGGTGGGACATCCGAAGCGCGGAACGGTCGGGCACATGCCTTGTTGAGCTCGGCGATCGCCGGGTCCCTATTCGTGTGGCCAAGACGGCGTATGTCGGTGCATGGCAGAATCGCTTCCTCGACGATCCGGAGGCCCCATGAGCGTGCTCGGCGTGCAGGTCATCGAGGCTTCGAATCTGTCAGCTGCCTGGGGCCAAGCCTTCCTCACAGCGGTCGCCGCGACAATGGCGACGACCGCGCCAATTGTTATCTCCATTGCCGGATTCGACGAGGAGCTCCCGGCGGAGAGCCCGACGATTCGATCGGCGGTGGATGAGCTATTGCTCCGCACGGACAAGAACCCGGTGCGTGTCTCGGCGATGACGATCTTCCCCTGGGAGATGTGGGTGCGCCGAGGCCGTCCCGGCAGTGGCACTTTCTGTCCACTGTGTGTCGAGCAGTTGGCGCCCAGGCTCAAAGCACGGGATGTTCGAAATCGGCTGGGCATCTACTTCGAACGGATGATGGCGTTCGAAGGACTAAAGAGGCAAGAAGCGCGCGTTGTCAATCAGCTCCAGTTCGTGATCGACCTCCTCAAGCGGGACAGGATGCCGCGACGGTCGGCGCTCCAGCTCGCATGTTTCGACCCCGCGAAAGACCACACGGGACAACCAGTACGTGGGTTCCCCTGCCTCCAGCAGGTCAGCATCACTCATGACGGCGACAACGCCTTGGGCATTCATGCCTTCTATCCCACGCAGTACATCTTTGACCGGGCCTATGGGAATTACATGGGCCTGTGCCACCTCGGAGCGTTCATCGCACACCAGACCGGCATGCGCTTCCGCCGCCTCAATTGCTTCGTCGGGTGGCCCGAACTCGGCGACGTGAACAAGGCCGATGTGGCTGGTCTTGTCGATGTCGTGCGCAACGAGCTGCGGACCCGAGCCCCCGAGGGAGCACATCCGTGAACACAAACCTCACTTTTGCAGAGTATGAGCGGCTGGCCAGCCGCACGGACGTATCGCCCGGACGGGATCTGAAGGGAATGATGGTGCCGCTCTTGGGCCTGGCGGGTGAAGTTGGCTCGCTGCTTAGCGAGCACAAGAAGCACCTCCGCGAAGGGAATCGGTACAGCGTCTTCACCGATCACGTCGCGGAGGAGATCGGGGACATCCTGTGGTACCTGGCGAACATCGCGAGCAAGTCCGGACTCAGCCTGAGTGAGATTGCAGCAGAGAACCTCGCGAAGCTCGAAGTGAGTCCGCCGCCCGGCGCCATCGCGGCCAAGTCTAAGCACACGCAGACTCGGCGGACACGGTTCGATGACGGCTTCCCGCCCCAACAGCGGCTCCCGCTTCGGCTTCGCGTCGAACTCCGTGAGATCCGCGACGCGAAGGGTCTCCGGCTGGAGATCTACCAGGATGGAAAACAGCTGGGCCAGCCCCTCACCGACAACGTGCACTACGACGATGGGTACCGGTTCCACGACGTCTTCCACCTCTCGTATGCAATCCTTATCGGATGGTCACCCATCACGCGACGGCTCCTCGGAGTGAAGCGGAAATCAAAACCACGCATTGACGAGGTGGAAGACGGCGGGCGTGCTGGGGTCACTGAGGAGGCGGTATCAGCGCTCGTGTTCGCGCATGCGGCACAGCACTCGTACTTCGAAGGCGCGACATCGATCGACTACGACCTCCTGAAGACCATCGGGATGATGTGCAGCCCGTTTGAAGTGCGGGCTCGCTCGGCGAATGAGTGGGAGTCGGCGATTCTCAAGTCCTATGAAGTGTGGCGGCAGGTCCGTGACAACCGAGGGGGCGTGTTCGTGGGCGACGCGATCGCTGGCACTGTCGCATACGAAGCACCGAGACCAAGCACCTCGCCGCCAAAAGAAACGCCAATGCGAACGAACTCGTCTCGTTGATGCCCAAGAGGATCGCCGGACCGATCGACGTCCCCCTGCGGGTGATCAGGACTGACGCCGCCTGAGATGCGCGATGGCCCGCTCTGTTGATGCCGCCACGAAAATCGAACACCGGTGCCACACCCTCGCCCCCGCTTCCAACCTGCCTCTGCGACGACGTGTCATGCACGTTGGAGTTGATAGCGACCCCTCGCCACCCGCGAGGGTGTCCCGTTCGTAGTGGGAAGTTGAGCCACGCCGCGTGAGCGTGGAGGATGGCGGCTCCAAGGGTGCCCGGTCGTGCAACCGACCGGACACCCCTCTTGAAGGAGCCGCAGATGAATACGAAGACAGGGTACAGGG
>JBJXFQ010000088.1:0-14372 GCA_046155605.1 Phycisphaerales bacterium
GGTTGATCTGCACGAACAGGTTGGGCTGACGGCTCGCGTGTCCTCGCATGCCGTACTGTTCGACGCTCGACCCCCATCGGTTTTTTGTCCCCGGCACAGTCGTGATGGTTTTTCAACGCCCTGCTAGCCATCACCCAAGCCGAGGAACTCCAACGCCGTTCCGCCGAGCAGCCGCGCCTCGCTCGCGGGCCCGAGGCCGATGGAGCGGATGAGTTCGCCGGGGCGGTCCTCACCCAGCGGGAACGGATAGTCGCTGCCGAGCGCCACCCGTCGCTCGCCGAGCAGCCGCACGATCGCCCGCAACGCTTCCGCATCATGTACCAGCGAATCCACATAGAACCGCGCCGGCGTGCCGTCCGCCTTCGCCACAAACTCGCGCGGGCCGGCGCGCGTCCGCGTCTGGCACAAGTCCGGCCGCACGCGAAACCCGTGCTCGATCCGACCGATCGTCCCCGCGAACGAACCGCCCCCATGCGCAAAGCACAGCCGCAGTCGCGGAAACTCGTCGAGCACACCGCCCATCAGCACCGACGCGATCGCCCGGCAGGTCTCGGCCGGCATGCCCACCAGCCACGGCAGCCAGTGCCGCGGCATCTCCGACGTGCCCATCATGTCCCACGGATGCACGAACACCGCCGCCCCCAGCCGCTCCGCCTCGGCAAACACCGGCCGCAGCGATCCCTCATCCAGATTCCACGCCCGAGCCACGCCCGACCGCTCGCCCGATTCCACATGCGAGCCGATCTGCACGCCGGGCATCCCGAGTTCGCGCACGCACCGCTCCAACTCGCGGCATGCCAGCGCGGGGTCCTGCAACGGGATCGTTCCAAGGCCCAGAAAGCGCGGGACGGACTTCGCGGCGCGCGACCCCGCGTCACTCGATTCCGCCGCGCTCAGCTCGATCCGCGGCGAACTCGCCACGACGCTCGCGATGTGATCGTTCAGTAGCCGTGCCAGATCAAACGCATCGGCCGCTCGTGCCCAATACGCGAACATCACCGGCACCGTGCTCAACACCTGCACGTCCACGCCCGTCGCGTCCATCTCGCGCAGCCGCTCGCCCGCGTCCCACAGGTTCGCTCCCACCTCACGAAAGTCCTTGGGCGGCGTGGAGCCATCAACACTCGTGGTCTGCATCATCCGCGCGCACCCGGGCGACGAGCAGCCGGGCGAAGAGTGCGCCAGTTCGATCCAGCCGGCGTAGCCCGATCGCTTCGTCCACGACGACCAGCGCTCGGGGAGGATGTGGGTGTGGAGGTCGATCGTCGTCATTCAAGAAGACTCACCGAAGAGTCGCAGAAAGCGCTGAGAGGAACCGACCCGCGGCCGCCCTCATCGAGTCAATCGCGATCTTACTTCTTTGCTTTCTTGTTCCTTGCCACCTCTCCGCGCCTCCGCGGTACGCTCTTTTTCTTCGTCTTCTTCCCCTTCCCCTCCGCCGCTCGCACCTTCCCCCCGCTCACCCTGATCGCTCCCGCTCGCTCGATCACCGTCCCGCACGCCTTGCACGTTCTCCGATCGACCGGCCCGTCCCAGAAGTCGTACATGATGACCTTGAGGTCCTCGTCGATCTTGTTCAGCACCCACCTCGCCTCATGCACCAGCGCGTCGCACTTCGGGCAATACCACCGCAGCCCGTCCTTCTGCGGCCGGCCCTGCGCGTCCAGCCCACGCGGAAACTCGATAATCAGCCCCACCGTCCCCGCCGGCCTCTGAGGGCGGTGCGGCACCCAGCGCGGCAACAGAAACAACTCCCCCTCCTTGATCACCACCTCGTGCGGCTTGCTCCCATCGAGCGGCCTCACCCGCACCGCGATCGTCCCCTTCAGTTGGTAGAACAACTCCTCCGTCGGGTTCACATGAAAGTCATTCCTCGTGTTCGGCCCGCCCGACACGAACACGATCGCGTCCTTCGATTCCGTCATCAACTGCCGATTCGCCACCGGCGGCTTCAGGTGCTTCCGGTTCGCGCGGATCCACGCCGCCAGGTTCAGTTTCGGCATCGCCTCGGTCATCGTGCGCCCTTTCTTGCTTTCGGCGCACTATACCGAAGCCCCTACGGCTCCACCAGCACCGCCCCGCGATGCAGCACCACCCGATCCTGCACCGCCCCGGACACCCCCGCCTCCACTCGCACGCGCAGCCGCTTCGCCCCGCGCACCAGCGGCACATTCACCCGCGCCCGCGGCTGGTCCGCGTGCAACCGCCGCCGCGCTAACTCCGTCCCCTCCGCGTTCGACCCGCCACCCGCCGACAGCACCACAACCTCCAGATCGCCCCATGTCCAGCACGGCCGCGGCAACTCCGCCTCAAACGCCACCCGCGTCGCCCCCGCCGGCAACACCCATTCAACCTCCATCGGCCCGGGAATCTCGATCGCCGCTAGCCCCAGCAGCGCCGTCTCGCCCTCGATCACACGCACCGGGCCGCTCCAAGCCCGCTCGGACACCGACCGTTGCGATGCCGCGAGTCTCGCTATCGGCACCATCGCCCCGTCGAATGTCGCGCCGATCAGGTCATCAAGTTGCAACGGCGGCAACTCCCCGCCCGCCTCGCCCGCCGGGTTCTCCGTCGGTTCCGTCCGGCCCACGCTCAGGATTAACTCCCCCGCCCGCGTTGTCCGCACGTCCCGCGGCGAGACCACGCTCCCATCGCGCAGCCAGTACTGCCGCTCCGCCCCCCGCTTTGTCTCGTTCGCCAGCGACACCTCACGCACCAGTTCCACCGCCACGCGACGAACCGTCGTCCCCGCTTGCAGACGCACCTCGCGCGCCACGGCCTCCACATACCCCTCGAGACGATCCCCGTTCGCCAGCGTCACCACATCCGCGCCGCCCGGCACAGGGGGCATCGGACGCTCCGACGCTTCAGCCTCAAGCAGCCGCACGCGCAGCACGTCCTCAAGGTCATAACTCATCGTCCCTATCGCCGGATGCGTCCACCCCAGCCGCTCGCCCGAGCCCTCCAATGACAGCGCCCCCGCGAATCGCTCGCCATCCACCAACTCCAGGAGCGTCACCGGCGCGGGAGGCCTGAACCTCGGCCCAGGCTGCGCACCGCTCGCTCGCCCCACGCCCAGCGCGATCCCCGTCGTCCCAGCCTCGCTCTCCTCGGGCATCAGCAGCGCCACAAACTCCGCCACCGGCTCCGTCCGCGGCAGGCCCGTCGAATCCACATACGCGATCGACTTCCCGTCCAGCCCCGTCACCCGCACCGACCGCTCCTGCAGCCGACGATCGACCAGCACGCGCGGCACGCCGGGCCGACGCTCCTGCGCCGCCGCCGGCAGTGCCATCGCTCCCGCCGCCAACGCCCAGATGATGCACGCCGTCCGAATCCTCATGCGTCTCACTTCTGAAAGATCGGCAGATATCGCTTGGGCATCTGCAGCACGATCAGGCTCATCGCCGTCGCGTACGTCGGACCAACGCTGCGATCCTCCCAACTTCCGTCATCTCCCTGCGCCCCCACGAGTTCGTCCCGGATTGCCGGCCACCACTTCGTCCACGACGCACCGCCCGCCAGGTACATCGCCTGCACTGCGTAATAGTGCCCGTAGTAGTAGTGCGCCCGCGACGAACTGGCCGGACCCGGCATCGCCTCACGCATGAGGTATTCCACCCCCCGGTCGATTGCCTTGTCCTGATAAATGCCCGCGTAAAAGAGCGTCGCCACCCCCGCCGCGCTCCGAGGCCACGCGCTCCCGCCCTGATCCAACTGGTATCGGAAACCCCCGTCCGGCGACTGGCACTTGCGGACATACTCCACCGCGCGATCGATCACTTCCTTCGAGACCTCCAGACCCGCGTTCCGCGCCGACCGCAGCGCCATCACCTGGCAGATCGTCACGGAACTGTCCGCGTCATACGGCACGGGGTTATACCGCCACCCGCCCTCACCGTTCTGCGTCTGCTCGATCAGCCGAACCGCCTTCAAGAGTGCCTCATGCACGCGACCGGCGAGCGCCGTGTCGCCCCCGCCCGCCGTCATGCCGTAGACCTCGCCCAGGAACAGCGTCGCGAACCCGTGGCCGTACATCGGGCCGTTGGCCGCCTCGCCCGCGATCAGCCCGCTCTCGGTGCAGTTGGCGAGCACGTAGTCGAGCGCCCGCGCCACGACCTCGCCATGCGTCCCGCGCCCGGGCAGGTTTCCGTCCGCCATGAGCGCGATGCCCGCCAGCGCCGTCACCGCCACGTTCTTGCCATAGCGACCGTCCCCGAACGACCCATCCGTGAGTTGCTGGCCCACCAGATTCTTGATGCCCTTGGCCACCGCCGCTTCCATCGCCGGCGTGAACTCGTCCGCCATCGCGTTGTTCTGCGCCGAACGCGCCTCGGATTCCGCCCCCCCCACTGCCGGCGGCTGATCCAAACCCTCCGCCGGCCGCGCCGCCGCGCCCACCAGCCCCGCCGAAGTGACCAGCCCCGCCGCCAGCAACCATGCTCTCGTTGACGTCACGGCTTCTCCTCTCGCGCCAGTTTCTTGTAATACGCCTCCGTCCACCGTTGATACAACGCGCTGTACCGATCCGCGTTCCCCTGCACCAGCGCATCACGCACCCGCGCCGGCAGCGCGCCCCACGCCGCCCCACGCGACAGCGCCTCCGAACCCGGCGCCGCCCCCTGGCCCGGCGGCGGTTCCGCCGTGTTCGGTGCCGCCTGGCTCCCGGGCTCCTTGCCCGATTCCTGCTGCGACGCCTGGTCCGGCTGTTCTTGCTGTTCCTGGTTCTGTTGCTGCTGCTTTGATTTGCTCTTCGATTTCGACTTGCTCTTCTGCCGGTTCTGCTCCGCTTGCTTGATGAGTTGATCTAACTTCCGCAGGATCGACTCCTGCATCCGCTGCGTGTCGAGCCCCGCATCGCTCGCCGACACCAGCCGCTCCGCCACATCCCCCATCAGCCGCACCGCCTGGTCATACTGCTCCTCGGCCTCCTTCGCCGACAACTTCTGATCCAGCGCCTGCCGCGAAGGGTCGGGCGCGGCTCCAGCCTTCCCCGCTTCCTTCAGCCCAAGCAACTCATCCAGCGTCGGCTCCGCCTGACCGGGCGGGTCTTGCTTCGCCGGTTCCTGCTTTGGCGGTGCCGATTTTGGCTCTGACACCGGCGGCTGCGCCCATGCCGTTCCCGCTGACACCATCACCACCATCATCATCGTGCGCGCGTTCATCGTCCCGGCTCCTGCCTCTTTGGCGGCTGCACCTTTTTCCCCAGTTCCTCCGCACGCTTCGCCAACGATCGCTGATACTCCCCAACCGCCTTCAACTCCTCCGGCGTCGCCTCCGGCCCATCCAGCCGATGCGTCAGGTCCGCCGCCTCCTGCTGCAACGCCCGCAGCAGCCTCAACTCCGCCAACGGCGGGATCAGCGGTGGCTGCTGCCCGCCCTGACCGCCTCCGCCACCAGCCTCACCACCGCCCGAGTCCTCCTGAAACTCGTCCTCGTCCTCGGCCTGCTCGTCCAGCGCCTGGATCAGCGATGCCAGAATCGTCATCGCCGTCTCCTGCTGTCGCTTCACCGTGCCATCCGCCTGACCCAGTTTCAGCCGTTTCGCCGCCGTCCCCGTCGCCCGATCCAGCCGCTCGTGCGCAAACTCAAACACGCCCGCCTCGGCCAACTCCTCCGTCTCCTCGCGAGCCTTCTCCAGCATTCCCCGAATCACCTCTTGCCGCTCTCCGAGAGCCCTCGCCTTGGGCCGATCGCGCCGATCCAGCGCCCGCGTCGTCATCGGCTCGGTCTCCGCCAGCACCACGCCCTGCAGTTCCAGCGCTTCGCGATACACCTTCCGAAGTTCCTGCCGACGCCGATCCTGGTCGCGTTCCTTCGCGTCTTCTTCCAGTTTTTTCGCCTCTTCCAGCGCCAACCGCAACAGCCGCAGGCTCTCGCGCTCGCCCTTGTCGGCCCCCGCGCCATCTGTCGCCCGAATCGCCGCGATCGCCTCCGCCTGCGCCGTCCCCGCCCGCCGCAGCACCGACGCCACGGCCGCCATCGTTCGATCACCCTTGGCCTCTTCCGCCGCCCCCAGCGTCCCTTTGGCGATCGCCAGCATCCCCGCATCGAGCCCGTCCCACGCCCCGCCCTTGATCGCCGCGCCAAGCGCCGCCACCGCCGCCTCCTGCTCGCGCACCAGCCGGCCCAGCGTCTCCATCAGGCTCGCCAGAACCCGCCGCAGCGCCTTGTCCCGGTTCTTCTGCGCCCCGGCCATCTCCTCCTGCATCTTCTCTAACGCCTCCAGCGCCTGCTCCTGCTCCTGCTCCGCCGTACTCGTCTGGTTCTCTTTCAGGTCCGCGGACGCCTTGTCCATCGATTCCGCCACCTGCTGCTCGCGCCCCACCTGCTCGGCCTTCTCCATCGCCGCCGCCTGCGCCGCGTCGCTGCTCTTGAGTTGCTTGGACCGCTGCGACAGCGCGTCCATCACCTTCTCGGCCCCGCGCGCCAACCGCGACTGCTCCTCCGACAGCCGCTCGATCTCCCCGCGCTCCGTCGGTGTCAAGTCCTCCGCCTTCTTACCCATCGTTCGCTCGGCCTGCTTCTGCGTACGCTGCAGCAACTCCCGCTGCTGCTCCGCAAGCCGCTGCAACTCGCGCGACACCAGCCACGAGTCCTCCCCGCGATCCAGCATCTCGACCAGCCGTCCCAACTCCTCGCGCACCGTCTCCTGATCGCCTCCCACCTCACGCTGCCGCGATTCGTCGAGCGGCGTGGGCTCTTCGCCCGGCTTGTCCGAGGCCGCCGCGTCCATCGCGCTCGACGCCCGCTCCGAGGCCCGCGTCGCCTGATCCAGCATCGTCGCCGCGTCGTCGAGCAGCCCGCGCATCGTCTCGTCGCGCAGCCCGTTCCGCTCGATCCGCTCCGACAGACGCTCCACCTGCGTCCGCTGCTGCCTGATCCGCGGCGAGAGGCCCGCCTGCTTCTGACGCTCGTCCGCGGTGACGGCCCCGTTCGCCACCGCCTGCCGCAGCGCCGCCTGTTCCTCGTCGAGCCGCATCGCGATCTTGCGCACCCCCGCCAACTCGTCCCTGATCTGCGCAACCAACTCCTCCTCGCGGATGATCCGCAGTTTCCGTGGCGACGACCGCGCCGGCTCATGCCGCTCGCCTTCGCGCACAAACCCGTCCGCCGCGATCGCCGTGATCCACACCTCGTCCCCCGGCTTGACCGCCATCGTCGCCAAGTCCAGCGTCGTGCGCACCGTCGCGGTCGTCTGCCCGAGCGCCTCCACCGCTCCAGCGCCGCCCGCATCCGAGCCGACGGTCGCATCGCCGAGCCCCGGATCGCCGAGCCGAGTCCCCGCGAACCACTCGCCCTCTCCCGTCGGCTCCGCCGCCGCGCCGATCGAGCCCGGCGCGGGCTTGGCGATCTGCCGCGTCATCCACAGCGCTTCGACGCCTGCGTCATCTCGACCCTCGCCCGCGAGTTCCACCTTCGCCGTCGCCAACACGGGCTCGTCCTCTCGCGGCTCGACCACCGTCGCCGTCGGCCCGCGATCCTCGACCACCTCAAACGTGTACGCCGATTCGTCGTCCGGCCGCAATCCGTATTCATCCGTCGGCCGCACCACCACGCGCCCGCCCTGCTCGGCCCGCCACGTCACCACCCAGCCGCCGCCCGCCGCATCGACCTTGGCACCCGCCTCGAGTCCCGCCAGCGCGCGCTCGACCCACGCCGCTGCTTCCGCCTCGTTCGCTGCGTCAGGCCCGGCCACCGGCTTGTTCAACCCGATTTCAAGCCGAATTTCTGATCCCGCCAGAATCGGCCCCACGATCGCCCGCGCATCGTTCCCCGGCCCAAGTTCTTTCCGCCCCGCCGCAAACCCCGGCCCGCTCGCGCTGCTCCCGGCACTTCCCATCGATGTCGCCACATACTCGGGCGGCGTGATCGTCGCCCGCGCGCCCTCGACTCGCGGCGGATACACCAACATGATCCGCCGACTCGGCGTCGCATCGTCCTCCGTCTCGAACCAATACTCCAACTCGCCCGCGACTCCTGCGGTCGCTTCTCGCGTCGGCGCGCCGGCCGCCCTCGCCACCCCCGGCTCGATCAGGCGCTCGTACAACTCCCCCGAAGCCGCCCGGTCTTCCTCGGGCGAGAGCCCGATGGTGCGGCCCTGTCCGGTCAGCGGCGCGCGCTCGATCGCGCCCGCCGCGCCCGCTGTCCACAGCCGGTACTTCGCCGTCACCCGCGTCGCTGAAAGCGGGCGATCCGTCCGCGTCACCGCGGCCCGCAGCACCAGCGCCGAACCAATCGGATGCACCTCGACCGCCGTCGTGTCGACCACTTCCGTGCGCTTGGGCCAACTGGCGTCGGCCCAGGGCGTCAGCACCCGCGCCAGCGCGATCCCCGACAGCCGCGGCCCGACCATCAGCGCCAGGGCGCTCGTTGCGACAAGGCAGGCGGTTAGCGTCAGCAGGCTGTGCCGCAGGCGACGCGAGTCCACCAGCGCGCGCGCGCCGACGGCGGCGAACCTCGCCCTTGCCTCTTCCGCCACCCGGCCCGCCATCGCGCGTGTCACCGTCTCCTCGCCCGCTGCCCGGCTTGGCGCGGCAACGGCTTCCGAAAGTTCCAGCCCCGACGCCAGCACGCCCCGGAGGTTCGTCTGCGCGCGCTCAACGCGGAGCGCGACTTCGGTCAGTGGCGGCGCGAACCGCCACGCGGGAACCACGTTCCGGCGCACGAACCAGGCCAACGCGACCACGCCCGCCACCAGCAGCAGCCCGCGCCACCAGCCCGGGCCGCGGAGGATGAAATCGGCACCCGAGGCCAGCACGATCGCCGCGAGCACGATCGCGACGATGCTCGCCACGGCCGTGCCGACGAGCGCGGCTCGGGCGCGCCGTCTGACCGCCACCAGCCGATCCCTGATCAGCGTGCCCGGCGTGTCCTTGACCGACTCCGGCATGGCAGTCTCCCGTTCTGTATCGGGCGGGCCTCGCCCTCTATGTCATACGCAGCAAGAGAGTACCCGGGCCGCACTTTCCGGGGCTCACATCGACCAAACCGCCCACAGTTACAGGATGGTGTCGGTGCCCTATCGAAGGCGTTGGCTCGCCTAGGTCAGGTGGATAAGCCGCCGAACTACCCATTCGAGTGTCAGAAGGGTGAGGAGAAGGAGCAGCACAAGCGGCTTATCCCAGAGGGGTTCGATGTCGGGGATGCCGACGATGCGGCGTTCGCGCTTCGGAAGAAGGTCCGGTAACATCGAAATCTGGGTGGCGTTGATGGTTTGGCCGCCGGTCTGTTCGCTGAGCCGGGCGAGGAGCGGGTGGTCGGTGTCGGGCCGACGGAGTTCGTCGTCGGCAAGCCCGACCTCGATGGTGACGGCAAGACTGGAGGAGGAGAGGAAAGAATCGGCGGCCTCGACGCGATAGGTGCCCGGCTCGGTGGGGGTCCAACTGGTCGCGTATGACTTGGACCCGGCCTGCGCAGCCTCGCTCGATTCGGGAGCGAGGGTGAGTGGGACAGGCGGCTCGTCGGTGGCCTGACGCTTGGAACGGAGGGTGATGCCGGGCGGCGCGCGGTCGATGAGCGATTGATCGAGCAGGCTGACGACGAGTCGGACGGGCTGGCCGGCGACGGCGCGGCGGGGGAAGGCCTCGAGCATGGCAGGCTTGGAGGAACGCGAGAGGCTCTCGCGGCCCTGGAGACGGATGAGCGGGAGCCAGAAGCGCTCGCTCAGGATCTCACCGCGGGCGTAGCGCCAGCGCCAGGTCTCATCCGTGGCGACATAGAGCACGCGGCCCGCGCCGTAGCGCATGCTGAGCACGGCGGGTGTGGCGGCGGACGCATCGTCAAGGCGCGAGACTGGAGTGAAGGTGGCGAGCACCTCGGTACCCGGCTTGACTTGCGCGGGATCGATGCGCTGGGCGACCCGGAGTTGCGACCAGCCGGCGCGCGGGTCTTTGAGGCGGGCGGGCCACGGCTCGTCGGGGGTATCGCCGAGGCGGAGGATGTTAAGGCGGTCGGCGGCGGGGGTCGGCGTGATGAGCACGGGCTCATCAAAGAGCGGGACGCCCGTGCCGGAAGAGGTGGCCGCACCCAGGAAGAACGGCACAAGATCGGCGAGCGGGGAATCGCGCCACGAGCCGGGGGTGGAGCCTGTGCCGGCGATCCAGAGGAGCCCGGCACCGCGCGTGGCGACAAGATCGCGAACCTGCTCGAGTTGGTCGCGTGAGAAGAGCGACGCGGGCAGATCGCCCAGGACGACCACATCGAAGCGAGCCCATTCCTCGGGCGAACGAGGGAGCGCATCGAGCGTGACATCGCCCTCCTGGATGTAGCGGCGGTTCGATGCGAGCAGCATGATGGCCGACTCGATGGATTGCTCGCGGACAAGGAGGTCTTTCACATAGCGGTATTCCCAGCGCGGGTAGCCGTCGAAATAGGCGACCCGGAGCGGACGATCAACGACCTCGACGGCGACGGGTGCCTGGTTATTGTCGGGGATGAGATCCGCGCCGGCGGGGACGATGCGGACGATCCATGCCGACTGGCCCGCTGACCTCGGACGCGAGGTGAGCGTGACGCCGGCGCGCTGATCGGCCCATCGCTCGGGCTCGGCGGGGATGGGGCGCTCGTCGATGACGGCGCTCGTGAGTTTGTCGATGAGTTGAACGACGCCCCCACCTCCGGCTTGGCCTGGGGGAGGCGCACGATCGCCGAGGCGTTCGATCTCGACCTCGACGGGGACGGTGTCATCGAGGAAGGCCATGGACGGTGCCTGGGCCTGGCGGATGCCGAGGTCGGCGACGGGCTTGTCGCTGCCGAGAGCGAGAGTGAAGACGGGGATCTTGTCGGTCTGGAGGCGGCGGAGCGCCGCGCGGGCGGGCTCGTCGATGGAACGGCCGTCGCTCATGACGACGACGCCGGCGATGGGGCGAGCGGCGGCGCGGGAGAGCGCCTGATTGAGCGACTCGCCCAGCGCGGTGCGTCGGCCCGCGTGCTCGCCCAGATCGACCGGGCCGGAGGCGGCGGGGAGATCGCGGACGCCGGAATCGAACCCGAGCCAGAGAACGGTGCGGTCTTTGGCGAGGGCGTCGAAAGTGGGCCAGCCCTGGGTGACGGCGGCGCGGAGTTGGGCGTCGCGCGTCCCGCCTTCGGGCGCGTCGGCGATGGCGAGCGAGGCGGAGCGATCGACAAGGACGAGCAGCCAATCTCGCTCGACGCGTTCGTTGGGGCGGACGAGTTGCGGCCCGGAGATGAGAACGATGAGGACCATGAGGAAGAGGGCACGGAGCGAGGCGAGGGCGAAGCGCGCGCCGCGCAAGCCGGGCAGCCGGCGATAACTCCACCAGCCGAGGGCGGCGGCGAGGAGCACCACGACGACCCAACCCCAGGGCGGCAGCGGGCGGGCGAAACCGAACTGGACGCCTTCGCCCATGGCCGAGAGTGACCGCGTGCCCAGGAGACGGTCGAGGAGGCTCATCGGGCGGGCTCCGACTTGATGACGGCGTGACTGAACCAGCGGGCGAGCCCGAGTTCGAGGACGGCGGCGGCGAGCGCGGCGAGGAGGAGCCACCAGGCCCAGTTGCCTCCCTCGGCGTCGAGGGTTGCGCCGGTGGAGTTATCGCGCGAGAGGAGGTTGTCATTGGGGCCGAGCCAGCGGACGGGCGCGCCGGCGAGGCCGGCGAGCCAGGTCGAGAGCGCGGAGGAGGCTTGGGCTTCGCCGCGGCCGGCGGCGGGATCGGCGTTGATGGCGACCAGCCCGCGAGTGGCACCGCGCTCATCGACGGCGCGCCAGACGCCGGCGGTGCGGATCGGGGCCGCGGCGCGGCCGGCGCTGGCGGCGAGGAACTGCGTGCTCGCGCGGAGTTCGACGGTGCCCGCGGGAACGGGAGGAACACCACCCGCGACGACGGCCCACGCGCCCGAGGCGCGGCCGATGCCCTGGCGGACGATCTCGTTGAGCAAGGGCACGACCAGCGGCTTGGCCATCAGGTCGGTCCACTCGAAATCAAGGGCGAAACCCAGCACGACGACGAGGCCGGCGCGATCGGCCCCGCCAGGCCGGCCCGCGACGATGAGCGGCGAGCGATCGGCGAGGCGAAGCAGCGGGGTGACCTTGTCGGCACCGGGCGCGGGCTCAAAGGCCATGACGCGGAGAACGCGGACCGCAGAGAGCAGGTCGGGAAACTCGGGACGCACGAGGGCGAAGAGGTCGTCGGGGCCGGTCGGCGGCTCTTCGGTCGAGGGCGCGAGGCCGGCGGTGATCTCGCGGGCCTGTCGCGCGGCGGTCCATGGCAAGCCGAGTTCGGCGACGAGGGAGTCGGGCCACAGGTGGACGGTGACGCCGGCGGGCGGAACGACGACGACGAGGCCGCCGGAATCGACATAGCCGCGGAGACGCTTCCAAACGGGCTCGGCGAGGACGTCGGGCCGAGTGACGACGACGGCATCGAGCGACGAGAGGCGAGCCGCGTCGAGCGCGAGGGGCTCGATCTCGGCGACGTCGATCTCGGAGGCGCGGGCGGAGGTCTCGACGGGGGCGAGAGCGAGACGGAGCCAATCCTCGGCCTGGAAACGCTGCACGCCGATCTGGCCCGAGGAGCGGCGGGGCGAGACGATGCCGACGCGGAGCGAGGCGCGGACCTGCACGGGGCGGAAGCGGGTGTCGTCGCCGGTGATGGCATCGCGATCGATGGAGGCCCAGAGCATGGCGGTGTTGGCGGATTGGGCGGCGCGGACGACGGCGGCGGGATCGACGGTGACGGACGCGGAGGCCTCGGATTGGCCCGGGAGCCAGCGGATGGTGGCTTGGCCGGCGGGCGCGGAGGTCTCAACACCCACGCCCACGCGGACGCTCGTGACGGCTGGCTGCGCGACCCACGGCCCGGAACGGCGGACCGCGACGCGAACGGGGAACGGCTGCGAGCCGGACTCGGGGCTGCCGGCGATGATGAGCGGACGGAGCGGCTCGGCCTCGGTGACGGTCGCGTTATCGACGCCGAGTTCGGAGGGCGTGGAAGCGAGGAGCGTCAGCGGGCTCGCGGCACTTTCGATGCGGCGGCTGACGTCGGCAGAGCCCACGAGCAAGTCGCTCAGCACGATCGCGGCGGCGCGAGCGGCGGCGGCGGGCTCGATGGCATCGCGCACGAGCGAGAGGCCGCCTGGGATATCGGTGGCGCTCTGCGCGGGCTGGAGGGCGCGGACGGCCTCGCCCACGCCCGCGAGATCGGAGGATGGAGGCATAATGATGGCGGCGCAAGGCCCGGCGAGGGCCACGAGGGCGGCACGGTCGCCGCGATCGGAAGAGAGTTGGCCCAGCAATCGGATGGCGGCGGCCTTGTGGCGATCAAGGGCGGTTGCGTCGGGCTTGTTGGATGATTCGTCGGGCGTGCCGGCGGGGTTGTTATTGGTGGCTGAGCCCGCGAGGCCGTTATCGATGAGGAGGAAGAGCGTGGTCTGCCCGCGGCCGGTGAGCGCGCCCGCAGCGCCAAGCATGGGCCGACCCAGCGCGAGCGCGATGAGCAGCACGAGCAGGCAGCGCGAGGCGAGGAGGAGGAACTGTTCGAGGCGCAGGCGGCGGCGGTGCTGGCGGATGGCTTCGAGCAGGAACCGCATCGCGGCCCAGGCGATGGGCTGGCGACGGCGACGCATGAGCAGATGGATCGCGATGGGGATGGCGATGCAGGCGGCACCGATGGCGGCGAGGGCCGGATGCAAAAACGTCACGGGAAGCTCCGGCTCACGAGGTGATCAAAGTTTGGATCGCGGTAACCTGGTATGGCCCGGCGTCGCACCAGGTAGTGTTGCAGAGGGCGGCTGCTTAGCTGCCAGAACCCGTCGACTTTGCCGCTTCGAATGACGATGGACTGATCGAGCGCAAGATAAAACAAAGTACGGATTTCAATACAGCCGTATTCATCTGGCGAGGCATCCTCGGGAAACTCGCTCGGATGCACATCGTTTACTGGCACACTCATAAACGTATACCGTGCGACCTCGATGGCATCGGGCGCGCCAAGAAATCTACACAGGTCGAACTCTGTCATGCCCGCATATGGCCCCATGTACGGCGGCACAGGTTTGACCTCGGGTTCCGAACCGGGAAGCTCGATCTCGGCAACTCGTATTGCCAAGGGTTCACGACTCTGATCCAACGGCTTCAGGGAAGCGCAGCCCCCGACAAGGCAACCAATCGCGGACAACGTAATTGACCCAAGGCTTGGCTTATCCATACTTACTCCGCTTGATCCGCGCGTTGCGGCGGGCGACGAAGGCCGCGAGCGGGGGGCCGAGCCAGTCGTGCGTGTCAACGAGCTGGTAATCAAAGCCGAAGCTGCGCGCGATGCGTTCGACGGCCTCGAGGTGCCGATGCAGCGCCGCCAGATAGCCCGCGCGGATCGCGCGCGGATCGATCCGCAGCCGCGGCTCGCCCTCGA
>JBJXFQ010000100.1:0-10234 GCA_046155605.1 Phycisphaerales bacterium
ACGTCGTGTGGGGGGCCGCGATGGTCCTCGCGCCGATCTGGACGCTGAAGGCTTTGGGCGTGTCGCCATCGAACACGGAACTATGGCCCCAGCTATGGGCGTGCATCGGCATGATCGTGGGCGTGTACGGGCTGGGGTACATGATCGCCGCCCGCGACCCCGCACGCCACTGGCCGATCGTTCTGGTGGGCCTGCTCGGAAAGATCTTTGGGCCTATCGGCTTCCTTGACGCGGCAACGCGAGGCCAGCTCCCCTGGTCGATGGGGATGACAATCCTCACGAACGATCTGCTCTGGTGGATTCCTTTCTCGATGATCCTGTGGCACGCGGCGAAGGCTGCGCAGCCGTCGCCACCGACGGGGATGGTGACTCTCGACGCGGCTCTGGACGGGCTCCGCGATGATCAAGGCCGAACGCTTCGCGCGTTGACCGATGAACGGCAGACACTCGTCGTGCTCCTCCGGCACTCCGGCTGCACATTCTGCAAGCAGACACTTTCGGATCTCGCGAGATGGCAACCCGACATCAGTAAGGCTGGCGTAGGCCTTTCAGTGGTCGGCATGACGGCGTCGCCCGAGGGACTTCGCGCACTTGGCCAGCAGCATGGACTCACCTCGGCAACCTGGTTCGCGGACCCCGATCGGGTGCTCTACCGAGCATTGGAACTCGGACGCGGGTCGTTCCTCCAGCTCTTCGGGCCGCGTGTGTGGATCGCTGGTGTACTCGCCGCCTTTCGTGGGCACGGCATCGGCAAACTCGAAGGCGACGGCTTTCAGATGCCAGGGGCATTCGTGATCCATCGTGGCCGGGCGGTCCGCGCGTACCACCATGCCACCGCGGCCGATCGGCCGGACCTTAAGGAGTTCGCGTGTTCGATCAGCTGATGGCCCAGACTCCGATAATCCATGCCGCCGCGACGTGGTTCATGGTCGGGCTGATCTGGTTCGTCCAAGTCGTGCACTACCCGTTGATGGGAGCGGTCCCACCTCACGCCTTCTCGGCTTACGCTACATCTCACCAGCGACGAACGACCTGGGTCGTCGGGCCCGTGATGCTCATCGAGGTCAGCTCGGCACTTCTGCTTGTCCGGGCGCCGCAAGAAAATTTTACTGGCACGATGCTGCCGTGGATCGGCCTGGCTCTTCTCGTACTCATCTGGGTCTCGACCTTTGCCGTACAGGTTCCCCTGCACGCGCGGCTGGCATCGGGATTCGACAGGGCGGTATGGAGTCGGCTTGTGGCTACGAACTGGGTGAGGACGATCGCTTGGACAGTTCGGGGCATCATCGCCCTCTTGTTGCTGGGATAGGCATAGCGTCAGGATGGCCGCGGGGCAATCTGCCTCGAAGCCAAGGAATGAGACTCATATGACAGATCGAAAGTGTCTTGTAATCGGCGCGGCCGGTGGCATCGGTCGAAAGCTCGTCGACATGCTCCATCATGACGGCTGGTCCTTGGTTCTCGCGGGCCGGACAGTAGACGCGCTCCAAGAAGTTGCCGCAACATGCGCGGGGCAGACGGCGGTCGTGGACGCTCGGGACTTTGACGCGGTGGACGCGGTGTTCCAGGCCCACCCCGGCATCACCGGGGCGGTAAACCTTGCGGGTTCGATCCTCCTCAAGCCCGCGCACATGACCACATCGCAGGACTTTGACGAGACCATCGCCCTCAATCTGCGAACAGCATTCGCGCTGACAAGGGCGGCGGGCAAGCAAATGAAGGGGACCGGCGGGAGCGTGGTGCTGATGTCGTCGTGCGCGGCGGGCATCGGCCTGCCGAATCACGAGGCGATCGCCGCAGCGAAGGCGGGTGTAGAGGGTTTGGTGCGTGCGGCAGCCGCGACGTATGCAGGGGCTGGCATTCGATTCAATGCGGTTGCGCCGGGGCTCGTCGCCACGCCGATGGCCCGGCGGATCACCGACAACGAGAGTGCCCTCAAGGCCTCGGTGGCGATGCATCCGCTCGGGCGGATCGGACAGCCCGAGGAGATCGCCCGAGCGATCGCTTTCCTGTTGGGCGCTAAGAGCTCCTGGACGACGGGGCAGGTGCTGGGAGTGGACGGCGGCCTCGCCCGCTTGAAGGGTCGGTAAGCTCATCGCCGTTGCGCCAATCCAAACCGCCGGGGCTCCTCGAACAGCCTGCGCCGACCGACCCCGCGGCCCTGTCTTTTCTGACGATGACCACCAAGACCAACTTCCGCACCGACTTCAAGGCCGGCGAGGGGGGCAAAACCGCCGTCTACATGGCCAGCTGGGTGAGCACGCGCGGCGAAAAGGGGCCGTGGTCGGAGATCACGACGGCGACGGTGGCGGCGTGACGGGCGTTAGTGACTCAGGTGTACCAGAAGAAGTAGATCACGCCCCACACGCCCATCCCGATCGCGAAGAACCACGCCCCGATGACAATCCAGAGTCCAACCACGGACTCGACGCGCTGCCGCAACTCCGTCCACTTGGTTTCCCGGCGTTCCCCGTTGGACGACTGGGGCTCGGTCGGTTTGGGGTGGTGGTCGTTCATGGTGATCGCACGAGCTCAGCCGGGTACGCAGACATCGCGGGAGCTATTCTAACGTCTCTATCCAGAGGCCGGATTCGCGGAAACGCCGATGATTGAACACGCCCTCATCCTCGAAGGCCACGACTGGCGATACGAACACGCCGCGATGGCCGCCGTGTGGATGCTGATCTTCACGCGGGGAAACGATGTCGGCGATCCCGACTACATCTGCGGTTTTCCCAAGCGGCGGGAAGTCCGGCCCGGCGTTGACGAGGACTTTTTCGTCGTCGCGGACTTGCTCTTGGCGGACGGCAGCCAGCTCATCGGGACCGTTTCTCCCGCGCGGGACGACGCGGGCAATCCGGTCTACTCGCTGGCCGCGTGCTTCTGGCCGGACGGGCGTTCGGCCAACGCGTCGATCCACGCAGCGGACGACCACCCCAACGATCCGCCGGAGAAACGCGACCCCACGAGTCGGCGCGACAAGGGCCGCGACTGGCTGCTCAAGGTCTTGGTCCGCGAGCGCAGCGCGGTCTTCCCCGTCACCATCACCCCGCGCGCGGCGATCACGGGATGGCAGCGTACATGGACGGTCGCTGATGTGCTGCCGGGGAAAGGCATGGCGTGGGCGACGCGGGAGCGGCCTAATGCCAACAGCAAGTGGGGTTGATGCCGTACCAAGTTCAAGACCTCGGTGGCACTTCCCGCATCTCATGACACTTCGCGCCGCGTAGTTCAGGCGCTCGCGGATGTCAGCAACGGGGCCTGCGTGCAACGCAGCGCGGATTCTCGTCTCACGTAGTCGTTGACCGCATCCAAACTCTCCGCCCGCCGTGCGTAGATGTCCCAACTCGCGCTGTCGGTGTACCGGAGAATGAACTCGGCACGTTCGGCCAGCCACGCATCCTGAGTCCGCCACGGCACGCGTGCGAACTCGGCGGCGAGTGCAACCGGGTCTTCCGAAAGCGGCACCGCCATCAGATCAATCGACTCCGCCGAACAGCGATCCGCCCATTGCCCGATCGAGCCCGCCCGCCAGAGCATCAGTTCCGTGTCGCCCACTCCCGGAAAGTCAATCGCCCACGCGCCCTCAGCGAACCCGACCGGCGCGCCCATCCACGGCTGCAGCGGCACAAGCCAGTGATGCCGATCGAACTCGGCGCGGAGGGATTGAAAGCAACGCCAGAACCAATGGCCCGGCGAGCCGTGGTTGTCCTGAATCAACATGAGCCGCACGCCGTTCATCGTCTCAGCATTCTATCGACCGGCGAACCGCGTCAGGTCGCCAGCGCCCGCGCCGTCGTCGCGCCCGCTTGCGCTGGTCGAGAGCGGGCAGCGGCTCACGCACCAACTGCGGCTGGTGGATGAGTCCACGCCGACCCGCCGCGCGAGGCCCAAGGGGGTCCAGCGGGCCGAGGTCTTCGTCGCGCTCACCCCCCCCTCCCAGCCCGCGCCAGCGAACCCGAGCGACTACCGCTACATCGGGAGCGTCACGCGCGGCGAGACCACGCTGAGTTTCGAGTCGGACAAGGGCGGCATGCAGGCCCACTACCTCTCGCGCTGGGTGAGCACGAGCGGCGCGACGGGGCCGTGGAGCGAGACGGCCAGCGCGACGGTCGCGGCGTAGGATTGTTGAAGAACGCAAACAGTCTCCCAGGTTTCGACCACCGTAGGGGCGTGCTGCACGCTGCTTTGGGCATCGGGCGGCGCAACTTCGAGCGCGCGGTTCACGAACAATGCTGAGAACACAACGAAGTAGCCCGTCGTGAAGCATCGCATCAATGGTCCGTTCGACGTGACACTGAAGCCCCAATCCGATGATCCGAGTGTGGGCGACCCTGCTGTTGGACGGATGTCGTTGGACAAGCAGTTTCACGGCGAGCTGGAAGCCGTCAGCAAGGGGCAGATGCTCGGTGTGCGGACCGCCGTCAAGGGATCGGCGGGGTATGTGGCGATGGAGCGTGTCGTCGGCACGCTCGCCGGCCGGACGGGGTCGTTCGTGCTTCAGCACAGCAGCACGATGACCAAGGGCGTGCCGCAACAATCGATCACCGTTGTGCCGGATTCCGGCACCGATCAACTCGCTGGCCTGGCCGGTTCGATGACGATCGACAATGCCGATGGCAAACATGCCTATAACTTTGAGTACTGGTTCGACGTTACGCCGAAGCTATGAGCGATCTAGAGCGTCGGGCAGCGGCTCACGCACCACCTGCGGCTGGTGGATGAGTCCACGCCGACCCGCCGCGCCCGGCCCGCGGGCGTGCTCGGGGCCGAGGTGTGGGTGAAACTCGTCGATGCCGACAGCCCCGCGCCGACCGACCCCGCCGCGCTCACGTTCCTGACCATGACCACCAAACCGAGTTTCCGCGCCGAGTTCAAGGCGGGCGAGGGCGGCAAAACCGCCGTCTACATGGCCCGCTGGGTCAACACGCGCGGCGAAAAAGGACCGTGGTCGGAGATCACGACGGCGACGGTAGTGGCGTAGGGGGCGAAGGCAGGCTCTCGGGCCGAAAATCGATCGCAGCGGCCACACCGCACCAGCATTGCCGCCGCAGTGCTGTTACACAGGCGTTGCAACCCCAAGAATGGAAACGAGGTAAACTCGTTCGGTAAGGAGCTCCACATGTTCCATCGCCACGTCATTGCCGCGTCGTCGGTTGCCTTGGTCTTGGTGTTCGCCGGAGTGGCCTCACGGGGCATGTCTGCCCCCGCGCCCGCCAAGGACATGCTTTCAGCGGTCCAGCTCGTCGGGCACGACAGCAAAATCATGACGCCGCGATTCGTGCTGGTCAGGGATCAACCGGCCTGGGACGCGCTGTGGGCCGAACACACCGCTGCCGCGCTCAAGGAAGGTGCGATGAGGCGACATGCGGCACCGAAGATCGACTTCGCGCGCTTCATGGTCGTCGGTGTGTTCGGAGGCGCGGTCACCAACACGGACGGCGAAGTTGCTCAGAGCGTGACCGTCACCGATGATCAGGTGCGCGTTCGCTACGAGTCCTCGACGTTCCAGACCGCGTCATTCGGCGGCAATGGCGACTCGGGCGTCAAGACCTCTCCGTTCGGCTTGTGGGTCATCGAGGCATCGAAATCTCCCGTCGTGATCGAGGAAGGACGCCGCGGCCTCAAGGACAGTCCCTTGTCGTGGAAAGAAGTGAAGCGGTTTGATGCGAAGTGAGGCGCGGGAACGCTCACGTTTCTGACCATGACGACCAAGCCGAGTTTCCGCGCCGACTTCAAGCCCGGCGAGAGCGGCAAAGCCGCCGTCTACATGACCCGCTGGATCAACACGCGCGGCGAAAAAGGCCCGTGGTCGGAGATCACGACGGCGACGGTGGCGGCTTAGGGGGTGCTAATCTTCGCCATGAACCTCATCAAGCATGCGTGGTTCGTGTACTTCGCGCTCGCCGGACTCGCCATTGCAGCGGTCATCATCGGTGAGACTTACAAACTCGCGTGGGTGGCCAACTGGCTCGCGCCGATCCTGTTGCTGCTCTGCTTCGTCTCACTCTCCACTCTTTCCCACAGGCCCGACGCAACCGCCCGCACGACGGCGGGCAAGGTGGCAAGCTACATCAGGACGACGGTGTTTGCCGTGCTGATCTACCTCTTCATCATGATCGAGATCGTCAGCGATGCCCCGGTCACGCTGCGCCTTATGGGGATGTCATGGACCATGAGCCCCCACGCGGCGTCGCGAGTCTTCACGATCGGGGGCGTGGCCTTGGTCGCGATCGCCGTGTGGGTGACGCAGATGGAGGCTCGTCGCAGTGCTGCGGCCGCCGCACTTGCCGAGAACAAGCGTGGGCAGACCCCATCCGTGCCCCCCGCAGCCCCGACGACCTGAACCGCGCCGACTGCGACCTCATCCGCCCACTGGCCCCCGGACGCGCGCGTCACGCCCGCGCCGACCGACCCCGCCGCGCTCACGTTCCTGACCATGACGACCAAACCCAGTTGCCGCCCCGACTTCAAGCCCGGCGAGGGCGGCAAAACCGCCGTCTCCATGGCCCGCTGGATCAACACACGCGGCGAGAAAGGCCTGTGGTCGGAGATCACGACGGCGACGGTGGCGGCTTAGGGCGCGAAGGTGGTGGCGTGAGCAGCGGGGGTTCGGCTCCGAACTGGTCTCTGTGAGGAAACGGCGTTTGTGATATCATTTGGTTCCCGTGTTCGAGAGATTCTCGCGCGGGCAGCACCAATGAATGAGGATCGTCGATGAACACCACTCTGCCCTTGTGCCGCTCGCTCTCCGCCGTACTTGCTGTTCTGCTCGCTGCTTCGGTCATCGCGGCACCGCCCGAGCGCACGCTGCCGGTCGATCCGGTGGAGCTCATCGCCGGGCGCGAGGTACCCGGGAAGGCCGAACTGGCCATCGAGCGCGACGGCATCTCGTACCAGTTCGCAACCCCCGAGAGCAAGGCCGCGTTCGAGAAGGAACCGGCGAAGTTCGAGGTGGCCGACGGCGGCGCGTGCGGGCGCATGGGCCCGCTATCAGGCATGGGCGATGCCCGCCGCTATGCCGTGCACGAAGGCCGTATTTATTTCTTCGCCTCCGACGGGTGTCGAGCCGGGTTTCTGAAGGACCCTGCCAAGTACATCGAGACCGATGACGAGAAGGTCTTTGGCTCAAACGAGCAGGTGACGCGCGGGCGGGCCACGCTCGACAAGGTCGTGGTGTGGGCGGGGGGAGCGGAACGTCTGCGGGGTCTTGCCGCGTACCGCGCGTCGGCTGCACGGAAGGAGAAGCAGGGCGAGACCGAGTACGCCGTCACCAACGAGACGGTGATCGCGTTCCCAGATCGTGCGTTCCAGAAGGAGTCCTGGAACGAATCGTGGTTCTCAACTGTGTGCGGGCCCGAAGGGGCAGCGATGGCATCGACCCGAGGCCAGGAACGTATCGCGGCCAGCCGCGCGCGGGCCTTCCATCGCACGATGGCCCGCTGGCCGATCGTGATTCTCAAGGCGCACGTCGATGGTGCGCCCAAGGCCGATTGCCCGGGGCTGATCGTGATCGCCGACGGCGAGGGCAAGCTTGGAGAGACGCCCGTCGAGTTCGTCAAGGTCTGGCTCAACGGCGCCGCCTCGCGGCTGGCGGTCGAGAGCGCGACCGGGAAGCTCCTGCAACTGTCCTATAGGGGACGGGACGGCAGCACGACGATCGGCGATTCCGTCCGCACGTACACCGCGTTCGCCACGGCGAAGGACATCACCCTGCCCACGGCGTACTCCGTGTCGTTCAACGGCAAGAACCTGCCCGCGGCATCGGCGAAGATCGACGCGTTCGAGGTTAATCCCGAGTTGCCGGCAGATCTGTTTAAGGTCGCCAAGTAGTCCTTGTCCAAGCGGGCCCGAGTCGCGGCGGGCGTGCTCGGTCCGAGGTGTGGGTGAAACTCGTGGATGCCGACCAGCCAGCGCCGACCGACCCCGCCGCGCTCACGTTCCTGACCATGACCACCCGCCCAAGTTTCCGCGCCGAGTTCAAGGCCGGCGAGGGCGGCAAAACCGCCGTCTACATGGCCCGCTGGATCAACACACGCGGCGACAAAGGGCCGTGGTCGGAGATCACGACGGCGACTGTGGCGGCGTAGGACGCGAAGGTGGTGGTCTTAACCACCCGCCCGGTTCAACGCGGCTGTTGATCCAGCGCTGGTCCTTTGGCGAGTTCGATGGCCCGCAGGAGGGCAACATCGCGACCTGCCAGACGATCGGCCAATGTCGGTCGAACGACGACATCCGGGTCAAGGCCCCCACTCGCGGCGGCCGAAGCGATACCCGTGACCGAGCGGATCGCCGGGATGCGGACCTTGATGCCGGTGTTCGGCAGGGGAAGGAAGAGCATGATTCCTGCCGTAGGCCCCTCGGCGCTGCCGCCGGTGGGTTCGCCGACGAGTGTCACCGTTCGGCGTTCGCGCAGGCCCGCGAGGAATAGCGTCGCGCCCGAGGCGTTCGCGGGGCCGCAGAGAACGATGAGGCGGCCCGTGAAGGCCGGTTCGAGCGGTTGAAAAGGTTCGGCGGGCGGCGACTGCACCTCGAAGTATCCGTTCCCTAGGTCCTTGAAGATCTCCGCGGGTATATTGAGCACCGAGCGGTCCCACGTTTCGAGTTTCTCGGTCAGCTCGGCAAAGCGGAACGTCCGCACCCATTGCCTGGACGAGGGCGTGAACGGCTTCGCGACAAGAAAGCGTGCCAGATCGATCGCTGCGTCATCGCTCCCGCCGCCGTTGTCGCGCAGGTCGAGGATCAATGTGCCGACCTTCTCGGCGGCGAGGCGCTCGAAGTGAGGGCGGTAGACATCCGCGGGCTTGATCTGCTTGCGGTAGGCGATGAACGTGCCGACGCGGAGAATGGCGACGCCATCCGGGCGCACATCGAGCGAGACGGCTTCATCGAGATTTCGCGCGGGCGGCGGCTCCGCGAGCGCGGCGCGGCGGGCATCCTGAGTCAGGAGCGGTACAGAGACGACACGCGACTTCGCTTCGGTGGGACCCCGGACTTCCAGGCGCGCGGATTCACCTAGATGGAAGAACGCGGGGAGGAAGTGGTCCAGCTCGCTCTCGTCGAGGTCGCTCATCGAGGACAGCGCGAACCGGCGGGCCGAGTCGGTCCACCCGTCGGCGGGCACCGCGGCGAAGATCGTGGCCAGCACTTCGCGGGCCGCGACACCGTCGATGCCTACGACCTCGTCGCCCGTGCCCACGCCCTCAGCGGCGGAGCGCGTGACGATCATGCGGCCTTCATCCTCGATAAAGCGGAAGGGCAGGTAGCTCGGCGTGCTCGCTCGCCAGTCGGCCCACGCCTTGGACGGCTCGGCCTTGGTGTGGCTGCACCGGATCCGGGCCAGCGCGACCGACAGTTCCGCGTAGAAGTCACGCTCGGTGATGTCATTCCGGCACGCGGTTTCGAGCCTGTCAAACGCCGCGTCGAGTTCGACCTTGGGCGTGTACCGATCCAGACCCGGGTGGATCATATCGATCGCCCGGCGTGCGAGGGCCGCGTCTTCCCGCGCAGCGGCAGACGGGATGACACGCTCGGGTTGGGCAATCGCCTGCAACGGCAAGGTGGCCAAGACCAAACAAGCCACCAGTGGCTTGACGGTGTGGAGCATGCGAGTCGTTTCCTTCGGCCGAACTTACGTCAGAGAGATCGCGGTCGATTCGTGCGGCGGTGCCGGCGGGACGGATCGCATTCTATCCGCACCCTTTCAGAGCACCACATTACGAGAGCGAATTTCATGCAGGGTTTCTGGAATCTCGCACTTCGTTCGCGAGTAGTCAGGAGATTCACTGGTCTTGTACCCCCAGCGTCTCGGCTACGGGGGTTGTTCCTCGTTAGCCCGGGTATGTCGAGCTGGTCTTGTCGGTCTCCCAAACCGTGACGTGACGGAGCTTGGCCTGTGGTGCCGCCGCTCGGATCGCCGGGGCGAGGCGTTCGAAACACACCCGGGCGATGTTCTCGACCGACGGGTTCATTCCGCCGCGTGCGGTGTTGAACTCGGCTGTGTCCTCGTTGAGGTGGGTGTGGTCGAATCGGGCGATGATGTGCTCGACCGTGAGCCGCTCAAACTCGGCCAGGGAGAGCGCGGGCGGCCCGCCTTGTTGCACGGGCACCTCGACGCACGGCTCAACCCGGTAGTTGTGCCCGTGCCCGCGAGGGTTGTTGCACTTGCCGAAAATCCGCCGGTTCTCTTCGTCCGAAAGCGTCGGCACGTGCAGCCGGTGTGCCGCGGCGAAAT
>JBJXFQ010000101.1:0-188103 GCA_046155605.1 Phycisphaerales bacterium
TGATAGGGCGTTTGTGAGCGGCGGAAGGCCCGAATACACTGCGTGAGGCGTGGCCAACAGGGGTCCACGCTCAGGCGAGTCCGTGCGCTGGAAATACGGATCGGTAACTAAGCGGCATTCGAGTGTAGCGTGGGGCTGCGAATCGTTCAGCCGGCGCGTTGGCGCTGGCAGACACGATTGGGCGCAAAAAAAGCACGACACGGGTCGGCAGCCCGTGTCGCGCGGGAGATTGGCTTTCACGCGGTTGGTCAGGTGCAGCCGGCGGCGAAGGCATTGAGGAAGCAACTGAAGTCGTTCACGTTCAGCACGGGCGGCGAGGTGCTCTCATCGCAGTTGGCGTAGGGGTCGCCGATGGCGAAGGCATTCAGGAAGCACTGGAAGTCGTTGATGTTGAGCATGGGCGAGGCGGTCGATTGGTCGCAGTTGACGAAGCAGAATCGGCAGATGGTCGAGCAGGGGGAGGCGACGATGAACTCGACGAGCGAGAGCGTCGGGAAGTCGGTCTGTTCGTCGGATGGGACGACCTCGCCGGTGCCCATCGCGATCGTCTGGATGAGCGGGTCGGGCGTGGGAACCACGGTCGGGCAGGCGTCCTTGCTGAGCCACATCTGGGAGCCGCCGCCCACGTTGATGATTGAGTACGCGCCGATCATGGCGCGATGGCCGCCGGGGGTGATGTCACTGAGGGCGTAGTTGCTTGAGCCGGGGACCGGCGAGCCGTGGCGGTGGGCGAAGCTGATGGCGCCATTGGGCTCGTTGGCGCGGAGGGTCCAGCCGAAGCCGGGCATGCCGTTGGTTCGTCCGGCGAGCATGATGTTGTTGTTGGGTGGTGGTGGAGATCCCTGCAAGGGGATGGAGATGGCGCTGACGCCGGGAACCCAGTCAATGAGGCTCGTGTAGAGGCGGTCGTAGTGCGGGGCCGTCGTGAGCGTGCCCCGATCGATCATCGTCAGCCGCGGGACGGTGATGGCGGGCTCGAAGGGGGTCGGGTTTGGCCTGGTGGCCCAGCCAGCGACCACGATCTGGTTTTGCTTCGCGCCGAGGCTGGGGTTGAACTTGATGGCGTTGAAGCCGCCGGTGGTCCAGGGCGTGCTGACCGCGTAGTCGTACCCGCGGACCTGGATGATGTTGCCGTTGCCGAGTAAGACGTTCATGATCATCGGCAGGGTGCGTATGGCCGTGCCCGATGGGTTCCAGTTCATGGTGCCGGCGACGTAGAGGTCGCCGGTGACGGGGTCCTGCTCGATGTCGCGGGCGACGAACTGTGGATTCGGGGAGACCTGGAAGGACTGGTAGCGTTTCGACCACATCGGCCCGAGGGCGGCGGTACGGCGGGTGATGCGGGTGCTGAGGATGCTCGCGCTCGGGTTCAAGCGGTCAACGATCGCCACGGTGCCGTCCATGAGCCAGTCGGCCTGGACATCGACGTTGGAATCGACGGGGCCGTTGAGGCGAATGCCGGCGCCGATGGGCATGAGGTTGGGATCGAGGCGGATGGCAAAGCTCTGGCGCGTGCCGCCGTTGTAGATTCGTCCGGCGACGAGCGCGTCGCACTGGGCATTGACTTCGACGCTGGTGCCGATGATGGAGTCGCCGGCGAGGTCGGTCGAGAAGAGGCGTTCGGCGGCGATGGTGCTGTTGGTGTTCCAGCGGACGACATGGAGCCCGAGGAAGCCGGAAGGGAGTTGGCGTTGGCCGACGGTGATGTAGCCACCGGGGTTGTTGACGAGGCCGAGAGCGTCGATGGAGTAGTGGGCGGTGGCGGCAGGGGCGTCGCCGCAGCGCACGTCGCGCGGGAGTTGGACAAAGGGAGTAGATCCGGCGACGGGACAGGTGAATCGGTCGAGGCTGACGTTATCGAGTTCGACGCCGAAGCCTGTGACCCCCGAGAACACGTCCCTGAACTCCAGCGTGTCGTTCCCGCCACTGCCCGAGACGGTGAAGCTGTACCGCCTCCACATCATGTTGGTGTTGGTCTGCGCGGCGTTGGGCGGGAGCACGACGGTGCCGACCAGGTTGTTTCTCCACCAGACTTGGACGCCGCGTGTGGAGGCCTGTCCCGCGACGAGTTCCGGCCGCTCGCGAGTGGCGTCGAACGAGATCGTGTACGCCTCGCCGTTGACCGTCGCGACGGTCTGCGAGATGCCGCACACCTGCGACGAGGATCCCACCGCCCAGTTCGTGCTGACCGTGTGGAAGAGGTCGGAGGGCTGGAATGTGCGATCGTAATCGATCCCCTGGCCCGAGACCGGCGTCCCCAGGCACGAGATCGTCCAGCCGGTGAGCGCGGTGCCCGGGCCAAAGAACGAGTTGGTCCCCACGGGCAGACCCGGCAACTCGAAACTGCCGTTGGTGAGCAGATTGGGCCTCGCGTGACAATGGTCTGGCGAGAAGGCAGCCAGGCCGGCGAGTGCGAGGGAGGCACCGGCGACGTGGCCGGCGAGGCCGCGGAGCCGCTGGGCGGTGGGGATTCGAGATCCTGGTTGCGTCGTTGTGTGTGCGCGGTTCATGAGCAGAACCTCCTTGGTTGGGGCGACGTTGGCGGTCCTTGTGCGGAGGCAACCACGATCGCCGGACACAGAGATTGCGTTCGTCGAGGTCGGATCTGAGGGCGATGGAGCGATAATCGGCGAGATCGGGGAGCGGTAGGGGCGGAATCGTCGTCCAGGGGCGGGTGCGACGTCGCACTTGGCAAGCGAGTGCGCGGTACATTGGGCGCGCGGCATTGGGCGGCTCTTCACCCGAACCGGGGGGTAGGAGGTCCATCATGGCGTATAAGGTCATCACGTTCGACGGCGGCGGGATCTGCGGGCTTTTCTCGGCGGCACTGCTCGATCGGCTGGCGGCAGAGGTGCCGGGGCTAGTCGATGATGCCGACCTGCTCGCGGGGACATCGACGGGCGGGATCATCGCGCTCTGCCTGGCGGCGGGCAAAAAGCCTGCGGACCTGGTTCGGCTCTATGGCGACAACGGCAGGAAGATTTTCGACGATTCGTGGTTCGACAACGTGCTCGACCTCGGCACGGCGATCGGCGCGGATTACGACAACAGCCAACTCAAGAAACTGCTGACGCGCGAGTTGGGCGCGGTGACGCTCTCGAAACTCGGCAAGCGGGTCCTCGTGCCGACGTTCGATCTCTGCGCCGAGGCGTCGGGCGACCGCCCGATGACCTGGAAGCCCAAGTTTTTCCACAATTTCCCTGGCAACGACTCGGACGGCGCTGAACTGGCGGTGGACATCGCCCTCCGCACGTCGGCCGCCCCGACGTACTTCCCGGCCTACCAGGGCTTCATCGACGGGGGCGTGGTCTCGAACAACCCGAGCATGGCGGCGCTGGCTCTGGCGCTGGATAAGCGAGCCGGCAAGCAGTCGCTCGAGGACGTGGTGCTGCTCTCGATCTCGACGGGCTCGGACGCGAAGTTTATCAAGGGTGAGAGCCTCGACTGGGGCTGGGGGCAGTGGGCCAGGCCGCTGGTGGCGATCATGATCAACGGGGTCATGGGCGTGGCGGACTTCCAGTGCCAGCAACTGCTGGGGGACAACTACCGGCGACTGGATACGTTCTTTGACCGCGCGGTGAATCTCGATGATGTGAAGCCCAAGACGCTGGAGTACCTGAAACAGCAGGCGAATGCGATGCCGATCGGTGGGGTGGTGAACTGGCTGAAGTCGGTGTGGAGGTAGGGCAGAGCAGGCACTTCGGTCGCGGCGAGGCGAGGAATGCCGTGGCGCGGCGGCTTGTTCGTATTATGAGCGGGTTGCGGAAGGCTTCGGGAACCGAAGTGGAGTGAATGGCGAAGGGAGAGTGTCTAGACACTCGTCATCGGATTTGGTACCATCGCAGATGCGCCCGGGGAGAGACCGGGATGTCGGGGCCGGCGTAGGTCTTCGGCGGAGCGATGATTCGGGCCGATATGAGGAGTAGCGTCGAGCGGTCTGGGTTGGCGTTCTGTCGACCCGGCTCGATAGGTGGCGGCCGCAACGGGCGCCGGAAAGTGGAGTGACAGTCATGACACAGATGCGAAGGTCGAAGGGATTCACGCTGATCGAGTTGCTGGTGGTGATCGCTATCATCGCGCTGCTGATCAGCATTCTGCTCCCTGCGCTGGGCGAGGCGAGGAAGGCCGGCAAACTGGCCAAGTGCGTGGCGAACATGCGCGGACTCGGCCAGGCGACGCAGACGTACAGTTCGGAGTTCAAGGAGCAGATGCCGTCGTTCACGTGGGAGGCTGGCAAGACGTATGTCAGTCCGGCTGATCCGAATGGAGCGGGCCTTGGCAATGCGGCCGACAACCTTCAGGCCGCGCGGAACCACATGGTCTACATCATCCGGAATCGTGGTGATCGTCCCACTTTCCCGGTCATGACACTCGCGCTCATTCCGCACATGACATACACGCACCTCGCAATGCAAGACTACATGGCGCAGAATCTGCCTGATCCGACGGTGGTCTGTCCTTCGGACGATAACCGACTCCGCTGGAACGCCGATCCCAAGGGCTACGACCAGGGCTTGTATCAGCCGAATCTCGGCTCAAGCCTGGCCGCCAGCGATCTCTGGCGTCACCCCTACGGCGCGTCCTACCGCGTCGTCACCGCATTCATCGACAACAGCGCCCAGGGCTCGCGTGTCTATCAGGGCACAAGTTCCGGCAACGTCTTTGTCCCCGGCACGGCAAGGTTCGGCAAGCGCAAGATCTCGGACGTCTCCCAGCCGGCGATGAAGGTGGCGATGCACGATACGTTCGGCCGGCACTTCGGCAAGTTTGACTATCGCCAGTGGTGCGGCTTTGACACTTCGAAGCAGCCGCTGCTCTTCTTCGACAACTCGGTCGTCAATCGGTCGAGCGAGAAGTGCAACTACGGGTTTGATCCCAACGGGAATCAGATGGCACCAGTGACAACTCCCAACGGCAATCCGCCCACGCCGCCCGGCTCGGGCTATCTGCCGATTCCCTATGCGGGATCGGCCATCGAGCCGACGGGACCGACATCCGCTGCGAACGGATACGGTCGGTTCGTCTTCACCCGTGGTGGGCTTCGCGGCGTCGACTTCGGCGGCGGAGATGTCCGCACGAACGGCTACTAAGCAACGCGCCTGTCCACATGTCGCGATACTTTACCAAGCCCCGATCGGGGCTTGTTTTTTTGTCGGCACGGTGCCCTACGCGCGATGCTCTTGCGAGCGATTGGGCGAGGCGGGACTCGGGCCGCGAATTGGGTCTTGACTGGATGGCGAAGGCGTGGTAGGTTGATGGAGCGTTTTGGCGCTTCGGCGCCGCTGCCGGCGATTCGGCTCCTTGCCGGCGCGTTGGATCGGGAGCCGTCGCCCCGAGGATTGGCGTTCTGCCGACCGGGACGAGTGGTCACCCATCGCCGATTCAGGCGATGAGACGGAGAACGGCCATGCGACGCAAAGGGTTCACACTGATCGAACTGTTGGTGGTGATCGCGATCATCGCGCTGCTGATCAGCATCCTGCTGCCAGCGCTGGGGGAGGCGAAGAAGGCCGGGCGTCTGGCGGTGTGCATCTCGAATATTCGTGGCTTGGGCCAGGCGACCCAGACGTACAGTTCGGAGTTCAAGGAGATGATGCCGTCGTTCACGTGGGAGGCGGGCAAGACGTATGTGGACCCGTCGGACCCGAACGGCGCGGGGCTCGGCAACGCGGGGAACGACTGGATCGCGAGCAACAACCAGTTGGCGTACATCATCCGCTTCCGTGGGGATCGTCCTGGGATGCCGCCGGCGACCAACCTGTTCCCGCATCTGACGTACACGCACCTGGTGATGCAGGACTACATGGCCCAGAAGTTGCCGGATGCGACAGTGGTGTGCCCGGAGGACGCGAATCGCAAACTGTGGAACAAGGACCCCAAGGGGTATGACCAGGGGCTGTACCAGCCGAACTTCGGCACGAGCATCGGGGCCAGCGATTTGTGGCGTCACCCGTACGGCGCGTCGTATCGCGTCGTTCCGGCCTTTATTGATCGCAGCCCGACGCCGTATCGCGTGATGTATACCCCGACGGGTGGCACGATCACCATTTACCCTACACTGAGCCAATACGGCAAGCGCAAGATCTCTGACGTCAGCCAGCCGTCGCTGAAGGTGGCCATGCACGATACGTTTGGGCGGCACTTCGGGAAGATCGATTATCGCCAATGGATAGGGACCGAGTTCTCGAAGCAGCCGCTGCTGTTCTTCGATAACTCGGTTGTGAATCGCTCAAATGACAAGTGCAACTACGGGTTTGATCCCAACGGCAATCAGGCGACGGCGGTGAACAGCCCGAACTCGTCGCCGCCGATGCCACCGCCGACGGCACCGTACTACACAATCCAGTACGCGGCCTCAGCCATCGAGCCGCCGGCTCCGGTGACGGTCAACGGCAGGCCGTACTTTCTCTCCACGCGCGGCGGCCTCCGCGGGGTGGACTTCGGCGGGACGGACGTGAGGTCGAACGGCTACTGAACCCGGTTCGGAACGCGAGCGATTCAGACCCCGGGCACATGCCGGGGTCTTTTTCTTTGGCGAGGTTCATCAAATCGGGTGGTGGCTCACGCGGCAACGAGCGGCGTCGTGACAAGCAGCAGGCAGCCGCCGGTGGTTCGGGGCGTGCCGTGCTGACCCCCGGCGGGGATGCGCATGTAGTCCCCGGCGAGCATGACTTTGCCGCCGAGTTCGAGGTCGCCCTGGATGACGAGGCATTCCTCGACGCCTGGATGGTCGTGATCGGGATAGACGACTCCCGGGGCAAGACGGAGCAAGACGGTGGCGCGGGCGCGCTCGCGATCGACCCAGAGGTTGCGGGACTGAACGCCGGGAACGCCCGTCTCGACCCAGTCGGCGTGTGCGGCGCGGAGCAGCACCATGTCGGCGGGGTCATCGGCGAAAGGGTCGGGCCGCCGGCTGGCCTCGCTGTCAGACGAGAATGGCGGCGGGGCTTTTTTCAGTCCGAGGGCATTGATGAGATGGCTGCGCTGGATGAGGCGGGGCTCGGCCGGCGCGGCGGCGCGGGCCGCGAGGTCGGCGAACGGGCGGATGCGCTCGAAGGCCGCGACGCAGGCGGGGTCGCTGGCGAGGAGACGCGACTCGAAGGCGTCCATCTCGGCGGGCGGGAGGACGCCGGCGGCGTAGAGGGTGGCGAGTTCGACGATGTCGGGATCGAGCGGCGCGGCGCTCATGACGGCATCTCCTAGGAGGGGATCGCGCGGCGGAGGTTGCCGACGGCGCGATGGATGCGGGTCTTCACCGTGCCCACGGGGACGTTCAGATGGGTGGCGATCTGCTCGCGGGTGAGCCCGACAGCGAAGGCGAGAAGGAGCGGCTGACGCTCGTCTTCGCTCAGCGAGGAGATCGCTCGGGCGAGAGAGGAATCCGAGGACAGTGGCTCAGAAGCGAGTCGGGCGACAGGCTCGGGCGTTGCGTCAAGGTCGGCGGCGCTCCGTCTGGAACGGCGTCGGGCGGCATCGATGGCCCGGGAACGTGCGAGTCGCAACAACCAGGCCTCGGCCGAGCCGAGGGCGGGGCTGTAGCGGACCGCATGGCTTCGCCAGATTTCGAGCATGACCACCTGGAGCACGTCATCGGCCAAGGCGGAATCGCGAAGCGTGGCGTTGATGACGCCGAGGAGGCGAGGCGAGAAGCGGTCGTAGAGGGTGAGAAACGCGTCGCGATCGCCGCGAGCGGTTTCGCGCAGCAACTCGGCATCGTCGCGTGTTCCTAAGCCTGGTTGAATCTGAGCGGCCGAGGTCATGCTGAGGTCTTGAGGTCCGAGAGGTGGCACCAAGCATGGCAGACCTCCGAAGGGTCTTGCACGGAAGGGCGTAGGTGGTACGAAGAGTGTAGGCACTTTCGGGGGCGCTCCCGTGAGCGTGCGAGCCTGGTGGCCCGAGCACTGCAGGACCATCTTGGGTGCTTCGCCCACGGAGGGCGGATGGTTTCAGATTCCGCGCGACGAGCGTGAAATTCATCGGAGTGGGAAATCCGAAAAACCCTGGGGAATCGGGCCTCGAAGTCTTGGGTACCACACCGCGTCTGGCCAGAGGCTCAGACGATGCGTGGGGGGAAAGACCAGGACGAGTGACGACGCCGGAAGAGGTCGGCCGCGTGGGCCGGCACGGCGATGTTGCGCGCCTGCGAACCGAAGGAGATTCTCGATGACGTTCAAGTCCCGTTCGTTTGCTGCGGCGGCGCTCGTTGCGTTGGCCGGCCTGGCGCCGATGTCGCAACCGGCGTTGGCTTCGAGCCACCGAGAGGCACCGGCGATCGCGAGCATGCCGCAACTCGACTCGACCGACTTCTACATGTTCAACAGTTACGAGCCCGGGCGTTCGGACTATGTGACCATTGTGGCGAACTACATCCCGTTCCAGACGCCCTATGGCGGTCCCAACTTCTTCCAAATGGACTCGGAGGCGCTCTACCAGGTCCACGTCGACAACGACGGGGACGCGAAGGAGGACATCACGTTCAGTTTCCGATTCACGAACAACCTTCGGAATCTGTCGCTCAATATCGGGGGCGTGCAGGTGCCCGTGGCGCTCTACAACATCAACACGATCGGGCCGCTCGCGGGCCAGAACGCGAATCTGAACATCACCGAGACGTACACGGTGGACGTGACGTACGGGGACCAGTATCACGGCTACTCCGTCCCCCTGCGGACGACGACGAACAAGCGAAACATCCCGAAGCCGGCGGATTTCGTGGGTGGGAAGACCTATCCCAACAATAACTACGAGTGCTACGCGCAGGACCACATCGTCGAGTTGAACCTGCCGGGCTGCAGCCAGAACGCCCGCGCGTTCGTCGGCCAGCGCAAGGACCCGTTCGTCGTCAACCTCGGCGAGACGTTCGACCTCATCAACACAAATCCGCTCCAGGCCCCCAACGCCAAGCGTGACTCGCTCGAGGACGACAACTGCACGTCGATCATCATCGAGGTGCCCAAGAGTTTCCTCAAGGGTTGCAACGACACGATCATCGGCGGGTGGACGAGCGCGAGCCTCCCGCAGACGCGCGTGCTCCGCAACAACCCCACGTTCAACCAGCCGTCGACGGAAGTCGGGCAGTGGGTCCAGATGTCGCGGCTCTCGATGCCGCTGGTCAACGAGTTGGTGATCGGGATCAAGGACAAGAACAAGTTCGGCAACTCACGTCCGCGGAACGACGCGCAGTTTGCGACCTATGTGACGAATCCGACGTTGCCCGCGATCATCGATGCGCTCTTCGGCGTTCCCGCGCCCTGCCTGCCGCGCAATGACCTGGTGAGCGTGTTCCTCACCGGGCTCGACGGGCTGAACAAGCCGGTGGGCGTGAGGCCGGCCGAGATGATGCGGCTCAACATGAACGTGAACCCGACCCAGGGCGGGATTGCGATCACCCCCGTGGGTTCGCAGAGCCCGCTGGGCGCGCTCGGCGGCGACCTGCAGGGATATCCAAACGGTCGTCGCCCCGGCGACGACGTGGTGGACATCTCGCTCCGCGTGGTCGTGGGCGCGCTGATCCCCAACGCGGGCCAGCCCGGCTCGTGCGCTCCGGGCGGCAACCTGCCGCTCACCGACGGCGCGTTTGTCAACGACGCCAACTACTTCCCGACGTTCCCCTACCTGAAGACGCCGATCTCGAGTTCGCCGCAGCAACCCTAACCCCTGACCGGCCCGGGCGGGTTCGTTCTCGCCGCGGGCCTTTGGTGTTTCGAGTTTCCGCAGAGTCTTTCCATCCGGGAGTCATGTCATGAGATTGGTCAGGGGATTGGCGGTGGTCGCGGCATCGCTTGCTTCGGCGAGCGCGGCATTGGCGCACGTGTTCTGGATCCAGCCCGCATCGTTCACGCCGGCGGTGGGGGAGGTGGTGGGCGTGCAACTTCGGGTGGGCGACGAGTTGCCGGGGGAGGTGCTGCCGCGGGACGAGCAGCGGATCGTGCGGTTCGTTGCGCTGGGGCCTTCGACGCCCGAGGCGAGCGCGATCGCGGGTCGGCAGGGGCGCGACCCGGCGGGGATGGTTCGCTTCACGGTGCCGGGCGTGCATGTGCTGGCGTATCAGAGCACCCCGACCCCGGTGACGCTGGCGGGCGACAAGTTCGAGGGGTATCTGAAGGAGAAGGGACTGGAGAAGATCAGCAAGATGCGTGCGGAGCGTGGGCAGAGCAGGGCCGAGGCGCGCGAGATCTATTCACGGTCGGTCAAGAGCATCATCGCGGTGGGCGGGCAACGCGGGAGCGGGTTTGATGCCAGTGCGGGGCTGCGGTTCGAGGTTGTTCCGCTGAGCGACCCGACGGCGCTGCGAGCGGGCGAGACGCTGCGCGTGAGGTTTGTGTTTGAGGGCAAGCCGCTGGTCGGAGCGTTGGTGCAGGCTCGCGGCGCGAGGCATTCCGGCCCGGTGATCGAGGCGCGTACGAACGAGCAGGGCGAGGCGGCGCTGACATTGCCCGAGGCCGGGATGTGGCTGGTCGATGCCGTCGAGATGGTTGCGGCACCCGCGGGCTCGGGGGCGGAGTGGGAGAGCGTCTGGGCATCGCTCTCGTTCTCGACGGCGGACGCGCCGAAGGCGGCAACGCCGACGACGAAGGGACTGGGTCGATGAATCGGGTACTGGTGATCATCGGCGCTGCGATGCTGCTTCTGGGCACGGCATCGGCCCGCGCGCACGACTTTGGTGCGATGCTCGTGACGATCAAGGTTCAAGACGGCGGCCACGTGGATGGAGTGATCCGAGTCGATCCTGAGCATCTTCCCGCGGCGCAGGCCTCGGCGCTCAACTCGAAAGATGAGACGGTGCGCGGCGCGGCGATCGAAGCAATTGGCGAGGCGATCTCGCGCGGGGCGGCGCTCAACGTCGACGGGAGCACAGAAGCCAAGCGACTGGTGCTCGTGCGGCAGCAGGTCCCCGTGAGCGAGGAGGATGCGACGGTTCGCTGGTCGTTCTCAGTGCCGGGCGTTGCGTCGTCGTTGATGTGGCGCTGCGACGCGCCGCTGGGGCGATATCTGCTTCGCGTGTATCATGCGGGCGGCGAGCAGGCGCAGTGGCTCGATACGGGCGAGGCGTCGGACCTGTTCGATGTGCTGGCCTTGGTACCGCCGCCGGGTAGCTCGCGCGTGATCGCGGACTATGTTGGCCTGGGATTCACGCACATCATCCCGCACGGGCTGGATCACATCCTGTTCGTGCTGGGGCTGTTCCTGCTGAGCGCCCGCGTGCGTCCGGTCCTGATGCAGGCCACGGCGTTCACGGTCGCGCACTCGATCACGCTCGCGCTGGCGGTGAGCGGGGTGGTCTCGCCGCCGTCGTCGATCGTTGAGCCGCTGATCGCGGCCTCGATCGCGTTCATCGGGCTGGAGAACGTGTTTGTTCGGCGGTACACGTCGCGGCGGACGCTGGTGGCCTTCGGCTTTGGGCTGCTGCACGGGCTTGGGTTCGCGGGGGTGCTGCAGGAGGCCGGGCTGCCCAAGGGCCAACTGGTGACGGCGTTGATCTCGTTCAACGTGGGCGTTGAGTTGGGTCAGGCGGCGGTGATTCTTGCGGCGTTCGCGCTGGTGGGCACATGGGTTGGAAGGCGGCCGTGGTATCAGGCGAGGGTGGCCGCGCCGGCGTCTCTGACGATCGCCGCGGTGGCGTTGGTGTGGACGGTTGAGCGGCTTGGCATCTGACCTGCCGGCAGCACTCGTTCTCAGGCCTGTCACCGACTACTATTTGCAACCGGGAGGCGGTTGGTCGGAAACCTGATCGGGCGGCATCTGTAGAAGATGGAGGAACCGGGCGCGATCGGCTCGGTTTTCTTTCCATACCGGTTCAGACCGATCAAAATCCGATCAAGCGTGGGCATATCGATCAGGAGGCCGCACATGGCGGACGCAAGGCGGCGTGGCGGGGTGATGGTCAAAGGGGTCGCGGCGTTACTCGTGCTCGCGGCGATCGGCGGCGGCTCGTGGTACGCGCTCAAGAACAAGGGCGGGAACAAGGAAGGCGCTCAGGGCTCGCTCGACCTGGCACGGGCCGAGGTCATCAGTTTTGACATGACGACCACGGCCCTGGGCGAACTCCAGGCCAAGAACCAGATCGAACTCAACAGCGAGTTGGAGACGGAGAGCACGATCGTGGAGTTGGTGGCCGAGGGCAAGTTCGTCAAGAAGGGCGAGTTGATCCTTCGGCTGAGCGGGGACCAGATCCAGACGCAGATCGACGAGACGAAGTTGCGGGTCGAATCGGCCAAGGCGGATTCGGTGGCCGCGGAGAGCGGGTTCGAGATCCAGAAGAGCGAGAACGAATCGAAACTGCGCCAGGCGCGGCTGAAACTGGATCTGGCGGAACTCGCGCTCAAGCAGTGGGAGTCGGGCGACCATGTCCAGAAGATGAAGGACATCGAGTTGGCGCTCGACAAGTCAAAGAAGGACCTGGAGCGGCTTGAAGAGAAGTTCGCGCGGAGCCAGGGGCTCTTCAAAGAGGGCTTCATGAGCAAGGACGAGTTGCAGCGCGAGGAGATCGAACTGCGCAACGCTCGTGCGGCACTCGAGAAGGCCCTGCTCGAGGACGTGACGTACAGCCTGTATCAGAAGCCCAAGGACGAGAAGAGCAAACTCTCGGATGTCGAGGAGGCCAAAGCCGAACTCGAACGGACCAAGCAGCAGGCGGAGATCCAACTGGCGATCAAGGACGCCGAGCGAGTGAACCGTCGTCGTCAACTGGGGCTGCACGAGGAGAAGTTGACGAAACTGGAGAAGCAGTTGGCGGCGACGGAGGTTCGTGCGCCGCAGGACGGACTGGTGGTCTATGCCTCCAGCGCGGGCCGCAACTGGTTCGACGAGTCGCCCTTCACGGTGGGTCGTCGTGTGCGTCCGCAAGAGCCGCTGATCGTGCTGCCGGACACGTCGGACATGGTGGCGGCGGTTCGGGTGCAAGAGGCGTTGGCCGGCCGAGTCAAGCCGGGCCTCAATGCGACGGTGAAGGTGGACATGCTGGGCGGGCAGGTGCTGACAGGCAAGGTGGACAGCATCGGGGTGATGGCGGAGTCGCAAGGGCGCTGGATGGACCCGAACCGTCGCGAGTACACGGTCAAGATTCTGCTCGACAGGGCGGGCGGGGACCTGGGGCTGAAGCCATCGAACAAGTGCGAGGCGACGATCACGATGGGCCGCGTCGAGGATGTGCTGGCGGTGCCGGTGCAGGGGATTTTCAGCGAGGAGGCGTTGAAGTTTGTCTATGTGCCGCGCGGGGCGCGGTATGCGCGGCTGCCGGTGAAGGTCGGGCGGGTATCGAGCCTGTACGCGGAGGTGTCGCTGGGCCTCGAAGAGGGCGAGCGTGTGCTGCTGCGTGAGCCGGACGCGAACCAGGTCTTGCGTGAGCAGTGGGAGCCCGGACAGTTGAAACTCGTGGGGTTTGAACTCGATTCCAACGGCAAGGCCGTGCCCACGGGCGGCGGCGGCCGGCCAGGTGGTCGCGAACCTGGCACTCGCCGCGCGGGCGGCGGACGCGGGAAGGGCGGCGTGCCCGGTGCCGCGCCGACTGGCGAGGCCACGGCAAAGGCTGGCGGGGCAGAAGGCGGGCTGGTGCAATCGGCAGAGGTCAAGCCGGCCGAGGGCACTGAGGCGAAGGCACCCGAGCCGGTCAAGGCGGAAGAGAAGCCCGCGGGCGAAACCAAGGCTGAGGACGCGAAAGAAACGAAGGCCGAGGCGAAGCCGGAAGAGACAAAGGCTGAGGCACCGACGAGCACCGGGCCGCAGTAGAGCGTCATCGCCCTGATGCGAACGCATTCACAGCGTCTCAATCACTGGGTGGCATGACGGCAAGCCGCGGCACCATGCGTGGTCCGTGCGGAAGTGCCGCACGCTTGGCACCGGCGCATCACTTGGCCTGACGGGCGACGGAAGTTTAGTGCTACTCGTCGGGCTGTTCGGTTGCCGCGATCATTTGTTTGCTGATCAGTTGGAGCGCCAGTCGCCACTCTTCGAGCGCGCCGAGGTTCGCGGTCGAGCCGAGGATCTCCCTCATCGACTCGACGAGCAGATCGATGACCAGGCCGTAGTGCTCGGGCTTGGCACCGTAATCCGCGTGGCGTCTGCCGAGGGCGGCGAGCATCGCGGCGTTCTCGGCGGGGTGCTCCAGATTTCGGACGACGGCATCAAGCGCTGCCGTGAGTTTCTGGGCCTGGGCGTTGGGATCGCCGCGAAAGAGTTGGCGTAGCGGCGGTGCGGCGGCGAAGAGTTTGGCGTAGAAGACCTCGGCGAGGCGGAGTTCGTTCGATCGCACGCGGTCATACGTCGCTTTGAGCCGCCCGATGAGGGCGGTATCGATGGGCAGGCCGGTGAGGGAAGCGCCGTCTGCGGTAGCGGCAATCGGGTGTCTCTTGACGGGCATCAACGATCTCCGAACGGAATGGACCATATGAGAGACGCGGAAGCGAGCGAGGGATCGCGCCATGGGGTCATGGGCGGGTCGGCTCCGAGAGTCGGAGCCACTTCAGATGCTCCTGGTCGTGCCCCGCTTTAGGCTCGCGCTCATGGGCTTTCGCGTAGAAATCGGCGAGGCGCGCGGCCGCGGCCCGGGTTTGCGGATGCGCCGCTCGAAGCACTCGGTTCAGCGTTTCGTATCCCTCCAGCATGGCAGCGCGTGCATCGGAAACTCGGCCGACCGCCAGCAGCAACGCGCCGTGGATCGAGAGATGATTCCCGGCGTCAAAGGAATCGCGGAGCGGACTCTCGCGGATCAGCCGAATGAGGCGGGTGCTGAGTTCCATCGCCTCGTCCCGGCGCGCGGTTTCACGCGCGGCGTCTCGAAGGAGTGCGAGCGAGTCGATCGAGTCGGCGTGGCTTTCTCCCAGAGCGCGCATTTGAACGTCGAACGACTCGCGGATCATCCGCTCACCCTCGGCTGTTTGCCCTCGCGCGTGCAGGATGCCGCCCAACGCGGCTTTGGCGCGGAGCGTGTCGGCGTGTTCCGGTCCGAGGAGCGCGACCCGACCCTCATAGCACTCGCGTTGCAGTGACTCGGCTTCGGCGAGTTCGCCGGTTTCTCGGAGCAGCGACGCGAGCATCGTCATCGAGGTCAGGGTGGCGGAGTGCGCGTCCCCATGACGACGGCGATCCGCCGCGAGCGACTCGCGGATGAGCGGCTCGGCTTCGGTGAATCGACCCTGGTCCTGCAGCAACACGCCCAGGTTGCCGAGCGAACCAAGATAGTCGGGGTGGTCCGCGCCCTGCACGCGTCGCCGACGCTCGAGCAACTCGCGCCAACTCGCCTCGGCAAGGTCGAGGCGGCCCTGCACGGCATAGAGGACGCCGATGTTGTTGAGCATGCGGAGCGTCGCGGGATCGTCGTCGCCGAGCACTCGCCGCTGCCGCGCCAGCGTGTCGGTCCACACCCGTTCGGCCTCAGGCAGGTTGCCCTTCCGACGGTAGAGCCCGCCCAGGCTCGTGCCCGAGTTGAGCGTCGCGCGATCATCCGGCCCGAGCACAAGCCGCCGGCGCTCGTATGCCGCGGCGAGGTGGACGAGCGCCTCGTCGAAGCGTCCGAGCGTGGAGAGGAGTGAGCCGACCGAATGCCGCGATTGGAGCGTGTCCGCGTGGTCCTCGCCCTGCGAGGCTCGACGGAGGTCGTACGCCGCGGTAATGATCGGCAGCGCGTCGGCGTGAAGGCCCAGCGAGTTCATCGTATCGGCGAGTTGCTGGAGCAGCCTTGCGCGCAGCACGGGCTGATCGGCCAAGCGCTCGTTGATCAATGACGCGTACCGCTGCAGGACGCTGGTGCTCAGCGATCCAGCCGCGAGCGTGGTGAAGTTCAGGCGCGTGGCAAGGCGATTCCAGTCTTCGATTGCTGTGCTCACCGCCTCATCGCCGCCCTCGGACCGCGCGGACTCGCGCAGGCTCGCGCCGATCGCGGTCCGTAGCCCGTCGCCCATGGCGGCCACGTCGAGTTCTCGGAGGAGGCATTCCTGGAACTCGGTCACGATCTCGAGTTTGTGCTCCCGTTCGAGCGCGGCATCGCGCGCCCGCGACGCTACATACGCGAAGCGCGCCGAGACCACTACCCCGATCAGCAGGAGCGCGACCGACGAGGCAAGTGCCGCGGCAAGGGGCGGATTCCGCCTCGCAAACTTGCGGACCTGTTCGATGGTGGTCGAATGGCGGGCCTCGATCGGCTGGTTGCCCAGGTATCGGCGGACATCCGCGGCCAGCGCGCCAGCGCCGACGTATCGACGAGCGCGGTCCTTCTCCATCGCCATCGCGATGATCGCCTCCAGATCGCCCGCGGCCTCCGGGCGCAGCGAGCCCGCGCGCGACGGCTCCACCTCCGTGATGATCCGCACGGCCTGGGGGATCGAGCAGCGTGAGAGATCGTGCGGGAGCCGACCCGTCACCAGTTCATACAGCAGCACGCCGAGCGAATAGACATCCGATCGCACGTCGATGTTCGCGGGATCGACGCATTGCTCGGGGCTCATCGAGTTGAGCGTTCCGATCAGGCTGCTCGCATTGGCGGCACCCGTGAGCGCCGGAGAGCCAGTCTGGGTGCTCCGCGCGATGCCAAAGTCGATCACCTTCGGCTGACCGTCCGGTCCGACGAGGACGTTTGCGGGCTTGATGTCCCGGTGGATGATCCCGTTCTGGTGCCCGTGCAGCACCGCGTCGCAGACCGAGGCAAACATCTCCAAGCGCTGTCGGAGCGAGAGCCCGGCCCGGTCGGCGTATTCGGTGATGCTGAGGGCATCGGGGATCAGTTCCATCGCGAAGAACGGCGTTGGCTTGGGCTGTCCGAGTTGTGCCGTCCCGGCCTCATAGATCTGTGCGATGGCGGGATGACGCAGCCGCGCGAGCGTCTGGGTTTCCAGCCTGAAGCGGAGGAGCGAGTCGGTGCTGGTCATCGCCTGGCGCATCACCTTGATCGCCACGCGACGATTCGGGTTCTCCTGCACGGCCTCGTAGACCGTCGCCATCCCTCCCATGCCCAGCACGCCGATGACCAGGTAGGTGCCGACGGCGTCGGGGATGTCGGGCAGCGGCTCGAAGCGCGAGGCCAGCGCGGGGGATTCAAGGAATCCCGTGCTTTGGTCGGCCGCCTTCAGAAGCCGCTGCACGCGTCGCAGCACATCGGCGTCTTGCCCGCACGCCTCTCGAACCATCGCGTCGCGTTGGTCTGGGTCGAGCCCTAGCGCCCGAGTAAAGATCGCGTGCGCTCGTGCGGCGGTGTCATTGCGCACGATCGCGCCTTTCGTCGGGCGTTGGTTCGGGGCCTGGCGCGCCGGATTGGTCGCCGTCGTGAAGCCGGACGAAGAGCCAGGCCTTCGCGGCCTGCCACTGGCGGTCAACGGTCCGCTTGCCGATGTCGAGCAACTCCGCGATTTCGTCGACGGTGCAGCCGCCGAAGTAGCGGAGTTCAACGATCCGCGCCTGCTGCTCGTCGAGGCGAGCCAGTTCGACCAGCGCTTCATCGAGGGCGATGGCGTCGAGGTCACGGGCGGGCGCGGGCACATCGTGCTCGCCGATGCTGACACGGGTGCCGGGTCCGCCGCGTTTGAGCGCCTGCCGCTCGCGGGCGTGGTCGATGAGGATTCGCCGGATGATGCGCGAGGCGAGCGCGAAGAAGTGGAGCCGGTCCTTCCACTCCGTGTTCCGCTGCCCGATGAGTTTGACGTACGCCTCGTGGACGAGCGCGGTCGGCTGGAGCGTATGGTCGCGTCTCTCCCCGCTCATGTGCGACATCGCCAGGCGGCGCATGTCCTGGTAGATCGCGGCCATGAGCGCGTCCACATCGCGCCGATCACCCGACGCGGCGGCGTGAAGCAGGAGCGTGATGTCGGTTGGAGTGTCGCTCATAAGGTGGCTGGGCCGAGCAGAGTTCCAACAAGACGCCTGCAAGGATGGACGCGAGATTGTATCGGACGCTCCCGGTGCTCCGCGCGCGGCGACAGGCCGACGAACCTCTCGCCAGCCTGCCGCGCTTTGACGAGGCACGATCACCGCGGCTGCTCCGGAATGAGGCGCATGCTTCGAGCGCCCGTCGCCTCATAGGTGTGAGCGGCAAGCCCGATCTGCCGCAGGTTATTGCTGCTCGACGTCGGACGGCTGTTCTTGACATGTCCGTTCCAACCCGGTCCCACAATGATGGTGTCGAGATCAACGTTCCGGTTGCGGCCATCCGGCCCACGCACCGTCGCGGCGACCGGCGCATCGTACTTCAGCGTCCAGATCACGCCACCGTACGCGTTCTGCCCCGGCAGAACCAGCGTTCCCGTCCCGAGCCTCTGACGGATCAGCGAAGGCACCGATTCGGCGACCAGCGTCGGCTGGCCGTGGGCGCACAGATCACCCACAGCCACTCGCACGCCACCGAGGAAGGCCTCGAACGGCGCAGGACCGCCGTCGGGCATCTCGGCCGTGAGACTCATTCCGCCCGAGCCGTCGTCGAACTCGACCTTCGCCCAGTTGAGGGCCAGGGACTCCTGCGGGCGCCCCTCGGCTTCGACCTGGACGGTCGCGGTAAACGTGACGGGCTGGCCGCTGATGAACTCGACACGAGCGGCCGACTCATGGACCATTTGCACCGCGGGCAGCAGCAGGCCGATGAGGATCGCGGAGTCGTAGTTTTGCGCCGTGATGATCTTTCCATCGACCCACACGTCATCGCCGGCACGGGCCTCGGTGTTTGGCCCTGGCGCCGCGAGCCACTTGCCGACGCGCAGCGGATTCACGAAGATGAAGTCGTTGCCGCCCTGGGCGTCGCGCGAGACCGACGATGGCGTCAACTTGCTCGGGAAGACCGAGAACGACGCCGGATCGACGACGAACTCGACCAGCGCCGGACCGTTGGAAACCGGCGTGAACGTGCCGCGCCACACGCGGTAGGGATTCGCGGGATTTGCGATGATTCCCAGAGGCGGCACATGTGCCTGGCTGGCGGCGATATTGAGCACGTTATTCCCCACGATCGCGCCGCCGGTGACGAATGTCCATGCCGGATCGCCCGCCAGCACATCGAACTGAGCCGAGGCGAAGGCGAAGATCGTCGGCGGAAAGATCGCAAACACGTCCACGCTCGCGCTCTGACCGGCGAGCACCACCTGCGGCGCAGCCTGGATCGAGAGTGTGCAGTCCTGCGCGGCAGCGAACTGCGGCGTGAGGCACGCGAGGCCGGCAGATGCGAGCAAGGCGGAGGTAAGGGAGCGGGGGGGGCGGTTCAGCAAGTTCATGGTGTATCTCCAAGGGCAGGTGATTCGCCGTCTGGCCCCGCGAACGCTCACGAAGCACGGACCGACGCGAAGCGCGGATGACGGGCTGCGAGCCCGCCGTTTCCGCATGCCAAAGGACGCGGCAAGCACGTGAGGATCGCGCCATCATGGGCCAGGCATCCGGATGAATGCCTGACCCATTCAAGAGCATGACTACCCGAGGGGTGGCACATCCGAAGCGATCAACTCGATTCCACGAGATTGGATGAGTCGGCGTCAGTGCTTTGATCGCCAGCCTCGGTCAAGATCGCGAATCCCATGGCGACCAACCTGGCGTTCCTTGCAAGACTTCCGATGACCTGGAATGCGTCCGGGATGGGCGCGCACGCGAGCAGGAGATTGATGGCAAGACCGATCGAAAACAGAAGGATGGCCGCACGAGGGAGCCAGCCATCTCGCCACGCCGACCATGCAAAGAGCGAGCCGCCGACGATCATCAGTCCACCATGAACGGTGTAGAGACGGCCCTCGCTTTGCCAAAGCGATTCATAGGTCGGAACGTGCTGTTGGAGTGCCGCGAGCGCCGTGTGCGCAAAGTATGTGAATGCGGCACCATAGAGCAGCGCACCGATCAGCGCCGCGGCGCGGTCGCCCGAGCCCCTCGCCATGCACACGCCCAGCAACAACCACGGCATCGGGAGAAACGCGACGTAGTTCAGCCACAGTTGGAACGAGGAATACCCGTTCGTGAGCACCTCGATCGCGTCAGTCATGGAATGCAGTATGGGCGCGATGCACGCCGCGAGGCCAACGACGAAACCGAGCAGGGAGCGCCGTTGAATCGCTTTCGATCGTCCCACGGGCGATTGTAACGCGGTTATCGTCGTGGCGCTGAACAGCGTGCGCGAGGGCGAACGGCGAAAGGGTCGTCCAGGTTGCATGCCGTGCTCGGCGAGGCCGGTGATTCGACAACAAGAAGGCCATTCCGAAGGCTCGTCGAAAGGCTTTGCTCTGAACAAAGTCGGGGTGACAGGAGACCAATAGAACTATTCTTGGAGGGCGTTGGGGTCTGGGGGGACCGGTCTCCGCCCTCTGCTTGGACTTGATTCCCTATTGGGAGGCTAGGCAAAGCGAACAGCCGCTGATTGGGATCGCCAGACGCTCTCTGTCACTTTGGGCGAGAAACGCGGTGAGGCGGCTGTATTGGCATACTCTTATCACCCTGAGACTGAAAACTTCCCAGACGATGGGCCGAACCATCGCCAATCGACAATCGGAGTACGCCGTGCATCGAGTCCTAAGCACGATAATTCTCGCCCTCGTTCCCTTGACAACGTTGACGCTTTCGGCCGCAGCGCAGGCCCCGGCAAGTACCGCCGTTCTGTTCCGGAACGTGCGAGTGTTTGACGGTAAAGCCGACGCCCTTATCGACAGCATGAACGTGCTTGTGGAAGGGAACAAGATCGCCAAGATCTCCAAGGACGCAATCTACGCCGACGGCGCGACGGTCATCGACGGCAAAGGGCGCACGCTCATGCCCGGCCTGATCGACAACCACAGCCACATTTTCATGAGCGCGAACACGCAGTTCGACATGATTTCGCCCCGCAGCAAACCCGAGGATCTCCATGCAAACGCCGCCAAGGAGGCCGAGGCGATGCTGCTCCGCGGCTTTACTACAGTACGAGACTTGGGCGGCCCGGTCTTCGACCTGAAGAAGTCCATCGATGAGGGAAAGGCGATCGGGCCGCGGATCTATCCAAGCGGAGCGATGATCTCACAGACCTCCGGGCACGGCGACTCGCGCGAGCCCAATGAGCGTTCCCGTCGGTTCGGCGGGGTCATTTCCAGGGGCGAGATGCTGGGCATCAGTTTCATCGCCGATGGCCGCGACGAGGTGCTCACCGCCACGCGAGAGAACCTGCGCGGCGGCGCGACCCAGATCAAGGTGATGGCCGGCGGCGGGGCGGCCTCCGCGTACGACCCCCTCGATGTGGCCCAGTACACGCTCGATGAACTCAAGGCGGCGGTAGAGGCGGCGGACGACTGGGGCACCTATGTCACGGTCCACGCCTACACGCCCAAGGCGGTCAACCGCGCCATCGAGGCGGGCGTCAAGTGCATCGAGCACGGGCAGTTGCTCGATGAAGCGACGATAAAAGTGCTGGCGGCCAAGGGCATCTTTCTGAGCCTGCAGTGCTTGGACGAAGCGCCCGCCACCGCACCTGAGGATGTGCAGGCCAAGAAACGCTCGGTCGTCGCGGGCACCGACAACGCCTTCAAGTGGGCCAAGCAGTATGGCGTGAAGCTGGCGTGGGGGACCGACTTCCTGTTCAACCCCGCCCAGAACAAGAACCAGAACGCCGACATCCTCAAACTCAAGGCATGGTTCACGCCCGCCCAGGCGCTCAAGCTGGTGACGCACGACAACGCGCAGCTGCTGGCACTCTGCGGCCTGCGCAACCCGTACCCGGGAACACTCGGCGTCGTCGAGGTCGGCGCGCTGGCGGACTTGCTGCTGGTAGGCGGCGATCCATTGGCTGACTTGTCCCTGGTCTCACAGCCGGAAGCCAAGATTGTGGTCATCATGAAGGACGGAAAGATCTACAAAGACATCGCCACGAAGTAGCCGTCGCAGCACCCGCGAAAGTTCAAAATCCTCAAGCTGACGCGCGTGCAAGCCCTTCGTCTGTGGGGCTTTACCGATCAACCAGTGTGGTGGGAAGTGGCTTGAACTCTCGCGAAACAGAGATGGCCTCAGCACTTGCCGAGGCCATCGAGTCTGCTCAATCGGGGTGACAGTACACCAATGGGACTTTTCTTGGAGGGCGTTAGGGGGTGGAAGGCGGCTTTGCTTCGTCGACTGTGACCCGGCAATGGGTTGCCTGAGCGACTGGTCGTCAAGACGTCCGTCGATAGTACTGCGCGGGTGTCCGACCGAAGCACTTGCGAAAGGACGCGACAAAAGCGCTGGGACTCCTGTAGCCGACTTGCATTGCGACCGTTGTGACGGACTGGCCCTCGCCGAGCAGTCGGATCGCCTCGTGCAGGCGGGCATGCTGGCGCCATCGGCCAAAGGTCATTCCCGTTTGCGAGAGAAACGTACGCTCCGTTGTGCGAGCGCTCGCCCCGCTTCTCCGGACGAGGGCTTCAAGCGACACCAATGAGCCAGGACTCGAGAGAACCGCCTCAGCGACACGCCTCGCCCGCGAATCCACTGGCATCGGCAGCGACAGCGGACGCTCCGGCACCACGCACAGTTGGTCGACGAGCACTCTGAACAAGGCGCGACCACTCGTCGAAGAACCGTCCAGGCCTCCGGATTCAACGACATGCACGATGAGTTCGCGGAGGAGTGGCGGGACTTCGATCACGCAGCATGCGTCCGACATCTTCGGGGCGACATCAGGACGAAAGTACAACGTTCTCAACTCTACCCGGCCTCGCATGGAGAGTGAATGCTCGACTCCGGCGGCGATCCAGAGTGCCCGCATTGGCGGAACCACCCAGCCTCCGCTGCCTATGACGACAGAGATCACGCCGTGCACCGCGTAGACGAGTTGCGGCCAGTTGTGCGTGTGGGGCTCGACGCGATGCCCAGGCGGGACTGTGAGTCCGAGGCAACGAACGGACGGTTCTTGTCGGTTCATCGACATTCTTTGGCAGTATATCGCGTTGATGCCAGGCCATCAGGATGCTACTTTGCCTGGTCAAGTCGAGTGCAAACCCAGGAGTTCCTTGCCATGCCGAATCCGCTGTGCCACTTCGCCATCCACGCCGACGACTGCCAACGTGCCATGACCTTCTACCAAGCGGTCTTTGGCTGGAAGTTCCAGCCCTGGGGGCCGCCCGGTTTCTGGCGGATCATGACTGGCCAGCCCGGCGTCGAGGGCGCGCTCCATCAGCGACATGAGCCACTGACGGGCACGGGGCTGCGCGGCTTCGAGTGTTCCATCAGCGTGCAGCATGTGCAGACCATCGCCGACCGCGTGGCCAAGCACGGCGGACGCGTGCTCATGCCCGGATTTCTGATCCAGGGCGTGGGCACGGTCATGAAGTTTCAAGACACCGAGGGCAACATCGCCAGCGCGATGCAGTACCTGCCGGGCATCTTCGAATCCATGGGGGGCAACCAATGACAACACCCGCACATAGATTCGGGGTGGGGACAGCCATCGCGTTGCTGCTCGTCGTGATCTTCGTACACGGGTGCGAACGTCAAGGGACGCAGCCACCCGTCGCAAACACAGCCGATATCGATCGCGACGTACAGAATCTGCTGGATCGCTGGAAGCGGGCCTTTGAAGCGCGCGACCTCGATGGCGTCCGATCTGTTCTCGCGGACGACGATCGTTTTGTGTGGCTCGAGGATGGAGAGCCTCGATACCGCAGCGCCGATGAAATCGTTCGGGCTTACGCGGGCTTTCCGAAGGAACTCGCGTTCACTCACACGCTGCGCGACATTCGCATCGTGCCGATCTCGAATGACGCCGCGTGGGCGCACCTGGCGACTTCGACGAAGATCGAGCACAGCGGCCGTGTTGTGTCGGAGTTCACAGGTGTTGTGCTGATGATCGCCCGGCGCGATGCGACCGGGTGGAGAATTCACGCCGCACACTCTTCCACATCCAAACCACGTAATCCCGCACCCGGCTGAGGCACTCGTCGGCGACTGTCATCGCAGCGTGGCGGCATGAATGACAAATCGTGGTTCAGAGAAGTAAACACAAACGCCCGCGAGACAACTCTGGCGGGCGTTCGTACTTCAATCGGGGTGACAGGATTTGAACCTGCGACCTTCTCGTCCCGAACGAGACGCGCTACCAAGCTGCGCTACACCCCGGTCGCGGCACTGTAGCGCCTTCGACGACCCCACGCCACACATCCGCGTTGCCCATCGTCATCGGGCTCCCCGCGGCGGCGTGCCGTGCCGCTCCGAGCGAGGGAGACTCGCGATCGCCCAGAGACCGTTTCAACAGGTGGTATGGGCGTCTCGCCTGTCTGAGTTATCGCAGAGGCCCGGACAGACCAGAGGCCTATACCACCGGAACAAGAGCCTTGAAACGGTCTCTTATCGCTGCCGCCCCAGTTGCTCGCCCAGGTATTGCGCCAAGTCCGTACACCCCGCGCCCTCCGCCAGTTGTTCCGCGGTCTTGCGAGATTTGGGCGACGCCTCCGTGAGCAGTCGCCGTTTGGTCGCCGCGTCCAGCGTGCTCTCTTCGAGCAAGGCCCGGCAGAGCCGCAGCCGCGTCTCGCAGGTGAGGCCCGATCGTGACGCGATGTAATGCGTGAGCATCTCCTGGTTCGAGGTCTGCGTCGCGAGCGCCGGCGTGAGCGTCCCCATTCCCCCCGTCCGCCGATGCCGAACGATCACCTCGAAGCACTCCGCGCTCTCCACGGCCAAGAAGGTCAACGGCACATTCGGCAGCCCGTCCTGGCGCGCCCCGAGTTCCGCGGGCGATGCTCCCGCGTCCAGCAGTTGCTTCAACAAGTCCGGCTGACTTGCCCGCACCGCCAATACCGCCGGCGTCTCTCCGTTCGCGTTCTTGAGCCCCGGATTCGCCCCCATTTTCAGCATCCGCGCCAGCCGCGCCGCATCGCCCGCCACCACCACGCGATGAATCTCCGCCATCCTGTCCGCCCCGAGCGCTGCCGAAACACCTCCCGCATCCTGCATCAGCAGCGAGGCTTCGGCCTCGAACGCCGCCTTCGCCTCGCCATAGAGCGACCGCGCCGTCGGCGCGTCGAGTTGACGCGAAGCGTCCGCCTGGGCCATCTTCTGCTTCGCTTGCGTCACCGCCGGCGTGTCGGCCAGCCCCTTGGACTTCCATGGCGACAGTGTTGCCTCCCAGACCGCCTCGGCGTCGCGTGCAGCCTTCCGCGCATCTTCCACGCTGGCCGTCTGTCCCGCCGATCGCTCCAACGTTTCCATCCGTTGCAGTGTCGCGGCGAGCGCGTCGAGCGCCACGGGCAAGTCCCCGCGATCGATCGCCGCATCCGCGTCGGCGCGAGCCTCTCGCACATCCTCCTCTTGCTTGGCCACCGCCTTCTTCGTCTCTTGCGGCTTCTTGGCCCACTCATCCCACTTCCGCACGACTTCCGCCAGACGCTGTGCCACCGCCTCCAGCGGTTCCAACTCCTGGAGCCTTGCCGGCCCTCGCGCCGCCAACTCGGCCGCCTTCCGCTCCGCTTCCTCGGGCTTCCCACCGTTGTCCAGCGTCGAGGCCGCATCGTCTCGCTCGCGCTCCAGTGCTGTCCACGCCGACTGTCGCCATTTCTCCAGCACGAGCGCCCTTTGCTCGCGGAGTGCGATATCGAGTTTGACCGTTTCCAACTCGATCATCAGCGGCGGTTTCTGTGCTTCCGCCGCCGAGGACAGAGCCGCCGATTTCTCTTCCCGCAGACGCTTCAGGCGGTCGAGTTCAGCCTCCAGTGCCGCCGCGCGAGCCTCGAGCGATGCGGTCGAATCGCGCAGAGACCCCACGAGCCTTCCCTTGGCCTCGTCCCGTCGCGTCTGCTCCTGTTTCTTTGCTTCTTCCGCCTTCGTTGCCGTCTCGCGCTGCCGACGGATCTCCGCCGTCGCGGCCTCATACTTCACCTTCGCCTCGGCAAAGAGCCTTGCCGCCTCGCCGAGGTTCCGATCGCTCTCCGCCTTTGCCGCGGCATCGAGTTCATGTACGGCCGGCTCGGCGCGCTGATCTCCAGCCGCCGCACGCCACTCGCGCCGCGCCACGCTCATCTCTTCCTTTGCCTTGTCGTACCTTGCGCGAGCCTCCTCCGTTTGTCTGCGCTCGTCGGTGCTCTCGCTCTTGCGAGGCGTCGGCGCATCTGCCGTTGTCGGTACCGGCTTCGTGGGCTCTACCTCGGCCTGCTCCGCCTTCGGCTTGTCCACAGCCTCTACCGCGGGCGCCTTCTCCACGTCCGGTGGCTTCGGCTGGACGCCGGTGCCCGCGTGCGTCGCCGCATTCCCTGCTTCGGCCGCGCCGGGCAACCCGGTCTGTCGTTCGGGCTCGACGGTCATCCGATCCATCGGCCACGGCCGCCTGACATGCAGCCCCGCGCTCAGCCGCGTCGAGCCGAGTTGCCCGATGTGCCCCGTTGGCACCCACGCGATCGCGGTCGCGCCCCAGCCCAGCGCTCCCGCGATCACCGCCGCCGCCAACTTCGCCACCGACACGCGACGTCCGGCGCGCGCTCCCGACCGCCGCCGTAGGGCTTCGAGCATCGCCGTCGCGTTCGCGAATCGGTCGTCGGGTTTCTTGGAGAGCGCCCGGTCGATCGCTGATGCCACGTGCTCTGGCAGATCACGCCGAAGGTCACGCACCGACGCCCCCGCCTCTTTGGGCGGCGCGGCCGTCAGCAACTCATACATCATCGCTCCGGCCGCATAGAGATCCGACCGCGCGTCCCGAGCCCCCTCGCCCTGTTCCGGCGCTCGATACGACTTTCCCGCGACCTCGACCTCCGAAAGCGGCTGCGTGCGCATGACCGTTGATAAGCCCAGGTCCAGCACCTTGACGGCTTCCGTGCCGAGCAGCCACACGTTGTCCGGGCGCAAATCGCCGTGGGCCTTTTGCCGATGGATGGCCTCGAGCCCCTCGCAGATGCCGATGCCGATCGCGATCGCCCGCTCGATGGGCACGGGCCGCCCGGCCGTCTTCCGCGTGTGCAACTCGCCTGCCAGAGTCCGTCCCGGCAGGTGCTCGGCGACGATCACGGTGTGCCCGTCGTGCCGAAGCACCTCCATCAGCCCGACGACCGGTCCGCCTGACGACGACATCGCCTTGACGTGCGCCGCCAACTCGTTGCGCGCCGCCTGTTCGGTCATCAACCGATCATCAACCACGAAGAGCGAGGCCTGCTTCAACTCCGGGCCTGGGATGGTCGCGGCGAACGCCTGTGCGCCGCCGACATACGCGATGGGGTGCCGTGCCTCGATCTTCCCGCCGACCATTGTGCCCGGCACGATTGAAACGGTGGTGCGAACGAGCGGTTCATACTCCAGCGCCGCCGGCCGAGGCCGAGCCCGCGCCACCGCGCCTTGCCCTGCTCCGCCCGGTGCCTTGGCCGCTGCCGTGAGCGCCGCTTCGCGCGCGGCGTCGAGTTCCCACATGTCGGCCTCGATCGCCTGACGCACGGCCGCGCTCGAAGCGCTCGCCATCTTCTGCTTCAGCCGCGCTTGCCGCGCCGCAAACGCGGCCTCCACCTGCTCCGGCGTCCCGCCTCCGCCTAATCCCAGCCTTTGGAACGCCTCCTGTGGGCTCAACCTTTGCTCCCCATCGCGTTTGGATCGTGCGGACCAATAGTACGCGACACGCCCGCGTGAGGCCCGCATCCGCCGTACCCTGTCGCACCATGCGGCGGCTCCTCCTTCGACTCGCCCCTGTCCTCCACCTCACCCGCATCACCACCGCCGCCGCCGTCGTCTCGAACACATGGCTCGTCATCCTCTGGACCCACGCGCACCGTGGCCCCGAGCCCCAGGACTACGACACCACGCAGCGGCCTCTCTGGTTCCTTCTGGCCGCGGGAGCGCTCACCGCAATCGCCCTGTACGCCTTCGGCACGGCCTCGAACGACGTCCTCGATCTCCGCCGCGATCGCACCTTGCAGCGAGATCGTCCTCTCGCGTCCGGCGCGCTGGGCGTCGGGGTGGCGAACGCCGTCGTCGTGGCCACGCTCCTGCTCGCCATCCTCGGTGCCGCGGCCTTCGGCGTCGATGCCGTCATCATCACCATTGCCGTCCTTGCGGCCATCACCCTCTTCAACGTCGCCGCTCGCTTCGTCCCCGGCTTCGGGCTCATGCTGCTTGGCCTGATCTATGGCGGGCACATGCTCATCCCCAACGCGCACCTCCGTTTCCTCATCCCTGTCTGGCTCGCGATGACCCACGCGCTGGCCGTCGGCGCAGCCGTGCATGTCCTGGCCCGCAAGGTGCCCAAACTCAGCCGGCGCGCCTTGGTCGTCGCAGCCCTCTCGTGGGTTGCGTGGTCGGTGCTCATCTTCTGGCTCCAGCACCACCGCAACCCGACCGAGCGAGCGGGCGTCGTCGCCACGCTCTGGCCCGCTTGGGTTCCGATGCAATCGCTTCCCTTCGTCGCCATCCTTGCCGCGCTCTATGCGCTGGCCGCCATCCGCCGCGTCCGCCGACTTGGCCCGGGGCCGCGCGCCGCCGAGAAAGTCGGTCGCTACGGCTCGCTGTGGCTCTCGCTCTATCCCATCGCCTGGATGGCCGGCACGGGCCACTGGGACCACGCCTCGATCCTCGCCGCCGTCGCGCTCGCCTCCGTCATCGGCATGACGATCCTCCGCGAGGCGTATGCCCTGGCCGAGCAGCCGACCGGCTATCGCCTCTGACGCGCGAGCGCCCGCTTTCCAACCACCGCGGCCAACAGCACCACGACCCCCGGCCCCGGCACGATCGGGATCGGGCCTGTGTTGCCAAAGGTTCCGCCGACGAACTTTGCGACGTACTGCGGGTTGCCGTTCGCGTCGATGCCGTATTGGATGAGGATGACACTGTGATTATGGCCACGGCCTGCGGCGACGCTCTGGAACGATGCCATGCGCGGCGAATAACTCGATGGCGTCCATGTGCCACGCCATACGTTCGCAACAGAATTGCTGGAGTTGGCCGTTGATCCGGGTAAGACAAACTGACCAGCCTGGATCACAAACATGTCGCCATTCGGCTCAGGCACTCCCGGGCTACCCAGCGCCCAGTTCCCACCTCCCGGCACGCCGCCCGGGCCTTCTGCCGCATTTCGCGTGACATTGCTCCACGCTCCACCATTGACATTCGTTCCGAAAAGATCAACGAAAATCGACCCCAGCCCCGCGATCGTCCCAACCCCAGGCGGCGGGGGCGGCGTGTACGTCGCTGTGGCACCGATCCCAGGCGTGATCGTTGCTCGAATCGCGATCCGTACGCCCTCGCCTGGCTCGATCATCCCGTTCGCCATCGCCACCGGCACGTTCGAGCCGGCGAGCACCTCGGACCACGTCAACGTGTAGGTGATGCTCTCCTGGGCAAACACACGTCCCGCCAGGGTTGCAACGACACCACATGCGAACATGGCGCGTGCGCTCATGACACTTCCCTTCGATGTCCCACTGACCACCGCCGACTTCCCGCCGTGGCCGCGCCCATCGCCAACAGCACCAGCCCTCCCGGCCCGGGCACGATCGGGATCGGACCAGTATTCCCCATCACGCTCGGTACGAACTTGCCGGCATAGAGCGGCGCGCCGCTGGGATCGACGCCGTACTGAATGAGGATCCCGCTGTTCTCCTCCCCGTTGATGGCTCGCTCACTCTGGAACGACGCCGTGCGCGGGGAATAACTCGACGGCGTCCATGTCCCCCGCCACAGGTTCTGCACGGGGTTGACCGAGTTTGCCGCCGTACCCGGCAGCACAAACTGCCCGGCCAGCAACGCCGTGAGGCTGCCATCCATTTGTGGGGAGCCGCCGCTGCCAATGGTCCAGTTCCCTCCGCCCGGAATCCCGCCCGGATTCGCCGCCGCGTTTCGGGTGATATGGCTCCACGTTCCGCCAAGGGCGTGCGTTTGAATGAGGTCCAGGTAGATGAAACCGAATCCCGCGATCGTCCCCACCCCCGGCGGTGGCGGCGGGGTGTATGTGGCCGTCGATCCGATCCCGGGCGTAATCGTCGCCTTGACCGAGATCCGCACGCCTTCTCCGGGCTCGATCACTCCATTCGGCGTGGGCACCGGCACGTTTGAGCCCGCCAACACCTCAGCCCACGTCAGCGTACAGATGATGTTCTCCTGCGCATGGGCCGTTTGCGCCAGGCCCGCCGCCGTCGCCGCACACGCCGCGATCACCTCGCCGACTCTTCGCGCTCTCATCGCCGCGTCTCCCTTCGCCGCCAGGTTCCCAGGATCACGCCCATCCCGACCACCGCCACGACCCCCGGCCCCGGCACGATCGGAATCGGACCCGTGTTGCCGAAGGTCGCCGCGATGAACTTTCCAACATACAGCGGACTGCCGCTCGGATCGACGCCATACTGAATGAGGATCGAGCTGTGGTTATGGGTGCCTAATTGCACGACGCTTTGGAATGAAGCGGATCGCAGCGAGTAACTCGACGGCGTCCACGTTCCCCGCCACACGCTCTGCACCGGATTGGCCGCGTGGGCAGTCATCCCGGGAAGCACGAACTGTCCCGCTTGCACCCCTGAGACGCTCCCGTTCGCGTCACCGAAGCCACCAGTTCCCAGCGTCCAGTTTCCGCCACCGGGAATCCCGCCGGGGTTTGCCTCCGCGTTTCGCGTGATGTTGCTCCACAGGCCGCCATTCGCGTTCGAGGAGAGAAGGTCCAGGGAGAGTGATCCAAATCCCGCAATCGTGCCTGTTCCCGGCGGCGGCGGCGGTGTGTACATCGCCGTCGAACCGATCCCTGGCGTGATCGTCGCGCGAATCGCAATTCGCACGCCCTCGCCCGGCTCGATCATCCCATTTGGCATCGGCACCGGCACATTCGAGCCCGCCACCACCTCCGACCACGTCAGCGCATATGTAATATTTTCCTGGGCTCTCGCTTGTCCCGCCACGGCTGCCACGACGCCACACACCAGTTCCTTTCGCCCTCTCATGGCCTTCCCTTTCTGTTGCGGCTCGTCCGTTTGCGTCCCTGAACTGTCGTAACAGTGCTCATGGCAAGCAGCACCAGCCCCCCCGGCCCCGGCACGATCGGGATCGGGCCGGTATTCCCCAGCACAGGAAGCACGAACTTTCCGACATACTGCGGATGACCGTTCGGATCGATGCCATACTGAATGAGGATCGAGGCTGTCGAATACCCGCGGCCCGAGTCATCGCTCTGGAAGGATGCCACCCGCTGCGCATAGTTCCCTGGTGTCCACGTCCCTCGCCAGATGTTCTCAACGGGGTTTGTCGCGCTGGCCGTCATCCCCGGCAGAATAAATTGCCCGGCCTGCAGCGAAATAATGTCGCCATTGGCTTGACCGGATCCTCCCGATCCCAGCATCCAGTTTCCTCCGCCGGGTATGCCGCCCGGATTCTGGGCCGCGTTTCGCGTGATGTTGCTCCATGTTCCGCCGTTAACGTTGGTACCCAGGAGGTCGATGTTCATGGACCCCAGCCCTGCGATCGTGCCAACGCCCGGAGGCGGTGGCGGGAAATACGTCGCCGTCGAACCGATCCCTGGCGTGATCGTCGCGCGAATCGCAATCCGCACGCCCTCGCCCGGCTCGATCATCCCATTTGGCATCGGCACCGGCACATTCGAGCCCGCCACCACCTCCGACCACGTCAGCGTGTAGGTGATGCTCTCCTGTGCATGGGCCGTTTGACCCAGGCCCGCCGCCACTCCCGCCGCGCAGCACGCTCGCAGTCTCATCGTCGTCCTCCCTTGGGATGACCCCGATTCACACTCGCCGAATGTCAAACGCAACGCCGATCACGGAGCGCGCTGCCGCCTTCGTCACGCGCTCGCTTGTCAGGCTCTCCCCCTTCGAAGAGCATTACTCTACCGCGTGCCGCCCCGCTCCGCAATCCCTCGCGCTCAAGGCTTCCCGCAATAAATATTCGTGCGCGCCTTGCACAAAGCCAAAACATGGTGCATGCTCTCCTATGGACCGCTCCGCTCGCTCCGCACGCCCGCGCTGCTGGCCACTATTGGCCATCGTCGGCCACGCTTGGCCCGCGCTCGCCCACGACACCTCGATCGGCATGCGCGTCGATGCCGGCCGCCTTGCCACCTATTTCGCCGAGCCCTTCCCACCCGTCATCTTCGCGCCCGATCGCGTCTTTCCGGGCGATCTTTTCCTCGCGCCCGCCGGCATCGTCGGCGACGAACCGGGCTACCTCACCGATGACCCCTCGCCGCTCATCGGGCAGTCGCTCGGCTTCAACATCCGGCGCGCCGCCCGCGGTTGGAACGGCAGCGACTTCAACTCCCTCTCACCATTCACGATCACGCTCTCCACGCCCGGCCAAACGCCCGTCACCACACCGATGGCCGATCCGCTCACGCCGCTCCTGGGCCTCTCGTTCATTGTGCAGCCCAGCGGCATCGAGTTCCGATTCGACTCCGAACTCAACGGCACAACCCCGGGCCTCTACCTCCTCGAACTCGAAGCCTGGACCGACACGACCGGCGTCGTCAACTCGCTCCCCTACTGGGCCGTGCTCAACTACGACATGTCCGAGCCGGAACTCGAACGCGGCATCGAATGGGTCCGCGAGAACCTTGCTCCATCGCCGAGCACCCTCGTCGCCCTCGCGCTGCTGCCGCTTGTCTCGCGTCGCCGCCGTCGGCGATAGGCGGCCATGACGGCGCGTCTACCTCGCCGGCACGCCCCGCACCACGGCACCGTCCGCAACGTCGCGCACCACCACCGCGCCGGCCGCGACCGTGCAACAACGACCGATTCTTATGTTTGGCAGCACCCGCGCGCCGAGCCCTACCAGCGAATCCGGTCCGACGCGGACTCGCCCACCCAGCGCCGCGCCCGGCCCGACATGCACGTTCTCGCCGATCTCGCACTCATGCTCCACGATCGCCCCGGAGTTGATGATCGCGTGCTCGCTCACCCGCGCGAACGAATGCACGATCGCGCCAGGCCCAACATAACTTCCATCGCCAATCTTCGCCGTCGGCGACACGATCGCCCTCGGATGCACGGCCGGCACCCCCGCGCGAGACGCGCCACGGGTCCAGCTCGCCGCACCCTCCAGCCACGCGCGCCGCGTGCCGATGTCACCCAGCGCCAGCAGCCACGGCCTCTCAGGCCGCGCGACAAGCATCCCCAATCGCCTCAGCCCCGATTCCCGCCGCCCGAGCACCGCGGCCTCGTCGTCATCCAGGAATCCCGCCAGCACCATGCCCGACAGCCTCGCCGCCTCCGCCACCACCAGTGCGTGCCCGCCGCCGCCCACCAGCACGAGCCCGTTCATGCGACCCGCGCCCCATCCCGCGCCGGCACGGCCTCACGTACCTGCACCTGCACCGCCGGCGCCTCGATCGGCATCTCTAGCACCCGCTGCGCGACTTCCACGACCTGGTCCCCGATTTCCTCTGAGAAGTGCGCCCGCCAATCGCCCACGACGCCCTTGCGATGGAAACTCCTCGCTTCCGTCCCCGGCGTCCGCCCGCCCGTCTGCCGCGCAAAGTCCCCCGCCCCGAGGCACGCCGACACATGCTCCGGCTCCGCGGGCAGACCGATGAACCTTAGAAGTCGCTCGGCCTGCTCCGTCGGGTCTTGCTTATATTGTTCGTAACTGATCTCCGCATACCGCCCGGGTCCCAGCGCCGCCCCGGTCCGTCGCGCCAGCCACAGCATCGGCGCCCACACGTCGTGCGCAAAGGCCACGGCCAGGTCCTCGATCTTTGCGAACTGGTTCGTGCCCAGCAGGTTCCGATGGTGCCACGCCGACACCGCCGCGTCGCGCACGTCACGCGTCACGCAGACGAACTTAGCCCACGGGTAGAGGTGCGCCAGCACGCCCATGTGCCGCGCGTGGTCCGGCGTCTTGTCCATCACCGCCAGGATCCGCGTCCCCTCCGGTTTCTTGCTCTCCGCCAGATACCGCAGCAGCACACGGTCCATCGCCTGCCGCGCCAGCACGAAAGCGTCGGCCTCTTGCAGTTGGAGAAACGCGGCCGTCTTGTTCTTGGACTGCTTCGCCTGCCCCGCGTTCTCGGCGTTCCAGCCTTCCACCGCCGCGCGCACCTTCGGCAAGAGCCGCGTCGCCATGTGCCCCTCGCCTTGCGCGACGGCGTTCGGGTGCCCGTTCATCGATGTCTGCACCCACGTCGTCCCGCATTTGGGCGGGCCGACGATGAACACCACCTGCATCGACTCGATCAGCCGCGACTGCTCCTGCAGGGCCCGAAATGCCTTTACCGTCGGGGCTTCCGCAACTGGTATTCCCATTTCCCAGTTATCGGCCCGATCCGGGATTGATGTTTGGAAGCGCGGTCGGGTTTTTGGGTTTGGGGATGACAGCCTCTTCAAGCACGCGCTCGAACACGAACGCCCCCGGAATCCGCCAGCCGTTCACGACGCGCCCATTGACGAACAGCCGCGGCACCTCCGGGATGACCAGTCGCCTCCCGATATCAACGTCAAACGCCGTGGGCTCGCCCGCGGCGGGCGTATCCATCGTCGCCAGAAGCGCCGCGCCATCGAGCCCCAGTGACCCTGCCGCCGCGCGAAGCGCCTCATCGGTAAACCCCGCTCGATTCGCCGCCAACCAATCGACCACGCGCCAATAGGCGTCGTCACCGCCGAGCAAACCCGCGGCCTCTGCTGCCCGCGCCGCCCGGCATCCGCGGGGATACACGGTCCGCGCCACGTTTGCGTTGCACCCTTGATCCACGGGGTAATACCTGAACTCGTACCGCACGTCCGTCCGCCCGACGATCGCGTCCCGCACCATTCTGTCCGCCTGCAGCGTCCCCTCGTCCTGCAAATCTCCGAAAATCTGCACCACCGCCGGCGCATCCGTCGGCCCGATCGCCCACGGCTTGTCGCGCGAGCGCCACGCCATGTTCGGCATGCCGCGCCAGTCCGCCACGTTCTTGTCGCTCGCCGATGGCGGTCGGTCGTCCTCAGGCCCCTTTACCGGCGGACTCGCCAGCGCCAGACTCTCGACCGCCTTCGTCAGCGCGTTTGGCGTCGCCTGCCAGCCCTTCAACTCGACGCCATTGATGAACACCATCGGCGTCTGTCGAAGCCCGTAGACCATCGCCTCTTCGACATCCGCCTTCACCGGAAGCAGCGTCTCCGGGCTCTGCATCACGCCTTTGAATCGCGTCGGCTCAAACCCAAGCCCCGGCAACGCCGCGTCCAACTCGGCATCCGTAAACCCGCCGCCGCGCGCGAAAAGCCACGTGTGCATCCGCTGGAATCCGTCCTGGCCTGCCAGCATCGCCGCCGTCTCTGCCGCCCGAGCCGCCCAGCACGCGTTGGGATGCAGGTTCTGCGGCATGTACGGGTTGCACGCCGGGCACAGCGGGAAGTGCTTGAACGAGAGCGACATCTGCGGATATCGCTTCAGGAGTTCCTGCGCCTGGACCTCCAGCAGTTTGCAATCCGAGCACTGATACCCGAAGAACATCACCACACGGATCGCGGCCTGCTCGGGGCCCATCCGGTGCCGACCCGTAAAGACCCGCGGGCGCGCCGACACCGGCTGCGCGGGCTGTTGCTGCGATGATCCTGCCTGTGCCGCGGTCTGCGGCGCACCCGTGCCCGCGGTCGCCCCAACGCCACCTGCCGACGCGGTCGAACCCGTCATGCCACCCGCGCCCGTCGTGCCGCCGGGTAGCGCTGATTGCATGATGATGCTCTGCGTCGATTCGTCCAGTTCCTTGGTCGCCTTTGCCTTGGCCCGCGCGCTGGTGCCCTGTTCGGCCACGCCCAGCACCGCCGAGACCAGCACGAAGCACCCCGCCAGCGCCGCCATCCCGCGCACCGGCGACGAAACCGCGGCGATTCCCGGTCTTTCGACCTTCGGCAACGTCATCAGGCATCCCGTCACGAACAGCAGGTTGCAGGCGTGCGCCGCCGCGCAATAGATGCAGAATGCCTGCTCTCCAGCCATGATGCCGAGGTAGAGCAGGGACACGGCCGCGCCGATCCGGGCGGCCCACGCCGTCACCACGCCGAGATTTCCTCGAGTGGCCAGCCATGCGACCGCCATGCCTGCGAAGTACGCCCCGCCGACGAATGAAACGGGCCAGCCGATCCCCGGCACCTTGCCCCAGACGCTCTTGGCGACTTTCGCGCACCCGCCCCCGAACCCGCAACCCGGCAAATCGAACTTCGCCAGGTGCTGCAACACCAGCATCCCACACGCCGCCGCCGCGGCAACCAGCAGCACCGCCCCGGCCAGCACCCGACCGCTCATCGCCCCGCCCTTCGGCACGCTCGCGAGTCCGTTTCCCATATCTCAGCAGTGTACGACCCAGAACCGCGTACCACCTCTGGAACCGATACCACTTTCTTCGCGCACAGCCTTTGACACATCGATTTTCGTGTAGACTCATTCACGGGCGCACGTCGCTGTGCGCGACCGTTCATTTGGTCAGGAGAGTCCGATATGCGCCGTTTCGTTTCTCACCTTCGCGCCGCGCCCGCGCTCGCTATCGTTGCCGGCCTCGCCGCGCCGACCCTGGCCCAACGAGCCCTCGACCAATCTCGCGGCCGGAGTATCGTTGAGTCGCCCGTGGTGATCCCCGTCACGCGGTTCATGCGTGTGACGCCGCGCGGCCCGGCCATCCCCCGCCCGCCGCTGATCGCCACCGATTCCTGCAACGTGCTCGCCAGCCTGACGACGGGGAGTTTCAGCGGCGGCACCTATACCCTGCAGGCGGGCTTTGCTGAGGGAGAAATCGCCGCCGTCTCGTACACCATCAACGCGGCCGAGTTCCCGATCCGCATCAACCAGATGGAGGTCATCGTCGCGCAGGAGGCCAGCGTTGCCACGACCACCCAGTGGAGCGTCCAGTTCTACAGCGGCACGCCTAGCACTGGATCGCTGGTCGCCACCTATTCCTCGGACGATATCGCGCTGCCCCACATCCGCATGCCCGCCGGTACCGTCGGCACGAACCTGCAGTTCAGCATCGACCCGATGGACCCCGAGCAGATCGACATCCCCAACAACGGGTCGAACACCTTCAGCATCGCCTTCCGCATCGACAAGCACAACCAGCCCGGTGCCAACCCGCTATGCAGCGCCCCGCCACCAGCGTCCAATGCCTTTCTGACTACCGACAACACCGTCATCGGGTGCGGTTCTGGCTATGGCCAACTCAACTTCCCTACTCAGAACTGGCTCTTTGCCAACAACTGCCCGCTCGGCTGCCAGAGCGGCTGGAGTTCCTTCGCCAGCCTTCCCGCCGATTTCTTCCTCCTTGGCCAGTGCTTTCTAGGCTGCCGCCCGCGCGGCGACTGGATCATGCGCGCCACCTGGTCCAGCGTGCTTGGCTGCACCCCCGGCGTCGGCGCGTGCTGCAAGCCCGACGGCACCTGCGAGGTCCTCGCCGTCGCCGCCTGCCAGCAGATCAGCGGCACCTATCGCGGCGATGGCACGTCCTGCGCCACCGCAAACTGCCCACAGCCCTCAGGTGCCTGCTGCTTCCCGGGCGGCTGCATCACCTTCTCGCAGACCGAATGCGCACAGATCCCGCAGAGCACCTGGCTCGGCGTCGGTACCGCCTGCGCGGGATCCGTCTGTCCGCTCGGTGCTTGCTGCCTCCCCATCGGCACCTGCGTCGGGGGCATCTCTTCCGCCGCGTGCATCGGTCAGGGCGGCGTCTTCCAGGGCGTCGGTTCCAACTGCGGCGGTGTCTCCTGTCCCCAGCCCACGGGTGCCTGCTGCCTCACCAACGGCAACTGCCTCCTCCTCACCTCCGCCAACTGCGGCCTCATCTCCGGCAGCGTCTGGCAAGGCCCGCTGACCACCTGCGGCGTCGGCCAATGCTCCACGCCCTGCTATCCCAACTGCGATCAGAGCACCGTCGCCCCCATCCTTAACGTCAACGACTTTACCTGTTTCCTCAACAAGTTTGCCGCGGGCGATTCGTACGCCAACTGCGACCAGAGCACCGTCGTGCCCGTCCTCAACGTGAACGATTTCACGTGTTTCCTGAACAAGTTCGCCGCGGGATGCACCTGATCCGAGTGCTCTTCCCCACCTAGACTCTTGGCCAGTATGCGAAGGGGTGGGGGAGGGGTGTTCCTCATAGTCCGTTCCGTTTACCTGCTCACCGGAAGGAGATCCGAGATGTTGAATCGCACCGTCGCCTGTTCCGCCGTCGCGCTCGTCGCCGGCCTCGCTGCCAGCGCCCAAGCCCAGGTCGGCCTCACCACCGTCCGCCTCCAGACCGGGCTCATCCGCCCGACGTACGTCACCGCGCCGCCGGGCGACACCTCTCGACTCTTCATCGTCGAGCAGCGCGGGAGCGCCGGCGTCGCCAACCGCGCCGACATCCGCATCCTCGACCTCGCCACCAACACCATCCTTCCCGTTCCCTTCCTCAGCGTCAACGGCGTCACCACCGGCAGCGAGCAGGGCCTCCTCGGCCTCGCCTTCGACCCGAACTACGCCACCAATGGCCGTTTCTTCGTCAACTACACCAATGCCGCCGGCACCACCGTCATCGCCCGCTACACCGCCACGGGCGGCAACCCCGCGTCCAACACTGCCGATCCCGCCTCAGCCACCACCCTCCTCACCCAGGCTCAGCCCTTCTCCAATCACAACGGCGGCTGGATCGGCTTCGGCCCGAACGACGGCTACCTCTACATCGCCCTCGGCGACGGCGGCTCCGCCAACGATCCCCAGGGCAACGGCCAGAGCCTTGTCACCCTTCTCGGCAAGATGCTCCGCATCGATGTCTCCGGTGCCACCTATTCCATCCCGCCTTCCAACCCCTTCTTCGGTTCCACCTCCGCTCGCCAGGAGATCTGGGCGTACGGCCTTCGCAACCACTGGCGCAACTCCTTCGATCGCGCCACGGGCGACCTCTACATCGCTGACGTCGGCCAGAACGTCATCGAAGAGATCAACTTCCAGCCCGCCTCAACCACCGCGGCGCTCAACTACGGCTGGCGCTGCTACGAGGGCAACAACGCTTTCAACCTGGCCGGCTGCGCACCCGCCGCCACCATGGTCTTCCCCATCCACACCTACACCCACGCCGTCGGCTGCTCCATCACCGGCGGCTATGTCTACCGCGGCTGCGCCATTCCTAGCCTCCGCGGAACCTACTTCTTCTCAGACTACTGCGGCAACCAGATCTGGTCCTTCCGCTACACCGGCGGGGTCGTCACTCAGTTCACCACTCGCACCACCGAACTCGCCCCGGGCGGCGGGCTCTCCATCAACGCCATCGTCTCCTACGGCGAGGACGCCAACGGCGAGTTGTACATCGTCGATCAGGGTGGCGGCGAACTGTACAAGATCATCCCTCGCTGCGGCATCAACCTCGACTCCTCCACGATCGTCCCCTTCCTCAACGTCAACGATTTCACCGCCTTCACCAACCTCGTGGCCGCCGGTGACTGTGCCGCCAACTGCGACAACAGCACCACCGTCCCGGTGATCAACGTCAACGACTTCACCTGCTTCCTGAACAAGTTCGCCGCCGGCTGCTCGGCCCCATAAGGCCTCACGCCGCGCCGATCAACTCGTCCACCGCGGCCCACGCGAGCGAGCAAACTCGCAACGTCACGAGATCAACTCGTACCGTTGCGAGTTTTCATTTTGCTTTGCTATGCGCGAAGATCGACAGCACTGGTCGAGCGATCCGCTCACCGTCGTAGGTCACGATGCGCAGTTCGCACGGTTCGCCCGCAGTTCTGTTCCGCGCTGATCTCGCGCGGATGGCGCAGCGCTCACTTCCGGCTTCGCCACGCTTTGCACCTGGTCGCTCGAAGCGCTATCTCGCCACCACGTCCGGCGTCTCTTCCAGCCCCTCCGTCAGCACCACCGGCCCATGCTCACCGATCAGCACGTCATGCTCGTAGTGCACGCTGATCGAGCGGTCCGCCGTGTAGATGGGCCACTGGTTCTTCCGCTGGAACGTCTTCCCCGTGCTCACCGCGATCATCGGCTCCACCGCCAAAAGCGTCCCCGGCCGCCCCGGCGTCAGCGCATCAGGCCACTCATTCACATGCGCCGGCACAACATTCGAAATGAACGGCGGCCCGTGCAGCTTTCTGCCATACCCGTGCCCGCCCAGCCCGCGGATCAGATGAAACCCGCACCCCGTCGGCGGCGGCGACTCCACATACCCCTGCACCGCCCGCGCCCACTCGATATACGCCCGGCCAGGCCGAAGTTCCAGCACCCCGCGACGCAGTGCCTCCTTCCCGCAATCCATCAGCGCCCGCACCGTCGGGGTCGGCTCCCCGAAGCAATACGTCCACGCCGCGTCCCCCACCCAGCCCTCGAAGAACACGCCGATGTCGATCTTCAGCACGTCCCCGGCGACCAGCGGCGGCAGGTGGCTGCTCGCCGTCCCATGCACCACGCAATCGTTCACCGACAAGCACGCGTGCGACGGGAACGCCGGGCTCCGCGGCACCTTGTACCCCAGAAAGCACGACCGCGCCCCCATGTCGTCCAGCGTCTTGGCCACGAATCGATCGATCTCGGCGAGCGTCAGCCCCGCTCGGAGCCACTTTGCCAACGCGCGGTGCGTCTCGACCACGCGCCGGGCCGCGGCACGCGCCGACTCGATATCCCTGCCTGTCACCAGCGATAACGAGGCCATCTGGCATCGTAGCGCGCGGCCAAGTTCTCGCTCGTCTCGGGGTTGCCCTACGGACACCCCGAGGCGAACCTGTTGTTGAAGCAAATAAAGTCCATCACGTTGAAAACGGGCGCGACGGTGCTGCTATCGCAGTTGGCATACGGGTCGAGTACCACAAACTTGTTCAAGAAGCACACAAAGTCGTTGACGTTGAGAATCGGCACCGCGGTTGAACCATCGCAGTTCGCGTAGCACGGGCCGCCGACGACGAAAACGTTTGCCACGTTGCTCGTGACTGAGCCGCAGGACGTGGTGAGGAGGGCCGAGTACGCCCCCGTATCTCCGATTTGGGCGGGCGTGATCGTCAGCGTAGGAGTCTGCGCGCCGGAGATCGTGCCTCCGTTCATCACGGTGACGCCGTCCTTCAACCATTGGTAGGTGGGGCCCCACACGCCCGCGACCGTGAGGACAATCGTCGCGCCCGGGTTGAACTGTCCGCCGACGGGATGCGTGGAGACCGCGGGGCTCGATGTCGTGCCGCTGCCGTTCCATTCCCACGCCGAGGTTGACGACGGGAGGAGCAGGGCGCGCCCGCGTGCCGCGTCGAAGGCGAACGCTCCCGTGGCGGCCCCTGGAGCCGCGCCGCCGCTGCGAAGCGTCCAGACGTTTGCGGCCGCGTCAAACTCCCAGGTCTCGCCCACCGCAAAGATGCCTCCAAAGCCGCCAAAGAGCACGAGACGAGCCCGGCCTGGGTCATACACGAACTGGCATTGACTCCGCGCCGACGGCCCAGCCACCGACCGCTCCGTCCACACGGTCCCGTCCCACTCCCACAGTTCGCCCGCGCCGGTCGAGCCGCCGAAAAGAAACGTCCGTGCGACGCCAGGGTCATACGCCATCGCCGCCCAGTACCGCGGCGACGGGCTCATCGTCGATCGCAGCGACCACGACACCCCGTCCCACTCCCACGTCTCCGCGGTCACCAACGCGCCGTTGCCGCCGAAGAGCACGACACGGGACCTCGCCGAGTCATACGCCATCTGGGCGTCCCGGCGAGGGCTTGGCCCCGTCGTTGCCGCAGCGATCCAGTTCGCCCCGTCCCACTCCCAGGTATCACCCAGGTTCGTGATGGTCGGGAATGAATACCCCCCGAAGAGCACGAGTCGATTCCGCGCGCTGTCAAAGACGACCGTGGTCGCTGCCCTTCGGGTCGGCCCCGCCGCGGTCGCGAGCGTCCACGCGTTGCCCGAGCGAACCCAGGTTCGGTTGTTGTTGCTCTGAAACGTGTAATCGACCAGCACAAGACGCTGGGCCACGGAGTCGTACGCCATGCTGCCCGATTGGATCTCGCCGACTGCCGATGTAACCGCCGGCGTCCACACGCACTGCGCCTGCGCCGTCGCGCCCGCAATGACGCACGCCGTTCCGAGCAGGATCTTGCTCATCGCTTGGTCTCCTATGCCGACAGGTGGGGCCATCCGGGGCGCGGCGGTGCGCGCCATCCCGTCCAGCATACCACGACGTGGAAGCCCCACCAAAGAAAGCGACGGCCGGCTTGCTTATTCCCGCCCGCTCTCGCGCTCCGCACCCGGCCCGAACGTGATGCAGTTCTTCCCCGCTCGCTTGCTCTGGATCGCCAGGTCATCCGCCCGCGCCAGCAGCGTCTGCGGCGTGTCGCCGTCCCACGGAAATGCCGCAAGCCCACCGGAAATCGTCAGCGTCCCCGGCGCATCGCGCCCGAGTTTGGGGAACCGGTGCTCGCAGATCGCCCGCTGGAACCGCTGCGCGATCTGGAACGCGCTCGTCGGCGGCTTGCTCAGCGCCGTCCGCGGGCCGCTCGGCTCGTGGAAGATCACCGCGAACTCGTCCCCGCCGATGCGGCACACCTTGTCCGACGGACGAATCACGCTCTTGATGAGCCGCACGGCCTCACGCAGAATCTCGTCCCCGGCCCCGTGCCCGAATCGGTCGTTGAACTGCTTGAAGTTGTCGATGTCGAAGACGAGCACCGTGACGCCGCGCCGCGCGTGCCGCGCCTGCTCGATCACGCTCGCGAGGAACTGATCGAAGAATCGGCGGTTTTGCGCGCCCGTCAGCGGGTCGGTGAACGCCGCCTCGCGCAACTGCGACTGCTGATCGCGGAGCGTCAGCCACATCCCGAGCCATGCCGCGTGCGGCAACAACTCGTCCGTCGAGACGCCCACTCCGCGAATCCGACCGAGCACGCGGCCTCGCCAGGTCACCGCCGCCTCACTCGCGCCGGCGGGTCCGGCACCCGCGATCAGTTCAACCACCCGCCCGCCCAGACGACGACGGATCAACTCGATGGCGGCATCCGTGATGTCACGCCCGAGCGCGAGCAATCGGGCCACCGGTTCGTCGCCGATCTCGGTCCTCGGAGCCATCGCGTCGAGCAGCGCCGTCGCTTCGTCAGCGCGAACCTCGACCACCGGCCGGCGCGACGGATCGGCGTCGGATGTCGAATCCTGCGCGCGTGCCGGCTCGGGGTCGAGCGCCGGATCGAAGAATCGCGTCGGCTCGATGAATCTCGCCGCGTCGCTCCGATGGGCCTCGGTCTTGTGTGCCGTCTCCATGCCGCGCGCCGCGTCGAGCGCTCGGGCCGCGTCCGCCACTCGCGCCGCGGGCGACGTGCCGCGGATCGTCTCTCGCAGCGCCTCGGCGGGCGTTTGCGCATCCACAATCCCGTCATAGCCCGCTCGCGCCGGGGCCGAGCCGTCCGCCGCCTCCACACGCAAGATGCGCACCGTCGGCTCCACGCGCCTCAGCGCGGCGAGGAACTCCGCCGCCCGATGCGGGTCCTCGATCACCTTCCCATCCGGCCCGCGAGCCAGCGCCGGATCCGCGTCCGCTGACACAATCACCACCGGCGAAGCGCCCCCCGGCTCGCCGACCTCGCCCACGGCCTCCAGGGCGCTCCGCGTGCGCACAACCTCGACCTCTGTGTCCAACCGCAACTTCGCGTCCAGACCCGTGCGACCGACGAGAATGACACGCTGCGGCGAGCCCGTCGCGCCGTCCGTGCCATCAAAATGTGTCCCGTTGGCCTTCATCGATCAACTAACTCCGGCCATCACCGAGCAACAGTTCCAACTCTTCCGGCGTCAATAGCGGTTTGCTCGCGCTAGCGCCGGAGTTTCCGGTCGTCGCGCCTGCCACGCCCGGTCCCTTGGACTCCATCATTCCATCGGCTCGTCCGATATCCGATTCCAGCGAACCCGTCAGCCGCAGCGGGGGGTCGGTGGGCATGTCCACCCGCCGTTCCACGCGCCGCTCCGGAACTACCATTCTTGGCGGCTCGGTCCGGACGGGTCCGACGGCGGGAGTTGCCCGGGTCGACCATGCTTCGACATCAGATTCAACGACGGGACGCAGCCGCGGGTTCGCGCCGGGTCCAAATAACCACGCCTTGACGCCGGGGACGTAACGAGCCACGGCCTCGTGAAGTTGGAGCGCCTCGGCAGGGTCGGCAGGATCGACCATGACCAGCGCCGGGGTCGGCGTGTGGCCGCTGACGCGCGCGTTGCCGCGACCCGTTCCGGAAGGAGCGGCCTCAAGAGCATCGGCGCGCGCGCGCTGCGCGACGCGGAGTTCGGCGAGCGCCTGGAACGGGCCGCGCACGTTGATGACCCGCAGCCCGCCCTTGGCGAGCGCGGCCAGCAGTTTGCTGGTATCGAGCGTGGGGGAGGCGTGCCAGACCACGGCAACGCCGGCGTGCGCGGAGGCGGCGATGGGAGCGGCGTCGGGCATCGGGGGGATTGTAACCGCGGCGGCGTGAGGACCGAAAGGTGCTGTCTTTGCTAGCCTCGGAGCAGCGTGATGAACTCCTCGGGCGAGATGTCCGCCGCTCGAAGGAGTGATCGAAGCGTGCCTCGGGGGATCTCACGCCGCTCAGGAATGACCAGAGTCGCGGGCGGTTGAGCCCGGACCATGACGTGATGACTGCCCTTCCCACGGCCATCGAGATACACAAAGCCCGCGCGAGTGAAAGCCGAGATCGCCTCGCGCGTGGACACGAGAGGGATCATGAGTCGCTCTCCGTGCTTGCTCGCTCTTTCACCATTGGATCATGGGCTGACCGCGACGACCTCGACATCAACGTCGGTATGGGGGATCGGTCGACCCAGGTCTGTCTGGGTTTCAAGCCAGATTTGGATGGCCTCGCGGATGTTGTCGATCGCCTCCGCTCGCGTTACTCCACTAGACACACATCCCGGCATGGCGGGAACGTCCGCGCACCATGCACCATCTTCGTCGCGATGGACGACGACGCGCCAAGACCGTTGAGGAACGTTCTGGACCATGCCTGATGGTACGACACGAGACGCGGTGACGTGGCCAGTTTTGGCCCGCGCCGCTCGCAGGGCTTACTCAGCCTTGAGTATCGCCGCGACACGGGCCGCTCCGTCGGCGGGGCCGAGTGCGGCGAAGGCTGCTTTCATGCGTGCGCGGCGGGCGGGGTCGCGGAGGAGCGCGATGAGCGTCTGGCCGGCGTCCTGCATGTTGGCCGCGGGGTCGATGCGGTCGGTGGCGAGCGCGACGGCACCGGCATCGACGAGCGGCACGGCGTTGAGACGCTGGTGCTGGTCGCGGTGGAAGGGATACGGAAGGAAGAGGCAGGGGACGGCGTTGGCCCAGGCCTCGGCGACGGTGTTCGCGCCGGATCGGCAGACGGCGAGATCAGCGGCGCCCCACGCGGCGGCCATGCGATCGATGAACGGCGCGACGATGGCGGGGACAGACGCGGCGGAATATGCCGCACGGACCGTGTCATCCTCATCTCGGCCCGTCTGATGAAGAATCTGCCAGCCGGCGAGCGCGGCGGGTTCGCAGCGGGCGATCTCGATGAGGAGTGAGTTGATGGACCGCGCGCCCTGGCTGCCGCCGGTGACGAGAAGCGTCGGGCGAGCGGGATCGAGGCCGAGGGCGGTGCGGCATGCAGCGGGAGGCTGGCCGGCGCGGGCGGCGGCGCGGACGATCGGCGGCACGCGCGGCCAATCGAACCCTGGCATCGCGGCGGACGAGACAATCGTGGTGGCGCGGCGGGCGATCCAACGATTCGCCTTGCCGGGGACCGCGTCGAGATTCACAAGCGTGATGGGCACGCGTTCGGCGCGGGCGGCTTGGACGGCGGGCGCGGCGACGAATCCGCCCATGGCGACGAGGTGGGGCGATTCGCCGCGGGCGCGGGATTCGTGGATGAGTCGGCGGACCGCACGGACCGACGGGCCCCAGGAGCGAAGGAATCGGAGCAGGGCGCGGGGACGGAGCGCAATCGGCTGCGCGGGCAGCGCCTCAAAGGGCTCGCTCGCGGCGGCAAGGATGCGGGCGTCGATGGGGCGAGTTGAAACGAGGAAGAGGTGCGGCTGGTGGAGGTGTTCGAGGATGGCGAGCGCGGGGTAGATGTGGCCGCCGGTGCCCCCGCCGGCGAAGAGGAAGCGGTTCATGCGAGAGAGGGGTGTGGGGTGTGCGACTGTTCCGGCTCGTTGCGCGGTGCGGCGCGGTCGATAGCGACGACGATGCCGAGGCAGAAGGCGGTGAGGATCCACCCGGTGCCGCCGGCGCTGACGAGGGGGAGGGCGATGCCCTTGGTGGGGGCGAGGCCGGTGACGACGGCGAGGTTGACGAGGGCCTGGACGCCGACGGTGGTGATGATGCCGAGGGTGATGAGTTTGAGAAGCAGCGATTCGGTGCGGCGGATGACGACGACGGCGGCGAAGAGCAGCGCGGCATAGAGCGAGACCACGACGGCCGCGCCGGCGATGCCGAGTTCTTCGCAGATGATGGCGAAGAGGAAGTCGGTGGTGTCCTCGGGGAGGTAGCCGAACTTCTGGAGGCCGAACCCCAGCCCGCGTCCGAAGCCCTCGCCGTTGGCGACCGCGCCGAGGGACTGGATCATGTGGTAGCCGGTTTTCTTGGGGTCGGCGTAGGGGTCGAGGAAGGTCTGGAGGCGGGTGAGGCGATAGGGATTAGAAAGCACGAGCACGACGAAGCCCGCGGCGGCGGGGGGGATGAAGGCGAGGAAGTGCCAGAGGCGTGCGCCGGCGGCAAGGAGGACCGTGCAGGCGACGAGGCCGATGAGGACGCCCGTGCCGAGGTCTTCGAGGGCGACGGCGGCGACGATGATGCCCGCGGCGAGGAGGCCGGGAACGAGGCCGAGCCAGAAGCGGTGCATGAGGTGGCGCTGCGAGGCTGCGTAGATAGCGATGAGGAGCGCGAGCCCCCACTTGGCGAGTTCGGAGGGCTGGAAGGAGAGGCCTCCGAGCATGGGGATGCGGACCCAGCGTGCGGAGCCGTTGACGACGCGGCCGAGCCCAGGGATGAAAGAGGTCGCGACGACGGCGAGGATGAGGCCCGTGCCGAGGGCGAGGAAGAGGAGCGGGCCGCGGCTCGTGGTGGGCGCGGACGAGAAGCGATCCGCGAGGGCGCGGATGGGGAGAAGGGAGCCGGCGATAAGCGCGGCAACGGCGAGGGCCATGTAGATGGCGGGGCGGGAGGTGGCCACGCGAAAGAGCGAGTGCGTCACGGAGTGAGTGGTGGAGTCGGGCGGAACAGGCACGGCGGCGAGGGCGTCGCCGACGGGGAGGGTCTCGACGGGCTCGACGGTGAGGCCGGCGGAGGTGACCATCACCAGCCCGATGGAGAGGAGTGCGAGCGCGCAGAGAATGACCACATGTCCGGGCCGGAGCATGGGAGGAATATCGGCCGGGGGAGAAGGAATGCTGGAGGGGACGAGAGATCGAGGGACGGCATCGACCGCTCGCGCGATCGGCTCAAGAGGCTCTCGTTTCGAGGGGACGGCTACGCTCTGGCGTGATCGACACGCATTGTCATCTGACGTTTCCGGAGTTCGCGGGCAAGGTGCCGGAGGTCTTGGCGCGGGCCGCGGCGCAGGGCATCGGCGGGGCGATCACGATCTCAACGACCACGCAGGATTGCCTCGCGGCGCTAGGGGTCGCGAAGTCTCACGCGAACGTGTGGTGTACGGCAGGGGTGCATCCGCTGTATTCGGATGATGGGCCGCATGAGTGGGAGAACCTGCGACTGGTGGCGCGGGACGCGAAGTGCGTGGCGTGGGGCGAACTGGGGCTCGACAACCATTACAAGGAGCCCGGCGCGGAGGTTCAGCGGCGCGTGCTCTCGGAGCAGTTGGGATTCATCGAGAGTGCGCGCGAGGGTGGCCCGGGTCGAATGGGCTCGGCGACCGGCGGTATCGATCTACCGATCGTGATCCACTGCCGCGAGGCGTTCGCGGACCTGTTGCCGATCTTGCGTCGGACGCGGCTCGATCCGTCGCGGTTCGTCTTTCATTGCTTCACGGGCACGCCGGACGAGGCGCGGGGGGTGTTGGATTTCGGCGCGATGATCTCATTCACGGGCGTCGTGACGTATCGCAACGCGGCGGACGTGCAGGCCGCGGCGGCGCTGGTGCCGCTGGAGCGCATGATGATCGAGACCGACGCGCCGTTCCTCTCGCCCGACCCGCATCGCGGCGTGCGACCCTGCGAGCCGTGGATGGCGTCGGTGACCGCGCGGAAACTCGCAGCGATCAAGGGTGTGGCGTGGGAGGAGTTCTGCCGGACGATTGACGAGAATACGCGAAGGTTCTTTGGCGTGAGCGCCTGAGGCCCGGCCGTCGTCACCCGACAAGCGCCGAGGCATCGAAGGCGGTCGTGCGATAGGCTCTGTTGATGGACTCGACGGTGCAATCGCTGGGGATCGCCTTGGGGCTGGGCCTGCTCGTGGGACTTCAGCGTGAGCACGCGGGCTCGAAACTAGCGGGGATTCGCACGTTCCCGCTCGTGGCGCTGCTCGGCGCGGCCTCGGCGCTGCTCGCGGAGCGATTCGGCGGGTGGACCATCGGCGCGGGGCTCATCGCGCTCGCCGCGACGCTCGCGATGGGCAATGCGATCCTGCTTCGGCAGGATCCGGCGCGCGACGCGGGGATCACGACCGAGGTCGCCGTGCTCGCGATGTTCGGGATCGGAGCGCTGACGGTGGTGCAGCCGCCGGTCATCGTGCTGGGGCTGGGTGTGGCGGTGGCAGCGCTGCTTCACTCGAAGGGACGGCTGCACGGGCTGGCGGCACGGGTCGGGGAAGCGGACATCCGCGCGATCCTGCTCTTTGCGGCGATCGCCTTTGTCATCCTGCCCGTGCTGCCCGACAAGGGCTATGGGCCGTATGCAGCGCTCAATCCTCGACAGATCTGGCAGGTTGTGGTGCTCGTGTCGGGCATCAGTCTGGCCGGTTATGTCGCGCTTAAGTTGCTAGGAGCACGAGCGGGAGCGCTGCTTGCCGGCGTGCTGGGCGGGCTCGTTTCGAGCACGGCGACAACGGCGGCGGCAGCACGCCGCGTCCGCGGCGGCGGCGCAGTCACGACCGCCTGCCTCATGATCGCGCTTTCTTCCGCGATCGTGTTTCCTCGGGTGTTCTTCCTCATCTGGCTCACCGACAAGCCCCTCGCGCTCGAAGCGGCCTCCCCGCTCGCGGTCGTATTCCTGACGGCGATCTGTGCGGCGGGTGTGATGTTGGTTCGGGCGCAGCCCGGCCCTTCCGAGCGAGGCGAGCACGAGAACCCCGCCGGCCTGCGCGGGGCGCTCGTCTTTGCCGGGCTTTACGCGATCGTGCTGCTCGGCGTGGCGTTCGGGCGCGACGTGGCGGGCGCTCAGGGGCTCTACGTCGTCGCGATACTCTCAGGCCTCACGGACATGGACGCGATCACGCTTTCGACGGCGAAACTCGCGGCTGCCGACACCGTCTCGAGCGCCACCGCGACGCGCGCGATCTTGCTGGCGGCCATGGCGAACATGGCCTTCAAGGCGGGCTTGGCGGGGGTGCTCGGCGGACGACGGCTGCTGCTGCCGGTCTTGGCGATCATGGGCGCACTGCTGCTCGCCGCCGGCGCGGGGCTGTGGATCATCGCCGGCTAAGTCGTCGGTGTTGCGCCCGAGGCTGCGATCTTCGCGTCGCCATTGTCGTCGAGGCGCTGTGCCGCGATCGGTGATGGAGGAATGCCGATTTCGGGACGCATAATGCGACGGGTCTGAACTCCGTCGCTCATGCTCGGGGCGGCCTTGCCCGGCCGCCCGCACCAAATTCTCGACCTCTCGTCCTAGCCCCGCGCTACCGCAGAAGTGGCGCTCCGGCGGAGGGGGCACAGGGCCAGGGCGGTCGGTCGAGATCGTTTGTTCTGGAGACCGTACCGGAGCGCCGGACCCATCTTCGGCTATCCCTACCCGGCTTGTCAAGTCAAGAGGGAAGTTATCCACAATTCCACATCCGCCCGACCCGGGGGGCGGGGTTCGCGGAGCCCGAGGACCGGATTGCTCGGGCCAGAGCCTCGGCAGTTTGGCGACCGCCGCGGCCTGCTCCGCGAGCGGCGGGTCGTAGTAGCGATGCTCCACCCGCCCCGAGTGCCGCATGAGCCGGTCCACCATCTTCTCCGGCACGCCCTGGGCCGTCAGCACCGTCGAGAAGAACTTCCGAGCCGAATGCGGCGAGAAGCCGCGGCCCCGGTAGTCCTGGGCGGCGATCCCGGCGGCGTCACGATCCTTGACGAACGTGCCCTTCGACGGCACCTTCGGGAACACGGGATCGTCCGGCCCGGCCCGCGGCAGGCCGGCGGCCTCGCGTTCGAGGTCGATGCCCCGGAGGTGCTCGCGGAGAAGCCCGACGAGCTCGGGCGTCAGGGCGACCTCCTGACGCTTGTGGTTCTTGTTGATGTCGCCGGTCCACAGCACGTGCGGATGCTCGTGGTCGAGGATCAGGTGCCGTCGCTGCCAGCGGGCGGGCTCATCGAGCCGGCACGCCGCCGCGAACAAGCACAGCCAGTACAAGGCGCGGTTCCCCTTGCAGCGGCGATCGGACTGGTCGCGGACCCAGGCTCGCAGGATGACTCGGCGGGCCTCATCGACGGTGGCGGCCCTGGCACCATCGCCCCCATCGTCGTGCGCCCGCTCGGCGCCCTCGAGCGGGTCCGCCGCGAACCTCCCGCACTGGGTCAGGTGCCGTGAGAACGACCGGAACGCGGAGAGGTTCCGGTTGTACGTCGTGCCCTTCCACGGCTGGCTTCCCAGCCACGCCGTGACCGCCTCGAACGTGATGTCGCCGATGCTGGACCATCCGAGCTCGCGGCCCGCCCGCTCGACCACCTGGCGGAAGGCTTCGATGCTGCGAGGCTTCTTGCCGCGGGCGCGAAGATAGTCCAGCCAGGCGTTGACGGCCTTGGCGAGTTCCGTCGGCGCCGCTTCGATGCGGCCGGCGACGGGACCATTCGACGGAGGTGCGTCCATGCCCACTCCCGGAGCGCCGGGGGAGAGGGTTTGCATGGGCGGCATTACAGCAGCGCCAGCCGAAACACGCAACGAAAATCGAGCGAGAACCCGCCCAGTTGCAGGTTCTAGGACACAGAGTTCGATCAGCGGGAGAGGTGGAGGCGGCGATCTGAACGGCTCGTCAGCGGGAACCAGGCGCATGGCCAGAGCCTCCGCGGGCGTCCCTGCCGCATCGTTCTCGGTCCGCCGTGATTCCGGACAGCGAGCGAGCGGATCGCGTCCCTTTCGCGTTATGCGCCACGGTGGCACGTTTTGGTGCGACCAGCGGGCGGCATCGCCCTAACTAATGGAGTGGACCCGATCGCCGTGGTGGTGGCGAGAGAGCTGGACCGTCGCGGGATGCACATCTGTGACCTCGCGGAACGAACCGGCATCGACCGCTCGGTTCTCGGTCGCTGGCTGAGCGGGGTGAGGACCATCCGCGTGAGGGACGCGGACCTGGTCGTGCGTGAGCTCGGGCTCGTCATCGTGGTCGCCAAGGAGGGCCAGAATGGCACGTCGAAAGGTCTCAACCATCGCCCCGGCGCTTCGTGAGCTCGCGACGCCCATCGCGGGCATCTCCGCCGACCCCGCCAACGCCCGCATCCACGACGAGCGGAGCATCGAGGCCATCAAGGCGTCGCTGCAGCGGTTCGGCCAGCAGAAGCCCATCGTGATCGATCCCGCCGGCGTCGTGGTCGCTGGCAACGGCACACTCGAAGCAGCCCGGGCGCTGGGCTGGACGCACATCGCCGCCACCCGCTCGGAGCTCGCGGGCGTGGACCGCGCCGCGTACTCCATCGCTGACAACCGCACAGCTGAGCTCTCTCGCTGGGACGATGCCGCCCTGAGGCAGATCATCGCATCGCTTCCCGCCGACGCCGTCGCCGCCGCCGGCTGGACCAGCGACGAACTGGAGGCGCTCGCGGCCACGAGCGACGACGAGCCCGCGGTCGAGGACCTTGCCCCGGAGCCCCTGGCAGCCGCCGTGACCATGCCCGGCGAGCTCTGGACGATGGGCGCGCACCGGCTGCTCTGCGGGGACTCGACGGACGCGAGCGACGTGGACCGGCTTATGGGCGGGCGTCGGGCCGCACTCGTCGCCACAGACCCGCCGTACATCGTCGACTACACCGGAGTCCGGGCCGGCGATCGCGGCAAGGACTGGTCCGGCAGTTACCGCGAGGTGGACATCGAGGACGCCTCGGCGTTCTTCAGCGGCGTCTTTGCCAACGTCGTCCGCGTGGTGTCGCCCAACGCCGCGATCTATTGCTGGCACGCGCACAAGCGGCTGCCGGAGCTCATCGCGGCCTGGAGGGCGCTTGGCATCCTCGACCATCAGCAGATCGTGTGGATCAAGCCAACGCCCGTGTTCGGCTCCGTCTTCTGGCACTACCGGCACGAGCTCTGCCTCATGGGATGGGTGCAGGGGAGCAAGCCTCCGCACGACAGCCGGCACGACCACGGCTCCGTCTGGACACCCGTCGGGAGCGAGATCCAGCTCGAGCAGCTCACCAAGGCCCAGCTCATCGCCCTGCTCAAGGACGCGTCGTCGGCGTGGGAGCTCGACTGGGAGGGAAAGGCCAGGCCCGTGGGCATCGAGCACCCCACACCAAAGCCCGTCGAGGTCTTCGCCAGACCGATGCGCAAGCACACACGGCGGGGCGACGTGTGCTTCGAGCCATTCAGCGGATCGGGCTCGCAGATGGTGGCGGCGGAGCAGCTCGGGCGCTGCTGCTTCGGGATGGAGCTCGAACCGATCTTCGTCGACGTCGCCATCCGCAGGTGGCAGACCCTCACGGGACAACCGGCTAGGCTCGACGGTGATGGCCGCACGTGGGCCGAGATCGCCCAAGAACGCGGGATCGCAATCGAGGATGCTCCATGCCCCGCAAGCCCATGCACCCCTGCAACCACGCCGGATGCCACGCCCTGACCGAGCAGCGGTACTGTCCGGCCCACGCCAAGGCGGCCACGGCCAACGCTCCAGCGTGGCGAACCACGACGGGATCATCGACATCGAGGGGCTACGGCTCGGTGTGGCGCAGGCTCAGGAAGCTCGTTCTGGCACGCGACCCCTTCTGCATGGCGTGCCACCGCAACCCATCCAAGCACGTCGACCACATCAAGGCCAAGGCCAACGGTGGCACCGATGACATGGGCAACCTGCGTGGGCTGTGCGAACGCTGCCACATGAGGAAGACGGCCAAGGACGGGCACGCCCGCAAGGCGCTCACCCGCCTGGCCAACACGATCAGGGGAGCTGCAGCGCCGAGATCGTGACCGACGTTGCCGTCGAATAGCTGACCTGCACCTTGCCGTTGGCGTCGTTGAAGGCGGGTGGGATGGGGCCGATGACGCGGGTCTGGCCCGCGGGCACCGCGACGACCTGGGCCAAGAGTGTCATGTTCGGAAACGTGCCATCGCCCGGTCGAGTTGTAGTCGGTCCCGGGTTGATGGTCACGTTCATAGACAGGCCGGCGGCGTTGTCGACCCTGATCAGCACGTTGCCGCGTGGATTCGGCACGGCGTCGCCGCCTCCGGCCGCGGCGACTGGGCCAGGATTGACGCCAGCGATCGACGGCGTAACTGGGGTGATGTCGGCCATGGGTGCTCTCCAGCGGCGTCCACGCTGCCGCGCCGGCGAGACTAGACGCGCCCCGACGGACGGGCCAGCCGAGCACCCAGACCATGCCACGGCCTCGCCCGACGACGCTGGCGGCACGCGGCGCGGGGGGGAGGGGGTGGGTTTTCTCTGGGAGGTCCTCAGGGGACCGCAGCGGGGCCCGTCATCTGCGCGCGCGCAGGTTTTGAAAATCGAGTGCGCCCGGACCGGGATCGCCTAGGTTAGTACCATGGGACGCCGTGGACCAGCGCCAAAGCCGACCATCCTCAAGCTCGTGTCCGGGAATCCGGGCGGGCGGCCGCTCAACACGAGCGAGCCGATCCCGCCACCGGGCGAGCCGGACATGCCCGCGCACCTGGACGATCGTGCCCGCACAGTGTGGCAGCAGATCGTGCCCGGCCTCGCCCGCATCGGGCTCGCCCGGTCGGTCGACGGCGAGGCCCTCTCGCGCTATTGCCAGTTGATCGTCATGTGGCGGGACTGCCTGGCGTTCGTGGAGAAGAACGGCCGCTCGTATCCCGTGCGGGCGGAGACCGGCGACGCGAAGAAGCCGGGCCGGATCATCCGCTTCGTGACGTTCGCCGAGACCTCGCTGGCGATGCGCCTGGCCCGCGAGCTGCTGGCCATCGAGCGGGAGTTCGGCCTGACGCCCTCGGCACGCAGCCGCATCCACGTCGCCGCCGAAAAGACGAGCAAGGGAGACGTCCATGAGCTCAAGAAAGCCTTCTTCGCGGGCGGCAAGCCGGCGACGGGGGCCGGAGCCTGACGGCGGCCGCTCCCCGGGCAAGGGGGCGTGGTTCGACGCCGCCGCGGCGGATCGGGTCTGCCAGTTCTTCACGCTCTTCCTCAGCCACACCAAGGGCGAGTGGGCCGGTCAGCCGCTCGTGCTCGATCCCTGGCAGCGCCGCATCCTCCGGCGGCTCTTCGGCTGGAAACGTCCCGACGGGATGCGGTGGTTCCGCCGGCTCGACCTGTGGATCCCCAGGAAGAACGGCAAGAGCCTGCTCGCCGCCGGCATCGCGCTCTACCTGCTCTTCGCGGACAACGAGCCGGGCGCCGAGGTGTACCTCATCGCCAACGACCGCGAGCAGGCCTCGATCGTGTTCAAGGACGCGGCGCGGATGGTCGAGGCCTCGCCAGAGCTCGCAGCGATGTGCCAGGTTTTCAACTCGGTGCGGACCCGCGCGATCCTCTACCCCGAGACGCTGTCATCGCTGCAGGCGCTCTCGAGCCTGCCGGGCAACAAGGACGGGCTCAATCCCAGCGGCGTCATCTTCGACGAGCTCCACGAGATGCGTGACGCCGACCTCTGGGACAAGATGACCACGGGGTCGGGCGCCCGCCGGCAGCCGCTCTTCGTCGTGATCTCCACCGCGGGCGACGACCTCAACTCGATCGGACGCCGCGAGTACATGGTCGACAAGCGCATCCTCGAGGGCAAGAGCCGGATCAACGACCGCCTCGTCGTCATCTACGAGGCGGCACCGGAGGACGACTGGCGCCGGGAGTCGACCTGGAAGCGGGCGAATCCGGGCTGGGGAAAGTCGGTCAAGCCCGCCGACATGCGGTCGCGGCTGGCCGAGGCGAGGGAGGACCCCTCGAAGGAGGTCCAGCTCAAGCGCTACAACCTGAACATCTGGACGAACGCGAAGACGAACTGGATAAACATGGATCGGTGGGACGCGTGCGGCGGCCCCGTTGACCCGGTCGCGCTGGCCCACCTGCCTTGCTGGATCGGGCTCGATCTCTCGAAGCGGTCGGACATCACCGCGGCGGTGGCGCTCTTCCGCGACGAGGCCGAGGAGCCGCGCTACTTGGTGCTCGCGCACTTCTTCGTCCCGGAGGAGGGCATCGCGCTCAAGGAGAGTCGTGACGGGGTGCCCTATCGCGAGTGGGCGAAGGCCGGCCACCTCACGCTCACCCCGGGCAACGTCATCCAGTATTCAGCGGTGAGGAGCCTGATCCTGGACCGCTGGGCCCGCGCGTTCCAGGTCCGCGAGATCGCGTATGACCCGTACAACGCCACCCACCTCGCGGACGAGCTGCGGGAACTCGGATTGAACATGGTCGAGTTCCAACAGGTCATCAAGAACGTCGCGCCGCCCACGGGCGAGCTCAAGAACCTCGTGCTCCAGGCGCGCCTCGTCCACGGCGGGAACCCCGTGCTGCGCTGGATGGCCGAGAACGTGGCGGTGATCGTCGACGTGAACGGCAACGAGCGGTTCACGAAGAAGGCCTCGACGGCCCGCATCGACGGCATGGCCGCGTTGGTGAACGCGCTGGGACGTGCTAGTGTCGGCGATGCGGCCCCATCGGTGTATGAGCAGCGCGGAGTCCTGACCCTATGAGCAGCACCACGATCACCGGCCCAGGCCTTGACGCACGGTCGTACTCCGTCGTCCCGCCCGCCGGGAGCGAGACGCGGAGCATCGAGGACCCCTCCAAGCCCATCACCGCCGCACAGTTGGCGGAGCTCCTGAGCGGCGGGACGGCTGGTTCGGGCAAGAGCGTGACGCCGCGAAGCTCGCTCAAGGTCGGCGCGGTCTTCGCCTGCGTCCGCGTGATCTCCAACGCCATCGCCCGAATGCCGCTCATCGTGTACGAGCGGACGGACGAGGGTCGCGTGCGGGCGACGTCGCACTCGCTGTACCGGCTCCTCAAGCTCCGGCCCAACCCCGACATGTCCTCGTTCTCGCTGCGGTCCGCGCTCATGACCGGCGCCCTCCTCTGGGGGAACGGCTACGCCGAGATCGTCCGCCGCCGCGATGGCAAGGTGCAGGCGATCGTCCCGATCGAGTCCGAACGCGTGACGCCGGTCCGCGAGGGCGGTGACCTCCGCTATCGCGTGGTCACCGACGGCGTCCCCGTGACGCTGCTCAAGCGCGACATCCTCCACCTTCCTGGCCTCTCATTCGACGGCGTGTGCGGCCTCTCCGTGGTTGGCCACGCGCGGCAGACGATCGGCGCGGCGATGGCCGCCGACGAGTTCGCCGGCACACTCCTGCGCAACGGCCTGCGTCCGAGCGGCGTCCTGGAGCACCCCAAAAAGCTCGGTGATCAAGGGACCAAGAACCTCCGCGAGAGCTTCCAGGCCGTGTACGGCGGGAGCGCCAACAGCGGCAAGCCGCTCATCCTCGAAGAGGGGATGAAGTGGAACTCCTCGTCGATGCCGCTCGAGGACGCCCAGTTCGTCGAGACCTCCTACTTCCGCGTCGAGGACATCGCCCGCTGGTTCGGCGTGCCCCCGCACAAGATCGGTCACCTGCTCCGCGCCACGAACAACAACATCGAGCAGCAGAGCCTCGACTTCCTGGGCGACACGCTCGCGCCGTGGGTCGAGGCCCTCGAGCAGGAGCTCGTCTGGAAGCTCTTTAGCGAGGAGGAAATGGAGCGTTATTACGCCGAGCACCTCACGCAGGCGATCATCCAGATGGACGCGAACACGCGCGGCCAGCTCTACGAGCGGCTCGTCCGCACGGGATCGATCTCGCCCGACGAGATCCGCGATCGCGAGAACCTGAACCACGTTCCCGACGGCCGCGGCCGCACGTTCTGGATGCAGTCGTCGAACATGCCGCTCCCGACCGAGGAGCAGCGGGACAGGCTCATCGACGCCTGGATCAAGAAGGGGAGCGGGGGCGGCGGGCCGTCCGACGCCTCGGGTCAGCCCGAGCCAAAGACGGACGACAAAGTCGCCCAGAGCGGCTGACGCGCCTAGTTTCGCGTCGCCGTGGACAGGCGAGTGGGTGCCCCATGCCGGTGAACATCGAGCGACGCTGCGAACGGCGCTATGCCGCCGGCCTGCAACTGCGTGAGCTGGAGAAGCACCAGGACGGTCGGATCGCCACGCTCAGCGGGTACGGGGCTGTCTTCGGCACGCTGAGCGAGGACCTGGGCGGGTTCCGGGAGTTCATCCGAAAGGGCGCGTTCAGCGAATCGCTCAAGCGTGGCGACGACGTGCGCGCGATGGGTCACCACACGACGGTCCAGATCATCGGCCGTCGCTCGGCCAAGACGCTCGACATCGCGGAGGATGACAAGGGCCTCAAGGTTGACATCTCCGTTCCCGACACGAGCTATGGACGCGACCTCATCGTGAGCGTGAAGCGCGGCGACCTGACCGGCATGAGCTTCGGGTTCAACACGATCGACGACACCTGGACAAAGGAGACGAAGGACGGCGTCGCGGTCCTTCGCCGCGAGCTCATCGCGGTCGATCTCTTCGAGGTCTCCGTCGTGGCGTTCCCGGCGTACACCGACACGAGCGTCGAGGCCCGCGGCGACGTGCGAGCACTCACCGACATTCTGGCCGACGGGAAGCGGCGCGTGGGCAAGGACGCCCCCGCCGATGCCCGCTCGCGCCGCGATCGATTGATCAGCGCCTATCGCACGCGCGTGGCGCTGTGGACCGGCAAGTAGACCGGCACCCGCGCGCGGTCTAGGTTTGGCGCGCTGTGGACGAATGCCGCACGGCAGCGGCTTGGAGAAAGCCCCATGTCACGGATGATCACGCTCGACATCAGCAAGGTTCTCGACAAGTACGACGGCGAACGGCAGAGGGCACGCGACGCCGCGGACCAGCTGGTGGCAAAGGTCGCCACTGAGGACCGCGAGTTCACGAAGGACGAGGAGGTCGAGCTCAAGGCGCACCAGGACAACATCGTCTCGCTGACGAAGCGGTGCGACTTGCTCAAGAAGCAGGCCGAGCTCGGCGCGTCGCTGGACAAGCCTGGCGAATCGCGGACGCAGCGCGGCACCATCAAGCCGAACGACGACGGGGATGAAGACGAGGAGACGCCCGAACAGCGCGAGCGGAAGCGAGAGGCGAAGCGGTATTCCAAGACCTACAAGCGCTGGCTGCGCGTGGGCATGAACCGACTCGGGCAGGACGACCAGGACGTCATGCACATGGGGCAACGGAGCCTCCCCGCGGACGATCCCGAGGTGCGCGCGCTGTCGGCGCTCACCGGCCAGACCGGCGGCTTCACCGTTCCCGCCGCCACCTTCACCGAGATCGAGAGGGCGATGAAGTCGTTTGCCGCGGTCCTCCAGACCAAGGCACGCGTGCTCGACACCGAGACCGGTGCCGACATTCCGTGGCCGACGGTCAACGACACCAGCAACGAAGGCGAGCAGGTGGACGAGAACACGGCCACGACCGAGGACTCGCCCAGCATCTTCGGCCAGATCATGGTGAAGAGCTACCTGTTCTCCACGAAGATCATCTACCTGCCCATCCAGCTCATCCAGGACTCCGGCGTCAACATCGAAGGCCTGCTCACGGAAATGATGGCCGAGCGGCTGGGTCGCATCCTCAACCGCCGCTGGACGCTGGGCAACAACGCCAACCAGCCCCAGGGCGTGGTCCCCGCCTCGGTGCTCGGCAAGACCGCGGCCTCGGGCACGGCCGTGACGTACGGCGAGCTCGTCGACCTCCAGATCTCGATCGACCCCGCGTATTGGGAGGGCTGCGAGTGGCAGTTCAACACCAGCACGTTCGGTGCCCTCCGGAAGCTCCTTGACTCGCAGGGCCGCCCGATCTGGATGCCGGCGATGAACGCGGGCATGGCCGGCGGCGCTCCGGGTCTGCTCCTGGACAAGCCCTACTCGATCAACACGTTCATGGCCAGCATGGCCTCGGGCAATCGCTCCATCGTCTACGGCGCCTTCCGAAAGTACCTCATCCGCCGCGTCAAGAACATGGTCATGGTCCGGCTCACGGAGCGCGCCGCCGAGAAGTTCCAGGTCGGCTTCGTCGGCTTCATTCGCGCCGACGGCAAGCTCCTCGACGCGGGAACGAACCCCATCAAGCACCTTGTCCACCCGTAGTCGGGTGGCGACCACTCTGCCCAGTTGAGGTGAATCGCGGGGGTCCGGTCCGCCACAGCGGGCCGGACCCATTCAGGAGACAGCCATGCGGATCAAGTTCCTCACGTCGATCGCCGGGACCAACTTCAGCTACAAGCCGGGCGACGAGATCGACTGGCCGGACGAGACGGAGGCCGCTCGCTTCGTGGCGGCGGGCTACGCGAGCTCGATCGAGACGGCGGCACGCCAGGCTCCGGAACGTGCGGATGGTCGGCGTGGCCAGGAGCGTGCGACGCTGTCAGCGCCGGCGCACGCCGAGGACGAGGTTGAGCGGGAGGACGCGGAAGAACCAGCGAAGCCCGGGGCAAGCGAAGACAACGGCGAAACGAAGTCGGCGGGCAAGAAGTCGGCGGGCAAGAAGTCGGCGGGCAAGAAGTAAGCAGCGGCGGATCGCCGCGGCAAGGAGGCCAACATGGCAGCGGTAGGACTCGAGGAGAACTCGCTCACGCTACAGGCGGCGGGCGCGGCGTCGGCGGGCACGGCCGTTAACGGTGCAACGTTGGACATGGCGGGGTTCGATGGCGTCATCCTGTTCGGGACGATCGCCACGGCCAACGCCGGGAACTACCTCAAGGCGCAGCAGGGCGAGGCCAGCGACGCCTCGGACATGGCGGACCTCGCCGGCTCCAAGGTCGTGGCGGACGCCAACGGATCGGTCGTCGCCATCGACATCAACAAGCCGAAGGAGCGGTACGTGCGCGGCGTCTTCATCCGTGCCGGTGCCAACACCATCACGGGCGACATGTACGCCCTGCGGTATCACGCGCACAACCAACCCACGAGCAACACCATCGCCAACGTCCTCAAGAGCCTCAAGCTGGCGAGCCCCGCCGAGGGCACGCCCTAGACCAGACTGCGGGGTGGTGCAGCGGTAGCACATCGGGCTCATAACCCGAAGATCGCGGGTTCAAATCCCGCCCCCGCTATTTCACGGTCGCCAGCGTGGCGGCCGACCGGCCCGACCCCCGTGCCTCCGATGTCGGTCCACGCCTCGGATTCTGGTAGGGCGGGCCGGTTCCCTTCCTCGGAGAAGCCATGGCGATCGAGATCGTCACAGCACCAGCGGAAGAGCCCCTCTCCCTGCAGGAGGCGAAGGACCATCTGCGGGTCGAGGTCGCCGCCGACGACTCGCTGATCGGTCGCCTCATCACCGACGCGCGCGAGTGGGTCGAGCGCTACACGCGGCGGGCGCTCGTGACGCAGACCTGGCGGCTCTGGGCGCGGCAGTTCCCCGACGGGTGCCGCGACCAGGACGGGGTTGCAGATCATCGCTGGATCGGCCACGCGAACCGGGACCTGGGGCTCCATCTCCCCGGCGGCAAGGTCCAGAGCGTCAGCAACGTCAAGTACATCGACGCGGCGGGCACGCTGCAGACGCTGGCGGGCACGGAGTACACGCTCCACGCCAAGGACCCCCAGTGCATCGCCCGGCTCACGCCGGCCTACGGCAAGTCCTGGCCTGGCACGCGTGACGAGCCAAACGCCGTCCAGGTCGAGTACGTCGTCGGCTACGGCGTCGCCGCCGCCGTGCCGGCGATCGCCAAGCAGTCCATCCTGCTCCACGTCGGGTGGCACTACGAGAACCGCGAGCCGGCGACGTTCGGCGCCACCGGCGCGATGTCGCAGATCCTCGGCGCCCTCGAGCTCAAGCTCGCGGACCTGCGCCTATTCACCTTCGCGTAGGAGATCAACGTTGCCCGACCAATCCGAATCCCTGCAGCCAGGCCTGACCTCGCCGGGAAGCGACTGTGTCCCCGTCACGCCCAACGACAGCACCGACCTCACGCTCTTCGCCAGGGCGATCCTCGTCGGCCAGGCGGGCACGCTCCGCGTGACGACCCTCGCGGGCGTGGTCCGCAACCTGCCGGCGACGTGCATCCCGGCCGGGTCCATCCTGCCGGTCCGCGTGAGGCGTGTCCACGCCACCGGGACGACGGCGACCGACATCTTCGCGATCACGTGAGCCCCGCCATGCCCAGCCCGTCACGATCACTCGCCCGCTTCACGACGGCCCAGATCCGGGCCGAGCTCGCCCGCCGCGCCAAGCAGCAGCGGCGACGGGGAAAGCGATGAAGGCCGGGGAACTCGATAAGCGCATTCTGATCCAGCGGCGGGTGCCGGTGCGCAACGCCCACGGCGAGGAGATCGAGGGCTGGGTCGATGTCGCCACGGTGTGGGCCGGCTTCAAGCGGGTGAGCGGGGGCGAGGATTTCGAGGCCGAGCAGCGGACGAACAAGCAGCAGGTTCAGTTCAAGATCCGCTACCGGCCCGGCCTCGACCCGACGATGACGCTGGTGTACGACGGCGAGCGGTACCAGATCGAGGACGTGGGCGAGCCCGAGGGGAGCCGGCGGCGCGAGGCGCTGCTGCTCACAGGATTCGCCCGCGAGGTCAAGAGCGGAGGGTGACCATGCCGCCGATTGCCAGCGGGTTCAAGGTTCACGCCGATCTTGGCGACCTCCGTCGCAAGATGGACCAGCTCGGCGTGCGCATCGCCACGAACGTGGTCCGCCGTGGGCTGCTGGCGGGCGCCGGCCTCATGCGCGACGACGCCCGCCGGCGGGTGAGCGTTCGCCGCGGTGCGCTCAAGAAGGCGATCATCGCCGAGACTGACCGCAAGGGATCAACCCGGGAGCGGATCGTCGCCAACGTCAAGATCGCGCCCCGGGCGTTCACGGTCACGGCGAAGGGGCGGCTCAAGGCCGTCAGCAAGAAGGTCCAGAAGGAACGCAAGAGGCGCTCCATCAAGGGCGAGATCTACCCGCGCAACTACGCCCACCTCGTGGAGTACGGGACGCGACCCCACCACGTCGGCAAGGGGAGCAAGCTCAGCAAGGGCAAGGCCTCTGGACTGCTCCATCCCGGCGCTCGGCCCAGGCCGTACATGCGTCCGGCCTATGACGCGAAGAGCGCCGAGGCCAGGCAGCTCGTCGAGCGGGTGGTGAAGGCCGAGTTCGTCAAGGAGCTCGCGAAGTTCGCGGTCCGCTCCTCCGGCAAGGGAGCGGCGGCATGACGATCGAGGCCGCCCTGGTGAAGCACTTGACCGAGCACGCCGGCCTGGCGAGCGTGCTGGGTGGTCGCGTTTTTCCCAAGCACCTTCCCCAGCAGCCGGCGTACCCCGCGATCGTCTACCACCGCATCTCCGGGCCGCGTGAGCACTCCCACGACGGGGCCAGCGGGCTGGCTCATCCGCGGTTCCAGTTCGACTGCTACGCCCCGACCTATGCCGGCGCGAAGGACCTCTCGGAGCGAGTGCGTGCGGCGCTCGACGGGTACCGCGGGTTGATGGGCGGGAGCGTGGACGTGAACGGCGCGTTCCTCGAAGACGACGACGACGGATACGACGACGACCTCCAGGTCTACTGGTGGCGGCAGGACTTCATCATCTGGCACAACGAGTAGATCGCCCGGCGGTCGCTTCGGCCCGGGGCGCGGGTAGTATCCGCGCGTGGACGCACGGAGGCTGCCATGACGCAGGCGAAGGGCGGGTTCGGCTCCAAAATCTATCGGGACGATGGCACGGGCACGTTCGTGGCCGTCGCCGAAGTGCTCGATGTCAACGGGCCCGAGCTCACGCAGATCATCGAGGACGCGACGAACATGGACTCGGCCAACGGCTGGGGCGAGAAGATCGCCGTCGGCGTGCGTGAGGCCGGCGACGTCACGTTCCAGATGCACATGCTCCAGGACGCGGCGACTCAAAACGTGCTCTACAGCGACCTCGGATCGTCGACAAAGAGCAACTACCGGCTGGTCTTCCCCGGCGGAACGAAGCGACTCGCGTTCGCGGGCTTCGTGTCGCGGATCGGGCACAGCTACCCGGTCAAGGGGAAGCTGGTCAACGACGTCACGCTCTCCATCACCGGGCAGGTCTTGAAAGAAGCCAACCCGTAATGAGCCTGCAGGTCACGGTTCGCCTCCACAGCCGCCGATTGCGGCTCGCCCTCGCCCTGGTCCGCCTCGCCGCCGTGCTCTTCCGGATGCGGCCGGCGGGCATCGAGGCCAGGATCGTTCCCATGCCTTCCCCTCGCCGAGGGATCGTTCACCTCCGCATCGTCCCCCGAATCCGCTGGAGACCCCATGCCCATCTTCGCCCCAACGGCCTCGATCACCGTCGGTGACAAGACGACGGTCGTCACGTTCGACTTTGACCGGCTCGTCGCCATCGAGGCCGCCACCGGCCGCACCCTGATCCAGATGCTCTCGGACTTCGCCAGCTACTCGCCGGATGCCGAGGAAGGGCAGAAGCCCACGCAGGCGGCGATGCTGGCGGCCGTGGAGCGGTTCAGCCTGACCGCCACCCACAACTTCGTGATCGGCTGCGTCGGGAAGGATGTCGCCAGGTCCGTGCCGCTGAACCAGTTCCGCGACGTGTTCGATCTGCTGCTCGCGGGCTTTGTCGAAGCGGTCCGGCAACTCAACGGGAAGCCCAAGGATGACGCCAAGGCGGACCCTCAGCCGGCCCCTCAGGCCTCCGCCACCTGAGAGCCTGGGCCAGGGTCGAGCTCGGCATCACGCCCGCCGAGCTCGGCCCCATGGCGCCGGCGGACGTGGCCGAGCTCATCGACGCCTGGCGGGAGCGGGAGAAGCGCAAGGACTTCCGCGCCGGCCAGGTGTGCGCCCTGCTCGCGGAGGTCAACCGGGACCACAAGAAGAAGCCCCAGCCGTTCTCGCCCGCCGACTTCTTCGGCAGCCTGGAGGACCTGAGACCCGGACCGCCCAGCGACGAGGAGCTCGAGGCCAAGTTTGAAGCGATGGCGCGAGGAGGATGATCGATGCCGCCCATTGGAACCGTCCAGGTCGACTTCGTCGCCAACATCGGGCGATTCGCCAAGGACGTCAAGGACGCCACGGCCAAGACGGCGACGTTCGCCGTCGAGGTCGGGCGTCTCGCTGGCAAGAGCTTCGCGGCGCTCCACGCCTCCGCGAGCAAGGTCACCTCGGCGCTGACCAGCGTCAAGGCGGTGATGACCGGCGCGGTCGTCGCCTTCGGAGCCGCGAAGTTCGTGGGCGGGCTCGACGCCGCGGCCGACACCGTCGACAAGATCGGGAAGGCTGCGAAGCGCCTGGGCGTCTCGTCCGAGCAGCTCTCGGCCCTGCGGTTCGCCGCCGGTGAGTCGGGCATCGAGTTCGAGCGGCTGGCCACGATGGCGAGCAAGGCCGCCAAGGGCGTCGCCGAGCTCGTGGACAAGGGCGCAAGCTCGGTGAAGCTGGGACGCCTCACCGTGCAGCTGACCGACGCCGCGGGCCAGGTGCGCAATGTCGCCGAGCTCCTCCCCGACCTGGCCAGGGGGATCGAGTCCGCCGGCAGCGAGGCCGAGCAACTGCGGCTCTCGCAGAAGTTCTTCGGTAAGGGCGGGGGCGACGACTTCGTCACGCTGCTGAAGGAGAGCGGCACGTTCGTAAGGGGTCTGGCCGAGCAGACCGAGCGGGCGAGGCGGTTGGGCGTGATCTTCTCCGAGGACCAGGTCACGAAGCTCACGGCCTACCGCGATGCGGTGGGGCGGGTGCATCAGGCGTGGCTCGGGGTGAAGGTCGCGATCATGACGGAGGTCGCGCCGGCGCTCACGCGAGTTCTCGACGACATGGCGATCCGGACCGCCTCGATCCCGAAGGTCATTGGCGCGGTCCGAAATGCGATGGGAGTTGCAGCGGGAAGCGGGGAGGACGCGCGGCAGGCAGGGGAACTGCTGCACAGCGTTGGGTCATCGGTGGCAAATCTTCTTATCGTGTCGGCTCGGGAGGCCGGCTCGCTTTTCGCCGTCACGGTGACCGAGGGCATCCGGCAGGTGGGCACCAACATCGCCATCGAGCTCGGGCGCGGTCTGCGAGACCTGCTCCCAGACTGGATGTTGAACGACACCTGGTTCAGCCCAGGTGACCCGCAGGTCGGCAGCGAGACGAAGCTCCGCAACCTCATCAAGGTTCGAAAGGAGCTGGCTGGACTCAATGAGGAGGTCTCGCGGCTCCAGGACGAGCTCGACAACAATCCTCGACTCGATGGCCAGGACAAGTTCCAGGTCGAAGCGCAGTTGAACTCTGCGATGGCGGCGCTCAAGCGGCTGTCGAGCACGGACCTCGTCGCCATTGATAAGCAGATTCAGGCCGCGCAGCGCGAGCTGGAACTGAACACGAGCCAGCTCGCACAGCAGAGGTCGCAGTCCGCCGCCGAGTCTGCACGACGGATCAGAGACGCCTTCGTCGGCGGTCAGAGCGAGATCGCGAAGGCGCTGGCCGAGTCGTCACGGACAATGGCTGCCCTCGCCGGGCAGTACGCCACGCCGGAGTTCTACGGCCCTCCGGCTCCACTGCCGGGACGGGTTCCCGATCCATCCGCGATGTTCAAACGCCTGGTGGAAGAGGCTCAGATTGCCGGACAACGCATCGGAGAGAACCTCTCGAAGGGTTGGGAGCAGGTCAAAAAGGGGGCAGAGAAGGCCTCTGAGCAGATCAAGACCCTCTTCGAACAGGCCCAGCAGTATCGCTTCGAGCTCTATCCCGAAGAGAAGGTCGACGCTGACGTCGAAAAGCTCCGTACGGTTACGGCTGCCGCGCGCCGACTCAAATGGGAGATTCAGCTGACGGACGACGAGATCGAGAAACTGGCCGCGAAGTGGCGCGAGGAGACGAAGAAGAAGGACAAGGAAGTCAGCAACCTCGCCATCGACATGACGAAGGCCATCCAGGGGTTCTCGGAGAGCGCCGGTCAGGCCTTCGCCGACTGGGTCTTTGATGCCCAGGGCTCACTCGGCGACCTGCTGAAGAGCTGGGGCAAGACGCTGGTCGCGATGGCGACACAGGCTCTCATCTTCAAGCCGCTGTTTGATTCGATCGGGGCTTCCTTCGCCACGTCTGGGGTCGGCCAGGCTGCAGCAACCGTGCCCACCGGAACGACCGGGAGGGCAGATGGCGGTCCTGTCTCTGGAGGCAGTTGGTCGTGGGTTGGTGAGAGAGGCCCGGAGCTGGTGCAGTTTGGTCGTTCGGGGTACGTTTATCCGAACGGGGTCATGCCATCCGCGGGTGGAGGGGTCACTGTGAACGTCTACAACGAGTCCGGAGCGACGGCTCAGACCTCGTCCCGCCGCGGCCCAGACGGGCGGAAGATCATCGACGTGATGATCCGCGACACGGTCAAGCAGATGTTCTCGGACGGCTCGCTGGACCGCTCCATGTCTCAGAACTACGGCTCGGGACGTCGGGGGACTTCGCGCTAGGCTGATCCTCTGGTACACTGCCCCCGGAGGTGGGCCATGGCCAACGAATCCAAGAACGCGACGAATCATCTAGCGCGCTCAATTGCTCGCGAAAGTCGCAAGAGCCGGAGCATCGAGGCTTTGGTTATCGTGCTCGTTGTCATTCCCGCTGCGGTGATCGTTGGGTGGTGGTTTCTGAAGCACTGACGCGGCGTGCCTCAGCTCCACGCCGAGGAGTATCAAATGCGTCCCGACATTGCTGCACCAGCAGGCCTGATGGCGTTGACAGTGCTCATCTGCGGCTGTAGTACCGTGAGCGTCGCAGACCTTGAAGCCCGCACTCCCGACCGTGTCTATTTCACGGCTGAGCACCCATCGATCGTACTTTCCAAAATGGCCTTGGAGGGCGAACGCGCGGTGGGACGCCCGGAGTTGTTTGATCCTGAGGCCGGACGTCTCGCCTTAGCACACACCAATTGGCTGTATCGCACCAGGTATACGCTGCTCGTTGTGCGAGTGCTGCCCGAAGAGGGAGGATCGACGGTGCGGATGTGGCAGGATGGTTTGCAGCCAATCACCGGGTCTACATGGGCTGACTGGCTGTGGGCTCAATATGCAAAGCAGGCAGAGGCCTCCTCCATCGAGCACCGCCTGCTCGCCAAGGGCACGCCACCGAAGTAGTAGCCGCCGCCGACCCCTCGCATGTCGCTCCAACGCCATCCAACCATCGTCTCCTGCGTCCTCGCCCTCAATGTCGAGCCGCACAAGGACGGCACGATCACCCTTCATCGATGCTTCGAGCATCTGTCGATCCCTCGCAGCCCCTTCGTTCACAAGGGCTTCGCCGCGTTTCTGGAGTTCACGGACGGACGCGGGAAGAGCGAGATCGTCTTCCGGCTGGTTGACGCGAACGAGGACCTCGACCCCGTCACGACGTTCACGCTGAAGATGGACTTCCTGGACCCGACTGGTCGTGCCATCGGAGCCTTCACCTTTCGAGACATTCGATTCGAGCGAGCCGGACCCTATAGACTGCAGGCATGGTGCGGAAGCGAACTCGTGCTCAACAAACGGCTCGAAGTGGTCGTCGCGTACTGAAGACGACTCGACGCGAGGTGGCGAGCGTTCAGGTCGGGCGCGGAGTCACCCTCGCCGTGGTCGAGGTCACCGACGGATCGTCGCGACTGCTGTCGTCGCGATTCTCCGCTTGCCTTCGCTGAGAGCTGGGGACGCCAAGGCTCGCATTGATGCCGCCGCGGGGTAGTATCGCCCGCCGCCGTGTGGACTGGCGGACGAGGCGTGATGGCGAGCATCGTCTGGCCCGCGGGGTTGCCTCAGGCACCCATCGTCGCCAGGTACAGCCAGGTCGATCAGGACCGCACGGTCCGCAGCGCCATGGACGTCGGTCCGGCCAAGGTTCGCCGCCGCGCCACGGCCGCGATCGAGACCTGTGAGATCGAGCTCAAGCTCACCCGCGCCCAGGTCGCCACGCTCAAGACGTTCTTCCGCGACACGGCCCAGGCGGGTGCCGTCCCCTTCGAGTGGAAGCACCACCAGACCGGCAACCCGATCGACTACCGCTTCACGCGGCCGCCGACCTTCTCGCCCTCGGCACCGCGGCAGGCCGCGGGGACAGAGTACTGGATGGCCTCGTTCACGCTCGAGGCGATGCCCGGCACAGAGATCACCTCGCCCCCGCCGCCGCCACCGCCTGGACCTCAGCAGCCCGGGGACTTGGTGTTCGTCTTCGACGATCTCATCGTCGGCGGCACGCTCGAGGCCGAGGCGATGCTCCTCCACGCGGACGAGCCCGACGCCATCACCCCGACGCCCGAGGACATGCCATTCGTCTTTGTTGGCGAGATCGCGGCGGACGATCCACTGCTCCCCTCCATCATCGGCGTCGGCAGCGAGGGCACGGCCGGCACCACGGGCACGTCACTGAGCACCTCCGCCGGCAGCGCCGGAGCCGGGGGTCACGACACGGACTGACCGCCGGCACGGCCGGCAGAAGGAGTTCCCATGGGAACGAAGATCATGGTCTCGACGAACACCGGGATCGCCTGCGGCACGAGCCCGACGGCGAAGACGATTCTCTCGTACACCGCGCCCTCGGGGGTTGCCGCCCGCGTGCTGCGGTATGGCATCAGCCTGGATGGCACCTCGAGCACGGATGCCCGCGCGGTGATTGACTTCCTGAAGAAGCCGGCGACGGCCGGGACACCGGGCAGTGACATCTCGTCGGAGATTGCCGTCATCAGCGGCAAGGGCACATCACTGGGTGCCGCGGGGCAGAACTTCTCGGCCGAGCCGACGACCAACGGCAGTTCTCGCATCCTCCGCCCGCATCAGATGGCCCCCACGGGCCCCTTCGAGACGCTGCTTGGAATCGATCTTGACCCGTCAGAGCAGATCTGTATGCGCGTGATCTCGACCGGACGTGCCGCGCGCGCCTGGATGGAGATCGAGCTCGGCTGATGCTGGCGTGCCGGTGCGCGGTCGCATTGGCACACCAGAGGTCGCACGCTATGCCACGGACCCTCTCCACCCCGGCCCGCCGCGCCATCTTCGCCCAGGAGACAGGCGAGGTCTTCCTGCTGCTCCTCACGATCACCCATCAGCAGCTGCCGACGCCCATCCGCGTCGTCAACAACTCGGAGGACGTGACGAGCAACGGCATCCTGTACCAGCGGTTCCCCTTCGAACTGGCGCTGCCGGCCGAGAATGACGAGGCGCCGCCCTCGGTCACGCTCCGGATCGCCAACGCCGATCGCCAGATCGTCCAGGCGGTCCGCAGCCTGGCCGGGGACGCGATGGGGGTGGAGCTCGCCGTGGTGCTCGCCAGCTCGCCCAACACGATCGAGGCGGGGCCGTACCGCTTCACGCTCCGCGATGTCTCCTATGACGCGTCGGTCGTCGAAGGAGTCCTCCGGACCGAGGACGTGCTCAACGAGCCCTATCCCTCCGCCACGTTCACCCCCGCTCACTTCCCGGGCATGTTCTGATGCCACGTCTCACGGACGACATCCCGAGCTGGGTGGGCTCGTATGTGGGCCTGCCGTTCCTCGAGCACGGGCGTGACCGCGGCGGCGTCGACTGCTGGGGCCTGCTCCGGCTGGTGTACGCCGAGCGGTACGGCATCTTCCTGCCGAGCCACCACGACGGCTACGCGGGCACGGACGACGCCCCGGGCATCACGGCGGTGCTCGACGCGGAGTTGGGCCTCGGGGTCCGCTGGCGGCCTCGTGGCCCCGGCGTCAGGCTCGGGGACGCCCTGCTCTTCCACGTGGCCGGCGTGCCGCACGTGGGCGTGGCGGTCGGACGGGGCCGGATGCTCCACTGCCGGCGTGGCTCGGACTCGTGCGTCGAGCGGTTCGACGTCGGAACCTGGTCGCCGCGGCTGGGTGGCGCGTTCGAGTTCGTCGGCCCCGTGATGATCGCGGGGCGGCTCTCGCCGCTCCGACCCGACGTCACGCGGGTCGAGCTGCCGGCGGGGGGATCGATCTCCGAGCTGATGGCGGCGGCGGGCATCAAGGCCTCGCCGTTCCTTCAGGTCTGGATCGGCGATCGCCGCGTCCCGCGGGAGCACTGGGACTCGGTGCGGCCAAGGCCCGGGCGGAGCGTCAGGATCGCGGCCGTGCCCGCCGGTGGCGGCGGCGACGGGGAGGAGAGCGGCGGCAAGACGGCGCTCCGCGTAATCCTCGTGATCGCGGTCGTGGCCCTGGCGATCTGGACTGGCGGGGCGGCGGCGGGCGCGCTGACAGCCGCGGGATACTCCGCGTCAGCAGCGGCCGTCGCCCAAGGCGTCGTCGCTGCCAGCGTCACGCTCGCGGGCACGCTCGCCATCAACGCGCTCATCCCGCCGCCCAAGCCAAGGCTCTCCGACAACTCGAGCCCGCTCAACAGCCCGACCATCACCGGAGCCAGGAACGAGCTCCGGCCCTATGGCGTCGTGCCCACCGTGCTCGGCACCCACCGCATGGCCCCGCTCTACGGCGCCAAGCCCTACACCGAGATCGTCGGCGATGACCAGTACCTCCGCGTGCTCTTCATCCCCAGCACCGGCCCCGTCGAGATCTCCGACCTCAAGATCGGCGACACCCCGCTCTCGGAATACGAGGGCGTCGAGGTCGAGGTCAGAGGCGGCCGCGCCGGGGACGCGCCGCTCTCGATCTACCCCGGCGTCGTGCTCGAGGACTCGACCTCCCTGCTGCTCGAGCAGATCGCCGGCTGGTCGCTCCGCACCACGGACACCGCCGCCGACGAGGTCTCGATCGATCTCACCTGGCCCCAAGGCCTCGTCGAGTTCGACTCCCGCGGCCGCCGCAAGCTCCGCACCGTCTCCCTCGACGTCGAGTACTCGCCCACGGGCGCGAACGCCTGGACGACGATCAACGGGTCGTCTCCTGACTTCACCCGCGGCATGGACTTCCTCTTCCGCACCCCGGAGAACATCTTCGGCGGGGAGGGCGAGCACGCCGGCGATGTGCAATGGGGCCTCGGGTTCTCCGGCACCAAGCCCGCGTACCTTCCCGCCACCGGTTACTCCTGGGAGGTCGAGGGGTATGTCTACGCCGAGCGGGATTTCCTGTACCTCGAGCGGACCTACGAGTTCGCCATCGACTGCAGCGACGCCGGCGAGCTCTGGGTCGATGACCAGCTCGTCGCCAGTTGGTATGGCTCCCACTCCACGGCCGGCGGGGCAACGCCCGTCTTCACGCACACCGGCTCGATCGACCTCCTCCGCGGGTGGCACAAGATCAAGGTCCGCATCGAGTGCCGCTCGACGACGGGCGCGGTCGCGATCGGCTGGAAGATCCCCGACGAGACCACGTTCGTGCCCATCCCCGCGAGCTCGCTGGCGTCACGGGCCAGCGACGGCGTTCTCTATCGCGGCAAGCTCGCCTACCGCTGGTTCGACACGTCCAGGTACCTGCACACGATCTTCGTCCAGGCCGACCGCCCCGAGCAGATCCGTCGCTCGCTCTCCTGGGCCGTGCCCCGCGGGCAGTACGACGTCCGCATCCGCCGCGTGACGCCGGACACCTCCAGCGACCGCATCCTGGACAAGGTCTACTGGACCGCTCTCCGAACCATCCGCGCCCAGGACCCCGTCAAGCCCAAGGGCGTGGCGAAGATCGCCCTCCGCATCCGCGCCACCGACCAGCTCAACGGCGTCGTGGACCAGCTCAACTGCGTGGTGCGGTCGATCCTGCCGGATTGGGACGCCGCGCTGGGACGCTGGGTGCTCCGCGCCACGAACAACCCCGCGTCGTGCTATCGCGCCGTGCTCCAGGGCCGCGGCAACGCGCGTCCCGTCCCCGACGAGCGGATCGACCTCGCCGAGCTCCAGGCCTGGCACGAGGCCTGCGCCGCCGCCGGCTTCGAGTTCAACGGCGTGCTCGACTTCGCGGGCACGGTATTCCAGCGGCTCGCCGACATCGCGGCAACGGGCCGCGCGTCGTTCGGGATGCGGGACGGCAAGTACTCGATCGTCCGCGATCGCGTGCAGAGCGTGCCGGTGCAGCACTTCACACCGAGGAACTCCGCGGGGTTCAAGGGCCGGAAGGCCTTCCCCGATCTACCCCACGCGCTCCGCATCCGGTTCCTCAACGAGAACGTCGGGTACCAGCAGGATGAGCGGATCGTCTATGACGACGGCTGGACCGCCGCCACCGCCACGAAGTTCGAGACGATGGAGCTCTTCGGCGTGACGCTGGCGGCACAGGTCTGGAAGCACGGGCGCTACCTCATTGCCTCGGCCCGGCTCCGCCCGGAGGTCTACGAACTCTCGACCGACATCGAGCACCTGGCCTGCACCCGGGGCGACCTGGTCCTGGTCACCCACGACGTGCCGCTCTGGGGCCTCACGTTCGGGCGCGTCGTCGCCCTTGTGCTCGACCAGGCCAACAACCTCATTGGTCTCCGCCTCGACGAGCTCGTGACAATGGACGCCACCGAGGCCTACGTCATCCGCGTTCGGCTGGAGGACGGCACGAGCTGGATCCGCCCGGTCACGACGGTCGCCGGCGAGTCGATGGAGGTCGCGATCGGGCCGGTGAGCGCCAACGACCCCAGGCCCAAGGTCGGCGATCTCTGGATGTTCGGTCGCCAGACCTCGGAGAGCCGCGAGCTCATCGTCAAGTCGATCGAGGTGGACAAGGACCTGGGCGCCCGCCTCGAGCTCGTCGATCACGCGCCGGCCGTCCACCAGGCCGATCAGGGTCCGATCCCGCCCTTTGATCCGGGCATCTCGCTCCCGCCGGTGTGGTCGAACGGTCCCGACGCGCCGGTCATCGAGAGCATCCGCTCCGACGACTACGTCATGATCCGCGAGCCAGACGGCTCGCTCCGAGACCGGATGCTCATCACGCTCCGCCGGCCCAGCGGCACGCGGCCGATCGCGAACGCGGCCCAGGTCCGCATCCGGCCCATCCCCGCGCCCGGAGCGCCGGGTGAGGGACCGTGGATGCACCTGCCGCTCGTGCCCATCGACGATAACCAGATCTCGGTCGAGCGGGTCGAGGCGGGGATCACCTACCAGATCAGGCTCCGCACCGTGACGGCGAGCGGCCTGGCCTCGGCCTGGGTGAGCGCGGAGCACACGGTGATCGGCAAGACGCTGCCGCCCCCGGACGTGCAGAGCTTCAACGTGCAGCGGCTCTCCGACGGCACACGCCGCTTCACCTGGGACTTGGGCACGATCCCGCCCGACATCGCCGGCGTCGTGATCCGCTACAGCACCGGCGGCGAGGGCCGCCAATGGGCACAACTCGCGCCGCTCCACCAGGGCATCCTGGAGGGTGCCTCGCCCACCGACCTCAACGTGCCGTCGTCGGGCCTCTGGACCTTCGGCATCAAGATGGTGGACACCAGCGGCAACGAGTCACGCAACGCCGTGCTCATCGACCGCACACTCGGGCCGGCGAGGCAGGAGGGCATCGCGGTCTCCGTCGACGCCAAGGCCGACGGCTGGCCGGGGACCAAGACGGGCTGCTACGTCAGCAACGACCGGACCCTCGTCGCCGCCGGACGCGAGCGGTGGGACACGCTGGCGTCGATCTACGGCGTCACGACCTGGGCGCAGTACTCGTCCTGGACCCTGGACCCCACCACGCCCATCGTCTACCAGCAGGCGATCGACGCCGGCTTCGTCTTCGAGTTCGAGCCCGCGGTCGTCATCCAGGCCGACGGCGTCCGTGTCGTCGAGGTGGACCACTCGCTCGACGGCGTGACCTGGGCGGGCTGGGCCACGATCGAGAGCTATTCCAATCTGACGATCCGCGCGCGGCATGTGCGGTTCCGCGTCACGCTCTCGATCGGCCTTGGCGCCACGATCCCCATCCTCCGCGAGCTCGTGATGCAGCTGCGGGCGCCGACGATCGAGGCCGAGATTCAGGACCTGGTCACCTCCGCCGTCATCTCCCAGCTGCGATACGGCGTGGGCGACGTCGCCCTGCCGATCCCCATCGCCACGTTCGCGGCGGTCAGGAACGTGGCCCTCTCGTTCAACGGCATGGGCGCGGGCTGGACCTGGGAGCTCGTGAATCGGAATGTGTCGCCAGGCCCGCGGGTGCGGCTCTACAACCCGGCGGGCGTGCTCGCCGACGCCACGATCGACGCGATCGTCCGAGGCATCGCGCTCTAACCCCGCGGCCTTCGTGCGGGTTGACCCGCCGGCTGGCTCGCGAAGTATGCAACGCGAGGTCGATTCCGCACTCGCACGGAGCCCCACCCATGGCATGGCCAACCTCGCCCGGATTCACGACCGCCAACGTTGACGCCCCCGGCGACAACCCCTCGGTCGCCCGCGTCGACATCAAGGACGCGATGGATGACCTCACCGACGTCATCAACGGCCGGGGCCAGGCCAGCGGCGTGGCCTCCCTCGACGGCACGTCGAAGGTGCCGACGGGGCAGCTGCCGGTGATCCCGCTGGCGAACCTGCCGGTGCTGCCGATCGCGAGCGGCCTCGTCGCGTGGAACGCGCCGGGCACGTACAGCTGGACCGTTCCCGCGGGCGTGACCAGGCTGATCGCCCACTGCTGGGGCGGAGGAGGAGGAGGAGGCTGGACCGTCTCTGGCACGCATGGCGGGGGCGGGGGCGCGGCGGGCGGGGCGATCAAGGTCTGGACGGTCACGCCCGGCGACACCGTCAACATCGTCGTGGGGGCCGGAGGCCAGGGTGGCCAGATCGGCGGGTCCTCGATGGACGGCCAGGACGGTGCCGCGTCGACGGTCACCATCGGTGGCACGTCGATCACCGGGCATCCCGGCTTTGGAGGCCTCGCGGTCGGGAGCACGGCGGGCGGGATCGGCGGTCACGGTCAGAACGGCGACCTCACGCTCGGCGGCGGCACGGCGGGCAGCGGCATCACGTCGACGATGGGCGGGATCGGCGGGAGCAATGCCGTCGCCGGCAGCGCCCCCAACGTCAACGCCTGGGGCGGCGGCGGCGGTTACGGCTCGGGCAACGGCGGCAACCACGCCAGCGACGGCCTGCACGGGCTCGTGTACATCTACTGGTGAGCCATCACGGGTGGATGGCGAGTGAGAGGTCCATCCGCCGCCGGCTGCTCGCAGACCCGCCGCCAGCGCCGGACGACGCCGGATACTGGTAAGCGCCGATGCTGCCCGGGTGGATGTACAGCTGGCCGTTGATCCCGACGCTGGGCACGAGGTCCGACGTGTTGCGGACCAGGTTCCTCAGCGACGACGATGGTCCAAGCGAGCAGTCCGTCGGCGTGTTCGTGAAGGGCTGGGCGCCCAGGACGCGGCCGTTCTGGTCAACGCCGGCGACCCACTGAGCGGCGGACTCGATCGAGGGATCGGCGGAGTACCTGCCCGTGGCGATGCCGTAGTAGGCGTTGTCCTCGAAGTCGTGGTTGGCGGCACCGCCCGAGAAGACGTCCTTCATGCAGAGGCCATAGAGATTGAGGGGGCCGGCGGCGTGGGAGAACGCGCTGCCACGGACGCGGAACCGCGAGAACGACTGCTCGTGGTAGTTAAACCACACGCGGAAGTTGGCGGTGCTTTGCACCCCGACGTTCAGGTGGCTGCTGTTGACGATGATGAACTCGTCCTGGGCGTTGCCCTCGCTGACGGCGTAGAGGTACGTCGAGGTCGCGCCGCTCGCGGCGTCCGTGTTGACGATGAACTCACAGGCCTCGACGAGCACGCCACGGTAGAACCCGACGTTCCCGCTGAAGCCGAGCGCCATGCCGCCGCGGCCGAAGTCGCCGCCCATGGCAAAGCCGAGCGAGGGGAACTCGAATCGCACGCGGCAGTACGCGATCGACTCGTAGTGGTCGATGAGGCCGAGCATCCGCACCCGGCCCCGCAGCACGCGGAAGCCGTGGCTCGTGAACGTCACGGCGGTCACCGCCGACATCAGCTTCGTGTGGGTTGAGTAGGGGACATACGGCTGGGGCGTCGTCTCGGTGTGGTAGGCGGCCAACTGTTCGGAGACACAGTCCTCGCACTGCACGTCGTCGATGTGCCGGCCGCCGTCGGTGTGCCCGAGGATGCCGATGTGATAGGAGGGACCAACGTAGGGAATCTCGACGTTCGCCGGGGTGAGCCAGCGCCGGAACTTCCAGGAGCACCGTCGGAACCGGACGCCGGCGACGCTGGTGGAGCCTGCGTAGGCGACCAGGTAGGTCCCGCCGCTCCGCATCCCGTCCATCGTCGCGCCCTCGAAGCACGAGGACGAGCCGACCGCGGGGTTGAGGATGCCGCCGGCGTGGCCGCCGCAGTCCCTCAGGCGGAACGTGCCCCTCGCCCCGAAGTTCCCGGAGCAAGAGTCGAACTTGATGCCGTAGCCCTGGCCGTCGTTCATGTTGAGGCAGAGCGCGGCGTCGACGTCATCGATGTACGTCTCGCTGCAGGCGACGAACCACGCGGCATTGCCGCCGGCCGTCATGCCGATCCGGAGGTCTCCGCTCCCGGGGTCGATGATGCCATTGCCCAGGTTGACCCACAATCGCCTTGCGCCGACGTCGAGCCAGATCGACCAGTTCGTGCTCTGGACGCCGATCGCGGAGGTTTCAAGGCGCAGGACGCCATAGTTAAATCCATCGCCGTTCACGTTGGCGTCATAGTTCCAGCTGCCACCGGTGAAGAGGTTGAGATCGTGGCCGAGCGGGATGTCCCGATACCACGCCCCGTCCTCGGAAGTCCAGGTGCCTGGCCCCCCGCCCATCTCGCTGTCCCTGTACACGCCGAGCACCTCGGCGTTGGTCATGCCCGCCCACTGCTTCACGGTCACGTTCGCGGCGTTCTCGATCTTGAAGGGTCGGACTCGCGAGGAGATGTGCACCGTGACGTTGCCGGCGTTGACGAGCAGCACCGGCACGGCCTTGAACGGGCGCGAGGGGTTGCCCACCTCGCCGGTCGAGTCGTTGCCGGAGTCGCCCTCGACGTAGATGTCGCTGGGCACGGGAACTGGCGGCATGGTCTGTCTCCTCCGTTGCCCCGTGGGGCTCAGGGGCGTGGTCGGACCTCGATGATGCGGTTGGGGTCGCGTGGGTCGGGGACGCGGAGGCCCGGGTTCTCGAGCGCCATCCGCAGGGCTTGCTCGCTCGCGGCGGCCATCGAGTAGAGCGCCGTCTTGGCGCTGGCCAGGTCGTTCTCGTTGCGGCCCATGCGTTCGGAGATGAAGGTGATCTCAGACTTGAGGCCCGAGAGCTGCTGGCTGAACCACCAGGTGGCCGAGATCGAGATGGAGACCACGGTCAGGGCCGTGCCGAGGGTGATCTTCGCGTCGGTCGAGAGCTTCATGGGTGGTTCCTTGTGCGGTGCTTGTGGACTGCTCAGGCTGCCGAGGGCGCTCCACGCTGGACCTCGCCGCGCTGCAGACGATCGACGAGGGCCTTGCCGGCGAGCCCCTGCCACTCGTCGATCAGCGCCTTGTGCGTCTTGATCGCGGCCTTGACCTCGGGCGCGGTCTCGGCGAGCACGTCGATCGAGTCGACCACCCGCTCCGCCGCGACCTCGGTCTCCCGCAGCTTGGTCTCGGCCTGGTCGGCCCGGCGGCGGAGCCCTCGTTTGCTGATCTGGATGGCGCCGGCGCCGACCGCCCCGCCCGCCAGGAGCGACGCCATGAGGCCCGAGACGGCCCCGAACCCCGGAACCGCCTGAGCGCCCGGGATCGCCTGCACGAGGTTCCACACCGCCATCCGCTGACGCTGCTGCTGCTCGATCCCACGGATCGCCTCGTCGATCGACCGCTGCATCGCGTCGATCTCGGCGTCACGGGATTGCCGCCCCGCGGCAAGCTGCTCGACGACGTCCTGGGCGGAGGCCTCGGTCCGGGCCTGGAGGTCCGCGAGTGCCGAGTCCGCCGTGCCGGCCAGCTTGCGGGCCTCGATCGCGGCGGTCGTCCGAAGTCGCCGGAGCTCACGCTCGGCGTCCGCCCGCTCCTTGAGGTCCTTGGCCTGCTGCTCCGCGTCGTACCGCGCCGCCTCCGCGGCGAGCTCGGAGGCGGTCACGCGCCGCTGGCTGAACGGGCTGACGGCTCGCGACTCGAGGAGCTCGCAGCCGCCGGCGCAGAGGCAAAGCGCGGCCGCGGCGAGCGGCGCGATGAGGCGGAGTGACATGGGCGAGCACCTCGGTCCACGCGTCGCATACTAGCGATCAGCGACGCCGGCGTTGGCACGCGCCAGCGACCAGTAGTCGCGGAGCGTCATGCCGTCGGGAACCTCAAGCGCCATGGGCCGTCGGGCCGTCGCCTTCACGTTGCCGCCGCCGATCGCAGCGGACCACTGGACGAGCGACACGCGACCGCCGGGAAGCTCGCCGCCCAGCCCAGGCGACGGCCAGAGCGTGTTGCCCCCGCAGGCGTAGGACTGGGGCCAGAACGAGCCGGCGACGATGCCCACCTGGCCGCTCGACTGGAACGTGTTGAACCGCAGCTCCAGCTCGACGGCCCGGAACTCCCGCTGCAGCGTGAACGCCCGCCCGTCGGCCTCGTCCGCCGCCTGATCGAGCACGTTGCCGACGATGGCGACGCGGCTAAAGGGACCGTCGAGGACGAACCCCGTCGAGACGTTGGCCGCGCCCGAGAGAACGTTGCGGGCGATGACGAGCTGGGACCCGTCAACCCACTCGCCAGCGCCACCCGTGCCGGTGCGCATCGCGCGCCACTCGATCGAGACCGAGGAGTGCCCGTCGGGGAAGCCGGTCTGTCCCCGGATCACGTTGTCAGCGATGACCCCGCTCCCCTGGCCGGCGATCGCGGCCCCGCTGTCGAGGAGCGTGCAGCCGATCAGGCTCCCGCCCCCCCGCAGGTTGACGTTGTTCTCGACGTTGACGCAGTCTCGGAAGGTACAGTCCACGATCGACCACGGACCCGAGCCGTCGGTGGCGTAGATGACGTGCGTCTTTGCTCCGCCGGTGTAGCCGCCGGGACCCTCGCGCCCTCCGCCGCAGCGATCGAAGTCGCACCGCTCGACCTTCCCGCGAAGGGCCGAGACGACGAGCGCCGTCACGGGATGGTCGCGGAAGCTGCAGCCGGAGATGAGCACGTACGCGATGGGTGGGCCCGTCGGCGCGTCCGCGGTGATCGCGCGATCGGAGCCGTGGAAGGAGCAGGCGACGATGCTGAAGGTGCCGACGCGGCCGTCGATCGTCTGGCCGTGGGCGTTGACGAAAGGGGCGTCGGAGATGAGGGCGACCGTGCCCTCGATGTCGAGGCCGTCGAGCACGACCTGGTCCGAGGCGTTGAAGGTGAGCGTGCCGATGATGCGGGCGCCGCCCCGGTTGGCGGCGCGGATGGCCACCTGCTGGAGACCGACCTTGAAGCTCTCCACGTAGACGCCGTCGGCGAGGACCAGCTCGTCGCCCGGCCTGGCCGAGCCGGCCGCGGCGGCCAGCCCGCCGGGGCGGACGTCGATCTGATCGGCGGTGAGCGGAACCGTCAGCGCGAAGACGAAGAGGACAGCGAGTCGCACGAACGCGGCGAGCGAGAAGGCCATCGTTGAAACCTCTGGTCCACGCGCCGCATACTACCCCTCATCGCAAACCCTCCGGGAAGAGCACGGCGCCCGCCTTCACGAAGCCTGCCCCCGATGTTTCAGCAACCCCCAGACTGATCATCGATGCGAGACCGTCCCTGTAGGCTGACGATTTCGGCGACTGGCCCGAGTCGATGGCAAGTCTTTCTCGCGTCATTTTGCCGCCCGACCGAATCAGCACCCGCATCATGGTCGCCTGGTGCTTGCTCAGCTTCGCTGCCCACATGTCGTGGAGCTCGGCGAGCGTTCCCGGTGCCCGGCTCGCCGGTGCCCGTTGGCGTCCTTCGGTGGTGAGGGCAACGCGTCCTGCACTTGTGGTGGCGATGTCGCCGAGCTTGATGAGCGCAGCGACGTGATCTCTGTACCCGCTCGACTTAGGGCTCTGGTCCGAGAGCACGGCGAGGTTGCGGCGGTCGAGGCTGTCCAATCCCAGCCGCTCCATCATCGCCAGCGCGCCGAGCATCCGCTCCCGCGCCCCGCCCGCCACGGCCGTCCGAGGTTGCGGCGATGAACTGGGCGCCGGCCTCGGAGCGGGCCGCGGTGGCGGAACGTGACCGTTGCTGGTGGGTGGTGGCGGCGCGGGCTTGTGGTCGGTCGCTTTGATGACGTCGCTGAGCGCCTCGACCGCCCCGGCCATCTGCCGCCTGATCTGATCCAGGTTCATCCACTCGCCACGGAGCATGGCGAGCTGGCCCTGCCAGTAGTCATCACGCCTCGCCACCGCTCGATCGATCTCGGCCTCAAGGACCGCCGGCTCGATCGCCGGCACGCGCTTCGCCTTCAGGGCCGCCTCGCGCTCGAGCTCGGCGATGCGAGCCTTGAGCGCCTTGGGGTCGTTGGCCTCGGCTTCTTTGAGAGCATCGTCGAGGGCGCCGCGGATCTCGCCAAGGTCGATCTCGGCCACGCGCTTCGGCGCGGAAGCGGCGCTGCCGTCGGTCGGCGTCGCGGACGAGTCGAAGGTGCGAATGGGCGGAAAGGTGATCCGCTCGAGGACCTGGCCCTCTGGGAACCAGACCCAGCCCTCGCCGCGCTTGAGCATCGCGAGGCTCTCGACCACCTGCTTCCCCTGCTTCGCGTCCGCCGCGCCCAGAATCCAGTCCTCGATCGCTCCCCGATCCTGGGGCGCGATCACCCGCATGGCGATGAGGGTGTCGGCGCAGGTGAGCGAGTCCTTGTGCAGCTTCGCCGGCCGCTGCGTGATGAGAATGGCCCGGATGCCGCGAGATCGCCCCCCGCTCATGAGCTGGTTCGTGGCGTGGAGCATCTTGCCGGTGTCGGGGTCCGGCACTTTGCCCTGCGGAGCGAAGTTGTGGGCCTCGTCGATGACGAGATGGAGCGGCGCCTTGATGGTGCGGTAGAGCGTCTGGGCGAAGTCCGTGAACCACTTTGTGCGCTCGCCCACGGTCATGAGCGAGGTGTCCACGACAACGCTGACACGCTGGTCTGTGACGAGCCTGGCTACCGCGCTCCCGCTGTTGGCTGGCAGCGGCATGTCCCCGTGGTCGCCACCGAGGACGAGCACGGGGTAGCCGGCCGACTTCCCATCGGCGCTCGAGCGGAGCCCCCACCAGGCCGACGTCGGATCAATCACGCAGACCTGCCGCTGGTCGTCGAGCAGACCCTCCACGATCCCCTTGGACGCGAAGGTTTTGCCGCTGCCGGTCTTTCCGAGCACGGCGATGTGCTGCAGCAGCGCTTCGATCGGGATCTGCGTCGTCTTCAAAGCTTCTTCTCCTGAATGCTGGCCCGGGGAGCCGGTGGACGCTGCTCGGGCCGGGGCGAGTTGACGCGGAACGAGCAGGGAGCGTCGATACCGAGCTTGCGGCGGCGCCAGCTCGGTCCGCCCACGACGATCCTCATCTGGCCCGAGGGCGTGTCGATCACGATCTCGTCCCCGACCTGGACTGTTACGACGAGCATGCGGCCTCCTCCTCGATGCGCTCGGCGATGACGATGACGCCTGGCGCGCAGTCTTTGGCGGCGTAGAAACGGTCGACTGGGCCGAGATGGACCTGGCAGTCATCGACCCACAGGTAGCCGCGGCGGAGCGCGGCGCGGATGGCCTCGTTCTTCATGGCCTTCTTGGGGCGCGGTGGCGTGAGCGCGTCGAGCACGCTCTTGAGCACGTTGTCGACATCGGGCTTGCTGTTCTTGCGGATGGGGCCGTCGGGCGAGTCCTTCCGCATGAGTCTCTCGGGCCGCTTGAAGTGGGCCTCGATCGAGACCCGGATCGGGCCGACCCAGGGATCGGCCGGGAATCCTGGCGTCCGCCTCGCGGCCCAGAGGACTGCCTTCCGCCAGTCGCGCGCGTCGTCAGGGGTGTAGATATGCGCGAAGGCCTTCCGGCCCGGGCGCGCGATGACCTGGGCCCGCGGCCGCGGCTGAGGCTCCGGCGTCCCGCGAACGACGAACTCGAGACGCTCAGCCATTGCCCGTCGCCCCAGGACGCTTCACGATCACCTTGCCGCTGGTTGCCTTGTAGATGACGAGCGTGAAGCCGACGACCGCTGCCCACTCCTCCATGGCCTTCTTGCAGTTCGTCGTCTTTGGCGCATCGACCCACTCGAACCACTGGTTGGGCTTGAGCAGCCGAGCGGCCTCGATCGCTTCGGCACGAGCCGCGGCGTTCTTGCCCTTGGGCGTCGGCGGCGGCGGCGGCTCCGACTTAATCGTGTATCTGCCGCTGGTCACCGGCATCGGCGCGGCCCTGGTCTGGGGGCTGTGCTGTGATCCTGGCACGTCTGGCATATGAGCTACCTCTCCTTCAAAGCGAACCCCGCTCAACTTCTCCGCCACCACGATCAGCGAGCGGGCCAGCAGCGGCACGCCCATGTCCGCCCGCACGAACCCGTCCACGATCAGCGCCACCCAGCACTTCGCCACCTCCTTCGGTGACAGCCGCTGCAGGTACTCCGGCCACTCGGCGCAGAGCTCGGGAGCTCCGTCGATGAGAGGAAGAACGCGCCGCATTCACGCCTTCGTCCCGGTCGAATCGAACAGCGCGTCCCACTCATCGCCGAAGATCGTGGGCTCCAGCGCGAACGTCCTCACGCCCAGGCCACGCCAGTGCTCGAACTGCTCGCGCTGATATTCCTTCGAGCCCTGGAGCCAGAGCCCGGCGCATGTGACGTTCAGCTGCTTGAGCCTGGCCATGGTGACCATCTCATCCGGCCCGAGCCAGATCGTTCCAGGCCACTCCATCATCCCATTGCACCAGCCCTCGACGTCGACCACAGGTCGCACCAGCGGGTTCTCGAGGAGGGTCTTCGTCGGCGAACGGCCCTCGCGTGAGCAGTGCCAGCCGCCGGTGTCGATGGCGGGCCTCGCGCCCAGCCTCAGGCGATCGGCAAACTCGACGGCGACTCTGGCTTCGTCTCGCAGTGCCTCCGCCGCGTCGAGCAGCGCGTTCCCCGTGATCACTCTGGGCGTGTACGGCACGGCCCCCATGAAGACACGGAGGTCGGTCGTGAGCGAGCGGGCCTCGCGGATGATGGCGTTGCCCGGGCGCTCGTTGTCGTCGCCCCAGACGCCCCTCACCGAGGTGCGGTCGCCGTCGGCGCTCGTCACCGCACCCTGGTTCTTTGGATGGCAGCCGTCGGCATCGACGAGCATCAGAAAATCGAATCGATGACGCTTGCTCCAGTCCAGGAGGCTCGGCGCGTGCTCGTGCGGCTTGATGTAGATGGACGGACGATTGCCATAGCCGGTCTGGTACCTGCCGGCGTCGCGATCGCTGCACCACCAGGCGGCACCGATGCAGATCGGCTTCGTGGACGGGCTTTTCGTAACACTCTCAGCGGTTGGCACGGCGGGGCTCCTTCTGAGCTCCGAAGGGAAGCTCGGGTGTGGCGGTCTGATCGAACTTGGTGGCGATGACACGGTCCTGGCGCTCGTCGCGGGTCCGGCACTCGCGGCAGAGCACATAGGGCTCGACTTGGACGGGGTCGCTTGTGAGGCGGGTGCAGCGCACGCAGTAAAGTGGATTGCTCATCTCCGAGCCTCCATTGGTGGGGCCTTCACGAACTGGATGAACTGGTCACGCTTCTCGGGGGCGACGTACTCGACGCCGGCGAGCTTGAAGGCCTCGGGCTCGCTCGCCACGCTCACGACGTCCCCGTGCGCGTCGACGAGGTGGTTGTCGATGCTGGCCTTGCGCGGTCGTTGCCGACCGGGATGCCGTGCTGGAGCTTCCAGCGCCAGAGGAACCACTTTCCAAAGTCACGCGGGCCCGTGCGCTCGATGAGCAGCCAGCCCCGGTTCTTGGGGGTGTAGCGGTAGATCTGGCAGGGGAGCTCGATGCCGATCCGCGTCCGGAGCACGAGCGAGCACGCCAGGAACCCGGGCTTGAGCCCGCGGACCGCGTAGCCCAGCGGCTGATCAGGCACCGTCTGCTGCGCGCCAAAGAGCGGCGTGGACTCATCCCGCCAGGGATTCGACATCGTCTCGTTGATCCGGCGGAAGAGCGGATCGTCCGAGGGCGACAGCTTCCGCGTCTCCCAGCCGCCCGGCAGCGGAGCCGCGAGCTCGATATCCCCGACCTCGTCGCGCCGGCGTCGGACCGATCCCACCACCAGATTGGCGGCGGAGTGGTCCGGCAGGAGGCCCGAAAGCTCCCAGCGCTCGAAGAGCACCTGGGCGACCTTGGAGGCCGTCGTGAGCGGCAGGCGGGGACCCTCGCTCACGAGGTACCTCCTGCCAACTGGCCGAGCACGGCCTGGCCGCGCCACATCCACCACGACAGCCATGCCATCCAGACCAGAATGACGGTGAGCAGCATGAAGCCGAGAAGCAGATCGTTCAGAGAGCTGTCCTTGCGAATCGCGACAATCACCATGCGGACCAGCAGCACGAGCAACGCCAAGACTGGTACGCCGGCGAACATGAAGATGAACACGGCGGAGAGGCTCACGCCGCACCTCCGATCGCCTGGGCCAGGAGCGCGAGCGAGTCGCGGGGCGCGAGCCGGCGGCGGGAGCCGAACTCGGGATCTCGCTTCTCGTAGCCCTCGAAGGCCTCGCCAGAGAGATCGCGGCCACGCACGGGGACGATGTGCGTCCAGGGGCCTCGCTTCTCGTACGCCCGCTCGGTGATGCGGAACAGCTTGTTCGGGCGACCGTCCCGACGCGACACGACCATCCCGGCCAGGCCCAGCCGGCTGGTGATCTGGTAGATGAAGCGATCCCCGTTGGGCGGGAGGCCTCGCTCCTTGCGGATGAGCCGGAGCGCCTCCGCGAGCTGCGCGGTCGTCTGCGGGTGACCGTTGGCGAGGCCCAAGGCGTGGAGGACCATGGCGTCTACGGCGGGAATGGACGGCCATCCCAGCGCGGCCGCATCGCCACCCTCGCCGTTGGGTCGGATCGCCTGCTGAATCCCGGGCACGAAGTTGAGCCACACGTGGAACCGGACCTTCTTCGGCGTGTTGTAGATGACGCGGGCCTCGTGATCGACCGGGTACCACCGCGACGGCAGGTACTCGCGGAGCCGCCGCGTCAGGGCGACGATGCGGTTCCTCTCGCCGGCCGCGGCGTGGCATTTGCGATAGGCGTCGGCGCTCAGGTCCGGGTTCCGGTCGTGCCACAAGAAGACATGGTCGCCTGGCGTGACACACGCGAGATTCGCGGGATCGTCGTTGAGCTTGTCGCCGTCGAGGTGGACTACGCGCATGCCTCGCGGCACCGGCCCCTTGTTGTTGATCCACCACCACCGCGCGTAATCGACCCACCGCCGCGGCCCCGTCGTCGCCACCTTGATCCGGCGGACGCCGTCATAGACGCGGATGGTGCCGAGCGGAACGGGCCCGCTGTGCGGACGACGGTTAGGAGCGGCGGGAGGAGCGGCGGCGATCACTCGTCGTACCCCCTGTCATCGCCGCCCTCGTCGCCCCCGTCATCGACGGCCGGCCGGCTCTTGGCCTTCCGCCCACGCGATGCCTTCGTGCCAGATCGCTTCGCTGATGGCTCCGCCTCCTCCGCCGCGTCGGAAGACCCGGAGCCGGACTCGGAGGCGGAGCGGAGCTCTTTGGGGAGGAAGTCGTCGATCGTCGGAGGAGCATCGAGCTCGATGCCCAGGGCCGCGGCGAATCGATCGATCATGCCCGAGGGGCCGTCGCGCCACGCGTCAATGAGGCCGAACTTGCGCCCGCAGCTCTTCTCGAGCTTCACGATCGAATCCCAGCCGGGTCTCGCGAGCTCCTTGAGCAGCGCGGCCATCGCCGGCGAGTTCGCCGCCTTCGCCGCCTTCGCCGGATCATGGTGATGCGTGGCCTCGAACTCTTTGGTGCCGCGGATGAGCTTGTAAACCGCCCACAGCCCCGGCGTTGACAGGAGCTTCGCGGCGATCGCCGGCTCGATGTCCGAGGCTCGCTTCCGCATCGCGATCGACCATGCGTTTTGGGCGTTTCTCCTGACCTCGGCTTCCTGACGCTCACGCGACGGCGGGGCGTCCTTCGTCGCCGCCTTCTTCCCCTTGCCGCCGTGCAGTTTGCGGCGATCGCGGACCTTCGCGTCCAGGGCGGCGGGCGAGACGTACTCGGGAACCTTGGCCTCGCCGGGTTTGCGACCTCCGTCAACGATCCGCTTGGCCGCGGCGCTGATGGCGCCCTTGGCGGTCCGGAGCTTGACCTGGTAGCACGCCGGCAGGGTGCAGATCCCCGCCTCCTCCACCTTCGCCGAGTCCGCCTTGGCACTGTCGTATGTCCCGCGCCCCCCCACCATGTGAGTCGAGACCTCGCCGCCGCCCTCGAAGAGGCCGGGGTTGTTCGCGGAGTTGAAGCGGCACTCGACGCACGCCGGCTTGCCCGCGAACGGGACGTGCCGCTGCCACGGCACGACGTGGAGCGCGAAGACGCACTTGCGGACCTCGTCCTGCAGGTCCTCGATCGAACCGGCCTCGGTGTCGCTGACCGAGTCCGACCCGCCCGCGGCATAGGCCTTGACAAGTTCATCCCGGCGCTTCTCGTCCGCGACCTTGCTGATCTCGCGGGCGTGGGCGAGCGGCAGCTTCCCGGCGAGCACCAGCTGCTTTGCCTTGTCCGAGAGCCGTCCGATGTAGAGGCGATCGCGGACCCAGCTCGCGGGCTTGCCGAGCATGGCGGCGACGAGCTCGGCGGCGATGCCGCGCACGCGATGGTCGAGCAGCAGGTCGTGCTGCATCGCGGCCTTTAGCCTGGGATCCTCTGGCACATGCAGAACCGTCGAGCCCGAATAAGCACCGCAGACATCGAGGAGCGGCTTTCCAAGTTGCGCTGCCGCCGACTGGGCCTGCAGTGCCATGAGCTCATCGACTGCCAGCGTCTCTTCCGCTGGCGTCAGGTCCTGGCGCTGGACGTTCTCGATCGCCACGATCGTGCGGCGGACGTCGTCGGGGAGCGGCGGAACCACCGCGGCGCGGACGGTGCTCCAGCCCAGCAGGCGGGCCGCGGCGATCCGTCGCCTGCCGAAGACGCGGCAGAAGCGGCCGTCGACGAGTCGCTCGAGCATGACCGGCTGCAGCTGACCGACCTCGGTCATGCTGCCGGCCAGCTGCTGGATCAGGGCCTCGTCATTGTGCCGGGGAAGCCGATCGGGTTGCCCGGCCGGATCGATGACCTTGTCGAGCGCGATGTCCAGGAGCTCGCCCTTGAGGTCAACGCCGAGGATCGGCTTCACCTCCACCGGCAGCGCGCCGGGCGTAGCGCTGGACTTGCTTTTGGTCTGCTTCGGCGCTTTGGGCCGACGTGCGGTTGCGGTCGTCATGCTGTTCTCCTTGATTCACCCTGGCTGTCGATCCCCTCCCGCCCCATGCCAGGGCGGTCGGGGAACGGCCGTCAACGAGACGGCGTTCGTTGGCGTCATCAGTGCTGCCGGACCTGCCACGCGGCGATGTACGACATGAGAAGACCTGGGTCATTGCCGAAGGTGCTCACGGCCTGGATCGCGTCGATGACATCAACACGACCGTCCCGGCTGAGGTCCACGGGATCTGGCGGCGGCATCCCCAGCTGCTGCTGCATGGGAATCTTGAACGCGGCGCACAGGCAGGCGTTGAGGAAGATGTTCGCGCCCTGCATGCACGCGCTGACGGCCTCCTTCGTCCTGTACTTTTGGGCCTCGCAGTTGGCGATCAGCTTGACGTAGGTCTCCCAGCAGCCCTGGGCCGTGCTCGGGTTCGGCTCGCTGGGCGGTTGGGGAGGCTGGGCGATGGCCGTAACACAGGCCAGGAGGACGGGGGCGATCATCATTCGAACGCTTCTCATCGTGAACTCCTGCAATGCGGCCCGGCGACGCGCCTGGCCTGGTGGTGAAGGGGGCGCGGCAGGCTTCCCCGTCGCGCCCCATGCGATCACGACGCGATCCCCTCGGCCTCGCGCGCGGCCTTACGGTGCTTGGTGCGGTAGGCCTTGAGCGCCCTTCGGATGTCGATCACCATGCTCGTGTCGCAGGCCACGATCTCCCCGAGGTCACGCTTCTCGTCGTCGGCGACCGCGGCCAGGCGACCGATGGTCGTGAGCCCCGCCTTGACGAGCATCCCCTTGATGTTCTCGCGGCAGTCGAGCTCCGCCACCGACGCCTTCAGGTGCTCGTCGACGCCGTCGCCCTTGCTGGGATCCGGCGCCTCGGGCTTGGGCTTGCCGGGCCGTCCCACGGGCCGCGTGTCGGCCTCGCCCGCGAGCTTCAGCTGCTTGGGGTCCTTCGCCGCGGGCTCCGCGGGCGGCTCGTACATGAAGTCGAGCTGCGGCTCGTCGGCCTTGTCGACGAGCATGTCGACCTGGTTCCGGTGCCACTTGATCGAGTTGCTCAGGTCGTCGATCGCGGCGATGGCGTCGGAGTGCCGCTTGCAGGCCTCCAGGTACTCGTCCGAGTCGTGGTCTTCGATGTCGTGCTTCTCGCTCAGGGCCGCGTCGCGGTCCTCGAAGGCGATGGTGCGCTTCGAGTCGAGCGCCTTGCGTTCGCCGATGTGGTGGCGGATCGCGTCGCAGACCTGCGTGCTGAAAGCGACCCCCGTCATGTGCTTCGATTTCTTCGCTGCCATCGTCCAACTCCTTATGTGCGCGCGCTGTCAGTGCCGGTCTTCGCGGAACCGCCGGCCTTGCCCGTCGCTTGTTTCATCGCGTCATCGAACTTACGTGCGGCTGTTGTTGCCGCCGCCATCACCTTCGCCGAGTCGAAGACCTTCGCCTCGGCCTTAGCCCACTTGTCGAGGACGGGCTGGTCCGTCAGGTACGGCGCGAGAGGCCGGCCGCCCTTGCACGCGCCGAGCGACCTGATGAGGTACGCGATGGGGTTGCCCAGCGGCCCCTTGTCCGCGTCGCTGTCGGCGAGGAGGCAACGGGCGAGCGCGATCTCCGCCAGCGCGGGGCGGACGTTCGGATGCCACGCGATGTTCCGGAGCTCGCGGTCGCACTCCGTCCGCAGCGTTCCTCCGCCGCGGAGCGAGACATTGCCGTACCTGTCTTTCATCGGCCGCGGCCTGCTCAGGATGCGGCCCTCTGCGACCCATCGCGAGATCGCGGGCCGGAGGACCTCGATGGTCTGGAGCCGCCGGTACTCGTCGAGCTTCGCCTGGGCGAGGGCTTCCAGCCCGTCGTGGATGGCGCCGGCGACCGCCGCTCGTTCCGGCAGCACAGCGCTAGAGCGCTCTTCGGATGTATATGACTTAGAGCGCTCCAGCGCTTCGCGCGGCGCGCGCGCAGCCTCCCCAAAGATGCCGCTTCCTGGCTCGGCAGGGCCGATTTCAACGGCCGCTGAACGCCCGTTGAACGGCCGCTGAACGGCCGTTGAACGAGCGTTCGATTGTCGGGACCTGGCGGAGGCGAGCCCGGCTCGGCGGCGTTGCAAGGTAGCCGCTTCGAGCTGCATGGACAGGCCTTTGTACACGCCCTGGGCGACCGCGAGCAAGACTCGGGGTATCGCGCCAGGCGTCACCAGCGGAGCCTGATTGGCTCCCAGGGCAAGAAGAAGGCGCGGGCGTATCCGCGACCAATCCTCGGAAGTGACCCCGGCGACCATCGCCAGGGACGAATCCTCGTCGGGGATCGAGCAGGGCGGCCGCTGCCGCCAGGCGAACCGGACGAGGCGAAAGGCCGCGCCGACCTCGAGCGTCGAAAGGCTCTCGTAGACACCCGGCTGGAGCACGGCCTCCAGGTCGCAGGGGCATGGGGGAGCGGAATGGGGGGCGGGATGTGGGGCGGCGTCGGACAAAGCCCAGGAGCGGCCGTTTCCGGCAGTCCTGGGTGGAGGAGAGAGAGAGCTCAGAACGGGATGTCGTCGTCAGGCACGACCGCGTTGGTCACAGGCACGCGCCCCACCCCGACCGGCGCGGTGGGACGCGCGGCCGCGGACGGCGTCATGACCTCGCCCGTGCTCGCGTCGACAAGCTCGCGCGCCGCCGCGGGTCCTGTCGCCGGCGACGCTGCCGGCGTGATCGAGTCGAGGAATGCCTTCATCGCGGGGAGCACGCCCGCGGGGATTGCGTCGAGCTCGACGCCCCAGGCCAGCGGCAGCGCGTCGGGCGCGCTCAGCTTGCACCAGCGGAGGAAGTCGTCCCAGGTCTTTCCCTGCCCCTTGACGTGCCCGAGGAACCGCTCCATCGCGGGCTTCGGGATGGGCCTCGTGTCGCCGGCGATGACGAGCGAGGCCGCGGCCGGCTTCCCCCCCCCCCCTGGACCTGCTCGGGGAGCCATTTATCGACGTTGATGCAGGGCTTGGTCTCGCCGTAGGAGAGATACGTGCTGGGGTAGATGGCGATCCGCTTGCCGACCCACTGGTCGGTCTCGTCCGTGCCGAGCACCTCGGCGATCATCCTGGCCGTGGGCTTCCACAGGCCCATCGGCTTCCGGAACTCGCGGAGCCGTAGGTTCCATTTCACCTCAGGCTCCTCGCCGTTGCCGCGATCGCGGGCCGCGGATGGATAGACCTTGTCGATGGTCACGACGGTGTTCTGCTTGGGGTCGAGGTCCTCGGCCTGGAGGAACTTTGACTTGAACATCTGCGCGAGCTTCATGGGCGGTCTCCTTCAAGCGATGACGTTGGTTGTGGCTGGGGCGGACGGCGGGGCGTAAGCGGCGCTGGCGGCGCGGCGCCGATCGAGGCAGTTCTGGCAGAGCTCACCGGCGCATCCGAACGCCGCAGAGAAGATCGCGCTGCACACTCTGCACGACCGCTGCTCGATGCGGAATTCACCGCCTGGGCCTGTCAACACCAGCGGCGGCTCGGCGGGCTGGGCTGGTTCATCACGCGACGCGGTCGGCTGGCTCAACGCCCACTCGATCCGCTCGTCGATGGTCCTTGGAATGGCGGACGAGGCGTAGACCTCGAAGCCACCGTCTTCCGGCAGGAAAACCCGAACGATCAACGCGCCGCGGGGAGTTGAGAACGAGACCAGGCGAAACTTGCACCCGTGGAACGGAACGCCGTTCCAGAGGACGCGACAGCCCGCATTGAGGAGGGCCTCGCGGAAGCGCTCGTAGCTGGTTTGGGGGCCCGCGGATTCACGCGGGAGGACGGGAGTCTTCGGATCGACCGTCATGGCCGCTGCTCCTGGTGCGGAGCAGACGGGCAAGGGCCTCGAACAGGTCGGCGAGGGCTTCGGTTTGAAGCCCCTCCGAGTTATGCGTCCCGAAATGCCGAGGGGGGGACTCGAACCCCCGACCTCCGGGTTATGAATCCAGCGCTCTAAACCAGCTGAGCTACCTCGGCGTCTGGGCAATGGTACGGCGGCATGGTTCAGCCCGCCACATCCGCGCGAGGCGAAGTTGCCGACCGCGGCCGTATACGGCCTTTGCAACACGGATCGTCAGCGATCGGCTACCATGCCCTCCCCAGTCCCTCTACCACACGGGAAGCGAACTGATGAGACTCACGGACATTCGCGCGATGCTGGCTGCCGTCGTTGTCCTTGCCGCGCCGATGGCGGCCTGGGCCGACGAGTTCCTCGACCGCGTGAACGGATCGTACGCGACGATCCGCGCGAACAAGCGGAGCGACATGGTGCTGCTCCCGCTGGTGGCCAAGATGGACGCCATGCCGGCCTCGCTGACGAGCATCGAGGATGCGATGGCGATGCCCGCGGCGTCGTCAAAGTGGTCGGCGGTCGAGGCTTGGGCGACCGCGCCGGCGCAGAAGGCCGTGCTCGAAGCGGTGAAGTCGGTGGCGAAGGAGGAGAACCCGCTCGAGGCGATGGCATTCGGGCAACCCTACGGTGCCGACGCGCTGGCGACCGGGCCCGAGGGCGTGGCGCTGATTCGGGCGAAGTTGTACACCGAACTGGGCGATCCGCCGCTGCTTGCCGGCGCGAAGTTCCATCATCTGAGTGGGTTGACGAAGGTGACGCGTCTGGTGAATGTGGAGGCGACGAGGCGTGCGGCGGCGGGAGATGTGGTCGGGGCCGTCGATGTGCTCGTTGACTGGCTCTTCTTCGCGCGTCAGATGGCCGACCGGGCGATGGCAACGGAGACGCAGTGGGGCCTCCTGACGATGTCGGCGACGCTCGAGCGCATCCGCGACGTGGTCTATGTTGACTTCCGGTCGGACAAGCGATCGCTCACCGCCGAGCAGATCGCGACGATCCTGAATCGGCTGCGTGAGGAGGGCGGATATCTAAGGCTCGATCTGCTGAAGTTCCCGCCGGGCGATCGCATCGCTACCGAGCAGGTGGTGGACAAGACCTTTTCGCCGGATCGCGGTCCGGACCCGGTCCTGTTTCCAACCACGATGTCGCGCCTGGCGTCCAAGGAAACGCCGCTGCGGCTGTTTGCCGAATCGTCGCGCTGGGAAAAAGTCGCGTCGATGCACATGCCAAGGCGCCCGACGATCGCGATGATCGCGGATGTCTTCAGCGACTGGGAAGGGCGCTGGCAACTCGACCCCTTCGACGCGCAGCAGGCCATCGTCACGACGTACCAGCGCACAATGTCGACCAAAGTCGGACCGGTGATGTACGGCGTGCTCGCGGCGACCGTCCGCGACCTCAGCGAACTGCAACTCCTGCGGCAGATGCTGCGGACGCAACTCGTCGGCACGCGGGGAGCGCTCGGGCTCGTGGCGTTCAACGCTCGGGCAAAGGGCTTCCCGCGCGATATCTCAGGCATCAGGCCGACATTCGTCAAAGTGATCGAGGCCGACCCGTTCAACCCGGATCGAGCCAACGGCAAGCAGCCGCCGCTCGAGTTCTTCGTCCCCATCCGCGATCGCAAGCCAATCGCCGGAGGCGACCCCGCCAAGCCGCACGAGATGAACATCGTCGCTCGCGGGGGCGCGGCCAACTTCCAGGTGAAGGTGAGCGACGATCAGTTCATCCTCTACTCCGTTGGCCCCAACGGTGCCAAGGACTGGGCCGTGAACGTCACGGACGCGCCGGTGCGAGGCTCGATCGGCGACGTGCTGATCTGGCCGCCCGTCACCTCGCTCGTCCGGCAGCATCTCATTGAGACGGGCCAGATCAAGTGACCAGCACGCACGCGCACAAGATCGTCATCATCGGTTCGGGACCGGCAGGCTGGACGGCGGCCATCTATGCCGCGCGGGCCCAACTCGCCCCGGTGGTGTACATCGGCGTTCCGAAGCAGGACCCGGGCCCGGTGCTCCCCGGCGGGCAACTCATGCTCACGACCGAAGTCGAGAACTATCCCGGCTTCGAGCACGGGGTCATGGGACCCGAGATGATGGCCAAGTTCCAGGCGCAGGCCGAGCGATTCGGCACCAAGGTGATCGGCGAAGACGTCGCACGCTGCGATTTCGCGCGGGCAGCCGGCTCGCCGCACACCCTTCACACGTCGTCCGGCGACGCGGTGAAGGCGTCGGCGGTCATCATCGCAACCGGTGCCACCGCCAACTGGATCGGGCTGCCCAACGAGATGCGCCTCGCCACGATCGGCGGCGGCGTTTCCGCCTGTGCCGTCTGCGACGGCGCGCTCCCCGCCTTCCGTGGGCAGCGGCTCTGCGTCGTCGGCGGCGGCGACACCGCGATGGAAGAGGCCACCTATCTCACCAAGTTCGCCAGCGAGGTCGTCGTCATCCACCGCCGCGATTCCCTCCGCGCCAGCAAGATCATGCAGGACCGGTTCATCGCGCGGCCCAATGCGCGGATGCTCTGGAACAGCGTCGTCGTCGATTGCCTCGGCGACGAGAAACTCACCGGCCTGCGCATCAAGGACACCAAAACGGGCTCGGAGAGCACGCTCGAGTGCAAGGGCCTCTTCGTCGCGATCGGCCATACCCCCGCCACGCGGTTTCTGGGCGGCAGCGGGATCGAACTCGATTCGAGCGGCTATGTCGCGCTCAAGCAGCGCAACTCATACACGAACATCCCGGGCGTCTTCGCCGCGGGCGACGTGGCGGACAGCGCCTATCGCCAGGCCGTCACGGCCGCGGGCATGGGCTGCATGGCGGCCCTCGACGCCGAGCGCTGGCTCGCGGCGAATAACGTGCATTAGCGACGCACTACACGCCAGAGGCCAGAACCATCGACGGCGCTTCGCGCCGGGTACATCCGCTCAACTCTTCGTCCCGCCCTCGCCGCCGATCGCCGCTCGCATGCTCGTGTCGGCCTGCATGTTCCGCATCTTGTAATAGTCCATGATCCCGATGTTGCCGCTGCGGAACGCCTCCGCCATCGCCCGCGGCACCTCCGACTCCGCCAGCACCACCAGCGCCTTGTTCTTCTGCGCCTCGGCCACGTATTCCTGCTCCAACGCCACCGCCAGGGCACGCCGCTTCTCCGCCTCCGCCTGCGCCATCTGCTTGTTCGCCTCGGCCTGCGCGATCTGCAACTTCGCGCCGATGTTCTCGCCCACGTCGATGTCCGCGATGTCGATCGAGAGAATCTCGAACGCCGTCCCCGCGTCCAGCCCCTTCTGCATCACCGTCTTGCTGATCTTGTCCGGGTTCTCCAGGACCGACTTGTGGCTCACCGCCGAACCAATCGTCGTCACGATGCCCTCGCCCACTCGCGCGATGATCGTCTCTTCCGTGGCCCCGCCGACGAGCCGGGCGATGTTCGTCCGCACCGTGACTCGCGCCTTGGCCTTGAGTTGGATGCCGTCCTGCGCCACCGCGTCGATCGTCGCGCGCGGGCCGTTCTGCGCCGGGCAGTCGATCACCTTCGGATTCACCGACGTCTGCACCGCGTCCAGGATGTCGCGCCCCGCCAGGTCGATCGCCGTCGCGATGTTCCACGGCAGATCAATTTTCGCGCTCCGGGCCGCGATCATCGCGCTGATGACATTCGGCACCCGCCCGCCCGCCAGATAGTGCGTCTCGAGCGCGTTGCTGGGGATGTCCATCCCTGCCTTGACCGCCCGGATCCGCGAATAGACCACCGTGCGGATGTCCACCTTCCGCAGTCGCATCCCGATGATCTCGAAGATGCTCACGTGCGCGTTCGACAGCATCGCCTGGATCCACAGGCTGATGAACTGCCCGACGACCACGACCAGCACGAGCCCGAAGAGCCCCGCCACCACCAACCCGACGATCAGAATCTTGTCCATGCCTTCGCTCCTGCACTCTCTGTTGCCCGACTAGCCGATCGCTCGGACCTTGAGTTGATTCGCCTCAACCACCGTGACTCGCACCCTCGTTCCCGCGGCGACGAACGCCGAATCCGAGAGCGCCTCATACCGCTTCCCACCGATCTCAACGAGCCCGACGGGCCGCAGGTCCGTCAGCACCGTGCCCTCGGCCCCGAAGAGCGCCGCCAGCCGCTCGCGCTCTTTGCTCTCCGCGAGTTGTTCCGCCTCGACCTCTTCCAGCGATCGTTCGCCCAGCATCTTGCGCCCGATCGGAGTGTGCGGCCACACCTTCCACGCAAAGCCCATCGCCATCGGCCCCAGGATCATCACCGCGGCCAGGCCGATCAGCCCCCACGTCGTCCCATAGCGGAACAGGCACACGACCCCGCCCACGGCGCACCCGATCGCCGCGATCGCGATCAGCCCGCCCGAGGGTACGAACACCTCGATGACGACGAGCAGCAGCCCAGCCGCAAGCAGTCCCAATCCCCAGAGAAGCAGGCCCTCATTCACTCGGTGACACCTCCAGCCGTCGGGCAGAGGGTACGGCCCTGCTCACGCCCGCTCCACCCCGACCCGGAAGTCTGAGACGTTCGTCACCCGCACGGCCTGCCCAGGTTCGACGAAGCCCGTCTCCGAAACCACGTCCACCAGCCGATCGCCAAACTGGGCGCGCCCCGATGGCCTGAGCGGCGTCTGGGCCACGCCCGTCGCGCCGACTTTGACCGCGCCCGCCGACGCCCCAATGGCGCGCAACAGATCATCGCCAGGCCGCAGATCGACATCGCCGGATTCCTTCAGCACCAGCCGCCCGAAGATCGGCAAGGAGCCGAAGTTGCGCGCGACGAAGTACATCAAGGCGCCGGACGTCACCACGCTCAGCAGGAGCGTCGCCAGGCTGTAGACCAGCCCGCTCTGCTGCGCCGGCGTGTCCGGGAAAATCCCGCCCGAAGGCAGAAAGGCCGCGACCAGCCCGCCGAACATCAGCGCCAACCCGACAAATCCGAACGCGCCCACGCCGGGGATCACAAAGATCTCGATGAGCACCAGCGCCAGCCCGCCGACGATCGCCGCGACCTCCCACCAGTTCGCCAGATTCACCAGGAGTTGTGGCCCAAGCAGCAGCGCCAGCGCCACTGTCGCCACGCCCGCCGGCAGAACCGCCCCCGGATGCGTGATCTCCACAAACGTCGCCAGCAGGAAAATCACCAGCAGCAGCCCCTGCACCGGCCGCATCGTCAGGATCGCCACCAATCCCTCCGACCATGTCTGGTCCAGCCGAAGCAGGTGCTTCGCGCCGAGGAACGCCTTGAGTTCTTCCTCGTTCTGCACGGTCGCGACGCTCAGGCCATACCGCTTGAGTTGCTCCGCCTTGAACACAAACGGCCCCGCGCCGGTGCTCACATACTCCACCAGCCGCCACCGGTCCCGATCCGCTCCCGTCAGCACCGGCCGACTCAGCGGCAACTGCTGCCGCGCCGTCACCTCGCCCGCGATCGCTTCCAGTCCCGGTGCGCCCGCGACAAAGCGATTCGGATCATTCGGGCTCGGCGGGGGCACGGGCACCGACGGTCGATGACCACCACGGCTACGCCGCTGTAGCAACCTCGTCGGGTCCGGCAGTGTCGGCGTCTTTGGCTGTTCGGCCGCGCCCGCGGGCGTGCTCGTCTCCGGCATCGGTGGTGCGGCAGGCAGGACGGGTGTCATACCAACTTCCGGTGCCTCGCCAAACACCCGCGCGTACTCCGCCTTCGTCACGAACACCCGCTGCTGCGTCGTCGTGTTCTCGATTAGCCACAACTCGACGCCGCGGCTGGCGATCCCCTGCACCAGCAACTCGTCTCGCCCGTGCAGCCGCGCCGATTCGACCAGTTCCGAGATCAGCGGGCTCAGAAACTTCTGCCGCTCGCTCTCGGGCATCGTGTTGATCATCCCGAACATCGACGGCCCGAGGATCGGGATCGCGTCGCCGAGAGTACACGGATCCGTCGCGACGATCTCGCGGCACGCCAGCGCGATCACCGCGCCGCCCGAGTACGCGTCTCGATTCACCCACGCCACCGTGTTCTTGATCGAACTCCCCTTGATCGCGTCGCAGATGCCCAGCACCGCCCGCAGATCGCCCCCCGGCGTATCGATCTCGAAAACCAGCGCGTTCGCCCCCGCACGCTCCGCGATCTGAATCCGCCGACGGATGCTGCCGAGCGTCGTCGAGTTGATCTCGCCGCGGATAGTGAGAATCGCGACGTTATTGGCCTGCCGCGACGCCGGGACAGCCGCTTGCCCAGCCGAGCCCTGCCCGATGCCGGCGAGCGTCCAGACGACCATGACCAGGGACGCGGCCACGCGCGCCGCCGACCGGAGCGCCGCGCGGACCGCGCCATGTGTCGTCGCCGACGCGCCCATGCTTCTTGGCTTTGGTGGCACAGGCGTCCCGCCAGCGCGGATCAACCGTCCAACCGTTGCTGTCAATGTCGCTTTCACTCAAAACTATAGTTCGTCCCCGACCGCCTGCGGTTTCACTTGTTCCGTGCCCCCGACTGGCGTGCCTTCGTGCCATCGACGGCTGCCGGGAGCGGGCAGTGCGATCGAGAAATCGACAGTCCCGTTCAAATCCGCCTGAGTCCGGTCGGGAACCCGAGCCTTCGCTCGCGGGCTCGCTCAGACTCGGCGTCACCCATTCTTCACTTTTTTTCTTCCCCTCCGTCCCTTCGTCCCCCCGTCCCCTCATCCCTTCTTCCCACCGCCTCGATCGTCTCGCACACCGCCAGCAGGGTCGTCGCCGTCGCCTCCGGCGTGATCCGCTGGTCCCACACGCTCCCGCGCACGCCCCACATCGCGCCCACCGGGTCCAGGTACATGTGCCCCTCCGCCGCGCCGGCGGACAACTGCCGCAGATACCGCAGCGCCGCCAAGAGCCGCGCGGTCTCGATCGCCGCCGACTCCCGCGGCGTCAGCGTCGGATCGCGCAGCATGGTCGCCACCATCGCCAGCGGCCGCGCCGCGTGCCACGTCGGCAGCACACCCGTGGTGCCACTGAACACGATCCCGCCCGCCAGGTCAAGTCTGACGTGGCCGAGCGACTCCGGCCGCAGGGTGTGCGCCCACATCATCTCCCGCATCTGCCGCAGTGCCTCCGCGCTCGGCACCTCCGTCTCGGGCGTCAAACGATCCCGCGCCGCCAACTCCGCCCACCCGAGCCACGGCATCGCGCCGCCCAACTCGACCAGCGGCGTGCGCACAAACGTCTCCCGGATCAGTGGCAGCGACACACTCCGCGTCGGCTCCTCCGGCGCGACGCCGGATGGCGCTGGCACGGCGGTCTGCGTGGCCCAGGCAACCAGCCCAGCCAGGCCCGGCGGCACGGCCTGCACCGTCGATGTGCCACGGGAAACAAGGCCGGCCGCGCGCGCGCGCAGCCGGCTTAGGAATGGCGCTTCCTCGTTGCCCTGCCACGGCGCTAATTCATCCGTTGTGCGTACGAGCAACGCCGCGGCGAAGAGGTCGTCGCTGCGGCCGTGATTGATGTCAAAGAGTCGGAGGACGCGAAGGACGGCGGCGCGCGCGCGCCGCGCGCCTTCCGCGTCAAAGGACGCTGCCGTGCGCGCGAAACGCTGCAGCGCAAAGGCGACGAGCGCGTGTTGCGCCGGCGTGCCCGACTCGCCGCCGCCGGCGAGATCGAGCACCGGATTGAACGCACCGGGATAGGTGCTGTTGTCGTCGGGGATTCGCCGGATGAGGTGCTCGGCGAGCCCGGAAGCCCAGCGGCCGATCTCGGCAGCCGAGAGCGGTGGCGGAGCGACGCCGCCGCGAAGGAGATAGGCCAGTTCGTGCGAACCGGGGAGTTGCACGAGGTGGGTGACGCGGAAGCGGTAGAAGGAAGGATCGAGCCCGAGATCGCGCGGCTCTTTGAGGCCCAGGGCCGGGTCGCCCGAGAGCCTGCTGAGGAGCGAGCGAAGGGCCGCGGGCGGCTCGGTCGCGTTGCTGAGCATCGCGTCCGGGAACAAGGCTTCGAGTTTGTCACCAAGCCGCAGCGCCACGCCATCGACGCCCGGCTCGACCAGCGCCAGCGCGTCGGCCCATTTGGTGACAGTGATGGGTATGAGCGGCCCGGCAAGTTCGATCGAGATGTCCACCTGCCTGGCGATCTCTTCGTTGCGGCCGGGGAGCGATGGATCGGAGGCGAAGGGCAGGCGGTCGGAGGCGGCGGCGATCGCCGCGGATGCCGCGCTGCGAAGGGTGTCGGAGAGGCCGAGGGTGCCATCGGCCCAGGCGGAGCCACGTCCGATCACTCGACCCGCGCATCGGAGGGTGACGCAGGCTCCGTGGGCGTGGGGGAGGCCCTCGGCGCGCGCCGGGACGGACCAGGATCGGACCCAGCCAATGACGGCGTCCATGGCCGCGCCGGTCATTGATACGGAGGGCGGCTGGCCGGGATCGTCGGCGCGAGTGGGGAGGGCAAGCGACGGTGTTGCGAGAACGCAACACAAGATGATGCCGCGGAGCCACCGGCGTGCGCAGCCGGCGATGCGTCCGGGGCGGTGATCGGACGCGAGGTGCTCCGGCAGGCTCGGGCGCGGGGCCGGTGCTGGCGGGCGATCGAGTTGGCACGGGCGTTGTTTCATGGTTCCCCGTCGGACAACTTCAGAAAGGGCAGGAGATGAAGGCCGCACTCGTATTGACCGAGAACCATAAGCGCATCGCGATGCTGGCCCTGCTGAGTTTCCTGGCGATGTGCTGAAAGGACACGGGCACCGGCCAGATGACCAACTGACGCAAGGCTCGGCCCTGACTGTCTGTCGAGGCCGGGAGGGGGGAGAGAGACCGCAGGCCCCGGCGGTAAACCGTCGGGGCCTTGCCATGCGCGGGGGAAGCGTGTAATGGGGTCAGAGGGGCGCGCGTGATATGGCAAAGGGCCGCCCCTAGCGGCACTCGCTTCACTCGCGTCGCGCCCCCAACGGGTCCGGGTGGGGTTTCAAAGTCCGGCACTGCTGGAACGAACATTCGCTAAGCGCGCTGAGAGAGCGGTGTACCGCGGAGGCCGTGCCCAAGTGTCGGATCGGCCAACAGCGAGCCCTCGTGTTCGAGGAGCCACTGTTTGCGATTGAGGCCGCCGCCGTAGCCGTGGAGGCGGCCTGCGGCGTCGATGACGCGGTGGCAGGGGATGATGATCGCGATGGGATTGGCACCGTTGGCGGCACCGACGGCACGAGCGGCGTTGGGCGTGCCGAGTCGGCGTGCGAGATCGCCGTAGGTGGTGGTTGTGCCATAGGGGATATGGAGGAGCGCGGCCCAGACTCGCTGTTGGAACGCAGTGCCGATGGGAGCAAGGGGAAGATTGAAGCCGTGCCTCGTGCCGGCGAAGTACTCGTCGAGTTGGGCATGGACGCGATCGAGGAGGTGGCGCTGGGCGGGAGTGTGGGCGTGGTTGGCGGCGGGGCGAGTATGCCGACCGCCTGGAAACTGGAGGAAAGCGAGGCCGACATCGACGCCGGCGAGGAGATCGCCCAGTGGCGAGGGGAAGATTTGGGTTGCAAGGGCGTCCATGCGGGAGGGTAGCCGACGGCGATGGCGAGGTGCCGGACGACCGATGCGAGGAGCGTGGGGACGGGCGGCGACGAGGGCCGTTACGATCTCGCGCTTGAAGAAGGTAGATGGGGTTGCTCGCGATCACGTTCCGGTCCTGCTGTCGCGGGTGCTGGAGGTGATCTCGCCCGTGCCGGGGCAGGTGATCGTGGATTGCACGGTGGGCCGCGGGGGTCATTCGTCGGCGATTCTGGAGCGGCTTGGGGGATCGGAGCCGGGAGTGGCTGCGGGGCGGCTGATCGGGATCGACATGGATGCGGTCAATCTCGCGGCAGCATGTGAGCGGCTTGAGCGAGTCGGGAGGGGAGCGAGATTCGATCTCTTTCACACGAACTTTGCGGGCCTGCCGGGAGTGCTCGCGCGCGCGGGCGTCGAGGACGGGCGCGTCGATGCGATCCTGGCGGACGTCGGCGTTTCGAGCACGCAGATCGACGATCCCGAGCGCGGGTTTTCGTATCGGCGTCCCGGCCCGCTCGACATGCGGATGGACCCGAGCCGTGGGCAGCCGGCGTCGGCGCTGGTGAACCGGATGAGCGAGGACGAGTTGGCCGGGGCGCTGCTGGAACTTGGGGATGAGACGGACGCGCCGCAGATCGCGCGGCTGATCGTGGAGAGGCGGGAGGCGAGCCCGATCATCACGACGCAGGAACTGATGGCGATCGTCTGCGAGGCGCGGGATTTCACGATTCAGCGAGCGGCGGGCGCGAAACTGCACCCGGCAGCGCGAACGTTTCAGGCGTTGCGGATCCTGGTGAATCGGGAGTTGGCGAACCTGGATCGACTGCTGAAGGTGTTGCCGGAGGTGCTCAGGCCGGGCGGGGTCGCGGCGATCATCAGTTTTCATTCGGGCGAGGATCGACGGGTGAAGTACGCGTTTCGGGACGGGCTGCGGGCGGGGGTCTATGCCGCGGAGAACCGGGATCCGATCATCGCGGATGCGGCGGAGCAGCGAGCGAACCCGCGTTCGCGCTCGGCGAAGTTGCGCTGGGCGCGGCGAGCGGGGTGATCGGTGTGCCAGCGCTGATTTGCATTGGCCCGCCTATCGCATCTTGCGCGACATCGCGCGGTCCAGGTCTCGCTTGGTTTGCCGATCGGCGATCGCGGCCCGTTTGTCGTGGCTGGCCTTGCCCTTGCCAAGGCCGATCAGAACCTTGGCAAAGCCGTCCTTGAAGTAGAGTTTGAGCGGCACAATGGTCATGCCCTTCTGATCAACCTGCCGCGCCAGGCGCTCGATCTCGCGTTTGTGCGCCAGCAGTTTGCGCGTGCGGCCTCGGGCGTGCTGCCGTGGGCCGCCCGGGCTGTATTCCTCGATCGTCACCTGGTGCAGGTAGAGGGCGAGGGGCGAGAGTTGGACGCGAACATAGCCCTCGGCGATCGAGACGTGCCCGTCGCGCACCGCCTTGACCTCCGTCCCTTGCAACACGATCCCGCACTCAAGCGTGTCGGAGATGGCATAGTCGTGCCGCGCGCGGCGATTCTCGACGTTCACCTCCTTCGGCTTGTCCTTGCGTTTGGCCATGTCGAGCGAGCCGCAATCCGAAACCGCGCGAATGCGATTCCGACTACTGTAGATGCGATGCCAACGGCGTTTCAGGTGCTCGTCGTGCTTCTTTTCGTGGCGCTGGTCGTCGTGGCCATCTTCGTTGCGCATCGCGCCGAGAAGCGCCGCCGCGAACTGCTCGCCGCGCTCGCCGGAGAACTTGGCTTCACGTTCGACCCCGCGCGCGACCGCGCCCACGACGAGCGATACGCCCAGTTCTCCGTCTTTCGTCGAGGCCACAGCCAGGCGGCGCTGAACACCATGACCGGCGTGTTGACCATCGACGACCGCCGATTCTCTGTGCGAATGGGTGACTTCGAGTACAAGATCACGTCGTCCAACGGCAAGACCACGACAACCCGGACCATCCGGCTCAGTTACGTCATCCTGCATCTCCCCTTCGCCGGGATCCCCGACTTCTGGATCCGCCCCGAGACCTTCATGGACAAACTGGCCGGCATGATCGGCATCGACGACATCGACTTTGAGTCGGCCGAGTTCAGCCGCAAGTTTCACGTCAAGAGCGCTGACAAGCGATTCGCGTATGACGTGATCCATCCGCGCATGATCGAGTTCCTCCTCGCGAATCCGACCCCCAGCGTCGACGTCGAGCGCGGCTGCCTGTGCATTGCCGACCAGCGCGCCCGCTGGTCGGCCCTCGAGTTTCGTGGGCGACTCGACTTCGCCAAGTCGTTTCTTGGCCTCTGGCCCGACCACATCACCGCGGCGCTCGCGCCAAAGGAAGTCAGCCAAGCATGAACAGCGGCGGCGGGATCATCATCGTCATCCTCATTTTCGGCGGGCTTATTCCCGTGTTCTTCGTCGCGGCGACGTACAACCGTTTCATCCGTTTGCGCCAGCACATCCGCGAGAGTTGGGCCGATATCGACGTGGAACTCAAGCGCCGCTACGAGTTGATCCCCAACCTCGTCGAGGTTGTCAAGGGCTACGCGAAGCACGAGCGGACGGTGCTCGAGAGCGTCATCGAGTTGCGCAACAAGGCCCGCGCGAACGAGGGCACAGCCGAGTCGCAGGCCGTTGATGAGGCCTCGCTGCTGGCGGGGCTCAAGCAGGTCTTTGTTGTCGCCGAGCGTTATCCGCAACTCAAGGCCGACGCGAACTATCTTGCGCTGCAGCGCGAACTGGCCAACACGGAGGATCGCATCGCGGCGGCGCGGCGCTTCTACAACGCCAACGTCCGCGAGATGAACCAACTGCGGCAGACGTTTCCAACCAGCCTTGTCGGCTCGGCGTTCAAGGTCGAAAGCGCGACTTTTTTCGAACTCTCTTCCGAGGCCGAGCGTGTTGTGCCGCGGGCGAACATGGAGCCGATCACGCAGCCCGCGATGCCCGGCTGATTCACGCGGTCTTAGCGTCCGCCGGCCCGTGCCAACTGCATCTCCTCGCGGATCCGCTCCAGCAGCCGCTGCGTCGCACGGATGCCTTCGTGCTCTGAGAGCCGCTCACCTTCATACTCGATCCCGATTTGACCGCGATAGCCCGCACCGACCACGATCGCGAGCAGGTGCCGATAGTCGAGCGTTGTCTCTTCGCCGTCCGCGCGAAAGTCATAGGACTTCGCGCTCACGCCGCGAGCCATCGGCATGAGTTCCGTCACGCCCTGGTACCGGTCATACGTTGTCCCCGCATCGACGCGGAAGTTTCCGAAATCAGGCAGTGTCCCCGCACGCGGATGGTCGGTCGCCTTGATCACCGAGGCCAGCCAAGCCCCGTCCGAGGACAAGCCGCCGTGATTCTCGACGATCACATTCAACCCCAGGGGTTCGGCACGCTCGCACAGCCCTCGAAGCCCGTCCGAAGCGAGCCGGCGCTGCTCGTCGCGCGTCCCCCGGCTGTGCGCGTTGACGCGGATGGAATGGCATCCCAGCGACTTGGCGGCCTCGAGCCACTTCCGATGGTTCTCGATGGCCGCACGGCGTTTCCCGTCGTCAGGGTCGCCCAGCGAGCCCTCCCCATCGCACATGATCAGCACGCTCGTCACTCCCGCGTCGTCCGCGCGGCGACGAAGCGTCGCGACATACGCCGGGTCGGCAGACTTGAAGAAGGAGTTCACGTATTCCACCGCATCGATCCCGAATCGCGCCCGCGCCAGCGCCGGGAAATCGAGGTGATCGAGCGCGCCGGATTGCAACGCCCGGTGCAGCGACCACTCCGCCAGCGAGATCGAGAACATGGGCTTCGCCGGTTCGGCGAGCGCTCGACGAGCAAGCCCGGGCGCAAGAGCCCCGAGGGCGGCGATTCGACCGATGGCATCGCGGCGATTCAGCATGGTTTGTCCTTGCAGAGGCTCCAGAATATCGCTGACTCGCACCAGTTGTCGACCTACGCGAAAATACGCAACTGGTCGCTCTCGTGCACGATATCCGTCACGGGGCGATCGATGTCGATTCGATAGTCGCCCGTGTAGCAGGCCGTACACCAGTGGCTGATCGGTCTCGAGTCCGACGCCGCTTCGAGGAGCCCGCGGAGGCTGAGGAAGTGCAGCGAATCGACGCCGAGGAACCGCCGGATCTCATCGACCTCGCGGCCGTGGGCGATCAACTCGGACCGTTGGGCGAAGTCGACGCCGAAGTAGCACGGGTGCCGGATCGGCGGGCACGAGATGCGAAGGTGAATCTCCTTTGCCCCCGCCGCGCGGATCTGGTCCATCTTGGCCTTGGTGGTGGTCCCGCGCACGATCGAATCATCCACGACGATAACTCGTTTGCCTCGCACGATCTCCGCGATCACGTTCAGTTTCAACTTGACGGCCGCGTTCCGCTGGTCCTGCGTCGGCTTGATGAACGTCCGTCCGACATAGCGATTCGGCACGATGCCCTCGCGATAGGGGATCCCGCTCGCCCGCGCGTAGCCCGCCGCCGCCGATCGCCCGGAATCGGGCATGGGCATGATGTAATCCGCCGGCACGGGCGCCTCGCGCGCCAGGGCCTCGCCGAGCGCCTCGCGGACCGTTTGCACGTTGCGTCCGAAGACGGTTGACGCCGGATTCGCGAAGTATACGTGCTCGAAGACGCAGTGCGCCGGCCTCTCGGCGACATCGGCGAAACGTCGCGACGACAGCCCCGAATCGTCGATCCGGATGATCTCACCGGGCTCGACCTCGCGCACCAGTTCGGCGCCATTGACGTCGAGCGCCACGGTCTCGCTCGCCACGATCCAGTGTCCCGTTTCCGTCCTTCCAACCACGAGCGGGCGCCAACCCCACGGATCACGGCATGCCTCGATGCGATCGGGGAACAGGAACACGAGGCTGAACGCCCCTTGCAGCCGCCGCAGCGTCGCCGCCAGCGGGTCGGGCGCTCGCTGCTGCGTTGGCGACGCGAGCAGATGGATGATGACTTCGGTGTCGCTCGTCGTGTGGAAGAGGTGCCCAGCCTGTTCGAACTGCGCCCGCAGCGCGCCGGCGTTCACGAGGTTCCCGTTGTGCGCCAGCGCCACCTGCCCGCCCACGTAGGACTCCACGAGCGGCTGCGCGTTGCACGCCAGCGATCCGCCCGCCGTCGAGTAGCGATTGTGCCCGATGGCGCCCCGGCGACCGTCGGCGTGCGGGGTGCTGTAGTGAGCCTCGAGATACTGAATCAGGCGCTCGTCAAAGACCTCGGCGACCAGCCCCATGCCCGTCACGCCCTCGATCTTCCCCCCGCCCGCCACCGCGATCCCCGCAGACTCCTGGCCGCGGTGCTGCTGCGCATAGAGCCCCAGATACGTCTTTCGGACCGCGTCCGGGTGGCTCCAGATCCCGAAAACGCCGCACTTGTCTTTTTTCTCGAGTCCGAGCACGGGGAGTTGGATGCGGCCTTGCATGTACGCGGAGTCTATCGCCACGGCGACGCGCGCGGAGATATGCTGCTCCCGGAGGTGCATCATGCCCGATCGCCGCGCGTTCCTGGGGTCCATGATCGTTCCCGCCTTGGCGCTCCCTCGCACCGAACTGTCGGCCTGCGAGGGGCTCGTCGCCGAGATCGCGGGCTATGACGCCCCGCCCGCCGAGGCCGCTCGCGACGAGGATTTCTGGGCCGTCGTCGCGCGGGCCTTCACCATCGATCGCAGCGTCATCAACCTCAACAACGGCGGTGTCAGCCCCTCGCCGTCGATGGTGCAGGAGGCCGTCAAGCGGCACCAGGATTACTCCAACTCTTGCCCGCCGCCCGTCTCGCTCTGGCGTGTGCTTGAGCCGCAGAAAGAAGGCGTCCGCGAGCGGCTGGCTCGCCACTGGGGCGTCTCGGCAGAGGAAATCGCGATCACGCGCAACTCGTCCGAGAGCCTGCAGATCTGCCAACTCGGCATCGACCTCAAACGCGGCGATGAGATCCTGTGCTGCACGCAGGACTACCCGCGCATGCTGACCACGTTCAGGCAGCGCGAGCGGCGTGAGGGCGTCGTCCTCCGCGAGATGAAGTTACCGATCCCCTCTGAGAACAACGACGAGGTCGTCAAGCGTTATGCCGAGGCGATCACGCCCGCGACGAAGGTGCTGCTGCTCAGCCACGTGATCAACATCACGGGCCAGATCCTGCCCGTCCGGCGAGTCGTCGCGGTTGCGCGCGAGCGCGGCGTGCCGGTGATCGTCGATGGCGCGCACGGCATGGCTCAGATCGCGTTCAAACTCCCCGACCTCGACTGCGATTACTACGGCGTGAGTTTGCACAAATGGCTCTTCGCGCCTCATGGCACGGGCCTGCTCTACGTCCGCCGCGACAAGATCGCCGGCCTCTGGCCCATGCAGGCCGCCGACGAGAAAGCCACCGACGACATCCGCAAGTTTGAGGAGATCGGCACGCACCCCGCCGCCCCGTTCCTCGCCATCGGCGAGGCGCTCACCTTCCACCAGGCCATCGGCGATGAACGGAAAGAGGCCCGCCTCCGCCACATGCGCGACACATGGGCCAAGCGGCTTCTCGCGCACAAATCCGGCCGCGTCAAACTCCACACCAGCCTCAACCCGAAGTTCTCGTGCGCCATCGGCACCGTGCAGATCGACGGGCTCGACAGCGAGAAAGTCGCTGAATGGCTCTGGACAAAGAAGCGAATCCTCGTCACGCAGATCAAGCACGCCGAGTTCGAGGGCGTCCGCGTCACCGGCAGCGTCTACACCACGCTCGAAGAACTCGACCGGTTCTGCACCGCGATGGAACAGGCCATGGAGAAGGGCATCGCCTGACCGCACCGGACGATCACGCCAGCGGCGTCTTGCCAGGCACGGGCACCTCCGGCGTCGCCAGCGGCCCCATCTCCAACTTGCCGGGCATGAGGTCGAGCGTCGAGTTCATCGCCTGTTCCCAGGTCACGACCTTGCCGGTGTACGCCGACATTCGGCCCATGATCGCCGTCAGGGTCGATTCCGCGACCTGAATGCCCTCGTTGATCGGCTGGCCGGAGTTGATGGCGGCGATGAGCGCCTTGTGCTCCTGCACGTACGGGTTTGGGTTCTCGCCGTCAAACTTCCACGCGTTCATGCCGCTGATCTCGCCGCGTCCGGGCGACGTGACGCATATGCCGTCGGTGCCCAGGAAGGCCTCCTCGACCTTGGACGCGCATCCCTCGATCTGGCGGCACATGCTCGTCACCCGCACGCCGCCGGGATACTCGTACTCGATGGCAAAGTGATCGAAGATGTGCCCGTAATCCGGGCTCGTCCGCACCTGCCGACCGCCCATGCCCGTGCAGCGCAGCGGTGTCGCGCCCAGCGCCCAGTTCACCGCGTCGAGGTTGTGGACATGTTGCTCGACGATGTGGTCGCCCGAGAGCCAGGTGAAATAGAGCCAGTTGCGAAGTTGCCATTCCATGTCCGACCAGCCCGGCTGTCGCTTATTCATCCACAGCCCGCCCTGGTTCCAGTAGCACGAGGCGGAGACGATCCGTCCGATCACGCCGGCCTTGAGGCGTTTCATGGTCGCGAGGTAACTGTTCTCGTGGCGACGCTGCGTGCCGGCGACGATCGAGAGCCCGCGTTCCTTGGCCGCCTTTGCCGCCGCGATGACCGTGCGCACGCCAGCGGGATCGACGGCCACGGGCTTCTCGGTGAAGACATGCAGGCCAGCCGCGACTGCGGCCTCGATCTGTGCCGGGCGGAATCCTGGGGGGCTGGCGAGGATGACCGCGTCGAGGTTGCCGGCGGCGATCAGCCGTTTGTAGCCGTCGAAACCGGCGTAGCACCGGTCGTCGGCGATGTTGCCGCGCCCAGCAAGCCCGCCGTCGAGTTTCCCGAGTTCCGCGCGACACCCGTTGAGCCGATCCGGCAGCGCGTCCGCCAGTGCCACGATTCGTGTCGAGGGGTCGGCCTCGAGAAAGTTGACCGCCGCCCCCGTTCCGCGTCCGCCACATCCGATGACGCCCGCGCGTAGCGGCACCTCCGTGCGACGGGTCCGCGCGAAGGCCGAGGGTGAGACGGTCACGGCGGCGGCGACCAGCGTCGAAGCCCTTACAAAGTCGCGGCGAGTAAGGCGAGACATGCTTCTGCTCCTTCTTTCACAGGCGGGATGCCCGCGTCACGTGCGAACCAGAGTTGTGTGTTCTCATCCGGAATTGTTACATCGCAAACAGACGGTCCATCTGCTCCGACACCTGCTTCAATCGTTTCGCGTCGCCTCCGCCCACCTCGGCCGTCGCCCAGTTGCCCGGCGTCGCGGTCGAATAGCCCACCTCGTCGAGCGCCCTCATCACCGCGGGCCAGCCCGCGTCGCCCTCGCCCAGTTCGACGCCGAACCCCTTCCAGAGGCCCTCGGCGTCGCGCTTCTTGCGGCTGAAATCCTTGATGTGCAACTTCACGATCCGCTTTCCAAGAATCCGTATCCACTGCTCCGGCCAGCCGAAGTTGATGACGTTGCCGATGTCGAAGTGCCACGCCGCCAGCGGGTCGTTCAACTCGTCCAGATACCGCTCCGCCTCCAGCGGGCTCGTGATGAAGTTGTTCCACACGTTCTCGATCGCGATCGTCACGCCCAACTCGCGCGCCAGCGGCATCGCCTTTCTTATGTTCGCCAGCGACAGCCGCCAGCATTCGTCATACGGCAAACCCGCGTTCACCACTCCCGGCACCAGCAGGATGCTGGTCGAGCCGAACCGCTTCGCATCTCGGAGGCACGTCTCCAGCGCGGCGACCGCCTCCGCCTGCGCCATTTCGTCCGGCACGTTTAACGGGATGGCCCAGTGCTTTGAATCCACCAGGCCGTGGACCTTGATGCCCGTCCGCTCCTGTGCAGCCAGAATCTCATCCCCCGGAATCGACGACGGGGAATCCATCTCCACGCCCTCGAATCCCGCGTCCCTGATCGCACTGAACTTGTCAAAGACCTTGCCCTCGACGCCGATCATCCCGTACATCACGGCCTTGCGCAGCGTGCGCTTTGGGTGGCTGGTCGCCATTGTGGGCGGCTGCGCGGCAACTCGCACGTGCAGGGTCGTGGCAATCGTGGCAAGTGAAGCAGCCGCCAGAAACTCTCGTCTGTGCATGGGCATTCTCATGAAAACTTGGTCTTTCCCGGGATCGCAACGTCCGCTGCCGGACCCGGCCCAAACGCCAGCGTCTCCGGCACCAACGCCTCCTTCGAGTTCAGCGCCTGCTCCCAGGTGATGGTCTGGCCCGTGTAGGCCGCCATCCGCGCCATGATCCCCATCAGTGTCGAGTTTGCGCCGCGGTGCCCGTCGTGGATCGGCTTGCCCGCGCGGATCGACGCGAACAACTCGTCGTGCTCGGCCTGGTACATGTCCTTGATCTCGCCCTGGAACTTCCACGTCTCCTTCCCCGCCAGGTCGCGCACCGAATACGTCGGCACCCACCCGTTGATCACGGCCGAGCCCGTGGTTCCGTAGACATAATCCGTGTTGTCGTTGGGGCACGAGTCGATCTGTCGGCAGGTGTGGTGGGAGCGCAGCCCGCCCTCGTACTCATAGATCGCGGCGAAGTGGTCGTAGACGTTTCCATGCTCGGGGCCGGATCGCGCCGCCCTCCCGCCGAGGCAGGTCACCCGCAGCGGCAGGCGGTCATTGACCGCCCAGGCCCCGCGATCGATGCTGTGGATCGCCTGCTCGACGATGTGATCGCCCGAGATCCAGGTGAAATGCCACCAGTTCCGCATCTGGAACTCGAGGTCCGACCACTTCTCCTGCCGCGGGCGGCGCGAGAGCGTGGACGTGTGATAGGTCGTGTGGACCGACTGAATCTGCCCGATCGCGCCCGCGTTGATCTTGTCGAACGCGCCGCGCATGCCGGCGTTGTATCGCCAGCAGAACCCGACCAGCAGCGCCAATCCCTTCGACTTCGCCGCGTCCGCCGATTCCAACACCGAGCGCGCGCCCGGCCCGTCCACCGCCAGGGGCTTCTCAGCGAACACATGCTTGCCTGCGTCAACGGCGGCCTTCAGGTGCGCCGGTCGGAACGCGGGGTAACTCGTCAGCAGCACGACATCGACATCCGACGCGATGACTCCCTTGTAGTTGTCAAAGCCGGTGAACTGCCGCGGCGGCGGGACATCCACCTTTGTCGCGGCGTCGTCGCCGAGTTCCTTTCGGAGGGCATCGAGGCACGATGCAAGGCGATCGGGGAAGACGTCACCAGCCGCGGTCAGCACGACTCCGGGATCCGCGTTGATCGCTTGCAGGGCGGCCCCGGTCCCGCGTCCGCCGCAGCCGATCAGGCCGACGCGAATCGGCGCGAGGCTGCGCGAGCGAGCCCGTGCTGGGGCAACCACCGTCAGCCCCGCGGCCATCGCCGGCACGCCGACGGCCGCCGTCTTGACAAACTCCCGCCGCGTCCAGTTCTCTTGAATCGTCACGTTTACTCCTTCTTCGCCGGCTCCACCGGAGGCAGAGTCTTCCCCGGCACGGTTTTCGCCGGCCCGGCGTTTCCCGAGTCGCCGCGTGCCGCCACGCAGACCACGCGAAACCCAACGGTCGAGCCATCCGACAGCCACCACTGGCTCTTGGGCACCTGCGGATCGCTGGCGTTCCACTCCCGCTTCAGGGGCACTCGGGCCGAGGGCTTCAACTCCTCCGCCGAGTCATTGAACGAGCCGCCCTTGGTCACCGGCTTCCCGTCGCTCCCATCGACCCACTCGCGCACGTTTCCGAGCATGTCGCAGATGCCCCACGCGTTCGCCTTCTTCGTCCCCACCGGATGCGGGGTGTTCCCCGCATTCCCCGCGAACCACGCGTAGTCACCCAGCGCCTCTGCCGAGTCTCCAAATGGAAACGCCGTCGTGGCGCCCGCTCGGGCCGCGTGCTCCCACTCCGCCTCGGTAGCGAGCCGATATGCACGTCCGGATCGCTCCGACAGCCACACGCAGAAGGCCGCCGCGTTCTTGTGCGAAAGGCAGATCGCTGCATAGCCCTCGTGTCCAAATCCGCGATCGGGCGGCAGATACGGCTTCGAGGGCCGCGTCACCGCGTCGGTCAGTGGCGGCAGCGCCGTGCCCTCCTCGTCGAGCCGGAAGACAAACGTGTCAAACGCCTCCCATGTGATCTCGGTCTTGGAGATCCAGAACGTCGCGATTCCGTTCGCCGCGTCGCCGGGCACGGGCAGCATTTCGAACTTGAACGCCGCTGCCGGAATGTCCTGCCAGAACGCGGTGTGTCCGTCATCCGGCTTCGGTTGTGCCCGCGCCGCCGGCCCGATCCCCACCGCCACCAACGCCGCCACGCGCCACGCCGATACGCTGTGTCGAAGGACTCCACGCATGATGGCATGGTACCGGATTCGGATCGCTCGCGCGCCGGCTCTCGCGCTCGTGCTGCTCCTGATGCTGCCCGCCTGCGCGCCGCTCGTTCGGCACCAGTTCACCCGCGTCTGCATGGGCGTCCGGACCGACATCATCACCTACGCGCCGTCGGCAGCGAAGGCCGAATCCGCCGCCGCCGCCGCGTTTGATCGCATCGCCGAAATCGAGCAGGTTCTCAGCGACTATCGTCCCACAAGCGAGGCCTCGCGGCTCTCGGCGCGCGCGGGAGGTGAGCCCACGCCTGTCAGCGCGGACATGCTTCGCGTCCTCATCGAATCGAGCCGCATTTCCGCCGCCACCGACGGCGCATTCGACGTCACCGTTGGTCCGCTGGTGCTCCTCTGGCGAGAGGCCCGTCGATTGGGGCAACTGCCCGACCCCGCCGCCCTCGCTGCGGCACGCCAACTCGTCGATTGGCGTTCCATCGAGATCGACGAGCGAGCGGGTACCGTGCGCCTTGTCCGTCCCGGCATGCGGCTCGACTTTGGGGGGATTGGCAAGGGTTACGCCGCCTCCGAGGCACTCGTCGTCATGCGCGGGCACGGCTGCGCGCGCACGCTCGTCGCGTTGGCGGGCGATATCGCCGTCGGCGCGCCGCCGCCGCGTCGCGCGGGCTGGTCCATCGCAGTGGGGGGGATGTCTGAACCGCTCGCCGCCGCTGACGCCGCGACCGCCACGTCCGCCCGGGGCTCGCCTCCGGCCGACGACGCGCACTTCGCCGACGACCCCATGCTCACGCTGGTGCTCCTAGATGCCGCTGTCTCCACCTCCGGCGACGAGTCGCAGTTTATCATCATCGACGGCAGGCGCTACAGCCACATTGTCGATCCCCGCACCGGCCTCGGCACCACCGGCGGCCTTGCCGTCACGGTCATCTCGCCGCGCGGCGAGTGGAGCGACGCGCTCTCGACGGCCCTCTGCGTACTCGGCGAGGCCGGGGCCGAAACGGTCGCCGCGTTCGGGCCGAGCATCGCGGTCATGTTCCGTGAGGCCGCGCGGACGCGACTCGTGGATCCATCGTCCATGGTCCGATGGAAAGAGCCGTGAGCGCGAGTATCTCGCTCGCCCGCCTCCTCGTCAATCATCGATCCTCCGCCACCGGCTCGCGTGCATAGAAAGGAACCGCATGATTTCCCTGATGGTCCATTCCAACAAGGTCTTCGAAGATCAGACGCTGTATGCCTCGGGCCATGCCTACGAGAGTTGCCAGTTCCGCCGCTGTACCTTCATTTATACCGGGCAACCCGCGTCGTTCGGCGACTGCGTCTTCGAGTCGTGCGCCTGGCATATCTCCATGCTCGCCTTCGACGCCGATCAGTGGGATAGTTTCGTCACCGAACTCGTTCCCGCCATCACCAAGTCCCTCCCGCGCAAACCCGCGTAGAGCGTGTTCTTGATATCGGCGCGTGGGTTCCGATGCAGGATCAGGGCTCTGCAGCCGCACCGGAGCGAGGTGGCACCAGTCGTGTGGGCCTTCGCGGCCGCGCCCATCATGGACGCTGGCTCGCGTGGGCCTCGCAGCGGGAGCACGACCCGCTCGCGATGTGCAACATGCTGCGCCGGCAGGTGCGGAGGTTGGTGCTGGTGAGGGTAGAGGCACGCAGCACCGGATCGCACGGGTTCGCCGGACTCCTCGAATGAGGCTTGTTTTTCAGGGGTTTCGCAAGCCGACGCGAACCAATGCGAAGCGGCTGCAAACGAAGGCAATGGGCGATACTGGGCTCGAACCAGTGACCTCCACAGTGTCATTGTGGCGCGCTAGCCAACTGCGCCAATCGCCCGGTCAGGGTTCAGTATAGCGGGTCTGGGGCGTGGTGTCCGTCGGGATGCATGGCCTGACGCAGCGAAGCGTCGTCGGGTCGAGCGTGGGTAGACCTAGCCCTTTTTCACAGGCGCGATGACGACGCGGCGCTTCATGTCGGAGACCCAGGTTCCGCCGGGCTTCTCGATGGTGATGGCAAAGGCGGCAGCGCCGCGAACGGCCAAGGCAGGGGCGATCGGCACCAAGGTCTCGCCGGACTGCGCGTCGAAGACGCCGCCGGAGATGCGCGCGGACTGCCCGGTGGAGTCGGCGAGCCCGCGCTCGTCGATGATCCAGAGTTGATACTGCTCGGCCCGCGGGTCGTTGGGCTTGAGCCCGACGAACTTCATGAACCCGCGTTGCCGCGACTCGTCCCAGATCACCTCGCCCGTGACGCCGGCTTGCTCGGGGCTGTCCCAATCGGCCCATTGGGCGTGGGCGACTCCTGCGGCAGAGGCCATCTGTTGATACTGCGAGCGGATGGGCGTCACGGCCGCGCCGCGTGGCCAGAGGGCACCGAGCGCGATACCGGCGGCCGCGGCCCACCCGGCCCACTTGACCCAGGTTCTCGTGCCGATGCGTCCGGCGACGTCGGACCCGCGCGGCACGGGAACCCTCGAGTCGCCGTGCGTGGTTGCCGCAGTGATCAGTTTGCGACGCAGCGAGTCGGGGATGGGTTGGGAGTCGGGAGCCGCGAAGGCCGCCGCGGTTGCCGCCGCCGCGTGCTCCATGCTGTCGTCGGTGGCGCCGGCGAGGAGTTGGCGCAGTTCCCGGTCGTCCTGCGCGGAGAGGTCGCTCGTGGCCTGATCGGCGAGGAGTTCGAGGAGGCGATTGGGATCGGGCGAGCGGCTCATGCGAGGGCCCTCCGATCCGTGGCCCTGGTCAGCAACTCGCGCACGCGCATGAGGCCGCGTCGGATGTGAGTCTTGACGGTACCAAGCGGCATGCCGGTCGCGGTGGCGATCTCTTCGTGCGAGAGCCCGTGATGCACTGACAACCGAATCACGCGCTGCTGCTCGCCGCTGAGGCTCGCCAGCGCCCGGGCGGCCTGTGCGGCGTCGTCGGCATCGGTCAAACGATCGGCGGATGGTGGTGCGGCGGCCTCGCCGATGACTTCTTCCTTCGGCCTTCTGGCCCTCGATCGTGCCCGATCGATGAGGCGTCTTCGCGCGATCATGGCGACGAAGGTGGGTTCGGACCCGAGTTCGCTGTTGAATCGGCTGGCGACCTGCCAGAGTTGCACAAAGATGTCCTGAACGACCTCTTCCGCTTCGTGGGAAGCGCCGAGGTGGCGACGCGCGAGCGACCAGACGAGCGGGCCGTAGCGATCGATGGTCTCGCGGACGGCGGCGTCGTCACCGGCAGCAACGCGTTGGAGAAGGCTGGGGCTCACGGTCAGGCCCATTATTGACACGCGGCACGGCCGCTTCTTGGTGCGGGTGGGTGGTGATTGTTTTGGCCCAGGCCGGCGCGCCGCGGCGCGGATCGATCGAGGCCGAGAGGTCCGCCGCCCCGCCGCGCGTCGGGTCCGCCTCTTCCGACCAAGCACGCATATGGCGGAGGAAGAGGGGGATTCCGAACGACGGCGGGGCACGGATTGATCCTCGAAACAAAGCGCCGTCGGCCCGGGATGACCGACGGCACAGTCCAGGTACACCCCGGACGCGTCTGGTTCGTTACTTGGGCATGAGCACGGTGTCGATCACATGGATCACGCCGTTGGAGGCTTCGATGTCGGTCGCGGTGACCTGGGCCATGGCGGCGGGGTTGCCGATAATGACCTTGCCGTCCTTGACCTTGATGGAGAAGGTCTGGCCCTGGACCGTCTTCTTGCTCTCGGTCATCTTGACGACCTGGTCGGCGTAGACACGCCCGGGCACGACGTGGAAGGTGAGGATCGAGGTGAGTTTGTCCTTGTTCTCAGGCTTGAGGAGGCTCTCGATGGTGCCGGGCGGGAGTTTGGCGAAGGCCTCGTCCGTCGGCGCGAAGACCGTGAACGGCCCCTTGCCCTTGAGGGTCTCGACGAGGCCGGCGGCGGTCAGCGCCTTGGCGAGGGTCGTGAATGAGCCGGCGTCGACGGCCGTGGTCACGACATCGCTCATGGTCGGCATGATGACGGAATCAATGACATGGATCACGCCGTTGGAGCAGGCGATGTCGGTCTTGGTGACCGTGGACTTGCCATCGAGCCAGACTTTGCCGTCCTTGACGGCGATGTCAACGCGCTGGCCGTTGACGGTGGTGGCGGTCTTCATGCCGACGACGTCCTTGGCCATGGCGCTGCCGGCGACGACGTGGTAGGTGAGGATGGCGACGAGTTTGTCCTTGTTCTCAGGCTTGAGGAGCATGTCGATGGTGCCGGCGGGGAGTTTGGCGAAGGCCTCGTCGGTCGGCGCGAAGACCGTGAAGGGGCCCTTGCCCTTGAGCGTCTCAACGAGGCCGGCGGCCTTGAGCGCCGCGGCGAGCGTCTGGAACGAGCCGGCCGCCACCGCGGTATCGACGATGTCCTGGGGCTGCTCCCACGCCACGTTGATCGCCTTGCCCTCCCCCTGCGAGCCGCACGCCTGAACTTCCTTCGACGAGCACGCCTTTTTCTCGGCGCAGGACTGGGCGAAGGAAGGAGACGCGACAAGACCAGCCGCTCCGAGCGCAATCACAGCCATTCGATTCATGAGAGACTCCAGATTCGAGGGGAGGTGGTGTGATCGCGGGCCGACGCTCCCCAGCCGGACCGTCCCGCGGACCATTGCGGTCGAGAGAGGTTTCGACGGGCGTGCTCGGCTGGATTCAGGGCTGCTTGTCGGATTGACGCCTTTCAGTTCGTGTCTCGCCACCGCCGGGCCTTCGGCCCCTACCATCGCCGCTATGGCAGTGATCCATCCGACGGCGCAGGTTTCGCCGGAGAGCGAACTGGCCGAATCCGTAGAGATTGGCCCGTACTGCATCCTGACAGGCCGGGTCCAACTCGGCGCGGGGGTGCGTCTGCTCTCGCATGTGTGCATCGCGGGACCGGTGACGATCGGCGCGGGCACGACGGTCTATCCGTTTGCGTGTGTGGGGTTTCCCGGGCAGGACGTGAAGTTCAAGCCCGGCGACAAGACCGCGGGCGTCGTGATCGGGCAGAACGGGATCCTCCGCGAGCACGCGACGATCCATGCCGCCACCAACGAGGCGACGCCGACGACGGTTGGCGACCGGGTTTTCATGATGGTGAACGCGCACCTGGGGCACGACACGCAGGTCGGCAACGGGGTGACGATGGTCAACGACGCGGCGATCGGCGGGCACGCGCGGCTGTATGACAACGTGACCATGGGCGGGGGCGCGAAGGTGCATCAGTTCTGCCGCGTGGGGCGGATGGCATTCATGGCGGGCAACTGCGTGGTCTCGACGGAGATCCCGCCGTTCTGCATCGCGGCGGAGTTCAACCGCGTCGCGGGGATCAATCTGGTGGGCCTTCGGCGGTCGGGCGTGCCGCGCGAGGAGATCGCGATCGTGCGCAAGGCGTTCGCGCGGGCGATCCGTCCCGGTCCGGGCAAGGTGGAGATGCTGGCGATCCTGCGTGAACTGTCGCCGCAATCGAAACTCGTCGCGGAGATGGCGGACTTCGTCGCGACGGCGAAGCGGCCGATCACGCCGGGGATGGGCAAGCCCAGCCGGGCGATGATCAACTTCGTGCAGCGGTCGCGGCGCGGCGAGATTGATCCGGCGACGGTCGTTGATGACGAGGAACAATGGTCGTGAGCGATCCGCGGCCCAGGCTGTGCGTGCTGGCGAGCGGATCGAGCGGCAACTGCGCCGTCGTCTCGCTCCCAGGGCCCGCGCCCAGCCTCATCATGATCGATGCCGGCCTCTCGCCGAGGCGGACGCGGACTTGGCTGGCGGTGCTGGGCGTGAGCCTCGAGCAGGTCGCGGCCGTGGTGCTCACGCACCTCGACTCGGACCACTGGAATCCGGCGTGGGTTGACGAGTTGCCGGCGAGCACGCCGATCTTTCTGCACGAGCGGCACACGCGTGCGGGGTGGTCGCTGGGGGTGCCGCGAGAATCGACGCGAGCGTTCGACGGGGAGTTGAACATCGTGCCGGGCGTGGGCGTGCGGGCGACGCTGGCCCGTCACGACGAGTTGGGTTCGTCGGCGCTGCGGTTCGATTTCGAGCAGGGCTCACTGGGGTACGCGACGGATGTCGGCATGCTCACGCGAGGTCTCGTCGGCTTGCTCCGCGGCGTCGATACGCTGGCGATCGAATCAAACTACTGCCCGCGGTTGCAGGCGGCGTCGGCGCGTCCGGAGTTCCTCAAGCGTCGGATCATGGGTGGGCGCGGGCACCTGAGCAACCAGGAATCGCGACGAGCGGTCGATGCGATCGGGCCGCGGAGGCATGTGGTGCTGCTGCATCTGTCGCGCGAGTGCAACCGTCCGGAGATCGCCGCGGAGCACCACGCCGGCGCGGCGTACGCGCTGACGCTGAGCCGGCACGACGCGCCGACGGGCTGGATCGAGATCGAGGGCGGTGCGAAGCAGGATCCGCCGGGGAGGCAGTGGGATCTCTTCGCGAGTGCCTCGAGCGTGGGGTCGCGGGCGTGATGCGATCGGCCACGGCTGGCACGCGGCCCGCGAGTTCACTCGCCAATCGCCTTCGGCACGCGCTCGGCATGAGGCAGACCGTGGTGATCGACGGCGTGCGCTATCGCGAGGCGCGGGCGGAGTCGCTGCGGCGGGCGCTGATGCGATCGGGCTCCGGCGGCAAGGATTATGTCGTCACGTTCACGGACGGCACGTCGATGCCGATCCGATGCACGGTCGAGCGGGTCTATGCGGACCTGATGGGGCCGCGGTTGCTCGCGGCGGTGCGGGCGGCGGATGGGCTGATTCGGCCGGGGACGCGCGTGTTGCTGTGGCCTGCAGGCACGGGGTATCTGGCGTCGTGGCTCTCGCTGCGTCTGTCACGGTCGGGAGCGTTGGTCACGCTGGAAGACGATGAGGAATCGGCTCGGTACGCCCAGCGTCGGTATCCCTTGGCCGGGGTCGCGCACGAGCATGGCGACACCGGGAACTTAGCGGGCGAGACGGACGGCGCGTTCGACGCGGCAATCTCGGTGCGTAATCGGACTGTGGACGCGGTGGATGAACTGAACGAGGTCTGGCGGGTGACGAGGGAGTGGTTGCTGGTCGGCTGGCCGGCGGGAGAGCGTTCGGTGGTGACGGCGCTGGAGCGACTGGAAGGCGTGTCGCGTCGCGAAGAGTTGACGGCCGACGGGTGGTCGCTGGCCGTCGCACACCGGGACCGGGAGTAGCGAGCGGTAACGAACGAGGGGTTCTGGGACGGTGCGAGGCCGGGTGGTTCGGCCTGCGCGGACGCGGCGGGAGGGGTAGCCGGGGAAGGCGAGGCGGGGTCTCAACGTGGGCGTCGCGGGGGCCGATCACGGCGGAGCGGTGTCGCGGTGTCGCGGTGGTCCGCAGGGGAGGCGTCGTCGATGCGAGGCGAGGTATTGCGCAAGCGCCTGGTGGGGAGCGCAGGCCGGCTGCTGAGCCAGTTGGGGCCGCCGATCGCGGTCGACTTTGGCGTCGGGTCGTTGAAGTTGCTGCAGGTGGACCTTGGCGAGTCGCCGTCGCTGATCGCGGCGGCGTGCCTGGAGACACCCGAGGACTTGTGGAAGGACCATTCGAAGCGATTGGCGTTCCAGGCGGAGGCCCTGCCGCGCTTGATCAAGGGATGCGGATTCCGAGGCCGACGCGCGGTGTGCGGGATTCCCGCGGCGCTGTCGCTGTGCAAGCACATGCAGGTGCAGCGAGCCGAGGGCGTTCCGCTGCGGGTGCTGGCGGAGGGGGCGATCGCGGGGCAGTTGGGGTGCTCGCCGGCGCAGTTGGTGATGCGGTGCTTCGAGGTGGCGGACCTGGCCAAGGGGGGCGGTGGGGCGCGGACGGAAGTGATCTGCATGGCGGCATCGCGTGAGTTGGTGAATCGGCTGATGCAGGCGTTGCAGGACGCTCGGCTGCAGCCGGTGGGGATGCACAGCGAGTTTGTGGCGGGGCTGAAGAGTTTCGCGCACATCTCGCGACGGCTGGAGGACGAGCAGGCGGTGTCGCTGTACCTGGACCTCGGGGCGGGCTCGACGAAGGTGATGATCGCGCACGGGCAGAAACTGGTGTTCGCCAAGCGGATCGACCTGGGCGGGCAGTTCCTGGACGAGGCGGTGGCGAAGCAACTGAAGGTGACGATGGCCGAGGCGAGGCGGCTGCGACGCGAGATGGACGCGCAGATCGTGGGCGAGCCGGAGGCGGCGGCGCCGGCGGTGCTGCGGGTGCCGATTGATGCCGGGACGGACGGGGAGGCGGCGGAATCGCTGCCGGCACCCGAGAGCGTGCCGGCGATGACGATGGTCGAGGAGCGTCGGCGCGCGGAGTCGACGGTCTACTCGGGCGATCTGTCGGGCGAGCCGCAGCGCGGGTTCACGCCGCCGCGCGCGAACCTAGCCGAGCCGTTGGAGATGATCACGGACGAGTTGCGGCTGTGCCTGAGGTACCACGAGTCGATTTTCCCGGATCGCCCGGTGCAGCGCGCGGTGTTCGTGGGTGGCGAGGCGGTGGGCCGCGGTCTTTGCCAGCACATCGCGCGGCGGGTTCGGCTGCCGGCGCAGACGGCGGACCCGCTGGCCGGCGTGGCGCGATCGGGGAAGGAGAGCGTTCCGGGGTTGGACCTGAGGCGACAGCAGCCGGGGTGGGCGATGGCGCTGGGGCTGTGCATGTGCCCGACGGACCTGTAAGCGTCGAGGAGTGGAAGCGATGAGGAACCCGTTTCTGAGGGACGAGCAATCGGGGAGCTTTCTCCCGAGCGACTATGTGAACCGCAAGGCGGAGATGAGGGCGAACCTCATCTGCCTGGGGCTGTTCGGGGTGGCGATGTTCGCGGTGGTCTCGGCGTTTTTCGTGACCAACCGGCAATGGCTGCAGGTGCGAAGCGCGCAGAAGGCGATCACCGTGCAGTACTCGCACGAGGCGGTGAAGATCGAGCAACTCAAGCAACTCGAGCAGCAGAAGGCGGAGATGATGGGGAAGGCCGAGGTGACCACGGCGCTGATCGAGAAGGTGCCGCGGTCGATCCTGCTGGCCGAACTCATCACGAGGATGCCGGGCGACATCACGCTGCTGGAGTTGCACCTGATCAGCAAGCGGATCAAGGAGACGCCCAAGGACGGGGGCAAGCCCGGCGCGCCGGCGATCAAGAACCTGACGGGCAAGCCCGCGGGCGCGCAGGCGGGCAAGGCGAAGCCGGCCGAGGAGAAGCCGGAGGAAGCGGAGAAGGTGACGCCGCCCAAGTTCGAGTTCACGCTTCGGCTGGTGGGCGTGGGGCGGGCCAACCAGAACATCGCGGACTATCTGCAGAGCCTGAAGGCGTGCCCGCTGCTTGACACGGTGGACCTGAAGTTCATCAAGGAAGCGACGATCGACAAACTGGACCTGCGGAAGTTCGAGATCGAGGCGACGATCAAGAAGGACGCGGACGCGCGGGGGATCGCACCGATCGAGGACCTGAAGGCGGCGGGCGCGCCGGGGACGAGCCCCGCGGCACCGACGCTGATCGCCCCGGAGAAGTCGGCGATGACGACGGCCGAGCCCAAGGGAGAGAGGTAGCCATGCGAATCGGATTCCGAGAGGTGCTGCTGCTGGCGGTGCTGCTGGCGATGCCGCTGCTGAGTTACTGGCTGGTGTTCCGGCCCCAGAACCTCGAGATCACGCAGGCCAAGCGTGAGATCGAGCACAAGGAGTCGCTGCTGAAGAAGTTGCAGGAGACGACCTCGCGGAACGAGGACCTGCAGCGAGCGAACGAGGAGATCAGGCGGAACATCGAGGGGATCGAGGCGCGGCTGCCGACGAACAAGGAAGTGGACTCGGTGGTGAGGAAGGTCTCGGACCTGGCGGTGGAGTCGGGCCTGGAGCCCCCGTCGATCGAGTCGGACAAGCCGGTGGTGGCGGCGACGTACATGGAGCAGCCGCTGAAGGTGAAGATCAACGGGAACTTCAACGGGTTCTACCGGTTCCTGATCAAGTTGGAGCAACTCCCGCGGATCACGAAACTCCCGGACATGAAGATCGTGAGATCGAACGACGCGGACGGCCACATGAAGGCGGAGTTTGTGCTGAGCGTGTACTTCCAGCCGGAGGGACCTGGCAAGTGAATCCGACCAATGCAACGAACGCGCCGTCGCCGGAGCCGTCGGGCTCGGGCGGGTTGAGCCTGCTCACCGAGATGCGGGGCGGGAGCGAGGGAGGCCTCGCGGAGGCGGTGGGTGGCGCGAGCACGCCGTCGCGGAGGCTGAAGATCCCGCCGCAGACGCTGGTGGTGGCGCTGGTGGTAGTGGTGAGCGTGGCGGCGATCTACGGGATGAGGAAGCGCGGGATGAGTTCCGGCTTCACGTTCCAGACGCCGAAGATCGATTATGACGCGAAGCGAGTGTCGCTCGACGCGCAGCAGCAGGCGAAGATCCTGCGCGAACTGGCGGCGAGCGCGCACATGCCCAAGGCGGCGCTGGACCACCTCGAGAAAAATCCGTTCCAACTCGAAGGCGCGGCACCAGCGACCGCGGCGGTCGTCGACGACGGGAGCGCGGCGGACGAGCGGCGGCGCGCGGAACTCGCCAAGCAACGCGAGGAGCAGATCCAGACGACGCTCGGGTCGCTCGAACTCAACGGCGTGATGGGCGGACCCGTGCCGCTCGCGCGGGTGAGCGGCCGGACGGTGAAAGTGGGCGACACGATCGAGGACATCTTCATCGTGGCGCAGGTGCATGATCGCGCGGTCGATCTGCTGGCGGACGGCAAGATCTACACGCTCTCGATGCCTGAGGGGATGCAGACGAAGGAGCCCAAGCGTCGCGGCGGCGCGTCGCCCAAGCGATAGCTATGGCCAAGTACAACATCGACGACATCCTGCGGGAGTTGGGCGTCAGCGACGACAAGGGGAAGGCACCCAAGCGGCATCGGATCGATGATGCCGAGGCGTCGTTCAGCCCGTTGCCGGCGATTCCCGCGAACCAGCGCACCTTTGGCGAGACGGGACCGAGCGTGTCGGACGATCCGGCGGTACGGTCGGCACCGCTGTCGGCTGAGGCGGCGGTGGGGCCGGCGCTTCGTGAGATCTATCAGCCCGGGGGCGACACGCAGCCGACGACGCTGCTTGCGGAGCGGTTGATCTCGCAGGGCGCGGCGACGGCGCAGCAGGTGGCCGCGGCGCAGCAGGTGATGAAGCAGTCGCCCGGACGGAGGCTGTCGGAGTTGCTCATCGAGCAGGGCGCGGACGAGGCCGCGGTGCAGCAGGCGGTTGCGGACCAGAGCGGGGTGTCGTTCGAGCGCGTCGATCTTTCGAAGGGACTCGAGGGCGGGTTTGACGGCAAACTCATGCAGCGACTGACGCCCGAGTTCTGCAAGCAGCATCTGGTGGTCCCGTTGCGGATGGAAGGCTCGCGGGCGGTGATCGGCGCGACGCGGCCGGACGCGGTCTTCCTGCTCGACGAGGTGCGGCAGCGGCTGGGCGTGCAGGGCTGCAAACTGGTGCTGGTGACGTCGATGGACGTGCGCGGCGCGCTCGACCAGATGGGCCCGGATGAGCAGGAGCAGGTGGACCTCTCGGAGATCCTCAACGAGGTCGAAGAGGGCGACGTCCAGGTCGAGAAGGCGCACGATCAGGCGGTTGATCTCGAGAAGGAATCGAACGAAGGTCCGGTGATTCGCTATGTGAACTACATCATCCAGACGGCGGTGAAGGAGGGGGCGAGCGATATCCACGTGGAGCCGGCGGAGAAGAAGTTGAAGGTCCGGTTCCGGATCGACGGCGAGTTGTACGAGATGATGAACCCGCCGGCGAGCATGAGCGCGGCGATCACGAGCCGACTGAAGATCATGGCGAACCTGGACATCGCGGAGCGCCGCCTGCCGCAGGATGGACGAATCCGCTGCACGGTTCAGGGGCGGAAACTGGACCTTCGGGTGTCGACGCTGCCGGTGAACGCGGGCGAGAAGACGGTGATGCGTATCCTCGACACGCGCTCGATCAACGTGCAACTCGAGGACCTTGGTTTCCACGAGGACACGCTGGCGATCTGGAAGAAACTGATCGACGCGCCGCACGGGATCGTGCTGGTCACGGGGCCGACGGGCTCGGGCAAGACGACAACGCTCTATTCCTCGCTGCGACAACTCGATAAGAACGCCATGAACATCTCGACCGTCGAGGATCCGGTCGAGTACCACCTCGACGGCATCACGCAGACGCAGGCGCACGAGAAGATCGGTATGACCTTCGCGGTGGCGCTTCGGGCGCTGCTGCGTCAGGACCCGGACGTGATCATGCTGGGCGAGATCCGCGACCAGGAGACGGCCCACATCGCGGTGCAGGCCGCGCTCACGGGGCACCTGGTGCTCTCGACGCTGCACACCAACGACGCGCCGGCGTCGATCACGCGACTGGTGAACATCGGGCTTGAGCCGTTCCTGGTCGGTGCGGCGGTCAACGGCGTGCTGGCGCAGCGGCTGGTGCGGCGTCTGTGTCAGCATTGCAAGGCGCAGGAGAAGCCGGGCGAGGAGATGCGCGAGTTTCTCGAACTGCAGGGGCTCGACACGGAGCAGATGTGGGCGTCGAAGGGGTGCGAGAAATGTCGCCACACGGGGTTCTCGGGACGCGTCGGCATCTATGAGTTGCTGACGGTCGACGACCAGTTGCGCGACTTCATCGCGCGAAACCCGAACGTGGCGGAGTTCCGGCGTGTCTGCATCGAACGCGGCATGGTGCCGCTGCGTGGCGACGGGATGCGCAAGGTTGCGTCGGGTCTGACAACGGTCCATGAGATCCTGCGCGTGACCGAGGCAACGATCTAGGTTCGGCGTTGCCGGGCTGTGAAGTCGCTGCTTCGCCGCACAAGCCAGACGACGGGCGAGAGGGTGTTGAGCAGGGCGTGGTTGGCGTCGCGCTGTCGGCGCATGAACTCGCGCAGCGCGGGACGCAGGCGTGGTTTGGCACGGGCGAGCCGGCGCGAGTTGGCGGCGAGGGCACTTTCGAGGCGGTTGTCGAGGAGTGCGATTTCGGCGCGTGATGGCGTCGAGGTCGCGAGAACCTGATCGCCCAGGGCGTGGAAGGTATCGAGCGCGTCGGCCATCGTGGGGATGGAGCCTGAAGAGTGCGTGCGGCGGGCGAGTGCGTCATCGAGGATGTACCACCCGCCGGGGCGAACGAGGCGGTGGAGCAACGGCGCGGCTTTCTCGAAGCCGAAGAGGCCGAGCATGAGGGCGGCGTCGTGGGGCTTGCGGGCGCGGCGTGCGTCGCCGACGCGGAAGTGGCAGCGGTCGTGTTCGCCGAGACGGTGCGCGAGCGAGTCTGCAGCCTGAACGAAGGCTCGGCAGGCGTCGATGCCCATGATGTGACAGTGGAAGCGTTGGGCGAGTGCGACGGCGATGCCACCTTTGCCGCTGGCGAGGTCGATGATGGTGGTATCGGGGTCAGGGGAGACGCGGGTGGCGAGGGCAAGGACGCGTTCGGGCTCGCTGCCGAGGCAGTCGAGGCCGTGGAAGAGTTGGGGGAAGAACGGCAGGAGCGTGCTGGGAGCATCGACGGAAGCGGCGACCTGGGCTCGGAGACGGGCTTGGGAAGGCATCGGCGATGCTATCAAGGGGCGACTGCCCTTTCGGCAGGCATCGAGGGGCATGAAGCGCGTTGGAGCACCCCAATGAATGCCGAAACTAGGCCTGCGTCACTCAAACCGCAGTCGCGCGCGGGCCGATCAGGAGAAGCATTGGCACTCGGGTTGTATGGAGTGGTGGGGGCATCGGCCCTTCGGAGCGAACCATGTCCAAGATCATCGGCATCGACCTCGGCACCACGAACTCCTGCGTCGCGATCATGGAGGGCGGGCAGCCAAAGGTGCTCATCAACTCGTCGGGCAACCGGATCACGCCATCGGTGGTCGGCTTCACGGACAAGGGCGAACGACTGATTGGTCAGGCCGCCAAGCATCAGCAGGTCACCAACCCCAAGAACACGATCTTCTCGATCAAGCGGTTCATGGGTCGTCGGCGGGTCGAGGTGTCGTCGGCGGCTGACAGCGGCTATGGCAAGGGCGGCAACGAGGAGCACAAGGTTCCGTACACGCTCACGGGCGGCGCGGATGACTTCGTTAAGGTTCGTGTGAACCAGGGCGAGTTCACGCCACAGCAGGTGTCGGCGTTCATCCTGCAAGACCTCAAGAAGACCGCCGAGGACTATCTGGGCGAGAAGGTTGATCGCGCGGTCATCACCGTGCCGGCGTACTTCAACGACGCGCAGCGGCAGGCCACAAAGGACGCGGGCGAGATCGCGGGCCTCAAGGTCGAGCGGATCATCAACGAGCCAACGGCTGCGGCACTGGCGTACGGCCTCGACCGCAAGAAGAACGAGAAGATTGCGGTCTTTGACCTTGGCGGCGGCACGTTTGACGTCTCGATCCTCGACATCGGGGACGGCGTCTTCGAGGTGCTGAGCACCAACGGCGACACGCACCTGGGGGGCGACGACTGGGACCAGAAACTCATCGACCACATCGCCGAGGAGTTCCGCAAGAAGGAGGGCATCGACCTTCGCAAGGACCCCATGGCGCTCCAACGGCTCAAGGAGGCCGCCGAGAAGGCCAAGTGCGAGTTGTCGACGATGCAGGAGTCGCAGGTGAATCTGCCGTTCATCACGGCGGACCAGAACGGCCCGAAGCACCTGCAACTCGCGATCACTCGCTCCAAGTTCGAGGCGCTCTGCGCCGACCTCTTCGAGCGGCTGAAGGCCCCGTGCATCCAGGCCCTCAAGGATGCCAAACTCACCCCCGACAAGATCGACGAGGTCGTGCTCGTCGGCGGCTCGACGCGCATGCCCAAGGCCCAGCAGATCGCCAAGGATCTCTTCGGGAAGGAGCCCAACAAGAGCGTGAACCCTGACGAGGTCGTGGCGGTCGGTGCCGCGATCCAGGGGGCCGTGCTCAAGGGCGAGGTCAAGGACGTGCTCCTCCTCGACGTCACGCCGCTCTCGCTGGGCGTCGAGACGTACGGCGGGGTGATGACGAAACTGATTGAGAAGAACACGACCATTCCGACGAGCAAGAAGGAGACGTTCTCCACCGCCGCGGACAACCAGACGAGCGTGACCATCAAGGTCTATCAGGGTGAGCGCGAGATGGCGCAGTACAACCGTCTGCTCGGGCAGTTCGATCTGGAGGGCATCGCGCCGGCCCCGCGAGGTATGCCGCAGATCGAGGTGGAGTTCGCGCTCGACGCCAACGGCATCCTGACGGTCGTCGCGACGGAGAAGGCGACGGGGAAGAAGGCGGACATCAAGATCACGAACTCGGGCGGCATTCCCAAGGACGAGATCGAACGCATGAAGCGTGATGCCGAGCAGCACGCGGCGGAGGACAAGAAGCGCCGCGAACTGGTGGACCTGAAGAACCGCTCGGATGCGATGGTGATCCAAACACGCAAGGCGCTGGAAGAGCACGGCGGCAAGGTGGCACCGGATGTTCGCGGCAAGATCGAATCGGCGCTCTCGAACCTCGAGGACAAGATCAAGGGCGAGGAGCGGGCCGCGATCGAGAGCGCCGTCAAGGAACTGGAGAAGGTGAGCCAGGAACTGGGCAAGGCCGTCTATGAGGCGAGCGCGGGCAAGCAGCCGGGCGCGGGGCCCGCGGGCGCGGCACCCGGCGGTGAGGCAAAGAAAGACGACGACGTGATCGACGCGGAATACAAGGTCAAGGACGAGTAGCGCGGATCACCAGTCAAGCGCGATGGCGGAGCGCGCGGGGCGAGTCGGGCGAGTCAGCGGCCTCGGGTGCGTGCTCTCCGGCGAACTGCTCGACGAACGCGAGCCCATCGAGGATGCGGAGCGTGCCGTCGTCGTGCTCGACGAGCGCGGTGCAAGACTCGACCCAGTCGCCGCAGTTGTAATACTCAACCGAGGGGGAGTTTGCCGCAGTGGTTCGGCGCGCCTCGGCCTTGTGGATGTGGCCGCAGATGACGCCGTCGAGGCCGCGATCGGCGGCGGCGTTGGCGAGGGTTTCTTCGAATCGCGCGACGAACTGGCAGGCTCGCTTGACTTTGAGTTTGATGGCGGCGGAGAGCGACCAGGGGCGCAGGCCCAGGCCGCGGCGCACGCGATTGGTCCAGTGGTTGGCGATGACGAGTTTCTCGTACGCCACGCCGCCGACCATCGAGAGGAAGCGGCTGTGGCGGACGACGGCGTCGGCTTCGTCGCCATGCACGACGAGGAGTCGGCGGCCATCGGCGGTCTGGTGGACGGCCTCGCGGATGATCTCAACCCCGCCGAAGGCGAGCCCCTCGTATTCTCGGGCGGCGTCGTCGTGGTTGCCGGGGATGAGGAAGACGCGCGTGCCGTGCTTGACCATCTTGAGGACGCGGCGAACGAAGCGGTTGTGGGCCTCGGGCCAGTGCCAGCGAGAGCGGAGGCGCCACATGTCAACGATGTCGCCCACGAGGTAGAGCGTGGGCGTCTCGATGTGCTTGAGGAAATCGGCGGCGGCGTCGGCGCGGCTGGCCGACGAGCCGAGATGCACATCGCTCACGAACACGGCCCTGTAGGGAACCTTCGTCGCCATCGCCGCTCCTTTCACATAGATTGTCGAAGCGCTGCAGAAGAAAGGCCCAGCGAATTGGGTCTTTCGACGGGGAGAACGGGCAAGTTTCGCACGGTCCACAACAAAGCCAAGCGCGATCTGAACAGTTCGAATGATCTCGGACCAGCGTCAGGCGATCGTCATGGTCGGCGGGTCGAGGGGCATCATGCGGGCAAGGCGGTGGAAGTTGAAGTGATTGGTGCGAACCTCGCCAAGCGAGTCGCCGCCGAACTTGTCGCGGAAGGCGCGAGCGACTTCAAAGGCGACGACATTTTCGAGCACGACACTGGCGGCGGAAACGGCGCAGATGTCGCTGCGCTCGTAGGTGCTGGTGGAGGCTTCCTTGGTGCCGAGATCGACGCTGGGCATGCCGCGGAGGAGCGTGGAGATGGGCTTCATGGCGGCGCGGAGGACGATGGGCTGGCCGTTGGTCATGCCGCCCTCGGTGCCGCCGGCGTTGTTGGAATCGCGCGTGAAACCAAGGGTGGGCGAGTCGATGGCGGCCCGGTCGAAGCGGATGGGGTCGTGGAAGGCTGAGCCGACGCGGTCGGCGGCCTCTTTGCCAAGCCCGATCTCCACGGCCTTGATGGCCTGGATCCCCATGGCGGCGAAGGCGAGGCGCGCGTCCAGTTTGTCGCGCCAATCCATGCACGATCCGAGGCCGGGCGGGCAGCCGAAGACGTGGGTTTCGATGAGCCCGCCGACGGTGTCCTTGTCGATCTTGGCCTGGCGGATGGCTTCGCACTGCAACTCGGTGCCGGCGGGGTCGGGGCAGTAGGTGGCGGAGGCGTCTCGCGCGGCACAGAGATCGTGCCAGTTGGTGGGTGTGGGCGCTGCGGCGGTGGCGATGCCGCGGATCGAACGCACGAAGCCGAAGGCCTCGATGCCGAAGATTCGCAGGAAGCAGCGAGCGACGGCACCGGCTGCGGTTCGGGCGGCGGTTTCGCGGGCCGAGGCACGCTCAAGGATGGGTCGGCAATCCGTGGTGAGCCACTTGATCGAGCCGGCGAGGTCGGCGTGGCCGGGGCGCGGGCGAGTGAGAGGCGGAGTTTTCGCCGGGTCATCAAGGCGCGAGTCGGCGTTGGCGATCTTGATGGCGAGCGGCGAGCCGAGCGTGATACCAGCGCGCAAGCCCGCGAGGACTTCGGCGTTGTCGTGCTCGATGCGCTGGCGCGCGCCGCGGCCGTAGCCGCCCTGGCGTCGTGCGAGTTCGCCGTTGATGAACTGGAGGTCAATCGGCAGGCCGGACGGAAGGCCGGAGATGATCACAACGAGTGCCGGGCCGTGAGACTCGCCGGCGGTGATGTAGTCGAGTGATGGCATGGGCGTTCCTTGCTCGGCATCGTACTGCGGGCTGCGTGCTAGCGCCACTGAATGATGGGGACGATGCTGGAGGAGTCGTCGGTCCAGAGCGGGGTGTCGGGCGCGGGCTTGAGCGCGAGCCAGCCTTGCGATTGCAGGGCCGTGGGGATGGTGGCGGCGGTGCCGATGACGACCCACTGGCTCTGGAAGCGGCCGGTTTGAGCGGAGAGGAGCGCATCGGGTGTGTCGAAGCGGATCCAGCCTTGCAGGCCGGCGTCGGCGGTGAGCCGTCCGATGATCGGCTCGAGGTCGAGGAACTGGTTGGAGGCGTGGATCATCAGGACGCCGCCCGGTGCGAGGGCTCGGCGATAGAGGCTCACGGCCTCGCGCGTGAGGAGGTGCATGGGGATGGAATCGGAACTGAAGGCATCAAGCACGAGGAGATCGAACGAACCCGGTGGAACGGCTTCGAGCGATCGGCGGGCGTCGCCCAGGACGATCGGAATGTCTCCTTTGGCATCGGCGAGATAGGTGAAGAGCGTGGGGGAGCGGGCGATGCGAACCACCGCGGGATCAATCTCGAAGAAGGTCATGGTTTGGCCGGGCTGTGTGTACGCGGCGAGCGCGCCGGTGCCGAGGCCGACGGCGGCGACGCGAAGTGTGCGCTCTGGGCCAAGCGCCTTCCAGAGTGCGCCAATGGGGCCGTCGGGGTGGTAGTAGGTGAGGGGAATGTGGCGGCGATCGGGGGCGGTGAACTGTCGGCCGTGGATGGTGGTGCCGTGGGTGAGCGTGATGGCGTCATAAGTGGCAGAGACGCGGTAGACACCGAAGAAAGTGCGCGTGCGGAAGAGTGTGCGGCCGCTGGAATCGGGGAGGAGGTAGGCGCCGAGGAGGAGCGCGCCGGCGGAGAGGGCGAAGCGCGCGGGTCGGGTCTGCGTGAGATAGAGGAGAAGGACGGGAAGGCCGCAGGCGAGCCCGATTCGGATGGAGCCGTCGTCGATGCCGAGGCGAGCGGTGGCGCGATAGAGGATGGGGATCAGGGAGGCGATGGCGAGTGCGATGGCGGTGTCGAGGATAAGGGCGGTGGTTCGTGCGCGGGGGGTCGGGGCGCGCTCGCCGAGGATGAGACAGCGCATGGCGGCGGCGGCGACGACGGCGATGGGGTATTCGTAAACGCCGTTGAAGAGCGTGGGCGCGAGGAGTGCGTTGAACGCGCCGCCGAGGACGCCGCCGAGTGCCAGGTAGAGGTAGAACTCGGTGAGGCGTGCGGGATCGGGCCGTCGGCGCGCGAGGAGTGAATGGCAGAGCGTGGCGAGGAGGGCGAGCGTGAGAAGGTGGATCGCGGTGAGTGCGGAGGTAGGGAGGCGGAATCCTCGCACAAGCGAGGCCAGGACGAGCGTGACGATCACGAGCGGCGCGAGGCGAGCGAGGTTGAAGGTGTTGAGGAGCGGGCGCGAACCAAAGGCGATCATGAAGGAGAGGAGATAGATCGAGAGGGGTATGACCCAGAGGAGGGGCGCGGCGGCGACATCGGTGGAGAGGTGCTGCGTGACGCCGAGGGTGAGGCTGGAGGGAATCGCAGCAAGGAGGAGCCACAGGAGGCGGTCGCGCGTGGTTGGGGCCGGGACGGCGTGGTTCGCGGTCGGCGCTGATGGGGTCGAGGGGTGCGACGACGGGACCCCCGTGATACCGGCGGCGCGGCTGGGGCCTCGCGCGCGGACGGCCCAGGCACAGGCCAGGACGAGCGCGGTGAAGGCGGCGAAAGCGATGGACCAGAGCGTGCGCTGGCGTGCGAGGGGGATGATCGGCTCGACGAAGAGCGGATAGGCGAGGAGGGCGACGAGGCTGCCGGCGTTGCTGGCGACGTAGAGGAAGTACGGATCGGCGGCACGCGGGTGGCTGGAGCGCGAGAACCAGCGCTGGAGGGCGGGTGCACCAGCAGAGAGGGCGAAGAAGGGCATGCCGTAGCCAAGGGTGAGCGCGGCGAGGAGCCACGGGGTTGGAGAGGCACCGGGGGTGCCGTCACGGAGCCCGACGGGGAGGGCGGCACAGGCGAGGCAGAGGAGCGCGACATGGAGCCACGGGCCAAAGCGGGCGCGTGTGGCGACGGCGTGTGCCCAGGCGTATCCGGCGAGGAGTGCGGCCTGGAAGAAGAGCATCGAAGCGGTCCAGACCGAGGGGCTGCCGCCGAGGCGCGGGAGGAGTTCCTTGGCGGCCATGGGCTGGACGAGGAAGAGGAGAAAGGAGCCGAGGAAGATGGTGACGGTGAGGAGGGCGAGCACGGGAAGAGAGAGTACCGGCGGTGTGGCGAGCGTGCGGCGGGATGGGAGGAGGAAGGTATCGACGGGGGCCGTCGACCCACCCGGATACAGTGGCGGCGAACATGGGACACACACGGCGGTTTGATGCGGTGATCTGCGATATCGACGGGTGCCTCGCGCCCGAGTCATCGGCGAGTTTTGACGTGGCGGCGCTGGCGCGGATCGCGGCGTACAACCGGCGGGCGCAGGAGCATCGCGATCGGCCGGTGGTGACGCTCTGCTCGGGGAGGCCCGAGCCGTTTGTCGAGGCGATGTGTCGGCTGATCGGGAACGCGGCGCTGCCGTGCATCGCGGAGAACGGCGTGTGGATGTATCACCCGGCGACGAACGGGTACGACATGGACCCGGCGATTAAACCGGGACATCTGGTGGCGGTGGAAGAGGCCCGGGAGTGGGTGCGGCGCGAACTTGGCCCGATGGGCGTGGTGATGCAGCCGGGGAAGGCGGCGTCGATCTCGCTCTATCACGAGCGGACGGAAGTGCTCAAGGGGCTGGAGAGTCGGGTGCGCGAGGAGTTTGCGGGGCGCGGCTGGCCGCTGCGGGCGAGCATGACGTGGTTCTACATCAACTGCGACTTGAAACATGTGAGCAAGGGCACGGCGATCGATCGATGGGCGAAGGTGACGGGGATCAGGCGGGAGCGGCTGGCGGGATTTGGGGATACCGCGGGCGACCTGCTGATCGCGGAGCGGGTGGGGTGGTTTGGATGCCCGGCGAACGCGGTCGATGAGATCAAGAAGCGGGCGGACCACCGGTCGCAGCGGGCAGAGGTGGAGGGAGTGATTGAGTTTTTGCAGGCGCTGGTAGGGACGGAGAGCGCGAAACGGTAAGGCCGAGGGTCGGGCGGGGAGAAAGTCGCCGGCACGGACGCCGGAGTCGGGGTGCGAACAGTCTGGAACAACAAAGGAGCGAGCAGACGCGAGGTTGCGTCGCCGGACGGATGAGCAGCCTATCGGCCTTTGCGACGGGGAGAGGCTTTGGCTTTGCTCGAGCGGGCGACCGTGTTGCGGCCGCGGGCGGGGCGCTTGCTTGTGGACTTTTTTGCTGACTTGGAAGGTGTCGCGCGCTTGGCAGTGCGAGTTTTGGTTGCTGGCGGGGGTGGGGAGTCGGATTGGTAGAGCGCGGCGAACGCGCCCGAGGGGTCTTGGATAACGCAATAGCGCCCCCCGCCGCCGGCGCGGATGGTGCCGACGACATCCCCGCCTGATCGCCGAACTCGGGCGAGCGCGGCGTCGAGGTCAGGGACGGAGACATAGAGGAGCCAGCACGGGGGCACGCCGGTGTTGACGCCGCGGGCGTGGCAGATACCGGCGACGGGTCGATCGGAGTCCGGCGCGGTCATGGCGAAGTCTTTGTAGCCTCCCATGTCAACGCCGATGGAAGCCCAGCCGACGACTGATTCGTAGAAGCGTCGAACCGGTTCGGCGTCGGGGATCGTGAGGTCCATCCAACCGATGGTGCCGGGGGCGAACTGGGACATGAGCGGGCTCCTGAATGGGCGCGGCAGGGTAGCGCGGGGACGGCGCGAACGCGCGGCGTGGCGCGAGGTATGAGGGGAAAGCGTGCAGTAGAATGGGGCTTTGAGGGAGTAAAGCGATGCCCGGACATGCCGCGAAGTTTGACGCTCGGACGGATGCGTTGCTTGGGAAGTTGCTGGCGGAGGGGTTGTACAAGCAGTTGCAGACGATCGACGGACCGATGGACGCGACGGTTCGGATCGTGGGGGCCGACGGCAAGGCGCGCGAGTGCATCTGCTTCTGCTCGAATAACTATCTGGGCCTGGCAAACCATCCGGAGGTGGTCGAGGCCGGGATCAAGGGCCTGCGGGATTTCGGAGCGGGGACGGCGAGCGTGCGGTTCATCTGCGGGACGTTCTCGCCGCATCATCGGGTCGAGGCGTCGATTGCGCGGATGATGGGGACGGAGGCCGCGTACACGTTCGTGTCGGCGTGGAACGCGGCCGAGGCGCTCTTCCCGACGCTGTGCGAGCCTGGCGATGTGGTGATCTCGGACGAACTCAACCACGCGTGCCTGATCGACTCGATCCGGCTGACGACGGTCATCAAGAAGGGCGTGCAGAAGGACATCTACAAGAACAACCGGCTGACGGGCGAGGGCTCGCTGCGGGCGGCGCTGGAGCGAGCGGCGGCGAACAAGGAGGCGACGGGGCAGCGCTGGGTGGTGACGGACGGCGTGTTCAGCATGGAGGGCTCGATCGCGGACCTGCCCGCGATGCGGAAACTCTGCGACGAGTTCGACGCGATCCTGGTGGTGGACGACTCGCACGGGCACGGGGTGATGGGGCGGCTGGGGCGCGGGACGCACGAACATTGGGGGATGGCTGACGACTCCAATGGCCAAACTGACAAAGGACACAATGGCCAAGGCGTGGCAGCAGCGGGCCGAAGCGCGGGGAGCGGGCGCGTCGATTTGTTTACGGGGACGCTTGGGAAGGCGCTCGGTGGTGGCGCGGGCGGCTTTATCGCCGGGCCGAAGCGCGCGATCGAGTTGGTCGTGCAGCGTGGGCGACCGACGCTCTTCTCGAACGCGTTGCCGGTGACGGTGGCGTGCAGCGCGGACAAGGCGATCGAGGTGATGCTGCGTGAGCCGCAGCGGGTGGAGAGGCTTCGCGACAACGTGGCGTATGCGCGGGCGCGGATCAAGGAAGCGGGGTTTGACGTGCTGGAGTCGCCGACGGCGATCTGCCCGATCATCGTGCATGACACGGCCAAGGCGATCGCGATGAGCAAGCGGCTGCTCGAACTGGGCGTGTTCGTGATCGGGTTCGGGTTTCCGGTGGTGCCGGAGGGGCACGCGCGGCTGCGGTGCCAGGTGTCGGCGGCGCACACGCGGGAGCACATCGACGCGCTCGTGGCGGCGCTGAAGCGGCTGTAGGTCTTGCCGGAGACGCAGTCGTGTTGTTCACGCTGGCGAATGTTGCGATTCTTTGGGTTACTCGGCTGACGCCGGCCGCGCTCTTCGCATTCATTCCGATCGTGGAGATCGAAGCTCGTGTGCTGCGTCGCTATGCGGGCACACCGATTTTCACGGCCCGGTGGCGCCTGTGCCTGGCGAACTTCGTCACGACTTTGCTCGGGTTGCCAATCCTCTGGTTTGCGGGGCTCGTTGTCGGTGACCTTGCTGTTCCGAAAGGCGCGACTGGCGAGGACATCCCGGTGCTCGCCAAGACTCTGAACAATACAATCTATGAAACTCTTTCGGGACTCGCGTTTTACCCCTCGGAGCCCTATGTGCGTCTGCCGTGGTTTCTCGGGGCGCTCGCGGCGTTTCTTTCGGCTGCTTGTGCGATTTCGATCGTAATCGAGCGTGTGTTGCTCGGAGTTCTTGCGGGCCACGAGGCTCATGCTTCACGCGGTCTCTGGAAGGCCTGTCTCGTCGGGAATCTCTTGAGCTACGCGTTCCTTGCCGCCGTCGCTCCGTTCCTCGTTCACGCTCCCGTTGTCCTCTTGCCGGAATGGCTCATGGACCTCGTGTACCGGGCGCACCGAGCGATAGTCGGCGACATTTGACGCGAGTTGTCAAGCCGCTTTGGGCGCGGCCTTTGAGTCGGCGGCGCGGGCACGCATACACAGGATGATCAGGTTGCGCACGGCCTTGGCGGCGCGGGGCAGCGATCGGCCATTGTCGATGGCGATGACGGCCTCGCGGGCGATCTCGGCGATGGAATCGAAGCCGAGAGAAGGCGCGGCAGCGCTGATCTGGGAGCACTGGCGAAAGACCTCGAGCCCGTCCATGGCTTCAAGGGCGACCTTGATTTTCTCGGCGCGGCGGCGGAGGTCCTCGATGAACTCGAGCACGAGGTCGGCGGTCGAGCCATCGATCACCATGGTGGAGTGGAGGGCCGCACCGGCGGCGGCGTCCTGCGGCTTGAGCACAAGGAACTCGGCGATGGCGCGGAGAACGCCCTGCTCGGTCAGCGGCTTGGGAAGCACGGCACTGACGCGGGCCTCGCGTGCCTTGCGGCGGACGTCAACGGTGACGTTGCCGGCAACGAGCATGATGGGGCAGCCCAGGCCGCCTGCGAGCAGTTTCTCCGCGGTCTCCGTGCCGCTGAGGCCCGGCATGTCCTGGTCGATGAGGACGAGGTCGAAGGGCTCGCTGGCGCGGGCGAGCGCGCCTTGGCCGTCCTCCGCGGAGACGACGCTGAGATTGGTCTCGCGAAGGAAGTGGCGCATGAGCCTGCGGTCCATCGCAGAATCGTCGACGTGGAGGACGCAGCCGGTGAGTTTGTCGGGCGGAATCCGCTCGAGGGTGAAGGCGCCGTCGAGGAGATCGAGGAGGAGCGCCTCGCGGATGTTGATGCGTTCGTTGAACTTGATGCCGACTTCGTGGACCGACCCGCGGAAGTGGCGGCATCGAACGACGAGCCCGACAACGGGTCGTTCGCTGCCATCGGGCATGGGGAGATAGACGGTGCAGGAGGTCTTGGGGTGGACGTACGCGCTGTGGAGAACGCCGATGCCGCCGCTGGAGAGGTTTCGGCAGGCGTAATAGAGGTTGGTGGTGGTTCCGCCCGGCTGGTTCATCTCGACGCGCACACCTTGCGAGGGGAAGGGCCAGCGGTGGGTCTCGCGCTTGTGGGAGCCCTGGGACTCGTAGGCGGCCATCTCGCCGAAGAGGCGGTGGAGTTCGGCACCGCTGGTGCGGATGGTGTTGGCGGCGGGCTGGGCTTCGGTGGAAGTTTTCTTGGTTTGAGGTGGCACATTCCCCCCTTGCGTGTGGCAGTCCAGCACGCACTGAAGCACATCGTCGGGAAACCCATTTCGCGGAAGGTGACGGCACCATCGCCCTAGGAATTCGCGGCGTGCGAAGGCGCAGGATCGTTAGGCAGGGTCGCGCGGCGGGTTCTCGGACGAGACGAGGGGCGAGGTTTGCGGACGTGGGTCGCCGTGCGATGCCAGAGTATCGGAGAGTTGGAGCCACCAGGCGCGACGGAGCGAGCGGCGGTCGGGTCGAGTGAGGTGGGGCTGCGTTGCATCGATCACGACGGTCAGAGATCGCATGAGGATCGTGCGGCGAGGGCAGAGCCCGGTGCCGACGGGCTCGACCAGGAGGGCGAAGAGCATGCGGTGGATATCGCGGCGTCGGTGGATGGCGACGGAATCGATGACCGCGAGTTCGGGCTCGCTGTCGCGCCACGAAGTGACGATCAGATTGGATGGCTTGTGGTCGCGGTTGGAGAGGTGAGCGGCCGTGAGGCGGGCGAGTTGGCGACCGAGGGCGCGCGCGAGGGAGTGCTGTTGGCGTGGCGAGAGGTCGTCATCGGCGAGGTGCTGGAGCACGGTCTTGCCGGGGAGCGCTGGCATGATGAGGTACTCGAAGCCGTTGGCGCGGACGATGGCGAGGCATGGTGCGGTTGGGATGCCGACGCGGCGGAGGCGATCGGCACCGCGCTGGTGACGCCAGGCGCGGCTGAGGCGGAGGAAGGATTTGAGGCGGGCAATGGGAGTGGTGAGGACGAAGGATTTGACGACTACACCGAGGCCGAGGAAAGTGGTGCGGCAGACGGTGGTGTGGGATTCGGATTTGAGGACGGAGGCGCGTTGAAGCCAAGATGGATCCGAGAGGGCGTTGGACCAAGCGCGCGAGGAGGGCACGGGGGAAGGTAGGAGAGGATGACGAAGTAAAGTGTTGACGCTGGACCTTCGAGCGCACGAGTCAATCGAAGCGATTGACTCGTGGCACCCAGCAAGGAGGTGTCGCTGGACTTCAGAGCGCACGAATCAATCGAAGCGATCGACTCGTGGCACCCGAGCCGTGGCGGGCGAGAGTGATGGGCGCGGGCGTGGGCAAGCGGAGAAGCCTATCAATCGGGCCAAGTGGAGCGCCGGATGCCGCTGTCGGTAGCCATCGTGTGCAGGAACAACGAGCCGACAATCGGGCGAACGCTCGAATCGGTGGCGGGCCTGGCGGATGAGATCGTGGCGGTGGATTCGGGTTCGACGGATGGAACGATTGGGCTGCTGGAGCGGCACGGGGCGCGGGTGATCGCGTCGGCGTGGCTCGGGCATGTGGCGACGAAGCAGAAGGCGCTGGAGGCGTGTACCCGCGAGTGGGTGCTGTGTCTCGACAGCGATGAATCGCTGGAGCCCGACCTTCGGCGAGCGGTGGAGGAGGTGATTCGGCGCGGCGAGTCAGGGCCGAGTGGATACGAAGTGAATCGGGTGGTGTATTACCGGGGCCGGGCGCTGCGGCACGCGTGGCAACCGGAATATCGGCTTCGGCTGGTGCGGCGGGGGCGGGCGCGATGGACCGGGCTCGACCCGCACGACAAACTTGAGTTGCTCGGGAGTGCGGGGCGCGGCCATCAAGAATCGACGGGTGCCGTCGAAGGTTCGTGGCACGGCGGACGACTGCTCGGCACGCTGCGGCACGATTCGATCTCGACGTTCGCGGAGTTTCTGGCCAAGCAGGCGCAGCACGCGCGGACGATGGCCGAGAGCCTGCATCGAGAGGGCACAAGGGGGAGTGTGGCGCGGCTGTGTGTGTCGCCGGCGGGTGCGTTCCTGAAGCAGATCGTTTTGAAAAGGGCGTTTTTAGATGGTTGGCCCGGGTGGCTCGCGGCGGCCTCATCGGCGTCCGGGGCACTAATGAAGCACGCCATGCTGATCGAGTTATCGCGGCGAGCAGATGCGGACTTATCACCGAGGCACAGAGCGGATTGAGGGCGATGGAATGCGAGCGGCTCGTGCGTGGGCGGACGGGCTATGATTGGGTCGAGTCCCCAATGGGGGATAACGCCAGAGCCCGAGGCTCGCCGGGTTGGAGCCCGCGCGGGGCATCGGGACGATCAGGAGCCCGCGCTGCCGCGGCGCGTCCTTGAGGCGGATGATCGACGCCCCGGCCCTTGCGAGGGTCGGCACGTCTGTCATCCCTCGAGAGCGCGCCCCGGAGAATCGGCGCGAAATCAGGGATGTCGATGCATCAGTCAGAAGTCACAGAGTCCGTTCCCACAATCGAAGAGCAGGCGGCGGAGGGGAGTCGAGAGACGACCGACGCCGCGGAGACCGTGGCGCCAGCGAGCGACGAGGCGGAGGTAAGCACCGCGGCGCCTCTCGTGATGTCCGAGATCTTTGATTCCGAAGCAACCTTTGCGAGCCTCGGGCTTCGCAACAGCGTGCTGAAGGGGATCGAGGCGGCGGGGTTCACGCGGCCGACGTCGATTCAGGCGAAACTGATTCCGCCGTTGCTTACGGGGCGGGATTTGCTTGGGCAGGCCAAGACGGGGACGGGGAAGACCGCGGCGTTCGGGCTGCCGCTCTTTCACATGGCGGTGCGGAATCTGGCGTTCCAGACGCTGATCCTGGCACCGACGCGCGAGTTGGCGATCCAGATCTCAAAGGACCTGACGCGGCTCGGGCAGTTCACGCCGATCAAGGTGGCACCGATCTATGGCGGGCAGAGCATCTCGACGCAGGCCGGAAAGTTGCGGCGTGATCCCGAGATCATCGTCGGGACGCCCGGGCGCGTGATGGACATGATCGAGCGTCGGATGCTTCACCTCAACAACATCAAGTTCGTGGTGCTCGACGAGGTCGATCGGATGCTGGACATCGGATTTCGCGAGGACATCCGGCGGATCCTGGGGATGTGCCCGCGCGAGCGGCAGACCGTCTTTGTGTCGGCGACGATCGGCGGAGAGATCGAGAAACTCGCGCGGTCGTACATGCGCGACCCCGAGAAGATCGCGGTTGCGGGGGGATCACTGACAGTGAGCCTGGTGAAGCAGTACCACCTGCCGGTGATGCCGTGGGACAAGCGGAAGTTGCTGCTTCACCTGCTGACACATGAGGAGCCGGCGCTGACGGTGGTGTTCTGTCGGCTCAAGCGGGTCTGCGACGAACTGGCGCGGTATCTCTCGACGAAGGGAGTTGACGCGCACGCGATCCACGCGGACCTGGCGCAGGGGAAGCGCAACCAGGTGATGGAACGGCTGCGCGCGGGCGAACTCGAGGTGCTGATCGCGTCAGACTTGGCGAGCCGCGGGATCGATGTCGAGGGGATCACCCACGTCATCAACTATGACCTGCCGGAGGACCCGGACCTGTACATCCACCGCATCGGACGGACGGCCCGAGCGGGACGCGCAGGGATCGCGTGGAGTTTCGTGACGCCCGAGCAGGGATATCTGCTGACGCAGATCGAGCAACTGATCAACACGGAGATTCCGAAGTTGGACTACCCGGATTTCGTGCCCGGCCCGGTGCCGGAGAGCATCGCGCGGGAGCGTGAGCAGCGGACGCAGAGCGCGGCGACGAAGACGAACCGATTTACCTCGACACTGGCGGTGCCTGGGGCGGCAATGCCCGAGACGACAGGGACCGGAGTGTCAACGTCGAGCGAGGCGACTGGAACCAGCGAGACGAAGAAGCCGATGACGCCGATCGCGGCGGACCCGGCGAAGTTTCCGGGCGGCATCGTTCCGTCGAAGTTGCCGCCCAAACGATTGCAAGGGCGCGTGCGTTCGGGCCGGCGATGATGGAGGCGGGCGGCAGAGTCATTGGGCCTGGGCGGTCGCGGCTTGCTGCGAGCGGCGCGGCGGTGATGCTGATCGTCGTGGCGCTGCTCGCGGGGTGTACGTCGCCCTATTCGCGGCTGCGTGACGAGGACGCGAACCAAAGGCTGGCGGCGCTCAAGTCGAGGTGCCCGAAGCCGGAGACGACGCTGGTGCCCACGGCGGGCCCGCCCGCGGCACGGGTGGCGGTGCATCGGGTCCGTGGCTCGGCGGGCGCGCCGGTCGTCGTGTTCATTCATGGGGCGATGTCGGATCGAGAGACGTGGCGGTTCATCGCGGGGGCGCTCTCCACATCGTGCGAGTTGTGGCTGGTTGATCTGCCCGGGTGCGGGGGGAGCGACTGTCCCGACCCCGCGCGGTTCGGCGAGGGGGTCTATTCGCCCGATGCGCTGGCCGCGCGGGTGCGGCAGGCGATCGCGGAGGTGGCGAGCGAGAGTGGTGCGTCGCGCGTCACGCTCGTCGGCCATTCGCTCGGGGCTTCGATCGCGCTGCGCATGGCGATCGAGGGCGGCACGCCAGAAATCGAGCGGCTTGTGTTGATCTCCCCGCTGGATGTCGCGGTGGGGCCGCCCAACGCAGTGATCCGCGAGTTGGCGACGGCCTCGGCCCTGAAACTCTCGCTCGCGCAGACGACGGGCGTGCTGCGGGACCGATTCAGCGCGGCGACGCTTGAGTCGGTGGACGATTCGTCACTGGCGCTGCGGCAGGAGTGCGACAAGCGGCTCAGTTTTTTCGATTCGAGTCGGCATACGCGGGCGCTGCAGGCGACGCTGCGGCAGGCGGTGCCCTGGGACCGCGATCACCCGGATTGGGATCGGATCGACGAGATCGTCGCGGGATATGGGCGGGTGAGCGTGCCGAGCCTGATCATCACTGGCCGGCGAGACACGGTGCTGCCGCCGTCGATGGGGTACAAGTTGGCGGCTGAGTTGCGGGGCTCGACGCTGGTGCCGCTGCCACGGGTGATGCACTCGCCGCAGTTGGAGGCACCGGAGGAGTCGTCGCGGCTGATCGCGGAGTTTGTGCGCGAGAGCCGGGTGACGAGCGAGTACGCGGTCCGATTCCGGCAGGCGGAATAGGCGGGCATCGCGTCGCGACGGGCGAGTCGCAGGCTATTTGGCGGGGTCGCGCGTCATGCCCGAGGCCTTCGCGCCGCCCCCGATGACGCCGAGGTCCATGAGGACGGCGAGGATGACGAGGACGAGGTAGATGCCGTCGACGTGGCCGTTGGCGTTCTTGGCGAGGGCGTAGGCGAGAGTGGTGTAGGGGAGGAAAAAGAAGCCGAGGATGGGCCAGATGGCGGAGTCATAGGCGCGGCCGAGATAGGACGTGAAGATCGCGAGCACGAGGATGACGAACCGCGGGAAGAAGAAGGCGATGAGTGCGATGAGGCAGGGCATGGCGAGAGCGTAGGGCGGGCGGCGATATCGGTTGATACGATCGTTCTATGCACGGGTACACACCGCTGAACATCGTCCTCCCGTCCGAGATGGAGACGTGGATTCGCCAACAGGCTCGCAAGGGCAAGTACCGGACGGCCAGCGAGTTCGTCAAGCAGGTGCTTTTACGGGCGCAGGTGGAATCGACGCGTGAGGGCATCGACGCGAAACTGATCGAGGCGCTTGATTCCGGACCCTCTTCGCCGATGAGCGGGGAGGCTTGGAGCGAGGTCCGGCGAGACGGCAAGCGGCGGCTGGCAGCGATGGGGAAGTCGCGTGCGTCGCGGCGGAAATCCGCGTGAGTCGGGCGATCCTTGTGAGCGTCCTCGCCAAGCGGGACCTGACGGATCACTTTGTGTATATCGGCGTGGACAGCCCGGCCGCGGCGGAGCGATTTCTTACACAAGCCGAATGCACGTTCGATCTACTGGCATCATCGCCACGAATCGGACGCGTGTGGGCTTCGCGGCGTCATCGGCTCAAAGGCGTTCGAGTGGCCGCGATCCAGAAGTTTCCGCGGTACTTGGTGTTCTATCGAGACACCAAGGACGGCTTGGAAGTAATCCGCGTGCTCCAAGGAGCACGCGGATTACACCACGCCTTGGGTCAGTGACCGGCGTGTGGCAGGTGTCAGAGTGTCAGCCGTGCCGCGAGTTGGACGGCGAGACAGGCGTAGGCACCAGCGGCCAGGTCGTCGAGCAGAATGCCCCAGCCGCCGGGGACGTTTTGGAGTTGCCGGGCCGGATATGGCTTGATGATGTCGAGGAGGCGGAACGCGACGAAGGCGAGTAGGAGTGAGAAGGTGGCCAGCAGTGGCGTGGCGACCGCGGCGGCGGGCAGGAAGAGGAGCGCGATGGCCTGACCCGCGGTCTCGTCGGCGACGACCTGGCCTGGGTCCTTCTTCAGAAACTTGGCCTCGGCGCGGTCGCCGAGCGTGATGCAAGCGATCGAGAAGACGATCGCGACGAGCACGAGGGCGAGGTTGAAAGCGATCGGATGGTCGGCGGGCCCGAGGCCCAGCGTGATGAGGATTGCGGCGAGCACGACGGGCGGGAGCGAGCCCCAGGTTCCCGATGCGGGCTTGCAGAATCCGAGGCCGAAGACCGTGATCCAGCGTACGGCGGAACGCTTCATGACGTTCATCGCGGCTCCTTGGTGGTGGTGGAGGCCCAGCGTGCGGCGCGGAGAACATAGGGCACGCCCGAGAGTGCCGTCGTGGCGACAGTGACGAGCATGATCCAGAAGTTGATCCGCGGGACGAGCCGAGCGACGCCGGGGTCGAGCGACGGCCGGAGCGCGAGCAGTACGAGCACGACCGGGATCGCCATGGACTGAAGGATCATTTTGAGTTTGCCACTGGCCGTGGCGGAGAAATCGACGCCACGGGATTCGAGCACGCCTCGGATGGACGTCACGAGCAGTTCGCGGGCGAGGACGACAGCGGCCATCCAGGGGAGGACGCCGGACGCCTGGCCTTCGGGGAGGTGGAAGCCGGGTCCGGCGAGGAGGATGAAGGAACCGATGACGAGAAGTTTGTCGGCAAAGGGGTCCATGATGCGGCCGAAGACGGAGATGACGCGCCAACGGCGAGCGAGGTGGCCGTCGAGCGCGTCGGTGATGGCGGCGAGAATGAAAAGGAATGCGGCGAGAAGGAGAACCCAGTCAAGCGCAGGCGATGGCTGGGTGATGGGTGAGCGCGTGATCGACCAGAGCGAGAGGATGCCGAACATCGCGGCGGCGAGGACGACGCGTGCGAGGGTGAGCGCGTTGGGGATCGCGCGGCGAAGGCCGGGCATGGCGGCGGATGGTAGCGGAGGAAGAAGGCACGGAGGCACAAAGGCACGGAGGCAAGAGGCAGAGGGACAGGGCGGAGAGACTGCAAAGGGTGATCGTCGGTTGAAGGTTTAGCGCGCCCGCTCTATCCTGATCGCCCTTGACCGGGCGTGTGCCTGGCACGGACGGGCCTCACGGGGCAGCACTTGACGCCACTGATCAACCAGGTCGCGCTGTACTTGCTGCTGACGCTGGGCGCGGTGGGGGTGTGTCTGGCGCTCCCGCGCAAGGGAGCGAATCCGCAGCCGATCGGGGCGTTGATCGCGGCGACGGCGGGGGGCGTAGTGATCCTGCTGCTCGGGCTGACGGGCGTCGAGCACCTGCCGAACATCTACTTCTATGTATTTTCGGCGATCGCGCTGGGGTCGGCGCTGCGTGTGATCACGCACCCGAGGCCGGTGTACGCGGCGCTGTATTTCATCCTGACGATCCTGGCCTCGGCGGGTCTATTCGTGCTCTTGGCGGCGGAGTTCCTTGCGTTCGCCCTGGTCATCGTCTACGCGGGCGCGATCCTGATTACCTACCTGTTCGTCATCATGCTGGCGACGCAATCGCCCAGCGAGGATCGCGTCGAGGTGCTCGAGGAGTATGACGCGGTGGCGCGCGAGCCGGTGGCGGCGACGGCGGCGGGATTTGTGCTGCTGGCGGTGCTGACGACCATGCTCTTTGGCGGAGTGAAATCGCTGCCTGGTCCCGGTCCGAGCCGCGAGGAGGCGTTGCTGGCGCGGATGCCGGGGAAGATCGAGTCCGTGCTGCGGACCGAGGGCGTGCTCAAGGACGGCGAGTTTCTGGATCGCGGGAGCGGCGGCGCGGGCGGGTCGGCGATGAATCTGAGCGCCGGGACGATCAAGATTCTCAACGACAAGGGCGAGACGAGGGTGTTGTCGCGGGATCAGTGGCCGGCCCGGCTGTCCGTGCGGAATATCGAGGGCGTGGGGTTCGATCTGCTCGCGGACCATCCCGGCGCGATCGAAATCGCGGGCGTGATCCTTCTGATGGCCATGCTCGGCGCGGTGGTCTTGGCACGCAAGCAGGTCGAACTCGATGAAGAGGCGAAGGCGAAGCACGCGGCGCGGCTTTCGGGCGGGCTTTCGGGCGGCATGTCGGGCGGAGACGAGCCATGATGCAACTCCTCGCCCAGGCCAATCCGCCGGTTCCGATGCACGCCATCACGCTCGGGCATTATCTTTTCGTGTCGGCGGTGATGTTTGCGATCGGGTTGATCGGCTTTGCGAGCCGGCGCAACCTCATCATCATGTTCCTGTGCACGGAGTTGATGTTCCAGGCGGCGGGGATCGCGCTCATCGCCTTCAGCCGGTTTCATCTCAACCACACGGGCGAGAGTTTCGTGATCTTCGTGCTGACGGTGGCAGCGGCCGAGGCGGCGATGGCGCTCGCGCTCGTCGTGCTGCTCTTCAGGCGGCGGGAGTCGCTCAGCGGCGAGGAATGGGCGTCGATGAAGGGATAGGGGAAAGGGCAGCAAGAGGCGGAATCAACGGGACAGCGCGCGGGCGAAGCAAGTGACGGAGTACGAGTGCTAGGCGGGATATTGAACAGTCTGGCGACCTTGATGCCGCTGGCGGATGCCGGCGGCGATCTCCTGCATCCGAAGCCCGGGGCCGGCCTGATGCTGGTGGTGCCGATCCTCACGCTGGTCGGGGTGGTGGCGTGCGCGATCTGTGCCGCGATGCGGGTGCGAAACAAACTGCCGGCGTGGATCAGCGTGGCGTGTCTGGCTGCGGCGTTCGGGTGCGTGCTGGCGACGTTCCTCGGGTATGACGGCCCCAAACTCGCGCACGGGTTTGACTGGATCCATCTTTCGTGGGGTGGCGAGACACCCCGCGGCGGGCGGCCTGTGCCCGAGCGGACGCTCCATGCCAACTTCGGCTTTTATGTTGATTCGCTGACGCTGCTGTGGATGCTCTTCGTGACGGGGCTGGCGACGCTGATCGCGCTCTATGCCAGCGAGTACATGGCCGCGGACGTCAAGACGGCCGGGTATTCGCGGTTTTTCGCGGCATTCAATCTGTTCGTCTTCAGCATGGCGTGCCTGGTGATGGCGGACAACCTGCTCCTGCTCTACCTGGGCTGGGAGGGCGTTGGGCTCTGCTCGTACCTGCTCATCGGCTACTTCTACAAGAAGCCGTCGGCGGTGGCGGCGGCGAAAAAAGCGTTCATCGTCAACCGCATCGGCGACTTGGGGCTCGCGCTGGGGATCATGCTGATCTTCGTGAAGTTCGGGTCGGTCGAATACGCGACGCTGCTCGGCTCGAGCGGGCATCCGGGGTTGATCGGGCCGTACTTGGAGCTGGCGCGGGCGGGCGACTTTGCCGCGATCCCGTGGGACATCCAACTAATCCCCGTGCTGTTGATGATCGGTGCGTTCGGCAAGTCGGCGCAGTTCCCGCTGTATGTCTGGCTGCCGGATGCGATGGAAGGCCCGACGCCCGTCTCCGCACTGATCCACGCGGCGACGATGGTGACGGCGGGCGTCTTCCTGATCGCGCGGACCTACTGGCTGTTTCAGGTGTCGGAGTACGCGCTGCCGACGGTGGCATGGATCGGAACCATCACGGCATTGCTGGCGGCCACGATCGGGATGGCGCAGTTCGACATCAAGCGGATCATGGCGTATTCGACGGTCAGCCAACTCGGGTACATGTTCGCGGGGCTGGGCGTCGTGACGAGCGCGGGGGCGTGCTTCCATGTCTTCACGCACGCGTTCTTCAAGGCGCTGCTGTTCCTCGCGTGCGGAGCGGTGATGCACGGCTTCGCGGGGCAACTCGATCTGCGGAAGTTGTCGGGCGTTCAGAAGATGCCGGGCTGGCGGATCGTCGGGCTGACGATGCTTATTGGCTGCCTGAATCTGGCCGGGTTTCCGCTGCTGGCGGGCTTCTGGTCAAAGGACATGATCCTGGCGCAGGCGTTCATCACCCCCGGGTATGCCGCGATCGGCTGGGTGCTCCTGCTGACGGCCGGGTTGACGGCGTACTACACGTTCCGCGTGTATTTCCGGGTGTTTGTGGGGCCTCAGCACTTTGAGCCGGGTGATGAGTTGCACGGGGATGGCCACGACGACGCGCACGACCATCATCACGAAGCCAAGGCGGCCCCAGATGGTCGGGGCTCCAAAGAGCACGGGCACGGCGATCACTCGCATGGTCATGCCCACGATTCCGAACACGGCCACTTCCATCCGCACCCGCCCGGGCCGGCGATCAACTTCGTGCTCGTCGCGCTGGCGGTGGCGACATTTGCCGTGATCCCGCTGGCATTCATGGGCGAGCACGGCGGGTGGGTCGGAAAGATGGTGCACGAATCGACGGCCCAATGGCCCGCGCCGGGTGAGCATCATGCGGCGGCCGACAGCCAGCACCCGCCCAACGATCCGGCGCCCACTCTCGAAGCAGGGGCCGTGGCACAAGAAGCCGGGCATGGCGCGGCGGGAGCGCACGCCGCAAGCCATGGCGGGCACGCGCTGGGCACGTTCCTGGGCATGGACCCGCACGCGGTCATGTATTACGTCTCGGGCGTTGTGGGCATCGTGGGCATCGGCATCGCGTTCTCGCTCCACCTTTCCGGGCGCACCGAGGCGGCGAGGTCGAAGGCGGACGACCTGCTCCCGATGCTCGGCCCGATCCCGAGATGGGCGCAGAACAAGTGGTATGTGGATGAGTTGTATGACTATCTGGTGCGCACGCCGCTGTGGGTGGTGTCGCACATCTTCCACCTGATTGACAAACTGCTCGTCGATGGGCTGGTGAATCTGTGCGGACTGTTGCCGCGGGCGCTCGGATCGGCGATCCGGCCCAGCCAATCCGGCGTGCTGCACGGGTATGCGTTGGCGATGGCGGGCGGCGTGGCGTTCCTGCTCCTGATCGTTTTGATGGCGGCTTTGTAGGGGCTTCGCGTGTTGCTGCTGGCGCTCATCCTGGTTCCTCTCCTCTTCGCAGGCTACATCGCGCTGCGCCCAGAGCGTGAGGCGAAGTCGATCGCGCTGCTCGGCACGCTGGGCGCGCTGGGCATCTCGGTCGCCTCGTTCTTCCAGTTTGACTGGGCGCAGTCGGGGGTCTTCCAGTTCGCCGAGTCGTTCACCTGGATCGACGCGATCGGCCTGCGCTTGAGTGTCGGCGCGGACTCGGTCTCGCTCATGCTCATCGCGCTGACGGCCCTTCTCGGGCCGATCTGCGTGCTCTGCTCGCGGACGGCGATCACGCATCGGCAGAAGGCGTACTACGCGTGGCTGTTGGCGTTGCAGGCCGCAATGACGGGGGTGTTCGCGTCGCGCGACCTCGTGCTGTTCTATGTGTGCTTCGAGTTCACGCTGATCCCGATGTGGATTCTGATCAATCTGTATGGCTCGACAAACCGCCGCAAGGCCGCGACGAAGTTCTTTCTGTACACCTTCACGGGCTCGCTGATCGCGTTGGCGGGCCTGGTGTATGTGGTCTATTTCAAGTGGAAGGTGGGCGGGCAGTGGACGTTTGATCTCTATGAACTGCAGCGGACCGCGGCGTCGATGTCGGCCTCGGAGCAGGCGTGGGTCTTGCTCGCGCTGATGGCTGGGTTCGCGGTCAAAGTGCCGCTCTTCCCGGTGCATACCTGGCTCCCGCTGGCGCACACCGAAGCGCCGACGGCGGGATCCGTGATCCTCGCGGGCGTGCTGCTGAAACTGGGGACGTACGGCATCTTCCGGTTCGCGCTGCCGTTCTGTCCGCTGGCGATCGGCGAGTACGCGCCGCTCATCGCCGGGCTCTCGATCGTGGGGATCGTGTACGCTGGGCTGATCTGCTGGGTGCAGACGGACGTGAAGAAGTTGGTGGCCTATTCGTCGGTGGCGCACCTGGGCTTCTGCGTGCTGGGCATGGTCGCGCTGAATGACACGGGCATCACCGGCTCGATTCTCTACATGATCAACCACGGTCTCTCGACGGGCGCGCTATTCCTGCTGATCGGCATGATCTACGAGCGCTACCACACGCGGAGCATGAACGAGTTGGGCGGCTTGGCGGCCAAGATGCCGGTGTGGGCGACCTTCATGGTTTTCTTCACGATGGCGTCGGTCGGGCTGCCGGGCCTCAATGGGTTTGTGAGCGAGTTCTTGTGTCTGATGGGGGCGTTCCAGGCGAGCAACGAGTGGGCGGGCACGCCGGGCGGGACGCCGGGACGCCTCGGGTTCGTCTATGCAGCGGTGGCGGGCACGGGGATGATCGTGGCCGCGATCTATCTGCTGTATATGGTCGGGCGCGTGGTCTTCGGGCCGACGATCGAGCCGCACGGGCATGGCGGAGGCCACGGCGGCGCGCCACACGGCCACAACGGCGCGAACGGCGATCATGATGAATCGGGCAAGTTGCCGCGAGATCTGAGCGCCCGCGAGATCGGGATCCTCGTGCCGCTGGCGGTGGCGTGCGTGGCCCTGGGCGTGTATCCCTCGCCGGTGATCGAGGGGCTGCGAGGGCCTGTGGCGACGACGGTGGCGTTGACGAAGGCCGGGGCGACCTATGTGCCGCCAAAGGCTCCACCGAAGAAGGTGCCGGCCCCCAATCCGTCTTCCGCCCATTCCGCGAAGGAGACACCATGATCCTTGCGGCGACGAGCATGGCGGAGAAGTTGCACTTCATCTGGCCCGAGATCGCGACGTTCCTGGCGACGTGCGTGGTGATGGTGGTGGGGTTGTCACCGAATCTTGGGACGCGAAAACTGTGCGCGCCGATCGCGGGGCTCGGGTTGGTCGCGGCGGGCCTGCTCGCGGCGTTCTCGACGCCCGAGGGTTCCGGCCCGCTGCCGAATCTGATGCCCTATGCCAAGGTCATCGTGTGTGTGGTGGGGCTGGTGCTGCTGCTGCTGGCGTCGGGCGTGGTCGATCGGGCCGAGGAATCAGCGATCGCGTCGGGGAAGGCGGCCTTCAACCCGCTGCGGATGAACCGCGCCGAGTTCTACTCGTTCTTTCTCTTCTCGCTCACCGGGCTGATGCTGTGCGCGTCGGCCGACGACCTGATCTGGCTCTTTCTGGCGCTGGAGTTGACGAGCCTCCCGACCTACATCATGGTGACGATCTCGCGCACGGGCCGCGACGGCGCGAGGTCGTATGAGGCCGGCGTCAAGTACTTCTTCCTCGGCGCGCTCGGCGCGGCGATCTTCCTGTACGGGTTCGCGATGATCTATGGCGGCACGGGCACAACGAGCCTCCGCGGCATCGAAATGGCCTTCGCGGAGCAGGTCCACAGCACCGGCGGGATCAACTCGATCGCGATGATCGGACTTTTGCTCGCGCTGGTGGGGATCGCGTTCAAGATCGCGGCGGTGCCGATGCATCTCTACACGCCGGACGTGTACGAGGGCGCGGCCTCGCCGGTCGCCGCGTTTCTGGCGTTTGTGCCCAAGACGGCGGGGTTCCTGGCGATCATCCTGCTGGTCTCGACCGTGGGGTGGAACTTCGCCCGTGACGGCTCGGACGCCGGGGGCCATTCACTGCCGCAACTGGTGATGCTCACGCTTTGGGTGATGGCGGCGCTGACGATGACGGTGGGCAACGTCCTGGCGCTCATGCAGAAGTCGGTTCGCCGGATTCTGGCGTATTCCTCGATCGCGCACTCGGGCTACATGCTCGTGGGCGTGATTGCCGGTCCGGGCGACGGCACGTCGATCACGCGCAACGGCCTCGCGGCGGTGCTCTTCTATCTGCTGTGCTACGGGCTGATGAATGTGGGGGCCTTTGCGGTGCTGGCGTGCCTCGATCGCAAGGGCGGGGATGATTCGCCGGAACTCGAGACGGTCGATGATCTGCGCGGGCTGTGCTCGTCGCATCCGGTGCTGGGATGGACAATGGTCTTGTGTGCGCTGGGGCTGATGGGCTTCCCGCCGTTGCTTGGCTTCTTTGCCAAGGTGCCGCTGTTCACGTCGGCGACCTCGGCGGGCGAGTTGCCGCTGGTCATCGTGCTTGGGCTCAACTCGGCAATCGCGGCGGTCTATTACCTGCGACTCGTGGCCCTGCCGCTGCTCGAAAGCCCGGACAAACTCGTCCGTGCGAACGACCCGACGGAGTTGGCGGCGCGGCCGCTGGCGGCGATGGTCTCCGCGGCGTGCGTGGTTGGGGTTGCGGTAGCGAGCGGCCCGCTGATGGAAGCGGGCGCAAAGGCCGCGGGACGCAAGGCGCTGCCGACGCCGGCGAAGAAACAGCCCAGCGGGCTTTCGGGGCACTGAGTCAGCGGCGGTTGAAGCGGACTGCTATTCGGCCTCGGCGGCGGGAGCGAGTCGCCTACCGGCCTTGACCTGGGCCATGTAACCGACCGCGCCGAAGACGAGCCAGCCGATGAGCACGGCGAGTGGGTTCTTGGCGAGCCATTCCCAGCCCGGCATGCCGGTGGCGCGAACGAGCCACACGCCGGAGGCGAGGGCGATGCCCGATCCGACGAGGGCGGTGCCGGCCGCGGCGACTCGCTTTGGCCACGCCAGGCCGATGGCAAAGCCGGCGAGCGTGGCACCGAGGGTCGCACCGACGAGGATCAGTTTGCCTTGTGCCGGGAGCGAGTTGAATGTCGCTTTCGCTTCCTCCGAATGCGCGGCGACAAACTCGCGGACGCGGGTCGCGACCGGTTTGAGGCGCGCCAGTGCGACGGTCTTGGGGTCGGTGCCGGTGGGTGTTTCGGGCGGCGGCAGGGGGGCGACGAGTTGCTCGCGCGCGGCGGGGAGGTCGGCGATGGCGCGATAGCCGACGCCGGCGGAGGCACCGAGAAAGGCGGCGGCACCGAGGCCCACTGCGAGCCAGAAAGCCATGGCGAAACGGAACATGAGGAGGCCGGCGATGAGCCCGAGCGCCGCTCCGACGCCCAGGCCGATGTAGGGAGAGGGGATGCCGCCGAGAGTGTTGAGGCCCATCGCGGGGACGAGGGAGAAGCCGAGTCCTGCACCGCCGAGCCCGCCGAGGACGCAGAAGAGGGGCTTCAGGATTTGGCGCCCGCGGAACCAGAGGAGCAGCCCGACGATCGCCCCAACGGCGGCGAGAATGTGAGCGGGGTAGGGGAGTGCCTTGAAATACTCGTCGAGTTGCTGCATGATGGATTCCGGAAGCATTTGAAACAGCCTCGTGGGGTACCCGGGATCATTGGGGTCGGGTGGCTCGCAGTTCCGATGGGAGAGAACTTGTCAGTGTTTTGATTGGGCTTTCGGCATCACGAGGAGCGCGAGAAACAACGAGATTCGGAAAAAATGTCAAAGCCTGCAACCGGCTGCAACCGATTCGCGTATTGGACCGGACCGTAGGCATCCGATCGCGCATCGGATGGGTGCGGCCTTCCCAGCCCCCGCTTGCTGGGAAGAGGGAGAGCCGAGAGGGGCGAGACTCCCCACCAGTTGAGGAATCTCGTAGACTCGGCTAAGTTGTCGGCCTCATGCGGAGTCGTCCCGGCATCGGATGTCGGCCTACTCCGCGAGGACCGGGAGCGAGCGCTCCCGAGGTCGGGCCGACGCTGACCGCAGGAAGAGTGCGGCGGAAGCCGTATCAAGAGATGGTGCCCCACAGGAAGGGGGCACGAGCCACCAGGAGTTCCCATGATCTGGTCTCGCCGTTCGAATCGTCCTCAGGGTTCCTCCCGTTGGTCTATCCGCCGCAAGATGGCCTCTGCCGTGGGCGCGCTGGCGCGTCGGGCTGGCCGCGCGGAAGAGAGTTCATTCGAGGCGTTGGAAGCGCGGCAACTCCTGTTCGTGCTCGAAGTGCCGCCGGACCCGTCGGGATTCGGGACCGTCGCGACGACGTTCGGCTATGTGTTGCCGTACCTCATTCCGACGACGCAGATCCAGAACCAGCAGGGCACGCCCGTGCTGGAGGACTTCAATGAGGCGGACCCGCTTCCGACGCCCGTGCCCCAGGGCGGCACGCCCGTGGCGGACGGGTACATCTTCAACGGCTCGAACTTCCGGATCGACTATCTGACGCAGACGTCGAACACGCCGGATGATCCCGCGTTGCCGTTCCCCGGGCCGTATTTCGCCGTGACGCCCCCGCGGCTTCGTCCGACGGCGGGCGGCCAGGGCCAGGAGAACGAACTGTTCATCACGCTGGGTGAACGGCAGTACATCGACCTGCACATCTCCGTCTCGAACGTCGGGCAGGGTGCCAACATCTTCATCGGCGTGCAGAACCTTCGATTCGACACGAGCGTCTTCCTCGGTCTGACCGGAACGACCGCGCAGTTGATCTCGGCTGGCTCCGGGGCCGGCGTGCCGACGGTGATCGAGACGTTCAGCGGCACGGCGCTCGACGCGTTGGCAACGGGCGCGCTGCCGAACCTCACCTACAACTTCCAGGCGACGTCGGGCGCGCGATTCGACACGATTCGGCTGTTCCGCGGCCCCGGTGTCGCGAGCGGCGGGTTCAAGATCGACAATGTCGCGACCACCGCGCCGGGCGGGCAGTTCGGGCAATACACCGACTCGCGTGTTCGCGGCGTCTCGGTCGTGTTTTCCGCGCCATCGGGCACGCAGATCGAGTTCCTCGATCTCTACGGTCGGCAGATGATCGAGACCATCGCGCTGGGCATCCCGCAGAACGCGACGTATCCGGTCGCGATCGTCGATCCCGAGGATGACGGCGTCCCGAACTACAACGACGGCATCGGGCGCATCAATATCCGCGGCGTTGACGATGCCACCGCGCTCGAACTGATGAAGTCCGCGTCACTGACGATTTTCGGAGGCGATGTGGAGTCGGGCCAGCCCACGCCGGAGGCCGAGTTTTCCGAGGGCGGATTCAACTTCCTCCTGGGTGGCTCGGTCCTGGGTAGTTTCGACGAGTTCGAGAGCGTCGGCTTCGGCTATCAGATCACGATCCCGCCAGGCGGCGGGCAACCCCGCGTCACCGGCCTGCCCCCCGGTGCCGGCTCGGTCGTCATCGGCAGCCCCTTCGTCCGCAACAACTCAACCACGGCGACGTACAACGCGGCCGGCTCGGCGATCATCGGGCTGTCGGTCACATCGGGCTTCACCATCGCCGACCAGGGCATCTTCATCCAGGGCACGGCGCATCCGCTGGGCGACCCTGATCCCAACCCGAGCCTGCGCGTGCCGTTCTCCTCGGTCAACATCCATGGCATCGTGTTCGGCTCGTCGGTGTTCAGCAGTTCGGTGGATCGGATCAACATCGGGAGCATGATGGGCTCCGTCGCCGTCGCGGGCGATCTGGGCCAGGCGATCTTCTCCGGCGACGCCGGCCTCTGGATGGACGACGACGGCACTCCAATCGTTCGCACAGGTGGTCAACTCAGCGTTGGTCGGACACTGGGCGAGTTCGCGACGGGCGGCCGTAACCTGATGAACGTCACGGTGCTGGGGGACGTCAACAACCCGGTGACGCGGCCGGCGCGCGATGTCTTGCGCCACATCGAGAATGAGGCTGTCATCCCGTTCCTCGCCGGCACACAGCCGACGGTCGAGGACGTCATCAAGGCCAACCTGGCGCGAAACGGCCAGATCCAGTTCGACAAGTTCCTCGCCGGATTTGGTCAACAGTTCACATCGTTTGGCCAGACCCCCTTCTTCGGCAGTTCCTCGTATCGCAATGACACCGTGCTCAGCGCCGAGTGGATCGGATCGGGCGCAAGCGAGGTGCTCATCTTCGGCGCGCTCGGCGACCCCGGCGACGGCCTCATCAGTCCCCTTGATACCCTGCGAGACCCCAGCGACGTGTACGGCTTCGCCGCCGACGGGCGCACGGACATCGTGGTCCAGTTCGATACCGCCTTCACCGGAGGCTTCGGGTTCAATATCCGTCTGGTCGACCAGAGCGGACGGACCGTTGCTGCCAACCAGGTGCCGGATTTCGGCGACCCGCGCCAGCGCAGCCTGATCTCGACCTTGCAGTTCAAGTATCGTCCGGAGGTCGCGGGCGCATACTACCTGGTGGTCCAGACCACGGCCTCGGGGGCGGCGGACTACCTGCTCAAGGTCAGCGGCATGGCGCCGACAACGTTCGGCTCGTATCGCACCGCCGCGGGCTCGGGCCGCAACACCACCGGCTTCTCGAACACGATCAGCGTGCTCGCGGGCTCGATGGGCGCGATGCGCGTCGGGACGGGATTCATCAACGGCGGCGGGCAGGACACCGATCCGGCCGCCGTGATGAACATCGGCGGGAACGGAACCATCGATGACACCGCCGACGAGTACATGGCGATCCGCGGCATGACGGTCAGCGTCTTCGGCAGTCTCTATGCCATCACCGCCGGCTCGGACATCCAGGATGTCGCGATCGGCACGCCCTTCCGCGTCAACGTGGGCGGCGACCTCGGCACGATCACCACCGGGCTCTCCGGGATCGTCGGCACCGGCCCGACCCAGGGCGACTTCCGCGACACGATCCTCACCGTCGGCGGTTCGATCGCGTTCCTCGACATCCGCGGTGCCCTCGGCATCGATCAGGACGCCGTGGGCGACGTCAAGCCTTCCGACCCGCCGCAGACCGTCGTTATTCGCACCGGGCAAGACCCCACACGCCGCGGCGACATCGGGATGATCCGTGTCGGATCTCACTCCGGCGGTGACGTGCTCCAGGTCTCGACCCCCAACGGGTCAACCATCGGCGGCTATCTCATCGATCAGGATTTCCAGGTCGACGCGACTCGCCCCGACATCGGGATCTACGGCAACGCCGGCACGGGCGGCCTCTTCAATCTCGGCTCCAACTCCGACTATCGCTTCTTCGACGTCCCGCAGGTCGACCTTCTGAACCTCGAAAACGCGTTCATCCCGCTCATCCCAGGCGCGGCCCCCGTGCTCATCACCGACGACGGCGGCGGGCAGGTCAACATCCGCATCGTCGGCGGCGGGAGCACCGGCGGCCTCATCCGCGTGATCCCCGTCCGCGGCTCCCAGGGCGTCGTCATCGGACGCATCGAGGTCGATCTCAGTGGCGGCGCGCAACTCGAGATCAACGCTGTCGGCACACTCAACAACAACGATGTCATCTCCATCGGGCGGATCGAGATCACCGGCTCAACGGCGGCTTCCAGCATTGCCATCATCGGGAATACCCAGGTCGACGTCTGGCGCATCATCCAGACCGGCGGCACGGCGTTCAACCGAATCGACAACAACACGCCATTCGGCGACATCGTGTCGATCGACGTCGCGGCGCTGAACAACCTGACCATCCGCACCGGCGACCTCGGGCGCACCCAGGTCTCCGCTGCGGGGCCGCAACTCCTCGGGCCGTTCCTCGGCGTGGGCGGTCAGGGCGGCGGCATGGCGGGCGATCCCATTCCGATCCCCGCAAACACCATGACGGGCTTCTGGAACGGCGGCCTGTATCGGCCCGCCAACAACTCCGTCGGCACCAACTCCTGGCTCGACGATGTCGGCTCGCCAGTCGATCCCTATCTCAACGGCATCATCGTGCGCACCGGCAACGTCGCCCTGGTCCAGGTCGGCGGTGCCATCGGCGATGTCATCGTTCCCGCCGGCAACCTGACCAACGTCGTCGCCAACTTCGACATGGAAACTCCCGTCGGTCGATTCGACGGCATCGTCGGCTCCATCTATGCCAACAACATCCAGCGCGTCGACATCGGCGACGGCCTGGCACCACGCGATCCCTCGCCCCTCTCGACAACCGGCATCTTCGCCAACAACGACATCAATCTCGTCACCGGCACGCGAATCCCCGGCGCGAACATCCGCTCGACGATCCTTGCGGCCAACAACGTCATTGCGATTCCCACTCAGCAGTTCCCCGCCAACGGCATCAACCGCATCGAACTGCGCGAGGGCAGTTTCATCGATGCCTTCATAGGCTCGATGAACCTCGATCAGTTCTGGCAATCAACCTTCTCCGCCGACGCCGGGTTCTACGCGGGCGTGGTCAACCAGATCCGCGGCGACGCCGGGACCAACCTCTTCCGTTCGACCATCAGCGCCTTCGGCCTCACCGACCTCACGCTTATGGACGGCTTCTACGACGCCTCGACGACCACCGTCGGCGGTAGCGTCACTCGCATCGAAGCCCAGGGCTTCCGCAACTCCACGCTCGGGGGCGGCGAACTCGAGTTCCGCAGCAACCAGATCCTCGTCGGCGGCGACGTCGGCACCCTCACCACCTCGACGATGATGGGCGATATCTCCGACATCGCCATCGACATTCTCGGCCGGCTCGGGGAGATCTCGGCACGCACGCTCGCACGCTCGACCGTTGAGGCCGACCTCGGCATCGACCGCATGATGCTCGAGCAGGACATCCGCGGCTCGACCGTGAACGCCGGCTTCATCACGATGCTCGACGTCAAGAACAGCGTGCGTTCGAGCGCGTTCTCGGTCTCGGGCCTCATCGACATGTTCACCGTCGGCAACGAGATCACGAACACCGACATCGCCGCCAACGGCCCCGACGGCCGCATCAACACCATCAAGGCCAAGAACCTCATCTCGGGCTCGATCTTCAGCGCCGGCCCGATCGACACCGTCGAGAGCACCGACGGCGACATCGTGATCACCGTCAACACCATCACCAACCAGCGCGGCATCGCGGGCGATATCAACACGCTCAAGGCCGGCCGCGACCTCGACGTCAAGGGCTTCGTCCAGGGCAACGTCAAAGACCTCATCGCCGGCCGCAACTTCGGCAACCGCTTTGCTCAGGCGGTCCTCACGATCCGCGGCGACCTCACGGGCGAGGTCGATGTTTCCAACGGCCAGTTGTACAACGACATCCGCGTCGGGAGCACGTTCTCGGCGGCCGTCACGATCGGTTCGGCCGTCAACAAGCCGGGCAACTCCGCGCTCGGCCGCGGCTCGCTCATCGCCTATGGCCGGATCGCCGACGTCACCATCGAGGGCGACTTCGGCGGGGACATCATCAGTTACACAGGCGGGATCGGCGTCGTCACCATCAACAACGGCTCCCTTCTCGCCTCCTCCCTGATCGCGGCGTATGACGGCAACCTCAACAACATCGTCATCAATAACGGGCACCTCTTCGGAGCCGTCCACGCCGACTACATCCTCTTCTCCATCCGCCTCAACGGCTCGAACGACGGCGTCTTCGGCGACATCGGCGTCAACCCCGATCTCAATCAGGGCGTCTCGGCCGATGCCAATCGCAATCAGTTGCCGCCCGGTGTGATCGCCAACACGACCATCCAGGGGCCGCGGATCACCGCCGGGTTCAACATCGGACGCATCGTGCTCACCAATGGCTCGATCTTCGAGTCCTTCATCTACGCCGGTCGCGCCATCGGCACCATCGACGTCGTCGGCGACATCCGCAACGACAACCAGACCACGGGCACGGGCACCGTGATCGCCGCGGGCTCTTCCATCTTTACCGTCCGCGCGTCGGGCAACATCGCCGACACGCTCGTGCTCGCCGGCATCCTGTCGTTCGGCGACGACCTCTCTCCCGGCGGCACCGATCCGGCCGACGCCGACACCGTTCAGTCCGGCCGCATCACCACCGTCCGCGCCGATGGCTCGATGTCGCGTGTCCGCGTCTCGGCGGGCATGACTCCCGGTGCGGACAACGTCTATGGCACCGGCGACGAGCGCGTCGCGCTGGGAATCTCCTACATCCGCGAGGTGACCGCGGGCGGCAGCGTCATCGACACCGCAGCCTTCGCCGACTCTCCGACGCTGACGACTTCCGTCGGCGTCATGAAGTTCGGCACGAACTTCCCGCTCGCCGATACCGACCTCAACAGCGGTGCTGCCGTTGGCACGCAACTCACCGAGGGCTTCGTGTTCAACTTCACGCACAACGGCGTGAGCGGCAACATCGTCTACACAGGCCCCGGCACCGTCTATTGGGACGCCGCGGCGGGCAAGGTCCGACTCGTCAACACCAAACTCACCACCACGCTCACCGTCAACGCTCCCGCAACCCTTACCAACTTCGACATCTCCACCAACGACGACGCGTCCATGGGCCAGATCACAGTCAACGCCAATCTCGCCGGCGATTCCGACATCGCCGTCGATGCCTACGGCTCAGGGCTCAACATCGGCTCCTACGACGGCACGGGCACGATCAAGTTCGGCATGAACGTGCGCTCGATCGTCACGGGCAACTTCCGCGGCGGAACGATCCAAGCCGCCTTCTGGGCACGCTCCATCTTCATCGGCGGCAACTTCGAGCAGGGCGCAACGATGAACCTGCTCGCGGGCGAGACGATCGGCGTCGGCGGCAACCTCTCCTCCCTCGTCAACGTTGAGCGCGACCTCTCGAACCTCAACGTCACCGGTGCCATGTCCCGCGGCCGCTTCCGCACGGGTGCCTCGCTCGGCAACTTCACCGCCGGCTCGGTCAGCGAGTCACGGTTCTCGGTCACTGACACGCTGGGCGGCGTCACGATCAACGGATCGGTCCTCGACACCAGCATCCAGGTCGGCGGTGACCTCGGCTCCGACGCACAGCCGGGCGGCACGGGCCTCAACGCGGATCGCGTCACCAGCGGCTTCGTCGGCGACGTGACCATCACCGGCGACTTCCTCGAGTCCGACCTCGTCGCCGGCAGCCTCCGCGGGCCCGACGGGTTCTTCGGCACGGCCGATGACGCCGTCGCCGCCGGCCGCTCCACGCTCGGCGATGTCACGATCGACGGTTCACAGGTCGGCTCGACGCTTGCTTCCGAGACCTTCGCCATCTCCGCTACCGGTGCGATCGGCCAAGTCTCCATCGGCGGCAACGGCGCACAGAGCCAGGGCAACTTCGAGTTCGGCCAGATCGACACCAACGTGCTGCCGATCCAGGTTGTGGACCTCATCGCCGGCCCAGAAGCCGGCATCTGGATCGCCACCCTCTTCTTCAACCAGTCCATCGACGAGAGCACCATCGCCGCCGCGCTCACGATTTCCGAGGTACGGAACAACGGCCTCACGTTCGTTCCGCTCGTCCAGGGCACCGACTACATCGTCGAGGGCTTCAACGCGGCCGACAACTCCGTCCGCATCAGTTTCTCACGCACCGTCACCGACCGTGATCTCCTCCCCGCGAGCGGGCAGACCCCGCCCGCGACCCAGCCCGGAACCCAAGATCCGGCGCTCCCCGGCCCCGGCGTCTTCCGCTTCATCTTTGACGCTAACGTCCTTCGCGCCTCGACCTCCGACGCGCGGCTCGACGGCAACAGCGACGGCTTCGCGCGGCCCAACGAGAACTACTCCCAGGATGCCGTCATCGGCGACGCGGGCGACAAGTACACCGCCGAGGTCAATCACCTCTTCGACACGCTCGGCAATCCGTCCTATCGCGTCGACTACTACGCGCCGGCCGACCTCGACCTCGTGCTCGACGGCAACGCCACGCCCGATGGCCTCCCGGATGTCAATCGTCCGTACACCATCCGCGGCGTCGTGGGCGATCACCAGGACAACGACATCAACTTCTTCGGCGTCGCCGGCGATGCCGACATCTACAAGATCACGCTCCAGGCCGGGCAGATCCTCCGACTCGGCGCGATGCAGGGCTCGGCCCTCTTCGCCGGGGCGGGCCTCTTCCAGTTCGGTGCCTTCGCCGCTCCATTCCTCTACAACGGCAACGGCCAGATTCAAGGCGGCACCACCGGCGACACGTTCCAACTTCCTGTCGATGCCCCGGACAACGTGGACTTCACTCAGGCCAAGAACTTCCTTGTCAAGACCACAGGCACATACTTCATCGTGGTCGCCAACGACTCGGACTTCGAGACCCCGGGTGCCGTCCCACAGGTCGAGATCACCTCGGGCAACACCGGCGACTATCGCTTCACGGTCGAGGTTTTCGACGACGGGGACTCGGGCTTCTCCGCCGGCACAATCTCCGGCAACGGCACCAACGTCGTCAACGCTCCGGCTCCGATCGTCTTTGCCGGACCCAACGGCGTCTTCCAGGACCCCTCCGACCCGACGTACGACGACCTCTCGTCGATCACCATCGGTGAGTTCATCTTCACCATCGACGACACCAAGACCACCGTCGTCGGCGGCAACGGCAACGGCATCTTCTCCACCCGCTCCGGCTCGCTGATCCAGTCCACCATCGAGTCGGCCATCGGCCCCATCGGCCGCTCGGGCCAGCCGGGCGACCTCGCCGCCGACGTCGATATCTACCACCTCAACAACCGCCAGTCGATCCCGACCGGCACGCCCATCACCATCACCGTCAAACTCGCCGAACTCGGCTCCGACCTCGGCAGCGTCTCGCAGGACTCGTTCACCGACTTCACTGGCTCCGTGCAGTTCGCGCTCTTCGACACGACCAACTCCACGGGCATCGACGACGGCATCCTCGTCTTCTCGCCCAAGGAGTTCCGCCCGATCGCCGGCAACCCCAACACCACGCTCGCCTCCGACTCACAAACCACCTATGGCTTCGATGCCAACGGCGACTTCTTCATCACCTTCCTCGCGCCGGGCCAGATCGGCGGCTCCGGCGATGCGTCCTATGCCGTCTACCTCCAGGGTGCGTTCAACACCGATTACGTCATCCAGGTGACACAGGGCGATTCCGTTACTGGCGCGCTCACCCAGTCCAACCAGAACTTCTTCATCGAGACTCGCGGCGGCAAGGTCAACTGGCTCGAACTCGGCGGCCTGACCACCAACCTCGATGCCTTCACCTCCGGCGTGCTCGGGTTTACAGGAAGCATCGGCGGGCAGCCCGTTGACCAGTACATCCTCACCCGTGCCGTCGCGGCACTCAACCAGATCTTTGTTGCCAACGGCCTGAACGTCCGCTTCTCCACCGATCCCAACGAGTTCGAGTTCCAGGATCACTCGACCATCTACCTCACCGCGACCAACGATCCAAAGACCGTCTTCAACGCCGGCAACCTCGGCTACAGCCAACGCTCCGACCCCTTCAACACCGACAAGAACGACGAGGCCGTGGTCTTCGCTCCCTCGCTCTCGACGCTCACCTACGTCCCCAGCATCCCCGACGCCGATCGCCTGGCGCTCTCGATCGCCGCTGCCATCGGTCGCCGCGCGGGCGAACTCATGGGCCTTCGCATCACCTCCACGTCGTCGATCTTCGACAACCCCATCGACATCATGTCCTCCAACTCCGTCAACAACGTCCCCAGTACAACGGGCGGCCAGGTCTACGCCTATCCGAACGTCTCCCAGTTCAGTTCGGCCCGTGCCCTCAACGATGCTTCCGCTCGCATTGTCGACACCAACTTCTTCCTGGGCCGCCAGGACGCCTTCGGCCTGCTTGACAAGTTCCTCACGCCCTGACCCGTCGCCGCTTCCCACGCTTCACACCAAGCCGGCCCGTGCCGGCTTGTTTGTTTTTCCCGGCGCTCGAGTCTCGGATACCATTGCCCCGGCATGAGACTCCCCGTTGATGCCGTTGATCGCTTGCGCGGGCTCTATGACAAGGCCCCGGTCTGCATCACCGGCGGAGCCGGCTTCATCGGAGGACATCTTGCCGACGCCTTGCTCTCGCTCGGTGCCTCGATCGTCGTCATCGACGATCTGTCATCATCAACCCTCGACCACCTGGCGGAGTTGATCGAACTCGAGCCCGATCGCGTCCGCTTCGTACACGGCTCAATTCTGGACGATGCCGCGGTCGCCGACGCCGTGGACGGCGCGCGCATCGTCTTCCACCTCGCCGCCATGGGCTCGGTCCCGCGCTCCATCGCCGAGCCCCAGCGGACGTGGTCCGTCAACGCGACCGGCACCGTGCGGCTTCTCGAAGCGGCCCGGCGGCAATGGGCGGGCGGTCCACCCAACGCGAGGTTCGTGCTCGCCGCATCTTCGTCCGCCTATGGCGATGACACGACGCTTCCGAAGCACGAGGGGCTGTATCCGCGGCCGCTCTCGCCCTATGCGGCCTCCAAACTCGCGGCCGAGCACGCCGTCACGGCCTGGTCTCGCGCCTACAAAATCTCGGGCGTGAACCTGCGATACTTCAACGTCTTCGGCCCGCGTCAGCCCGCCGACTCCCAGTACGCCGCGGTCATTCCCGCCTTCGCCAAGCGATTGCTCGCCGGACAGCCGCCGCTCATCCATGGCGACGGCACGCAATCGCGCGATTTCACATCGGTCGCCAATGCGGTGCTGGCAACGCTTCAGGCGGGCGTGGCGGCACCGCCGCTGGCGGGCGAGGTGCTCAACGTCGGGGCTGGCCGCGGCACCACACTCCTCGAACTCGCAGGCATGCTCGCGCATCGGTGCGGCGCGCCGGGACTCCAACCCATGTTTGGCCCGCCTCGCCCCGGTGATGTCCCGCATTCGCTCGCCGACATCTCGCGCGCACGCCAACTCATCGGCTACACCCCCTTCGCCACTCTTGAAGCAGGCCTCGATGAGACCGTGGCCTGGTTCAAGAAGTCGCTGACCGCGACGGGCGCGTAAGAGGCCGAATGTCAAGACTGTGTGAAATCCTCGGCGGCCTCTGGCAGTTGGCTCGCCTTGCCGCGATCTCACGCTTCCGCCTCCGCGGGCCGTATTGGTCCTGGCGGATGCACACCGCATTCGGCCGCGGGCTTCCGGCCTCGCGTGGCGCGCTCGTGCGTTCAATCCTCGACTATGGGCGCTGGGTCCACAGGATGCGCCGCGACGCCTGATAGGCCTTTTTTTGCCGTGCTCCTCGCCTCTTTCGCGCGCGGCGGGCGAGCATCGCCGTTACACTTGCAGCGTCCACGCGATCAAGAAACGGAGACCCGCCGTGTCCGACGTTCCTGCTTCCCAGACGCCTCGTTCGTTCATCATCGGCCTGGTCATCGGGCTCGTGGTCGGCCTCCCCGCCGGCGCCTACCTCGGCGGTGTCCTGGGCGGCGGGACCATCAAGACGCCGCAGCCCCGATCCAGCGCCGCCGCGCCCACCGGCCCGCGCGATGAAACCCCGCCGCCGATTCCCGAAGAGCCCAAGCCCGAGGAGTCGCCAACCCAGCCAAGCGGTACGACCGGTCCGACCGGCACAACCGGGCCAACCGGCGGCACGGGCAGCCCGCCACCAACCGGTACGCCGAAATAGACATGCTCTCGCCCGATCTTGTTCGCCGGCTCGCTCTTCAGAACGCCGCGACCGCGCAGGCGTTGGGCGTCGATTTTGTCCCCAGGACAGAGGTCGAATCGAAGCCCGCGACGCAAGCGACCCCAGCACCGAGGAGCGCCGAGAGGCCCTTGTCCGCGCCCGCACCGCCGCCGTCGCGTCCGTTCCGGCCGCCGCCCGCCAACGCGCCAATCGCGGCGAGCTCCAAGCCTGAGCCGCGTCCGGCGATGACGGGTTTGCCGCCGGTTCGCACGCCATCGCCCAGCCCCGTTCCAACCTCCGGCCCGCGCGATCGTGTGACGATCCGCGCCCGTCTCGATGACCTCCGTGCCCGCTACGAACGAGACGCGCCCCACCAGCACTTCGTCACCGATCACACGCACATCGTCTTTGATGACGGCGACTGTGCCGCCCGGCTCATGTTCATCGGCGAGGCACCCGGCGCGGACGAGGATCGCACCGGCGTGCCGTTCGTCGGGCGCGCGGGCCAACTCTTGAACAAGATGATCGCCGCGATGGGTCTTCGCCGTGAGGATGTCTACATCGCCAACGTGCTCAAGACGCGCCCGCCCAACAACGCGACCCCGACCTCGGACGAGATTCGCCTCTGCGCGCCCTACCTCTTCGAGCAGATCGCGATCGTGCGTCCCGAGGTCATCGTCACGCTCGGCCTCCCCGCGACGCGCGCCCTGCTCGAATCGTCCGACTCGATGTCGCGGCTTCGCGGGCGGTGGTACGACTTCACGCCGCCGGGGTTTCTCACCGACCCGATCCCGATCCTGCCGACGTACCACCCGGCCTTTCTGCTCAGGTCCTATACCCGAGAGAACCGCGAGAAGGTGTGGGCCGATCTGCGCCTCGTTATGGATCGGCTCGGGCTCTTGAAGCCGGGCCTGCCGACAACCGGTGACGGACTGGAATCCGCGCAAGGCCCCTGAAAAACCGGCCGTTTCGGTGCCGATCCAACGCTGTTTTTGACCATCGCTCGCGGAACCGCCAGATGAAGGCCTGCGAATCGAGTGGTGTTCGCGGATCGTCGCGGACTGACCAAGACCCCCACGAGACCCGGCGCTCGGCTACCGGCTGAGTGCTGGGTTTTATTTTTTTTCTGATGGGCCGCGCTCGCGTGCATGACGCCTCTATCGGCCCGCTTCCAATCGCTCATACCAGCCGCCACACATATCAAGGCTGCATCGGCTTCAAGGCCCGAGGCACCCCGTTGCACACACTCCCGGCCGATGCTTGCACGCCACAGGCGAAGAATGGTGAGAAACTCGACCGTTGCGCGACGCAGCGCAACTCGGCCAGCGCGTCATCGCTCGTCGTGGTTGATCGCGGCAGTCGCGCGTCGCTCGCAGTCGAAATCCGTACATAAATAGAACAAAAAATCGCATGGCAATTTTTGCTATTTGTGAAAACAGATATTGACAAATCAAAATATTCTTGCACAATGTCAAATCAGAGTTCGACATTGATGAATACGCCGCATCACATCTTGTCCGATTTGCCACGCGAAGATCTCGACCTGATCGTTGAATTGGTGCTCAAGTCCGGCTCAATCAAGGACTTGGCTGGCGCGTACGGCGTGAGTTATCCGACCATTCGGATCCGCCTCGATCGGGTAATCGAGCGCCTCAAGACGCTTCAGGAGGGACGGGCGCTCGATCCGCTGTCGGAGTTGCTGGCGTCGCTGGTTGAGCGTGGCGAACTGACGCCGTCGGGTGCGCGGGCGATTCGAGAGGCCGCACGAGCGAAACAAGCCGCAGGAGGTGCGCAATGACTGAGTGGTTCACGTTCCAGGAAGCCAACATGTTCGGCGCGCTCGCCGGCTCGATTTTCGGGGGCGTGGGCGGCGGGGGCATGGGCGTGCTGATCGGCATATGTGCGCCGCGAGGCAAGTTCAAGCGACTCGTGCTCGGGCTTCAGGTTGGGTGGCTCATCTGCGGCGTCGTCTGTCTGGCGGCAGGCATCTATGCCGCGATCGAGGGCCAGCCTTCGCATGTGATTCGGCCGTTTGTTCTTGTGGGCGCGATCATGGCCGGGGTGATGGGCGGGCTCTTGCCGGTGACGCTGCGAGCGTATCGACAGGCCGAGCAGCGGCGGCTAGCGGTTGAGGAACTCCGGCGCGGGTAGCGCCGGCGGCGCTGATTCCGAGGCGAAGGAGCCGGGATACCCTCGCGGCAGGGCCGATCATTCCCCCGCCCGGAGCCGCATGACCCTCTCACGTCTGCTTGAGCACTGGCGACTGACCGAAAACCCATTCCGCGGCGAGGAAGCCCGGCACGACAGCGTCTTTGCGCGGATCGGCACCGGCACCGACGGACCCAAAACCCACGCCGCGTTTCACTCGGACTTTGAGAAAGTCCTGGGCGACCTCGACCACCCTGCCGCGTCGATCGTGTTCGGTGAAAAAGGCAGCGGCAAGACGGCGATGCGCTTGCAGATCGAAGATCGCATCGCGCGGCATAACGTCGCCGCGCCGGGACGCCGCATCGTCCTCGTTCCCTATGACGACCTCAATGGGATCCTGGAGCGGTTCCACCGGCGGATGGGTGGCAAGACTCCTCTGGAGTCGTTCCAGAAGTTTCGGCCTGCCGACCATCTCGATGCGCTGCTCGGGATCGTTGTGCCGTGGCTCGTGGATGCGGTGATCGATCGCGCACCAGGCGGCCCGACTGGGATTGACCCCGGCTCAGAGCCGCGCAAGCGCGCCCGCCAACTCGACGACGCGGGCAAGCGCGATCTGCTGCTGCTCCAGGCCGTGTACGACCGTCCCGAGGACGCCGACGTGCGCACGGGCCGGCTTCGGCGAATCCTCCGGTTGCCGCTGCCGATGCGGGAGCGCCTGTGGGTGACGCTCGCGTGGATCGGCTGGGCACCTGCCGCGGCACTGGCGGCGTGGGTCTACCTCTGGCGACCCGCAGGAGTGATCGACCCGCTCTGGCAATGGGTCGTGCTCGCGGCCGCGGGGCTCTGGCTGGTCATCCTCGCCAAGCGATTCGCGTGGGATCGGCTCGGGGCGCGGCGAACGGCGCTGCGGCTACGGCGCCAGGTCCGTGTCGGCAGCCGTGCGGACGCGTCGTACGCGCGCTCGCTTCGGCAGATCGATGACGGCCAGGTGGCGCAACTCCCGACGACCGAAACGGACGAGCCGCGCTATGCCATGCTCGCCCGCCTCCGTCGCTCGCTCGCGCACTTCGGCTGCGCGGGGATGATCGTCGTGATGGATCGTGTCGACGAGCCGACGCTGGTCTCGGGCGATCCGGAGCGGATGCGGGCGATCGTCTGGCCGCTGCTCAACAACAAACTCCTGCAGCAGGAGGGGCTGGGCCTGAAGTTGCTCCTGCCGATGGAACTACGGCACTCGCTGTTCAAGGAATCGAGCGCGTTCTTTCAGGAGGCGCGGCTCGACAAGCAGAGCCTCATCGAGCGACTGAGTTGGACCGGCGCGACGCTCTTTGATCTGTGCGACGCGCGGGTGCGGGCGTGCGTGGCCGATGGCGCGCCGCCGATCGGCATCATGGACCTCTTCGCCGAGGACGTGACCGCCCGCGACCTTGTCGATGCGCTCGAGCAGATGCACCAGCCGCGCGACGCGCTGAAGTTCGTGTATTCGTGCCTCTCGGAGCATTGTGCGAACGTGACCGAGGAGCAGAATCAGTGGCGGGTGACCAAGGCGGTGCTCGACGCGGTTCGCAAGCAGCAGGCCGAACGCGTGCAGCAACTCTACCGCGGCATCCGTCCGGGGTAGGGCGTGTTTGCTGCGGGCAGGGGTTTGACTCTCGCGCCGGCTCGGTCGCCGCGATGAGCGCTTCGTGCTGCGAGGACGCATTACCGATGACGTTCGTTCATGCGGCCAAGGGCTTGGACTTGGTGCCCCATTGCAGGCACGTCTGGACCAACTTCGACGCGTCGATCGGCTTGGTCGTGTAGTCATCAAATCCCGAGGCAATGCATCGGGCGCGGTCCTCCGGCATGGCGTGGGCGGTCAGGGCGACGAGCGGCAGCGTGCTGCCGGAGGCGCGGGCACGCCATGTCACCTCGTAGCCGTCCAACTCGGGCATCTGAATGTCGAGCAAGCCGAGGTTGAATCCCAGGCTCTCGGCCTTGAGGATCTTCTCGAGGGCGGACGCGCCATTGTCGACGAGCGTGAGTTCGGCTCCCGCACGCCGCAGGTGAAAGAGGATCAACCGTTGGTTGTCGATGCCGTCTTCGGCGACGAGAATCTTGAAACCGGCGAGTGGCTTGGCAGTCGGCGCGCCGACGGGTTGTGCGGTCAACGTCGTGGACGCTGCGGGTGCCAAGCCGGGGCTCCACAGTTCGATCTTGTCGAGGTCGCGCACGGCCACGGAGGCGCGGAAGGTGGTGCCGACGCCCAGCCGGCTGGAAACCGTGATCTCCCCGCCCAGGAGGTGCGCCAGGTGGCGCGAGATGTGCAGGCCCAGGCCGGTGCCACCGAAGCGGCGCGAGGTCGAGCCATCGGCCTGAGTAAAGGGCTTGAAGAGGCGAGCGAGGTGCTCCGCGGACATCCCGATGCCGCTGTCGGCGACCTCGAAGCGGAGCGAGGGCGTGTCGCCGCGTTCGAGCGAGACCGCGATGGTGACGGAGCCGGAGTCGGTGAACTTAATGGCGTTGCCGACGAGATTGAGGAGGATCTGCTTGAGTCGAGTGGGATCGCAGGCAAAGGATCTGGGCACCGGCGTGAGGAAAGCGGAGACCAGGCTGACGTTCTTGTCGCGAGCGAGCGCCGAGTACATCTCGATGACGTCGCTGACAACGGCGGCGGGATCGGTGGGGATCGCCTCGACGGCCATCTTCCCCGCCTCGATCTTCGAAGAGTCGAGAACGTCGTTGAGGATCGTGAGGAGGTGCTTGCCGTTGCGTCGGATCGATTCGATTGGTTCGCGGCATTGCGCCGGGAGTTCGGAGTCGCCCGCGATCAGTTCGGCGTAGCCGAGGACGGCGGTCATGGGCGTCCGGATCTCGTGGCTCATGTTGGCGAGGAACTCGTCCTTGGCGCGGTTGGCGGCGTCGGCCTCGTCACGGAGCCGCTCGAGTTCTGCCTCGCGTTGGCGTTGCTTTGTGAGGTCGAGGTGGACGCCCACGACGCGGGTGGGCTTGCCATTGGCGTCGCGGGTGACAACGCGACCGCCCTCGAGGAGCGTGCGCCACGAGCCGTCGCGATGGCGAACACGTCGGAGAATGCTGTAGTCCTGTGATTCTCCGCGGAAGTGGTGCTCAGCAGCGTCCCGAACGGTGTTGAGGTCGTCGGGATGGGTGCGCGCGTTCCAGGCCTCAAGAGAGGAGAGCGGCCATTCGGCGGACTCGCCGATCATCTGGCGCGTCCGCTCGTCCACATGCATGGTGCCGCTATCGACCGACCAATCCCACGACCCCAGGTTCCCGCCGGCGAGAGCCATCTGGAGTCGCTCGCGCTCTTCCTCGGCCACCCGGCGCGCCTCGGCCACTTCGAGTTCGGCGAGTTTTCGATCGGTGATGTCAACCTGCACGGAGATAAAGCCGGAGATGCCGCCGTCGGGCGTGGTGAGCGGATGGATCTCGATGTCCAGCCAGTATTCGTTGCCGTGCTTCCCGCGGTTGAGAATCTCCTCGCGGCAGGACCGTCCCTGCGCAAGCGCCTCGCGGATTCTCGCGATCGTGTGGCGATCGGTCTTGGCAAACTGCAGCCGCTGGCCGGGCGTGAATCCGATGACTTCGTCGGGGAGATAGCCCGTCAACCGCGTGAAAGCGTCATTCACCCAGACGATGCGGCCGCGCTCGTCGGAAATGATGACGACGTTTCGGGTCTTTCGGACCACGAGGGCCAACCGTTCGAGTTCCTCGACGCGCGCGCTGGCGTTGGCCGTCATTCGAGCGGCGAGTCTCTCGGCGCGAGCCCCGGCCGAAAGGAGCGCCCAAACGACGCCGGCGAGCCCGAAGGAGAGAGTTGTGCCGCCGAGCGCGGCCGCCCAGACCGCTGCGCGGGAGAATGGCGTGAACTGGGCCGAAGCACTGAAACTGACCTGCCAGGTTCTCCCGGCCGCGTCAAAGCGGGTGATCGCGCTCAACTGGCGGCGTGCGATGTCCTTGGGACGCGCATCCGGTCCCCCTTCGATCATGTGCCCATCACGATCAAAGAGGAGGAGCGGACGACTCCCGTTGTCAAGCCAGACCTCGAAGTCAAGTTCGTGCGAGAGCACAGCGTGAACGGCCGCCATGCAGTCGGCGACAGCGAAAACCGAAAAGACCCAGCCGTCGGGCTCAATCGTTCGCCTCGCTTGGTCGGGAAGGTGGTTCCAGACGGCCTGGACCGACACCAACACGGCCGGATCGGCGTGCGGCACAGGTATCTTGATCGGATCGGTGGTGACGTGCGAGCCCGATGCACGCGCTCGATCGAGCGCGTGTCGCAGGGGCTCGATCTCGTTGACGTCGAGCGAGCGGAGTTGGCGCCCAAACTCGCGAGGTGAAACGAACTCGACTGTGGCCTCGGGCGAGGGCGTCGCAGTCCGACGAATAAAGCCCAGCACGATGTGACTGCCGTGCGTCACGCCGCCGCGAAGCGAGGTTGCCATCGACTCGAACTCGTCGGCTGAGATGCGCTCACTGGCTGACCAGAGCGCCGCAAGATGGTGCAGCGGCGCGACGGCTTCATTGAGTTGTCGCCGGATTTCTTGCTCGAATCGGGTCGAAACTCGAGAAAAATGGCCCCGGTCGTAGGTCTCGGCGGAGCGTGCGAGCAAGAGCGAGATCAGCGCGGTGGTGACGAGCCCGAGCGCGAGCACCAGCCCGATTGCCGCACGAGCGTTTCGCCGCGTCGTCGACGCGACCGGTGCGCCATTGGAGAAGGCTCGTTCAATAGCCATGACACGCCGAAGTATCGGCTCAGGGACGGGGCGAAATAACTGCAACTTCCAGGGTGTGGCGGCGACCGCGGATTCTCGCCGCGTCGCTTGGTCAACACTCCCCTGTAGTAGGGGGAACGGAGACCGCGAGCGGGTTCAACTGCAGCCGGCGGCGAAGGCGTTCTGGAAGCAGATGAAATCGTTGACGTTGAGGGTTGGCGGCGTGGTGCTGCCATCGCAGTTGGCTGACACGTTGCCCGCCGCAAACGCATTCTGGAAGCAGATGAAGTCGTTGACGTTCAGGATCGGCGTGGCGGTGCTGCCGTCACAGTTGGCGTAGCAACTTGTCGTCAGGGGTTCGAGCGTGTATTCGAGTTGGCAGGCGAGCGCGCCGCCGTTGCCCTGCGCGTACCAGTTATCGGGCTGCGTGTAACTCGACACGCCGATGGCCTGGCACCCCGCGCCGGCGATCCAGTCGAGGTTGCCGTTCGATACGCCGTTGCCCGTGTGGCGGATGGTGATGAGCAGGTCGCCGCGCGTGTAAAGATAGGTCTGGGCGAAGGTGATGGCGGGTCCGAAGGCGTTGAAGGCGGGGCTCACCGCGCCGCCGGGGAACATGCCCGCTCCGAACGTGATCGGGCCGGCGCGAGTCACGACGGCATCAGGTCCGATGTTGTTCGTGTACGTCGTGCTGAGCGAGCCAGCGGGAAAGTTCGACTTGCTGAACGTCACGTCAAAGTTGGCAAAGGTCGCGGCCACGGGCGGCCACGCGGCAAAAGCCTGCCAACTCGCGATGCGCCAACGGATCGATGTGATGCGAGCAGCGGTGTTGGGCGGGAGCGCGGGGAGGTGGGTCGGGCCGATGACGACCTGGTAGGAGCGGGCCTGGGCGTGGAGGATGGTGGAATAAGCGCCGCTGCCGCCGGTGGTGTTGGATGCGGTGGGGCAGTTGATGGTGTCGGCATGGGCGAGGCCGGCGGCGAGCAAGAGGACGGTGGTCGAACGGATCGGCATGGTGGGCTCCTTGTCGGCTAGTGTCGCGAAAGCCAGCGATTTGTCAAGAGGATGAAAGCGAACTCAGAGGGATCAGAGGGGAAAAAAATCGGAAGTATGTACTTGAAGAAAAAGGGTGGCGTTCGGGCTTGACCCGGGAGTTTCGTCTACTACAATGTTTGCATGGCAAGCACGAATCATCACCTGTCCAAGTCCGAAGTGGTCGAGGAAATGCCGCTCGCGTGCGCCGACGAACAGGCCGCGATTCTCTTCTTTGAGAAGCAGCGTTGGGGATCGGCCCCGCGTTGTGCTCACTGCGAATCGGCGAACGTGTACACGATCAAGGATCGCACGACGGGCGAGCGGCGCACCGATGGGCGTTGGCGTTGTCGGGACTGCGGCAAGCAGTACACGGTTCGCGTCGGCAACATCATGGAGGATTCGCCGATCCCGCTTCACAAGTGGGCCTATGCGTTCTGGAGCGCGGCGACCGCGAAGAATGGCGTGTCGGCCCTCGAAATGAGCCGCAAAATCCAAGTGTCCTACAAGTCGGCCCTGTTTCTGATGAACCGCATCCGCTGGGCGATGCGTCCGAGCGGCCCGGAGCCGAAGTTGAGCGGCACGATTGAGGCGGACGAAACGTACATCGGCGGCAAGCCCCGCTTCAAGGGGGCCAACAAGCGCGGACGCGGCACCCGCAAGCAGCCGGTCGTGGCGGTTCTGGAGCGCGGCGGCAACGTGCGGACGCGAATCATTCCGATCGTCAACGCCGAGACCCTGCGGGCCATGCTGCGGGATCATGTCGAGCCGTCCGCCGTCGTGATGACCGATGGGGAGTCCGGCTATCGCGGCGTTGCGGAAGAGTTCAAGGCCCACCAGACGGTTGACCACGGGGCGGGCGAGTACGTTCGCGGCGAGGTGACGACGAACACCATCGAAGGGTTCTTCTCCCGCGTCAAGCGTGGCATGATGGGGACGTACCACGCGGTTTCTCGCCAGCATTTGCACCGCTACCTCGATCATTTCGAGTTCTCGCACGACACGCGGAAGTTGAACGATGGGGAGCGGGTTATCGAGTTGATCCGCCGTGCCGATGGAAAGCGGCTGTTCTACCGCGATCCGAGTCGTCGTGCTGGCTAGAGTTAGACGCATGGCTACCAAGAAAAAGGCCAAGAAACGCGGACCCAAACCGGCAATCCTCAAGATTGAGGGGGACTGGGTGGAGGGGGTGGCGCGGGCGCTGAAGGCCGGGAAGCCGCCGAAGGCGAAGCGGAAGCGGCGATTGCTGGCGAGGGCATAGGACTCCAGTCTGGCCGAATGTCCTCCGGCCTCATGGTTTCCAAGAATCTGAGCACCTGCCGAATGTGGATCAAAAGGCAAGGACGAACCCATTCGGTCGTATAGATGATGCGTGGCGACCCCCTGACGGCGCTTGGGTTTTCCGGGTCGGGCTCGTCGTCTAGCCTGGGGTACTGATCGGCGTCGCAGCCCCAAAACTCGGCGGCATGTTCTGGACCGAGACAGCGACCGATGAATTCCGCTGCCTCCTTACGCCACTCAATTACTTGGCGGTACAAAAGATGCGGACTCACAAAAAGCCGCTCTCCGTCATTCACGATCCGCCGCAAGCCGTCTCTCGCCGCGCGAACCCGATCCTGTTCGATCAGAGCGCCTTCTGACTCTTTGGCCTTACTGCGATATTCAAGAATGAGCCAGACGGCGGATGCGGTCCAAATAATCCATGTGGCTATTTCCGCCACCTTTGCCGGCACTCCGCCCGGAACATACTCAGCAAGTTCACTAGTGGTCATGTGCTTCTCCAGAAGGTTGTAGAGAAGCTTGGCCCCGCGTCCAAAAAAGGAGAACGCGAGAAGAAACCAGGCGGTTTTGATTCGCGTTTTTCTCTTGGTGAAATCCATACCCTAACGGTAGGCGCCTTTTCGCCAAGTACATACTTCCGAAAAAAATAGGAGTTCGGAGGGGGGATTGTAAGTGAGGAAGAAGGGAGGGCATACCGCGAGAAAGCACGAAAGCGTGCGTTGTCAAACGTCGTCGACGGGGTTGTGGCCCATGGATGCCGCGGTCTTTTTGATGAAGCCGAACCAGATGAGGCAGAAGACGGGCCAGGCGAGGCCGAGGAGGATGCCCAAGCCCATCATCGCCGCTCCGATGGCAGGGTTGGAGAACTGGGCCCACTTGTTGTCTGGATTCTGTCGCGCCCAGGCAGTCTGGGCGAGGATGTTGCTGATGCCCACGGCAGCGCCCGCGACCGCGGAGATGATGGAGATGGCGGCATAGGTCAGATGGAGCGGGCGGGAGATGGGCCGTCGACCCAGCAGCATGCTGCCGGAGAAGATGAGCAAGACAGCGATGATGGTTGCTAGGAGCATCACGGCGATGGCGACGGGTCCAGCCTTCATCACGTCCGGCATGGGTCCAAACTCATCCTCCGCACCCTTCGTGAACATCGACTGGGTGGCAGCGCCGAGGACGCCGCATCCGTTGCAGGCGATGCCGAGCGAGCCCCAGACAATGCTGATGATCCCGACGACGCGCGGCCAGCGCGGAGGCTCGGCGGGGATCTCGATCTCGCGGGGGTCGGTGGGAGGTGCGTCGGACATGCGTGGCTCCGGCAAAGTGGCGTATGAACAGCATTGTATAGGAATGAGGGATTTCGCGTTTCGTGTTGGGGTAGGAGTGCGTGAGCACGTGCGTTTCGTGTGGTCCTGCAAGGTTGGTACGATCGGCCCATGCGTGACTGGCGCTGGTATGCCGAGCGATTGGGGCCGCTGGTGGCGCTGCTGCTGCTGATCGGCGGGACGGCGCTCGTCGAACTGGCGACCGTCCCGGAGGGGTCGCGGGCGTTCTTCACGGCCCGGAACTTCGCCAACATCATCGGGCAGTGGTCTTTCGTCGGCATCGTCGCGCTCGGCATGACCTTCGTCATCATCCTCGGCGGGATCGACCTCTCGGTGGGCTCGATGGTCGCGCTGGCGGCGGGCGCGGCGGTCTATGGCATGAACGAGGCGGCGGAGCGATGGGGCGATGGGGTCGGCATCGCCGTGGCGGTGGCGATCTGCCTCCTCGCCGGGCCGCTGATGGGGCTGGTCAATGGCCTCGTGATCGCGCGGGGGCGCGTCGCGCCGTTCGTGGCGACGCTCGGGACGCTGGCGATCTATCGGTCGCTGATCGTCGCGCCGGCACAGGGCGGGGAGATTCGATCGATGGTCCCCCGATTCGACAGGATCGGCGGAGCGTCAATCGACGTGGCGACCGACGTGGCGATCCGCGTGCCGGCGCTCGTGTTCGTCGGCATGGCGATCGCGGCACAGGGCGTGCTGGCGTGGACGACCTTTGGCCGGCGGGTGTACGCGATCGGCGACAACGCACAGGCTGCGCGGTACGCGGGCGTGCCGATCGCGCGGGTGACGGCATCGGTCTACACGATCGCGGGCCTCTGCTGCGGCGTGGCGGCGCTCCTGAACGCGAGCCGGCTGAACTCGGTCTCGAGCACGAATCTCGGCCTGCTGTACGAACTCGACGCGATCGCGGCGGTCGTCATCGGCGGGACGCGGCTCCAGGGCGGCGCGGGTCGAATCATGGGGACCGTGGTCGGCGTGCTGATCCTCGGCGTGGTGGGCAACATGCTCAACATGCTCGGCGTGTCGAACTTCTATCACGGGCTGGTCAAGGGGCTCATCATCATCGCGGCGGTGCTCGTGCAGCCGCGAAAGGCCTGAGGCGAAACGGACGCCCGAAGCCGCCCAACAATGGAGCGGGAGCAACGCGTGGCAGACGATCCGAAGACCTATCCGCTTGAACCGACGCCGGGAGCGAGAGCCGAGCCGCCCGCTGTGCCGCAGTCAGCATCGGGAGCGCATGCGTCGCCTGACGCGGCTCCCGCATCGATCGCGCCCACGATTCCGATTGCCGCGGCACCCGCAGCGGCTTCACCGGCTGCGGTCGAGGTCGCCAAGCCGGGCAGGCCGAAACTCGTTGCGCCGGGGTTGTTGTCTGACTTTCCAGAAGGCGCGGACTTTGACCGCGACCCGGTGCGCGAGGCGATCGTGCGCGGGCCGCGGATCGAGCGGGCGAGCGAAAGCACCGAACTCGGTCCGCCGCTGGTCGCGTCTGGGCTGGGCGGGGCGCAGGCGTGGGCGATTGTGGGCGGGGCGCTGCTCGTCGGCGCGGCGGTGGCGACGGCTATCAACGCGCCCAATCGCGCGGTCATCCGCGTGCTGCTCGTGATGTACAACGCGCTCCTTCACACCGGCACGGGCGTGGCGGCCCTCACGCTCGCGGCCATGCTCCTCCAGCGGCGGATGGGTCCGATCGAGTTGGCCGGGACGCGGATGTTCACCGCGGTCAGCGCCTTCGCGCTCGTGGTGGCGCTGCCGACAAGGCTCTTTGGGACGCAGTGGGCGGACGCGTCGGTGGGGATCATCCTCGGCGCTGTGGTGTATGTGATGGCGGTCGCGGCGCTCTTCGGGTTATGGAAGCGTGTGCCGCTGGGATATGTTGTGTGCGGGCACGCGATCCTGTGGCTGATCGTGCAGGTCGGCGTGGAACTCGGGGCGCGGGCGGCGGGCGGAACGTGAGCGGCGAGCCCCGCGGCGCGAACGCAGAGCGCCGCGCCCGCGAGGCGTTCATTGCGGCATTCGGACGCGGTGCGGAGTGGATGGCACTCGCACCGGGCCGCGTGAATCTCATCGGCGAGCACATCGACTACTGCGGCGGGCATGTGCTTCCGATCGCGATCGATCGGCGCTGCGTCGTGGCGGCGTCGGCCACGATCGAGCGACGGCTTCGCGTCGTCGCGACCGACATCGGTGAGCGGATCGAAGTGCCGCTAGGCGGCGAGTTTCAGGCGCAGCGAGGACTGGTTTCGCTCGTGGAGTCCGGGCGCGTGCGGATGGGATCATGGGCCAGTTATGTCTTGGGCGTGGCGGCGGGCGTGCGCGGTTGGGACAACTTGGGGCGCGATCTGCCGGGCGCGGAGGTCGCGATCGCGTCGGACGTGCCCATCGGAGGCGGGCTGTCGAGTTCGGCAGCGCTGGAAGTAGCCACGGCGATGGCGCTCGCGCGGGCGTGGGACGTTGATTTGTCGGCGATGGACGTGTGCCGCATCGGGCGCGAGGCGGAACGGAACTTCGCGGGCGTTCCTTGCGGGATCATGGATCAGTGGGCGTCGGTGCTCGGGCGTGATGGGCACGCGGTCCTGATCGATTGCGCGAGCGAGGCGTGGGAGTTGGTGCCGATGTTCGCGCGCGAACTCGCGGGGATCATCGTCGTCGACACGGGTGTTCGCCACGCACTGGCGAGCGGCGAGTACGCGAAGCGACGCGCGGCGTGCGAGCGAGCGGCGAATCGCCTCGGCGTGCGATGGCTTTGTGCGGCGAGCATTTGGGATCGGAGCGACTTGCCGGATGATGAGGCTCGCGCGGCACGGCACGCGACCAGCGAGAATCGGCGGACGCTCGCGGCTGTGCCGGCGCTGCGCGGGGGAGACGTGCGAACGCTCGGGAGCCTGATGAACGAGTCGCACAAGTCGCTGCGCAACGACTACCGCGTGTCGTGCGTTGAACTCGACCTGGTTGTCGATGCCGCAGCGTGCGTGCCGGGCGTACACGGCGCGCGGATGACGGGCGGTGGATTCGGTGGGTGCGCGATCGTGATGCTTGTCCCGGGGTCGGCTGAGGATGCGCGTCGAGTGATCGGCGCAGCGTTTCGAGCCCGATTCGGGCGCGAGTGTGGATTCATGGCCGTGCGCGCGAGCGATGGCGCGACCTGCGAACGGCAGGTTGGATAGATCGTTCTGTCTTTCGACCTCGTTTCGGCGCATGCAACGGCGTGGATACTCAGCGCGAAGCAGGTCACCTCAGCGAGCGCTGGCCGACGCCTGCGGGCCACTGGCCTGCGTGATGTCGCGGCGCAGCACGTCGCAGAGGCCGGGCAGCGTCGTGCCGGCGAGCGTCTGGTCGTCGCTGAGTTCAGCGATGGGTGCCTCGGGCCTGGCGAGGAGGGCGGCGAATCGCTTGCCGGAGGTGACGACCGAGGAGTGATTGGGCCGACCCATCGCGCGGGCGATCTCCGGGAAACTCAGCGTGGTCATGGCGCGGCAGAGGTGGACGATGAGCCCGCGAGCAAGCACGACGCGCGGGTGGCGGCCCGTGCCCCGAAGTTCGGCATCGGTGACGCGGAGCGTGCGGCAGACCTCGGCAATGATCCGCTCGCCGCGAACAGGTCGTGCCGGCCCGGCGGCGGCGGATTCAAGCGCGCGGCGGACGACGATCGCACCGATCGGGGCGCTGTCGCCGGCGAGCCTCTGCGCGGCATCCACCCGCGCGAGCGCGCCCTCGAGGTCGCGCACCGAGCCGTTGTCGCACGCGGTGGCCACGGCGGCGATCGCGCCGCTGCCGAGCACCATCCCGCGTCGCTGCGCGAGAGCGGCGATGATGCGGGCGCGTAGTTCCGCATCAGGGACGCGGAGCGACACGACGGCACCGGCCAAGAATCGGGACACAAGGGCCGCGGCGAAACTGCGTACCTGCCGCGGGTGCTCGTCTGACGCGAGCACGATGCGCCCGCCGAACTGACCGAGGGCGTCGAGCGTGTGGAGCAGTTCGGTCTGCGTGGCGGCCTTGCTCGACAGGAACTGCACGTCGTCGATGCATAGCAGCGCGACGGAGCGATAGGTGTTGCGGAAGGTATCGACGCGGCCCGCGCGACAGGCGGCGACAAACTCGTTCGTGAACGTCTCGGCGGTCGTGTAGACGGCCCGCGCCGCGGGGTGCCGGCGACGGCATCGATCCTCGATGCCTTGGAGCAGGTGCGTCTTGCCCAGACCGCACGAGCCGTGGAGGAACAGAAGCCCCTGCATCGGCTGGTCGAGGTCGGCGGCGCGGGCGGCGGCGGCGAAGGCCATCTCGTTGGCGGGTCCGACCACGAAATCGTCGAGGCGGTAGCGGCGCGGCGAGGCACGAAGGCCCGAGCGAGCGTGGCCAGGCTGACCGACTCGTGAAACGGGTGTGGTGCCTGGTGCCGTCCGGGTCGCGTCGTCCGCGAACTCGCCGGGCTTGCGCGATTCAGCGTCGGCGAAGGCGGCCCCATCAACATGGAAGTTCACGCGGACGCGCCCGGAGCGATCGCGCGAGCCGGATTCGGCCTCGGCGGCGCGTTGCAAGGTGGTCCCGAACTTCTGGCTGATCACCTCAGCGAGGTACCCCGTGGGGACGGTGACATCGAGGTGGTTGTCGTGGAGGCTGAGGCGGGCCTGTTTCGGGAAATAGCGGTCGAGCGCGGACCCCCCCAACTCGTGGTGGAGCCTCGCGAGGATGCGGTCTTCGGGGTTGGGGTGGGCATGGGTGGTCTGGGCTCGGGCGTTGGTCACGTGCGCACCTTCCTGGGCAACAGCGTGGGGACGTTTCCGTCACAATCCATGTGCGGGCGCGCCCGCATGTGACGGCACAAAGATCGAGATGTCGCGACGAATCCATCCGAGAGCGGCCAGAGCGCGCGGCTACCGCGCCTTCCCTCTGTTACGGTCGCGGCTTGTGTGGAGCGCCGGTGAGCCGGCGATGGGAGCCGTTTCCTACCGCTTGGCCGAGTTCCCTGGCCGAGCGGGGCGAAGATTAGTCGAGGGGAAAGTGAAACGCAATCCGGTCGTCTCCCGACCGCGTGTGAGCGCGCGCGATCGGGCCTGAATTCCAAGGGCTTAGCGCGTTGAAAATATTTTTCGCGCCTTTTGCGCGGTCGTTGGGAATGAACGGTGCAGAAGTTGGCGCGTCCGCGCCACCTCAGGCGCTCGCGGGATCACCGAGCGGTCGAACCATCGCGATTTTGCGGGAAATTTCGCGGAAATCGAGAGACTTGTAGAGACGGATCGCGGGCTGGTTGCGCAGATCGACGGCGCAGCCAATCGACGTTTCGCGGCGAGTGTGTAGGCGATTCAGGCCCATGGAGAGGAGCGCACGACCGAGGCCCATGCCGCGTAGCGAGCGGGCTACGCCGAGGTAGACAAGTTCGACGGTGTCGTGCTCCGGGCTCTGGGAGAGCAAGAGGCAACCGGCGGGTTGGTCGTGATGAAAGACGAGCCACCACAGGTTGGGGTCGAACGCTCCGGCGGCACGATGTGATTCCAGGACGTCGCTGGTTGTGCGCAGCCCGCAGAGTTCGGGACAGTCGAGGGTGTCCTCGTAGGAGCACTCAAGGGCGGCCAGCATGGCGACACGATCCGGCTCGCCCGGCCCGACCCCGACGACAGCCCGAACGGTGACGCCCGAGGGCCAGGCCGAAACGGGAGGCGGAGCCTGCACTGGACGTTGCAGGTACGCCAACTCGCCTACGGTGATGAAGCCGGCTTCGGTCAGCGCGGCGATGACGGCGGTGTGGTCGGGATCGGGAAGGGCTTGGGCAAGAACAACGCGCTGGCTCGGCGGGAGAGCGGTCAGGCCATCGCAAGCAGCGCGGATGCAGGCGACACGCGGGCCGTGGCCCGAGATGGGGCCGTGCGAATCGCGTTCGGGCGCGGAGACAAGGAGCGTGGCGCTTCGGCCGGCACCGGGGACGGCAAGGCAGGCTTCGCCGACGCGGGCATCGGTGTCGGAGGGGTGGGGATCGACGGTTCCCCAGATGAGCGACATGTCGAGGCCGTGCGAGGCGGCAGCGGCGAGCATTCGCTTGGCGGCCTGGAGGCGAGAGGCGTGGGTCGCTTGGACAAAGCGAGCGGCGGCGTGGGCGCGGAGGTGCAACGGAATCCGAACCGGGGTGGTTCGGTCCTGAGTCCGCAGGCCGGTCTGGGATGGATCGGGCATCGGACCTCGTGCCCGCCGTTTGACGCGGGACGCAGGGACTGTAGACTTGCCCATAGCCCCGGAGCCCGATGATGCCCCCAACCTATCGTTCCCATGCTCGCCCGAAGTCGCTCGCGCTGCGGCTCGCACGCACTCTTATTGCCAGCGTTGTCATGGCATCGATGGTGCCGGGGTTCACGATGCTGCCGTCGGCGGCACCGGAGCCCTCCCCGATTCCAAAGCGGTGGCAACTGGAGATCGAGCCGACGCCGCTGCGTGTGATCGTGCTCGACGTTCCTGGGGTCGGCCCGCAGGCGTTCCTGTATCTGACGTACACCGTGACGAATAACAGCGGGATCGACCTGCTCTTCGCGCCCTCGTTTGACATCACGACTGATGAGGGTCAGGTGCTGCGATCGGGACGTGACGTCCCGGTGGCGGCGGTCAGGCAACTGATGGAGCGGCTGGCGAACCCGTTACTCGAAGACCAGATCGGCGTGGTCGGGACGCTGCTGCGCGGCGAGGAGAACGCGAAGGAAAGCCTTGCGGTGTGGCCTGTGCCCACGACGCTGCTCTCGGAGTTGACGGTGTTTTTCGCCGGCTTCAGCGGCGAGACGGCGACGGTCGAGGTGCCGAACGCGGCGGGACGGCTCGAGAAAAAGGTCTTGCGCAAGACGCTGGAGATGCGGTACCGGATCCCCGGCGAACTCAACGTCATGGCGATCGATCCGATTCTGCCGTTCGAGCGCCGCTGGATCATGCGGTAGCGAAAGCGGCAGGGCCGAAGCGACGGGTCGAGTGGCGAAAAGCGCAAAGGGCCCGCCTTCCTTGGCGTGGCCCTTCGAACGAATCACTTGGATGATCGAGGAGTCGCGTGCCGTCCGTGGCGTGCGATGTGAGGCTTGATTGCCGGGCTTTAGGCGGCGAGGCCGACGCAGCAGGAGCCGGTCTTGTCAGTGGCGACACCGGTCGGATAGGTCGAGTTCATCGGCGTGCCATTGACCGGAAAGGGAACCGGGGTCCAGCCGAAAGAGCCGGGATTGAACCAGGCGGTCGGAAAGCCGCCGAACGTGTTGAACATGGCGGTGCCGAAGATGCCCTGGCTGGGCGAAGGGAAGAAGTTCTGGGTGGGGTTGCCGAAGTAGGGCTGGTTGGAGCCGGCGAAATAGGGCTGGCCGGGGATGCCGACGGTGCCCTGCGAACCGATGGGGTTCTGGATCGGCGAACCGCCGAAGAAGGGCGTGCCAAAGTTCGGCGTGCCGAAGTTTGGCGTACCGAAGTTGGGGGTGGGGAAGTTGAAGCGGAAGCCCGTGCCGGGGTTCCAGTTGTTCCACGGCGTGTTGCTCCACGGCGTGCTGTTCCACGCGGTGTTCCAGCCGCCAAGCGACTGCGAGAAGCCCCACGGCGTGTTGCTGAAAGAGTTGGCGAAGGGGTTGAAGTTGCCGGCGAAGGGATTGAACCCGCCGAAGGAGTTCGACCAGGCGTTGATCGGGTTGAAGCCGGGGAACGAGTTGATCGTGTTCGAGTGGCCGAAGGAGTTGAAGGGGTTTGCCGGGCTGAACGAGTTCGAGAAGGCGTTGGAGAACGCGAAGGGACTGACGAAGGGGCCGGAGTTGACAAAGGGGTTGAACGAGTTGATGAAGGGGTTGGAGAAGGCGAAGGGGTTGATGGTGTTGCCGGTGGTGGGGCAGGTGTTGGCGGCAAAGGGGCCGACGTTGCCGGTCGGGATGTACTGGCCGGTGGTGGGGTTGAAGGAGTTGGCGTAGGGGTTGTTGTTGGGGAAGGTGTTGTTGGGGTTGGTAAAGGGGTTGAACGTGCCGTTGGTGGTGCCGTTGAACGTGGTCGTCATCGAGTGTCCTTTCGAGTTTCTGAGCGAGGGCTTGGCCCGACGAGGGCCATCGCCTGGAGCGTTTGGTTTCGCCCCTCCTGTGCCATGCCGCGAACGACGCGAGGGTCGTTTGGACGGCGGAATCTGAGCCTTTTTGGGCTTTTGCATCGGTGTGGCGGCGAGCAATCGGCTGCCGCGATGGACTGATCGTCCGAAAAACCCGGGGACTTTGGCGAGTGAACGGCGACGAGCGAGAATTTCGTGGGGCGGATCCGGGATGGTCCGATGTGGCGATCGGGACGCAAGCGGCACGCGCCGTGCGCGCGCAAGCGCTCGGCGGGCGTGGTAGAGGCCATTCACGCCCCGAACGGGCGATTCGGGAACCAGTCCGGCTTGCCGGCGTCCGACCTATGGTTCAACAACCCACTTGCAGGAGAAAGCCATGAGGAAGTCAGTGGCGTGTGCGGGATGGATCGCGGCGGGGCTGCTCATGGGTGTGCCGACGGTCGGGCTGGCGCAATCGGACGCGGGCGGATCGGTGGTCTCGACGGGGAACCCTCGGCGCGACACGCTGGTCCGGGCCACGTCGCGCACGATCACGGTTGACTTCCAGGACAAGCGTCTCGAGGACGTGATCTCGTTCATCCGGGATTTCAGCGGGCTCGACCTTGAGCCGCTGTGGGCCGACGATCGCAGCAGCGAGGGGATGGACAAGGACAAGATCATCTCGGTGAAAGTGGTCAACAAGCCGGTGCTTTCATTGATCGAGCGAGTGCTCGAGCAGGCGAACTCGGACACCAGCACGGCGACGTGGCAACTCAATGAGAGCGGTGCGTTGCAGATCGGCCCGCGCTCGCGGCTGAACGCGACTCGCCGCATCGAGTTGTATGACATCAATGACCTGCTGCTGGAGATCCAGGACTACACCGATGTGCCGAGGATCGACCTCCAGCAGGCGCTGCAATCGGCGCAGGGCGGCGGCGGCGGGCAGAGCCCGTTCCGTCAGGAGCAGGAGCAGGACCGCAACGAAGAGCGCACCCGCCGTCAGGACCGCGCGACCGAGGTCATGGACCTCATCCGTTCGATCGTCGAAACCGAGCAATGGCAGGAGAACGGCGGGACGGGCGGGACGATGACCTATTACCAGGGCAGCATCCTCGTCAACGCGCCGGATTACATCCATCGCGGGATCAATGGCTATCGCTTCTGGCCCAGCCGCTCGACGACCGCGAGAATGGTCGATGGCAAGCGCTATGTGTCGATCGGGGCTGACGCCGGTCTGTCACGCGTCGCCGGATATGGCCAGGCACCGGTGACAGCCGTCGCCGGGGGCGGTGGCGCGAGCGGCGGCGGGGGTGGTGGCGGGGGTGGCGGTGGCGGAAAGAAGAAGTAGCGTCGCTCGCCGAGCCGGTTCGCGTACCATCGGCCCGTGATTTGGGCGACGATCTTTGCCGGGGGCTGGCTGGTGTGGGCGGCGCTCTGTCGCCGACTGCTTGATAATCCGAGCGGCGATGTGTACACGGGGCTGGCGTGGTATTTGACACGCCACTACAGCCGCCTGTTTCATCGTCTGCGCGTCGAGGGCATCGAGCATCTGCCGCGGGGGAAGCGACCGGGGCCGCTGGTGGTGGTGATGAACCACACGGCGGGGATCGATCCGATCCTCGTGCAGGCCGTGTGCCGATTCCCGATTCGATTCGTGATGGCGACGGACATGCGGCACCCCGCCGGCGAGTGGTTCTGGCGCTGGCGCGAGGTGATCTTTGTCGATCGCGTCAAGGGCGAGGCGACAGGCGCGCGCGAGGCGCTGCGACATCTGGCGCGCGGCGGCGTGCTCGGCATCTTTCCCGAGGGCGGGATCGAGCGGCCGCCCAGCAGGTTGCTTCCATTTCAGCCGGGCGTTGGGCTGATCCTCGCGCGGGCGAAGGCACCGGTGCTGTGCGTGACGATTCGGGATACGCCGAGTTCGCCGACAGCCTGGCAAAGCCTCGTGACTCCAAGCCGTTCGGTGGTCACATTTCACCCGACATTCCTTCCCGACCCGGGCCAATCGGCGAAGGAGATCGCCGCGGATTTGCAGCGGCGGTTTCGGGAGTACACGGGCTGGGACGTGCGCTGATCGCACGAAGAGTTACCGGACATTGCCACCTACGGCGTACGGCCCTCAAGCGCGCATCCAGATGGCAAAGGGCAAAGGTCTGGTACACTGGCCTCGCACCCGACTCAGCGGAGGGTGCGGGTTGTTTTTGAAAAAATCCGCGATTCTGCGGTCGTGCCGACAACTGACAAGGAGATCATCTGATGCCTCGCCGCTCTGCGCTAACGCCCGTCCTTCTTCTCGCTACTTGTTCGACCGCGTTCGGGATCGAACGCACGGCGGCTGAGCAGTTGTCGAACGCCTTCCCCGGTGTGCGATTCCACCACGAGCAACAGCGGCTGCAATACGTCTACGGCGTCCCGATGACGGCCGGGGCGGACGCACGAGCAGCGGCGAACCAATGGATCGCGTCGTACGGCGAGGTCTTCAACTGCGGCGTGCTGTCGGTTCGCGAGGACTGGGTGACGCCGACGATCGACAACAACCACACGATTTTCACGTTCCAGCAGTACATCGGGGGCGTGCCAGTCGAGTTCGGCATGCTCAAGGTGATGGTGCTCAGCGGTCCGACACCGCGGGTGGTGTACGCGGCGGGCACGCTCGCGCCGGCACCGACCTCGGGCGAGTTCCCATCACCGACCGTCTCGGCGGAGGCGGCGTTCGCGTTGATTCAGAGCCAGGCGGCGTGGAAGGGACTCTCGTCGTGGTCGAAACCGACGTTGGTGATCTGGCAGGGCAATGGCGACTGGGTGAGCCCGGTGCTGACCTGGAAGTTCACGGGCGAGAATCCGGACCCGGCGACTACGGCCTGCCGCACGTTTTTTGTTGATGCACTGACAGGCGCGTTGGTGGCGACTCGCAACGAGGTGCTGCACACGGATGTGGCGGGAACGGTGAAGGGCAGGGGCTCGCCGGGCTTCTTGCCTGATGTCGCGTACAACCCGCCGGTGTTGCTGAATGTGCCGAACATGCGGGTTGAGATCACGGGCGGCAACACGGCCTTCACGACGCCGCTGGGCGCGTTCAGCATCCTCAACCCGGGGACGACACCCGTGACCGTGACATGCGGCGTGGCGACGGCGGCAGGCGCGGGACAATGGTGCAACGTCAACTCTTCGTTCGCCGGCGCGGCAAACCTCACCGCGAGCGTGAGCGCCACGCCCCCCGGCCCCGCCGACCTCGTGCTCAACACCACGCCCAGCGAGCACCTGACCTCACAGGTCAACGGGTTTGTCTGCACGACGCTTAGCCACAACTATTTCCGCGACCGCGCGCCGGCGTTCACGGGAATCGACCACGCCCTCCGCTGCAACACGAGCGTTTCGGGTTCTTGCAACGCGACGTTCTCGCCCGGGGCCACTCCGCCGGCGTCGTCCGCCATCAATATGTTCCGCGCCGGCAGCGGGTGCGTGAACATGGGCTACAGCACGATCGTGTCGCACGAGTACGGCCACTTCATCGTGAACCGATTGAATCGGGCCCAAAACGCGTTCGGCGAGGGTTTCGGCGACATGATCGGGTCCATGGTCTGGGATGACCGCGTCAGCGGGCGCGACGTCTTCGGCCAGGGCACTGTCGGGCGCGACCCGATCGCTTCCAACGTCCAGTATCCGTGCGGCGGCCCGATCCACACCTGCGGCATGGTGCTTAGCGGCGTCTGGTGGCGGACACGAACCAACATGGGGACGGTCTACGGCTCGGGTCCGGGGCTCGACCTCACGCGCAACCTCAACGTGAAATGGGCGCTCCTAACCCTCGGCGGCCCGAACTCGGCAAACGCCGCCGGACCTGCGACGGCCATCGAGGTGCTCACCGCTGATGACAACGACGGCAGCCTCGATAACGGCACGCCGAACTACGCCTCGATCTGCCCGGCGTTCGCGGCACACGGGATCACCTGCCCGGCGATCACGCAGAACCCGTGCTACGCGAACTGTGACGGCAGCACGACGCCGCCGATCCTGAACGTCAACGACTTCACATGCTTCACCAACCTCTTTGCCGCGGGCAGTTCGTTGGCCAACTGCGACGGCTCGACGACGCCGCCCGTGCTGAATGTGAATGACTTCACATGCTTCCTGAACAGGTTCGCGGCCGGCTGCACGTGATCGACGGCGGCAGTCGGGGTCTGGCAAGGGGAATGTCATCGCACCGACTTGCAATGGCAGGTCGGTGTTTTTCTTTGCGCGCCGAATTGATCTCGCAGCGTCGAGGCGGCCTTTCACTTGCCTTGTGGCAAACTTCTGATAGGCTGCCGGATAACTCAAGGAGTCCATCCATGCTGCGTCCCGCACTGCTCGCTGCCCTCGCCGTCGCGCCCGCCTCCGTGGCGCAGACGTGCTTCTGGACGAACGCGAATGTGAGCGGCCCGCCGGCGCGCTCCGGCCACGCGATGGCGTATGACTCGGCACGCGGGGTGGTGGTGCTGTTTGGGGGTCTATCGGGCACGTCGCTCGGTGACACCTGGGAGTGGAACGGCACGGCATGGTCGCTGCGCGCCACGACCGGGCCAAGCCCACGCCGCGAGCACACCATGGCGTACGACTCGACGCGAGGCCAGATCGTGTTGTTTGGCGGCCTTGCAAACGCCGTCCGGCTGGGTGACACATGGCTATGGGATGGCACGTCGTGGAGAGCCGCGAGCGGGGGGCCACCTCCTCGCGAGAGCGCGGCGATGGCGGACGATGCCGTCCGTCAGCGGGTCGTTTTGCATGGCGGCTTTGGTGGCACGCCCCCCTCGCAGTCTTTGCTTTCCGACACATGAGCGTGGACGGGGACGTCTTGGACCCCTCTTTCCGTGGGAGTCAGTCCACAGCGATACCGGCATTCGATGGTGTACGACTCGGTCAGGGGGCGCGTCGTTATGTTTGGCGGAGACCAGGGGTTCGGTGGAGAGCAGGGGGACACCTGGGAACTGGGCGGATCGGCATGGATGCTTGCGTCGACCGTCGGTCCCGGGTCTCGGTCTCGACACGCGAGCGCGTTCGACGCGGCGACCGCAACAACCGTCGTGTATGGCGGCTCGATCACAACAAGCGGGCAGACGACGGTTCTGAGCGACACATGGACGTGGGACGGCATGACTTGGACCAAGCGCGCGACCGTCGGCCCTTCCGCACGACGCGACTCGGCCATGGTCTATGACGCCGCCAGGGCTCGGCTCATCTTGTTCGGCGGCGCGTCCGACCCGGTGGGCGAGACGTGGCTTGGCAACTCGTCGGGCAATGCTCCCATGCTCGTCATCCTGCAAGGTCCCGCCGCGCAGGTTGCCTCCCCCGGACAAACCGCAATGTTCACGGTCGCGGCGAGCGGATTCGGCACGCTCACCTACCGCTGGCGGCATAACGGCATCGACCTCGTCAATGGAGGCCCGGTTGCCGGCGCGCAATCGCCAACGCTCACAATCAGTCCCGTCGCGTGCGCCGACAGCGGCTACTACAACGCCATCGTCTCCGACGCATGCGGCGGGTTGCAGACGCCGCCGGCGACGCTCAACGTGCTCACATGCCCAACGAACTGCTATGCCAACTGCGATGGAAGTACGATCTTCCCGGCTCTGAACGTCAACGATTTCATTTGCTTCAATGAGAACTATGCCGCGGGCTGCTCTTCGCCGCCATCGTGCTACGCCAACTGCGACCAATCGACCACGATTCCGTTCCTCAACGTTCTCGACTTCATCTGCTTCATGAACGCCTTCGCCGCCGGCTGCTCCTGACGGCGAGCGCACGACAGGATTCCTCGGCTCGCCTCGACATGCGGCGCGGCGGCAACGGCCATGTTGACCGCGTGGATGAACCCCCTCCCCTCCCCGCATATCCTCCCCCCATGCACACCATCAAGACCATCGGCGTCATCGGCGCGGGTCAAATGGGCGGCGGCATCGCCCTCGTCTCCGCCGTCAACG
>JBJXFQ010000132.1:0-10859 GCA_046155605.1 Phycisphaerales bacterium
CGGCATCGACGATGACCTCGCCGGATTCGGCGGCGATGACGACGCCCTGGACGCGGCGCGGGCGGCCGAAGACGGGCTCGACATAGCGGCCGCCGGTGTCAACGGTGTCGATGCGGCGGGCCTTGGCGCGGATGCTCCCGATGGCCTTTTTGCCGACGGGGACGGCGACGGGCGCGGTGGCGACGAGGTGGAGTTCGTAACTGGTGTTGTGGAACGAGAGTTTGACGTGCTCGGGACGCGTGGCGGTGGCGGGTTCGAGGCCCAGGAAGGTGCCGCGGGCGAGGCGTGGATCGATCTTGGTGGTGGGTGCGGGAAAGATCATGGGGTGGCTCCGAGGGCCGATGATAGCAAGCGCGAAGATCGCGCTGGGATGGGCGAGGGGGATTGACTTGGGATCGCGGCGCGCGGCATGATTGCCGTTGGAACGGGCGCGATCGATAGGGGCTGGCGCCGATCGGCGCGTGACGTGTTGATCAGGATCGGGGTGCATGATGGCGATGGGAAGACGTGAGTTTGTGGCGCGCGGGGCGGCGTTCGCGGCGGGCTTCGCCGGTCTGCAACGGGTCTACGCGGGCGCGGGAGCGTCGGCGTGGCTGCGCGATCCGGCGTATGGGTATGGGCCGCTGGTGCCCGATCCCAAGGGCGTGCTGGACCTGCCGTCGGGGTTCGCCTATCGGGCGCTGTCGGCGTTTGATGAGTTGATGGACGACGGGCAACACGTGCCGGGGTTGCACGATGGGATGGCGGCGTTTGCCGGGCCCAATGGCACGACGGTCCTGGTGCGGAACCATGAACTGGACGGAAGCCTCGACAAGTACAGCGGGTACGGCAAGCGGCACGAGCGATTCGCGAAACTGGATCGCTCGCGGGTCTATGACGCGGGGATGGGCGAGATGCCGGCGCTGGGCGGGACGACGACGATCGTGTATGACACGAAGATGCAGCGGCTGTTGAAGCACTCGTTGAGCCTCGCGGGAACGCTGAACAACTGCGCCGGCGGGCCGACGCCCTGGGGATCGTGGCTGACGTGCGAGGAGACGACGGTCAAGAAGGACGACGTGAACGCCAAGGACCACGGGTTCGTGTTCGAGGTGCCTGCGACGGACAGGATGGGGCTGGCGATGCCGACGCCGATCACGGCGATGGGCCGATTCCGGCACGAGGCGGTGGCGGTGCATCCGGAGTGCGGGTGTGTGTACCAGACAGAGGACCTGGACGACGGGATCATCTATCGGTACATCCCGAAGACGCCGGGGAAACTGCTCGATGGCGGGAAGTTGCAGGCGCTCTGCGTGCGAGACCAGCCATCGCTGGACACGAGAAATTGGCTCGATGAGAAGATGCCGCGGAAGACGATGGTGCCACAGGGCAAGCCGATGGCGGTGAAGTGGATCGACTTGGACGACGTGCTGTCGCCGAAGGACGATCTGCGGGTGCGTGGGGCGGCGGCGGGAGCGGCGGTCTTTGCGCGGGCCGAGGGGATGTGGTACGGGCGCGACGCGGTGTACTTCGCGTGCACCAACGGCGGCAGGCTGCAGAAGGGGCAGATCTGGCGCTATATGCCGAGCGCGGCGGAGGGCCGAGGATCGACGGCGGAGGACGCCTCACCAGGGACGCTGGAACTGTTTGTCGAATCGCACGACGCGAGTCTGTTGGAGAACGCGGACAACCTGACGGTCTCGCCTTGGGGCGACCTCATCGTGTGCGAGGACGAGATCAAGCCGGCCGATGGGAAGCAGCACCTGGTGGGGGTGACACCTGCGGGCGAGTTGTATCACTTCGCGCGAAACGCGAAGAGCAAGGCGGAGTTTGCTGGGGCGACGTTCTCGCCGGATGGCTCGACGCTGTTCGTGAACATCCAGACGCCGGGGGTGACGCTGGCGATCACGGGGCCGTGGAAGAGGGGGTAGAGCGAGCGACACTCAGGCGATCCGCCGCTGAGATCGCAGCGAGCGAACGACGTGCGGGCGCGACCCTAGCCTCTGGGCATGGGCAGGATGTATCCGATCCCGCGGCGACCGTGGTCGATGGCAATGCGCTGGCACGATCTGCTGTTCATGCACTGGCCGATCCAGGCGAGTCGATTGCGCAAGTTCGTGTCGCCGGAGTTGGAGATTGAGGAGTTTGACGGCACGGCATGGCTGGGCGTGGTGCCGTTTCGGATGTCGGGCGTTCGGCATCGGCTCATGCCGCCGGTTCCGGGGCACTCGGCGTTTCCGGAACTGAACGTGCGAACGTATGTGCGATCAAAGGTGGTGCCGGAGCGGGCGGGCGTGTGGTTCTTCAGCCTTGACGCGACGAGCCGCATCGCGGTGCGCGTGGCGCGGGCGACGTTCGGGCTGGCGTACATGGATGCGCGAATCTCATGCCGGACGGTCGGCGAAGGCGTGGAGTATCAGAGTCGGCGCACGGATCGGCACGGCGCGCTCGCCTATGGCGAGGCGGCGACGCGCGAGGCTGAACTCGTCGTTGGATATCAGCCCACCGGCGCGCCGACGGAGCCGCATCCCGGCTCGGTTGAGTCGTTCCTCACCGATCGCTACTGCCTCTATGCGAGGCGACGTGGCAGGCTGGTGCGCGGCGAGATCGACCACGAGCCTTGGCGGCTGCAACCGGCAGCAGCGAAGATCGAGGCGAACACGATGGCGGCACCGATCGGGATGCAAGATCTCGCCGAACCGGCGTTGCTCCACTTTGCGCGGGAGTTGGACGTGCGGGCGTGGCTGCCGGAGGCGGTCGTGTAATCCCGACCGCTCGCGCGGTCGGCTCCGGATCAGCGGAGTCGGCGTTTACGTCTCTTTCTTGAAGATCAGCAGGTAGTTGAAGCCGCGGAGGAAGAAGTTGCCCTCTTCGGCGGCCTTGTTCCAGTTGGCGCGGCCGAGTTTCTGGTTCAGGCGTTTCACGCAGACGATATCGACGGGCCGGAAGCGCTCGCGGATGATGGCGAAGAGTTCAAAGCCGATGGGCATGAAGACGCCGCTGCCCGAGCCGGACTCGCCGCGGCGTTTGCGCCACGAGTCGCTGACGTAGACCGCGGCATAGCGGCGGTCGCGGAGCACGCGATGGACCTCGCCCAGGACGCGGGTCATGGCGTCGAAGTACGCGCGGCCGCCGTCGTCGCCGCCTGCGTCGAGTTTGCCGATGCAGTCGGGGTCGTCGGAATAGTCAACGTGCGTCGAGTATGGCGGGTCGAGGAAGACGAAATCTGCGACGCCTGGTTCGAGCGGGAGTTTGCGTGCATCCGCGCGGATGATGTCGGGGCGCGTGGGCGCGAGGTCGTAGCCAAGGCCGCGGCGATCGAGGTCTCGCGCGACGTCGAGCGTGGTGCCGCTGCCGCACATCGGGTCGATGACGAGGTCATTCTTGCGTGTGTAGCGGCTGAGAAGTTGCCAGATGATCCAACTGGGCGTCGCGCCGATGTAGGCCTTGTCGCCCTGCATGGTGCCGGCGGGCGAGTCGTAGTGCTGGCTTGGATACTCCCAGAGCGTGGTGGTCATGAGGCGCAGCGCGGGTCGCTGGCCAGGCCGCGTGCCGCCCGGGCGCTTGGGGCCGCTGGGTTTCATTTGAGCGCCTCGACGATGCGGCGTGTGGTCTCGGCGAGATCGGCGTGGACCTTGGCACCGGCGGCGCGGATGTGGCCCCCGCCGCCGAGTTTGCGCGCGACCTCGTTGACGTCCATCGAATCCGGGCCGTTCTTGCTGCGAAAACTGACCTTGGTGACATGGCCCGACGCGGCGTGATCGGTGACAAAGGCCTCGGTGACGAGGACGGAGACCTGGACCGGCGCGGCGGTGAGGGCGAGTTCGGCGAAGCCGGCGGAATCGGTCGAGGCCGCGTTGCAGTCGTGGAAATCCTGGAGCGTGAGCGTCATCATCGAGACGCGGTCGCGGTTGAGCAGTTTCATCGACGCGAGCGCACGGGCCATCAATCGCAGCCGCGAGGGACGATCTCGCTGTTCGACCGACTCGTAGAGCCGCGCGTGATCGACGCCGGCCTGGAGGAGGTCGGCGGCGAGCCGCATGACACCCGGCGTGACGCTGGAATGGCGGAACCAGCCGGTGTCGGTGGCGAGGCCGAGATAGAGCGGCGTGGCGATCTCGATCGGGAGCCGCGCGGGAGAGGGCACGCCCAGGAGTGCGCAGCAGAGTTCGGCGCAGGGCTCGCACGCCGCGGCCGCGTCGGTGCGGATGAGCCGACGATCCGCGACATCGGCATCGCCTTGGCGATGGTGGTCGATGATGGCGGCGATCTCGCGGCGAGGCAGGAGCCATTCGCGGACCTCGTGCAACTGCGTCCACGCGCCGGTGTCGATAACCAGCACGGCGTCGGGTTCCTCTCGATGATCGTGATCAGGACGATGCGCCTGCGTGAGCAGGCGATGCTCGGTCGGGCCGATGATTTCGGCGGCCCAATCGGGCATCGGGCCGGCGTACCAGGGTGTGGCGTGTGGTGCGACGACGGTGCCGCGCGCGGCAGCGGCGAGATTGATCGCGCGCGTCGCGGCCAAGGTTGAGCCCAGTGCGTCGCCATCGGGCTTGAGGTGAGTGAGTACGACGACGCGCCGGCGGGCGCGGAGCCACGCGGCGAGATCAGCGATCGTCGTGTTCGAGGACCAGGGGTGTGTCATGCGAGGGCCTCGTGGTGCGCTGCCGCGGCGGGCGCGGACAACAGCGAATGGGCGACGCGAAGGTCGCGGTTGATCTGATCGACGAGAGCCGCGGTTGACGCGAAAGTCATCTGGTCGCGGATCCAGTGATCGCAACTGAGTCGGAGTTCCCAGCCGTATTCGGGCAGGCCGTGGATCGCGGGCAGGTTGGCGGTGACGGGCGCACCGATGAGATAGGCCTCGACGCAGCGGCGGTTGTCGCCATACGTCGGTTTGGTGCCGACGCTGATCGCGGCGGGAAAGCGGCGGCCGTCGGCAATCGTGCCGAAGCCGCAATAGACGCCATCGGCGGGCGCGAGGCATTCGGTGGCGACGTTGGCGGTCGGACAGCCGATGGTGCGTCCGCGGCGATCGCCCGGCTCGACGATGCCGGGGATGGTGTAGGCACGCCCGAGCACGAGCGCGGCATCTCGAACACGTCCATGCGTGATGAGCCAGCGGGCGAGCGTGCTCGACGCGCGGGCGAGCGTGTGGTCGGAGAGTGCGACCTCGACGGGCGCGACCTCGTGGACATCAAAGCCGGCGGCGCGGCCGAGCGCGCGGAGCGTGGAGAGGTCGCCGGCGCGGCCGCGGCCGAAACGAAAGTCCGGGCCTTCAACGATCGCCACGGGAGCGAGATCACGCACGATCGTCGCGACGAACTCGTCGGGCGATTGCGCGAGCAATGGGCCCGAGGGCTCGAGACGGATGACCTCGTTGGCACCGGCTTCGCCCAGGAGTGCGGCACGATCGGCGAAGGTCGTCAGGCGCGCCGGTGCCTTCGCGGGGGCGACGACGGTGAGCGGGTGCGGGTCGAAGCACATCACAACCACGCGGGCATCGGCGGCGTCGGCCAGTTCGCGGGCGCGGCGCACGAGCGCGGCATGGCCGGCGTGAACGCCGTCAAAGGTGCCGATCGTGACCACGGAGCGCTTCATGGAAGGGGGAAGACTAGCCGCGATGGGCGCGCACAGCGGCGTGAATCTCGCGCGATCGTCCTCTGCTTCGCGGATTAAGAGGGCTTGCCGGCACCGTTCGGCGGGCGCTCAGGTTCGGGGTGCCCGTTGGTTGCGGGCTGTTGGCCGAGGCTTTCGAGCGTCACGATGGGGTAGCCCAGTTTGCGGCGCATCTCGAGTTCGGCGGCGACTGCGCGCCGCATGGCCGCATCGATCCCCGGCCCGTCGCGCGCGGCCTTGGCGATCTCGGCGTTGCTGCGACTGCTACTGGGCTTCATCCGCGATGCTCCTGAACTGCTGCCATAGTCACTTGCGTCAATCCAACCAATCCTTCGCCTCCAGCCGCTCAGGCACATACGTCTCCGTCACATAACTGATGTCCTTGGTGATGAGCGACTCGACCTCCATCTTGAAGCCGTTGCTGAGCAGTTTGCCGATCTCTTTCTGCCAGCCTTTGTGGTCGCGGAACCACGGATACTCGGCGATCTGCTTCGCCCGCTTCGTGTCGTTGTCGTTGAGTTCGATCTGCACGTCGTCGGTGAGGCCGCAGCGTTCATAATCGGCGGCGCGGAGCCCGATGAACTTGGCCTGGGGGATCGCGAGCCGCTCGCTCTCGAACGCCAGGGACATCGAGCCCTGCTTGATGACGGAGTAGATGTAATGTCCCCACGGATCGCAGTCGAGGAGGCAATAGATCGGCAGGCCGAGTTCGCGGTTGAGCCGTGCGAGGAGCCGTCGCACGCCGCGCGGGGGCTGCCCGCCGCCCTCGGTGAGGATGCAGTTGTGCTCCTGCCAGAACTTGTCCTCGTTGAAGCGGCTCCAGACGGTGTTTTTCTCGACGTGCAGCACGAACTTGGCGTCGCACTTCTTGAACTGGATCACGTCCGGCTCGACGATGCTGGGGATCGCGTAGCCGCCCGATCCCATGCGTCGGCAGTCGATCTCGTCCCCGCTGTCGATGATGGTGATCGCCCCCACCATTGTGCCGGCCTTCTTCGCGAAGATATGGAGTTCCTCGCGGAGCGCGCCGAGCGTCACCTCGAGGTCTTCGAGCACGGCGTCGCTCTCGTCCTGGTCGGCAAAGGTCTTCTCGGACGTGCCGGCGATCGTGTGCAGCCCGCGATAGAACATCGCACGCAGCGAGAGCGTCTTCTCCTGCTCGATGAGCGATTTCACGCCCGCCGCATGGAGGATGGACTGCATGAAGCCCTTGGCCTGATTGAGGTTGAAGAGTTCGCGTTCCTGAGCGGCCTTGCCCATGCGCAGGATGCCGGCTTTCTTGTCCCAGACGGTGTTCGAGAGCGCCCGCGTGGGCACATCGAACGAGGGCTCGCGTCCCGAGAGCGCCGATTTCGCCACGGCCGAGGCCAGTTCATCAATCTTCGCTGCGGTTCGACGGTCGCGGTCCTTGATGGTCGGGCCTTTCTTGGCCATGGCAGGCATCCTTTCCTGATCCGCTCGCCGGAGGCAACCGTCGGCCTCCAGCGATTGGCGTTGTGAGTGTACCGATGTTGAAACGGCAAAGCCCGAATCCCGTATCATGCACCGACGGAAGTTGTTGCCGCCGGCATCTCTTTCATAGAACCCGACGCGCGCGAAAGCGTCGAAGGGCCAAGCAGCGGAGAGAACTGGAGCCCCTGTGAATACACGGCACTGTGCACGCGCTCGTTCTGCTTTCACTCTCATCGAGTTGCTCGTTGTCATCGCGATCATCGCGCTGCTCATCTCGATCCTGCTCCCGTCGCTGGCCGAGGCCAAGCGGGCGGGCCGGCTGGCGATCTGCTCGTCGAACTACAAGCAGTTCGGCGTGGCGACGACGGGCTACTCCGCTGATTTCAAGGACCTCATCTGGACGTTCTCATGGAAGCCGGGCGTCGCGTATCAGGCGTACCCGGGCAACGCGAGCGCCGGCAGCCAGTATGTCGCGTTTCAGAATCAGGCCGTGTCGATCATGCGCGAGCGTGGCGATCGGCCGGACATCGCGTTCCCTATCGCCTGGTTCCCTTTCTCGTTCTACAGCCACCTCGTGATCAATGACTATCTCGCCCAGCGGCTGCCGGAAAAGATGGTCGTGTGTCCCGAGGACCGCAACCGGCTCTCGTGGCAGTCCGACCCCAGGGGCTTCGACCAGGGCCTCTTTCAGCCGGCACCGACCAACCAGGGCACGAACGACGGCAAACGCTGGCCCTACAGTTCGAGTTACCACGTCACGGTCAGTTCATTCGACGCGACGACCACTGCGGCCAACCGCGTGCAGCAGGGCGGCACTCACGGAACCTGGACGGTGCCTGCCGGTGCGACGTTCGGCGGGCTGAAGGTCACCAGCGTGCAATACCCCGCGCAAAAGGTCCACATGTACGACGCGAACCAGCGGCACTTTGGTCGCACGCAGCCGTCGTGGGTGGTGGATTCGTGCCGCCAGCCGCTGCTGTTCTTTGATTCATCGGTGGTGAGCCGATCGTCCACGGTTGCGAACAGCGGGTGGAAGTCGTTCAGCCCTGCCGACGCTGCGGGAACGGTGGTGACCTATTCGCCACAGCCGCACGAGCCCGACGCGATCGGCGGCCCGACAAACTCGGGCTACGGCCGCTACCGCTGGACTCGCGGCGGGCTCGCGGGCGTCGATTTCGGCGGGAAGGAAATCCGCACGGGGCAGCCGATCACGCCGTGAGACGGCCACTCCGGCGGCACCCGGCCGATTGGGCTACCGCACGCCGTCCTTTTCCGCCATCATGCGGATCATGTCGACGCAACGGGCCGCGTAGCCGGCCTCGTTGTCGTACCAACTCACCACCTTGAAGAAGTTCTTGTTGAGTTCGATGCCCGCCTTGGCGTCGTAGATTGACGAGTGGCGGTCGCCGATAAAGTCGCTGGAGACGACCTCTTCGTCGGTGTAGCCCAGCACGCCCTTCATCGCGCCCTCGGCGGCGGCCTTCATCGCCGCGCTGATCTCCGCGAGGCTCGTCGCCTTCTTCGTCTTGAACGTGAGATCAACGCACGAGACATCGGCCGTCGGCACGCGAAACGACATGCCGGTGAGTCTGCCCTTGAGTTCGGGCATGCAGAGGGTGACGGCCTTGGCGGCACCGGTGCTCGCCGGGATGATGTTCATATAGGCGTTGCGCCCGCCGCGCCAGTCCTTCTTGCTCGGTCCGTCCTGCGTGGGCTGGGTGGCGGTCGCGGCGTGGATCGTCGTCATCAGGCCCTCGTCGAGCCCGAAGCCGTCGTTGATGACCTTGGCGATGGGCGCGAGGCAGTTGGTCGTGCATGATGCGTTCGAGACGACGGCGTGCTTCGCGGGGTCGTACTTGTCGGCGTTGACACCCAGGCAGAGCGTCGGCACCTGCTCCGTCGATTTCGTCGGTGCCGAGATCACGACTCGCTTGGCCCCGGCAGCAATATGCAGGTTGGCTTTCTCCAACTCGGTGAAGAGTCCGGTCGACTCGAGCACATACTGCACCCCCAGGTCTTTCCACGGGAGTTTGGCGGGATCCTTCTCGGCCATCGTCTTGGTTGTTCGCCCGTTGACCGTAAAGCCGCTTTCCGTGGCCGAGACCGTGGCCTTGAGCCGGCCGTGCATCGTGTCGTACTTGAGGAGGTACGCGAGGTTGTCGGCGGGCACGAGGTCATTGACGGCGACGATCTCGATTGCCGGATGCTCGAGCGCGATGCGATAGACGAGGCGCCCGATGCGACCGAAGCCATTGATACCCACGCGGATGCTCATGTCGTGTCCTTTCCTAAGCCTCGACCCCTCGCCGAGCCTGCTCGCACACGGTAGAGCGCGGACAAAGGGCTTTCCAGAATGCGAATCGGCACCGCAAGCGGCGATTCGTCAAGCACCGGCGAAAGCCAGCGGAAAAGAAAGACCGCGACAAAGGCAAATGCCCGGTAGCAAAGAGGTTGCAATGCGGATTGTCTATCACGTCGATCACACGCGGCACGGACGCCTCGGCCTCCACGGACGGAAGGCCAAGCGTGTGAGCGTTCGGCGCGGAGGCGCCGACGGAGCCCACCAACTCCGCATGAACTCCTTGCGGCTGACCGGTCCTGTCCCCGGGATCGGTTGGCTTTCACCACGCGGCGCTCGCCGCTCCGACCGTTGCCGGCACGGAACTCGACCCATGGCACCACGCCGCGAAACCACCGCCGTCCAACTCAGCCGCTCGCGCCCGAACCCGATCCTCGACTGGGCGATGGGCCAACGCCGCGACCCGCGTGACTTGCTCCACTTCCTTGAAGCCAGCCGGGCCTCGCTGGAGGAATCGCTCGGGCCGCCGCGCGCCGCGGGTCGCCACCGTCTGGCGCGCACGCTCTTTTTCGAGTACGCCCGCGGGCAGGGGCTCTCGTGCGGGGAACTGGCGATGCTCCTGGGCGACGCGGCGAAACTCGCACGCGACGCGCTGATCGCCCTCGAGCGCCGCGCTGGTGCCGAATCGCGCCGTCCACGATGGCGGCACGTTCGCCGCGCTCGATCGCCCTAGATGCCGAGACGAGTTGGCCCAAGGCGGAGACCTCCGGAGCGCGAGAAGAGAGAAGCGGAGACCTCCTATGCCGCGGGAGACGCGGGACGAAGCAGTTGCGATCGAGGCGGAGCCCTCGGAGGATGTGACGCAGTGGTACGGGCGAGTGCTCGCGTTCGCGCAGCGCTTCGGCGATCGGGCCCTGGCCGAGGACATCGCGCAGGAGGTGTACCTGCGCGTGCTGACCTACCGCCGCGATGAAACGATCTCGCCCGGCTTTCTGATCGTGACGGCGAGGAACGTGGCGCTGCGACTGAAGGCCGCGCGCCGCCACCATGAAGCGATGCCGCCTTGCGCGTCCGACGCTCCACCGGGCCGGCACGGCGATGAGCCTCCAGGCAGCGGAAGTGCGGAGCCGCCCGAGGTCTTGCGGCGACTCGCCGACCTGCCCGATCGCCAGCGCGAGGTGGTCGAGTTGACGGCGGCTCGCGGGCTTTCGGAGCGGCAGGCCGGGCTGGCGCTGAGCATGTCGCGCTCCGCCGTGTGCGCCAGGCGAAGATCGGCCATCGCGCAGTTGCGGCGGGAGCAGTAGCCTCGGCTCTCTCCGTCAGCCGAACGCCACCAGCAGGCCGAGGCCATCTGAGGGCAACTCGTGTTGTGATGCGCCCGCACTAGGTTCTGTCTGACGGATCATCTGTTCGGCGCTTGTACGGCGCGGGCGGGGATGAAGCGGGAAGAGTGGAACGGCGGGGCCTCGGGGTCCGATGGAGTGATCGTCGCGGAGCGACGATGGAG
>JBJXFQ010000136.1:0-41738 GCA_046155605.1 Phycisphaerales bacterium
TTGAACCGGAGCCGCCCGAGCATGTGGACCCGCGCGATCGCATGGATAGTTGTTGGTGTGGTGCTGTCGGGCTGCGTGACAGCCTACGACCCGCAATCGCCCTCGATGACGAGCCTTGAGACGCGCGCGAGGCAGGTGGGGACGGTGACGCCCGCCGCGAAGGCACCCGCCGCGCCGGCAAGGCGATCGCCGTGGGCCAAGGTCGCGCCCGTGGTGCCCGTGGCGACAGCGACGCCCGCGCCGCTTCCACCACCGCCGCCCACGCCGCGGGTCTCGGCACAACCCTCGGGCGCGGTCGAGCCGCCCCAGACGCCGGCGGGGAAGCAACTGGCGTGGCTGGCGGGCGTGCTCTCGGGGACGCCGCTGGAGCGCCCGCGATTCGTGGCGCGGCGGTTCTCGCCCGCGTTCCTCGCGAAGGTGCCTGAGACGCAGTTTCGTGCGATCGTCAGGCAGTGGCGACGCGACCAGATCGGCGACGGGACAGCGCGTATCGTGCGGCTCGAGGGCGAGAGCGACGGCAGCCTCAGCGCGGTCGTTCAGGGCGTCGTCTCGGGCAAGCACACGCGGGTGCGGCTGGGCGTCGACGCCGAGGGCCGCATCAACGAGTTGTGGTTCGCGCCCGCGCCGGATTTCGTCCCCGAGGGGATCGAGGACTGGGCCGACGTGGACAATCGGCTGGCGAAACTGCAAGGCACGAGCGGGACGCTTTCGCTCGGAGCGTATGAGATCGCGGCGGGCGGGGCGGCGGATGGCGGAGCATCGGCGAGCGTCCCGCGCGCGATCCATAGGCTCGCCGCTGATCGGCCCCTGGCGATCGGCTCGGCGTTCAAGTTGTATGTGCTCGGGGCGCTGGCGGAGGAGGTCGCGGCAGGGCGGATCGGCTGGAGCGACAAACTCGCGATCCGCGACTCGCTCAAGAGCCTCCCCTCGGGCACGATGCAACTGCATCAGGAAGGCATCGAGTTCCCGGTCTCGCGGTTCGCCGAACTCATGATCTCGATCAGCGATAACACCGCGACCGATCACCTCATCACGCGACTCGGGCGGTCCAGGATTGAGGGCTACAACGCGCGGGTCAGTGCGTCGGCGGCGCTCAACCGCCCATTCCTTTCGACGATGGATATGTTCCGCATGAAACTCGGGCCGAACCGGACGCTGGCGGAGCGATATGCCGCGGCCGATGAGGCGGGCCGGAACACGCTGCTCGATGGCGAGGTGGCGAAGTCGCTCCCGAGTTTCGCGGCGGCAGCCCTGTGGCGGGCGCCGTTCCTCATCGATCGCGTCGAGTGGTTCGCCACGGCGGACGACCTGGCCCGTGTGATGGCGGACCTGCATCGGCTCGAACTGACCGATCCCGAGTTGGCCCGAATCCTGCGTATCAATCCGGGGTTCGCGTTCGATCCTACGGCGTGGAAGTCGATCGCGTTCAAGGGCGGCTCGGAGCCCGGCGTGCTGAACCTGACGTGGCTGCTCGAACGCCGCGACGGACGCTGGTTCGTGCTCACGCTCGGGTGGAATGACACCAAGAAGCCGGTGGATCAGACGCGGCTGATCGAGGCCGCGGGGGCGGCGGCTCACCTGCTGGCGAGCGAGAAATAGAACGCGGTGAGGGCCATCGCGGCGTCCGCCTCGACGAGTGGAGATTGTTGATCCGACAAGCCACGACCGTAAGGGAGTGGAGATTGCGTCAACGCCTCGATGTCTGCACTCGCTCACGCGGAGCGCTCGGTCGTCGATCATGCGCTTTGTCGTTCCGAACTGAGCCGGCACCTGCATATCGTGCCCCATGCGCCCCGAACGCCCCATCAACCTCGCACGCCTCCGCGAGAACCGCGGGCTGCCAATGGTCGACTCCACGATCGCCGATTCGGTGCGCGACCTGGCACGCTCGCTGAAGGCGACATCGAAGCGGAGCGGGGGCGTGGCCGCGGCCTGGGAGGCGATGCTCCCGCCCGCGCTCAAGGGTCGGGCGATCGTGACGGGCATCCGGGCGGGGACACTCGCGGTGCGGGCTACCGACGCAAGCGCGCGATTCCAACTCGACGCGTTCGTCCGCGCTCGCTCGGCAGACGACCTGAAGCAACTGGGCGTGCGGCGGATCAAGTTGGCATAAGACTTGTCCCGGCCCGCGAGCCCCGCAACGCTCCCCCGTGCTCGGCCGCCTCGCGTCCTCGTTCGATCCCGCCCGCGTCCCGCTGATGTCGCGCGCCAACTACGTCCGCGAGTTGCGATACACCCTGCTCTTCTCGACCGTGCTTGCCATCGTCGAGGGCGGGGTGATCGGCGTGATCGCGCGCAACGCCTTCGATGGCGTGGTGCCGCGCACGCCGCTGAACTTCGTCGTCGGCTTGATGATGGCCGCGCCCGAGTTCGCCAACATCTCGAGTTTCCTCTGGACGGCGCTCGCGCACGGCAAGCACAAGGTCCGCTTCATCAATCGCCTGCAACTGGCGACGATCGTGCTGACGCTCCTGATCGCGGCCGTCCCGCGAAGCGAACTCGGGCTCTACGCGATGGGCGCGCTCGTCGTCGCCGCCCGCGTCTGCATCGGCGGCGTCGTGACCCTACGAGCCTCGATCTGGCGGGCCAACTACACACGCATGCACCGCGCCCGCGCCACCGGCAAGTTCTCGACGGTTTCGGTCCTCGTCATCGCCGCCTGCGGGCTCTTCATCGGAAAGGCGATGGACCTCTGGGACCAGAGTTTCCGCGTGCTGATACCGATGTGCGCCATCGCCGGGGCGCTGGCGGCGGCGTCCTACGCCCGTGTCCGCGTGCGCGGGCATGGGCAACTGCTCGCGGCCGAACTGGCCGACCCCGCGGCGCGGCCCTCGTTCAATCCGCTGGCGATGCTCAAGGTGCTCCGCGCCGACCGCGCGTACGACGCCTTCATGACCAGCCTCTTCCTCATCGGGACGGGCAACCTCATGCTCTCGGCACCGCTCGTCATCACGCTCAAGGAGCGATTCGGCGTCGAGTACCTGGGCGGCATCGCCGTCATCAACACCATCCCGTCGCTCGTGGTGCCGTGGTTCATTCCGGTGTGGGCGCGATTGCTGGCGCGGGTGCATGTCGTGCGCTTCCGGTCGATCCATTCGTGGGTCTTCGTGCTGGCGCAGATCATGGTCCTGCTCGCGGTCGTGACGCGGACCTTCTGGCTGCTCTATCTCTCGTCGGCGCTCCTGGGCGTGGCCTATGGCGGCGGCACGCTCGCGTGGAACCTCGGGCATCTCGATTTCGCGCCCGGCCCGCGGGCCGCGCTCTACATGGGCGTGCACGTGACGCTCAACGGCGTACGCGGGCTGATCGCGCCGCTGCTGGCGGTCTCGATCTACGAGTGGCTCGAGAGCCGCGGCGAGGGGCAGGGTGCCTGGGTCTTCGCGTTCAGCATCGTGCTGTGCGTGGCGGGGGCGATGGGGTTCGTGGTCCTCTCGCGCGTCATGGGTGAGCGGGCGCGGACGGCACCGCGAGAGACGTGATTCGACCTATCGCCGGCGGCGACGGAACGCCGCGAGAACCGAAACACCCGGGACAGCCAGCGCGCAGGGCGACGGCACCAGCACGCCCGTCGCTTTCGTCGTCAGCGTGGTATCCAGCGTCGTGTTCAGGCTGCTGAGCGCGAGGTCAAAGAGCACGCTCGCCGTCGATCCGGGCGGCAGCACGGTCGGCAGATCGAGCGGGAACTGCGGGAGCATCACGCCCGGCTTGACGGTGTTCGAGAACCCCAGCGGCTGCACCGACATCAGTTCCGCCGTCGTCCCGCTGAGCATGATCTGGCCCTCGAGCGTGATGGGGACGGGCAGCGGGGGTAGCGCGATCGCGTTGCCGAGGATCGAGACCTCGGCGGTGACGTTGGCGAGCAAGGTCACGCTGAAGTCGAAGATGCCGGAGCCGACCGGCGTGAACGTGCCCTGGGCCGGGGCGATCTGGGCGGCATCGAGGCGCGTGATCGAGGCGTCGCCGATGGGGATGTTGAGCGGGAAGCCGCCGATGTAGGTTGACGTGGGGTTTCGCGTGCGGAACGACTCGAAACTGATCGCGAGGGTGGCGGGGAGCGCGATCGTGCCGGAGTGCAGCAGATTGACGGCGTAGTTGCTGAGCGTGATGACGCCGCCATCGGCCTCGAGGCCCATACGGAAGCCGCCTGCGGCCCTCGCGCTGATGGGGCCGGCGATACCGAGCCCGAGCGTGGTCATCGCGGGAATGTTCTCTGTCTCGCCGAAACTCCCGAAGAGGCCGGGCTTGGTGCGGGTGCCGGTCGGGTTGGTGGCGGCGTCATAGTTGCCAACGAGCGTGCCGTTGGTATCGACGCCGAAGTCGGCGCTGCCGGCGATGCCGCTGGTGGCCGAGTTGAGCGTGAAGTCATAGACCTGGCCGACGGCGATCGAAGCGGCGAAACTGACAGCCGACGCGGCAACGAGGGGCGTGCGCACGGGAATCCTCCTGGGTATCCAGAAGGTGCCACAGGTTCCGGGAAAAGCAAGGAAAGATGCAAAAAAACAGCGAGCATCCCGCGCCGGTCCCGACTATGCGCCGCCGCACGCCGCACGCCAGGCTTGACGGATGGCCGCCTCGAATCGCCTGGCGTACTCCGGCGCGTCGCAGAGTGGAGAGCGCTGCATTCGCTCGCGCATCCCCGCGCGGAGCGACGCGAGCCGTGATCGATCCGCCGCCAGCCCAGCCGCCGCGTCGATGAAGGCCTCGGGCGTGGGCGTGGCAAGTTCGGGCAGGCCGATGGCCGAGAGCAGCGAAAGCCCAACGCGAGCCGCATGAACCTCGCCGACGAGGGAGACGACTGGCACGCCCATCCAAAGCGCCTCGCAGGTCGTCGTGGTGCCGTGATAGGGGAACGTGTCGAGGGCGATATCGATGGTGCCATAGGCCGCGAGGTGCTCGCGCTTGTCCTCGATCTTGTCGAAGAGGTCGTAGCGTGCCTCGGGGATGCCGTTGGTCTTGAGCACGGCATCGATCGCGGCGCGCGCCCGCTTGCTGCCCAGCCCCTGCGACTTGATGACGAGCCTCGCCGTGGGGACGCGATGCAGCAGCCGCGCCCACAACTCCAGCGTTCCCGGTGTCAACTTCTTGATCGAGTTGAACGAGCCGAACGTCAGAAAGCCGTTCTCGACGCACGGCGGCGGCGACACGCCCGGCGCGCCCATCGGCGGCGAGAAGCATACGAAGCACGGATCGAGCCGCAGCAGCCGCTCCGTCGCCCGTGCCTCGGCCCCCGGCGGGTCCGTCAGCGAGTCCACAACTCGCCAATCGATCGTCGGGACCCCCGTGGTGTTCGGATAGCCGATGCAGGTGATCTGCACCGGCGCGCCGCGCAGCCGCAGCGCCATCAGCCTGTTCCCGTGGGTCTGGCCCGAGAGTTCGATGAGCACGTCGAGCCCGTCGGACCGCATCTGGCGGATCAGGTCGGCGTCCTGCAGCGGGCGGATGTCGAGCCAGCGGTCGACAAGATGCTGGAGCCGCCGCGTCATGTGGTCCGTCGTGTTGGCGCCGGAATAGACATACCACTCCTCGCCCGGGCGCGAGCGATGCTCGAGGATCGGCGCGAGAAACTGCGCCACGGAATGGTCGAAGAGGTCCGGCGAGAGGATACCGATCCGCAGCCGCTTCCCCGCGTCGCGCGGCACGGCGATGGGCGGCAGCGGCGCGCTCGCAGGCGCGGGCAGCGACATGATCAGCCGGCCATAGGCCTTGTGCGCCTCGGCCGTCTCCTCCACCTTTGCCAGGTCGCTGTAGTTGAGCGCGACGCAGAAGTTGGTCATCACCCCGGGGTGGTTGGGATGGGCCTTGGCCGCCCCGCGCAACTCCTCGACGGCCTCGCGCGGGCGGGCGGTCATGGTGAGGATCGTGCCGAGGTTGGTGCGCGCCTCGGGATAGGCCGGCTGGGCCGCCAGCGCCGCGCGATACTCGTCCTCGGCGTCGTCGTAGAGCTTTTTCTGCAGGAGGCACGTCGCCAGCAGCCCGCGGGCCTGGAAGAGCCTGGGATCGATCGCCAGCGCCTGCCGCAATGCGCCCATCGCCTCGTCGATCTTTCCCATCCAGGCGTAGACGTTACCGATCGTCGCCGGCAAGTCGGCCCGGTGGGGCGCGCCCTGCACGGCGCGGCGAAGGTGCGCCAAGGCCTCGTCGGGCTTCGCCCGCTGCATCAGCAGCAGCGCCATCATTCGATTGGCCTCGACATGCCCCGGGTCTTCGCGCATCGCCTGCTGCAGGAGCGACGCCGCCTGATCGCCTCGGCCGGCCTGAGCGTGCCCCGCCGCCTGTTGTGCGAGATCGTCGGCGCGGCTCATCGTCCTCCCCCTTTGCTTGCTCCGCCGCCGCCGGTTGCGCGCGGGCCGTTTCCGGGCTCGCCTTCTCGTGCCCGCGTCTCCATCTCCGCTTGGATGGGCAGCGTCTCGATGATGTTGCGCACGATCGCGTCGTGCGTCACGCCCTCGGCCTGGGCCTCGAAGTTCAGGATCAGCCGATGCCGCAGCGCCGCCAAGGCCACACCCCGCACGTCCTCGATCGCCGCCGCGGGCCTCCCGTCGAGCAGTGCCCGGCACTTGCCGGCGAGCGACAACGCCTGCACCCCGCGCGGCGAAGCGCCCAGCCGCACAAACTGATCCACCATCGGCGTGCTGAAGGCCTCCCCTTCGTCCCTCCGTCCCCCTGTCCCTTCGTCCCTCTTTCGCGGATGCGTCGCCAGGATCAGCCGCACCGCGTAATCCAGCACATGCGGCGCCATCTCTACCTGCCGAACCAGCGCCTGGCACCGGAGCAATCCCTCGGCATCGAGCACCGGCTCGACCGTGGCCTCGACCCCGCCCGTGGTCCGTGCCGCGATCTCCGCCAACTCGCCCCGGCTCGACGGCGTGACGAGCAACTTGAAGAAAAACCGGTCCAACTGCGCCTCGGGCAGCGGATACGTCCCCTCCTGTTCGATGGGGTTCTGCGTCGCCATCACGAAAAACGGCCGCGGGAGCGCGTGCGTCGTCCCCGCCACGGTGACGCTGCGTTCCTGCATCGCTTCGAGTAGCGCCGACTGCGTCTTGGGCGTGGCGCGGTTGATCTCGTCGGCCAGGAGCAACTGCGTAAAGACCGGCCCAGGCTGGAAGCGAAACGTGCGCTCGACCCGGCCGCTCGCGTCGCGCGCCTCGTGTAACACGGTCGTGCCGGTGATGTCGGCGGGCATGAGGTCGGGGGTGAACTGCACGCGCGAGAAGCCGAGCCGGAGCGCGCCCGCGAGTGTGCGTACCAGCAGCGTCTTGCCGATGCCAGGAACGCCCTCGAGCAGCGCGTGCCCCCCGACAAAGAGGCACGTCAGCACACCATCGACCACCGCCTGGTGCCCGACGACGACGCGCGCGACCTGCTCGCGCACGGCCTTGAAATCACGGCGAAAGGCCTCCGCCGCCGCCTTAGCCTCTGCCGCTGACTTGGGCTCGCCCGCGCTCATGCGAGGCAGTGTAGCGGGCTCTTCCCCGACGCCGCCCATCGCCGATATCCTGATCGCAACCCCAAAGGAGTGCGAGCCGTGAAGACCTCCCCGCTTGCCGCCCTCGTTTCCGTCGCGGTCGCCTCCGCTTCCGTCGCCCGCGCCGACGACGACCTCTTCAGCGTAATGGTCGCCCCCACCGGGACGGGCCCGGCACCCATCACCGTCCGCGATTCCAACATCATCAACCTCGCTGATGATCTCATCGACACCACCGGTGACTTTTCCTCGTTCTTCGGCGTCGACTTTCGTGCCGCGCTCACCTATGCCGATGTGCCCGACGCCATCGTCTTCACCATGTCCGCCGACCGCCAGACCGCCACGCTCCAACTCCTCGGGCAGCCCGTCCGCACCTTCTCCGCCGCCAACGGCAGCCTGTCCGACCAGATCGAGGACTACCTCCGTGGCGATCGCGGGGGCAAGCGCGACCTCCGCCGATTCTTCGACGAGATCAACCGCCGGTCGCTCGTCGCCGTCACCGACGGCAACCCCCTGGCCTCGACCGCCCGTGCCGCCCAGTTCACCTTCGACCGCTTCGGCTTCCGCGCCGACGACCCCGCCTTTGAGGGTCGCGGCGAGGACGGCAACTCCGAGGCCGATGGCTTTAGTTTCCGCATGGATTCGATCGGTGGGGCGATCCGCACGGACGCGGGCGACGGCAGCAGTTTCACCTTCGCGCCCTCGTTCCAGTTCCGCTTCAATGAGCGCTTCGCCGTCGTCGCCGCGATTCCTGTCGAGGCGCACGAGATCGAGGGCTCATCCGTCGGCTTCGTGGGGTTCCACGTCGCCGCGCCCATCCGCGTCCTCCTGCCTTCCAACGGCTCGCCCGTGCTATGGCAAATCACGCCCAGCCTCGGGTCGCTCTTCTCGGCGTCCGAGGACTTCGCCGCCGGCGGCCTTCTCTCCACCGCCGGCGTAACCAGCCTCCTCTCCCTGGGCGTCAAGGACTGGACTTTCTCCCTGGTCAACCACGTCTCGTTCTACGAGGGCGAAAAGATCAAGGGCGACGACTTCGAATGGGAGTCCGGCGTCAGCCAGGGCATCCTGAAGAACGGCGTGCAGGTCTCCTGGCGATTCGCCGACAACTGGTTCGTCTATGCCAGCGGGGCGTACAGCAACTTCCTGAACGACGCGCGCGTTGATCATTGGTGGTCGCCCGAGGCTGGCATCGGGTTCCGCACCTCCGGCGGCTTTGCTGTCGTCGGAGGCTACGAGGCCAACCTCGCCTCGGACTATGAGACGCATCGCGCCCGGTTGACGCTCCAGTTCGGTTGGTAACACGCCGCGGTCTCTCCCAGTCGAAAATCTACCTCAATCGCTTCAACTTGCCGCGCCCACCCATCCGTGGGGTAAAGACCTAAGCCTAAGTCTCCGATGTTGGGATGCCGCGGCCTCCTAGGAGTTCTCGGGTCGTCGTCGCGCACCTTGTGTTCCCCGGAGGCCTCAATGGCAGCAGAAAGTACGGTTCTTGCTCGCATTCGTTCGGCAGACAACCTGCCCTCTCTGCCCAACACAGCGGTCGGCGTCCTCAGCATCTCCAAGCGGCCCGACGCCAGCGCCGAGATGCTCGCCAAGATCATCCAGACCGACCCCGCCGTCACCGCCAAGATCCTCAAGGTCGTCAACTCGCCCCTGTTCGGCGTTCCGCGCGGCGTGGCGAGCATCAAGCAAGCCATTGCCATGATCGGGCAGCGCCCGGTCACGGTCATGGTCCTGTCGTTCTCGCTGGTGGACGGGATCAAGGCCGACGCCTCGAGCGGCTTCGACTACCAGGCCTACTGGCGTCGGTCGCTCTCTGCGGCTGTCGCCTCTCGCCGGTTCGGGAAACTCGTCGAGCCCTCGCTGGCCGAGGAGTGCTTCGTCGCGGGCCTGCTCGCCGACCTTGGGATGATCGCCGCGGCCCGCGCGGTCCCCGATCTCTACGCCGAGGTGCTGAAAGTCGCGGCCACCAAGCCGCTCCTCGAAGCCGAGCGCGAGGTGCTGGGCGTGACGCACGCGCAGATCACCGAGACGCTGCTGACCGACTGGGGCCTGCCCGAGCCGATCTGCCGGGCCATCGGTGCCCATCACGACGACGATATCTCGGGCCTGACCGGTCCAGCGGCCCGCATCGGTGCGGTTCTCAACTCCGCCGCCCATGTCGCGGGCGTGTTTTGCTACGACATCCCGAGCGAGCGCCTCGACGACATCCGCGCGTTGGTCCGCTCGCGGCTCGGAATCGACGGCGAAACCCTTGAGACCGTCCTCAACAGCCTCGATCCCGACGTTCGCTCCGCCGCCTCGCTGCTCTCGGTCAACGTGGGCGAGACCGTCAACTATGCCCAACTCCAGACCGAAGCGCTGATGCAACTGGCGAACCTCAGCGTGGCGGCCGAGACCGACAGCGCCCAGAACGCCCAGGACGCCGCGGCCGCACGCACCGAGGCGAACCACTTCAAGCACGCGGCATCGACCGACGCGCTCACCAAGGTCGCGAATCGCGCGGCGTTTGACGCTCGCCTCGCCGAGGCGCTCGCCGCGCCGGCCGGTGCCGCGCTCATCATGATCGACGTCGACCACTTCAAGAAGTTCAACGACACGCACGGGCACCAGGCCGGCGACGAGGTGCTTCGCGCCGTCGCCGAGGCCCTGCGATTCGCGGCGGGCAACGACGCCTTCGTCGCGCGTTACGGCGGCGAAGAGTTCGGCGTGATCGTTCCAGGAGTCACGCTCGGCCGCGCCAGCGAACTCGCCGAACGCCTCCGCGCCGCGATCCAGACCTGCCCGATCAAGCACGGGGGCAAGTCGCTCATGGTCACCGCGAGCCTGGGTGTCGCACGATCCGGGCCTGGCGCGACGAACGCCGCCTCGCTCGTCAAGGCCGCCGACGCGCTGCTCTATCAGGCCAAGCGGAACGGTCGCAACCGCGTCGAGAGCGAGCCCGCTGTCGCGCTTAGCGCCGCATGAGGTCGCACAGGATCGCCAGCCCACGCTCCAGCACCGGCTCGGCGACCGCGTAACTCAGCCGGACGTGCGTGTCGCGCGCCGAGAAAGCCGTCCCCGGCACGACCAGCACGGACCGTGCCTTGGCCGCCTCTTTGAACGCCGACGCCGACATCCCCATCCGCTCCGGCACCTTGGCGAAGGCATAGAACGCGCCGCCGGGCATCGGCACCTCCGTCACCTCCGACAGCCGCGCGACGACCATGTCCCGCCGATTCTGGTACCGCGCGATGATCCCGCTCATGTCCACGTCCAGCGCTGCCGTGGCCGCGTGCTGCAGCGGCGTGGGCGCACAGATATACAGATGCTGCTGCACCTTCACCATCTGGTCGATCAGCCACTTGGGCCCCGCCGCATACCCGAGCCGCCAGCCCGTGAAGCCGTACGTCTTGCCAAATCCACGCACGACCAGGCACCCCTCCCACGCCCGCGGCCCGCGCCCTGGGCTCGGGCAGCACCTCTGCCGCGCGTCGCCCGCGCGCACCGACGTAAGCGACTCCGAGAACGTGAACTCGTCGTAGATCTCGTCGCTGATGAGGACCACGCCGCGGCGGAGACACAGATCACGCAGGTCCGCCATCTCCCGCTCGCTGTTGACCACCCCGCACGGGTTGCTCGGGCTGCACACGATCACGGCCTTGGTTCGCGGCGTGATGAGCCCCTCGACCCGGGCCGCGGTCATGCGGAAGTCCGGGTAGGTATCGCAGGGCACGGCCCGGCCGCCGGTCATCTCGGCCAGGCGCGGATAGAGCACGAAATAGGGATCGGGGATGATGATCTCATCGCCGGGATCGAGGAGGCACATCGCCGCGCAGACGAGCGCGCCCGACGTGCCCGAGGTGACCATGAGGCCCGCGCCGCCGGGCGTGCCCGCGCCGCCGCTGCCGATCTCCCAGCCCAGATCAACCGTCAGCCGCCGACCAAGCCGATCGAGCAGCGAATCGAGCCCGCGATTGGACGAATAGCCGTTGCGATCATGGCGGATCGCCTCGATCGCCGCGGCCTTCACGGCCTCGTGTACCGGAAAGTCCGGCTGGCCCAGGGTCAGGTTGATCGGATCGACGACGCCCCGAGCCTCCTCAAAGACGCGGCGGATCACCGATTCCTGGATCGCCCCGGCACGCGCAGCGAGCAGCCGTTCCAGACTCACGTTTGTGTCTCCGGGCCGACCACTTCCGCCGTGTCACAAGCGACCCGCCTGCGCACGCTCCGCACGGCGAATCGCACAGGCCAGTCGCCTGTGCCAGCGAAGCACTTTTAGGCCTTGGGAACCAGCGTCTTGGGCAGACCCGTCACGCGATCCTTCTTCGCGTCGAACTTCTTGTCTTCGGTCATCTTGGCGATGCGCTCGCCGCGGGTCATCACGCTGCGCTTCGCCGCCAACTTGCCACCAGCCTTCAGGGATCGATCCAGGCTCATTCCGCCATCCTCCGGCCCACCACTAGGGCGCATACTTCTGCCAGAACGTCTGCGAGAAATCGGTCCCGCCCCGATGGTCCTTCTGCCACGCCTTGCCCAGCCGCCGAACCTGCTCCACCAGTGCCTGCCGTTCGGACTCCTTCGCGCGAAACTCCTCGCTGGCAAACCCGCGTTGGGCGTAGACCGCGAACTGGGAGCCATTCTTGACCGGCCTGCCCGACCGATCAACCGCCACGGCGAAGGCCGGGCATCCATTTTCGGTCAGGAACGCCGCCGCCGTGGTCGCCGTCTCCTTGTCCAACTGGCTCGCCAGCGTCAGGTAGTTGAGCCCCGCCTGCCGCGGGTCCGAGCCCGGCGCGGGCGGCGTGGTTGTCGGCGGAGGGGCCGTCGGTTGCCTCGGCTGCGGCTTGGCGGCTTCGTTGGGTGTGGAAGTGCGGCCCGGCTGGTCACGTCCGAGAAGATCGGGGTTCACACGGATCGGCGCTTTCTTCAGCGGATCCTGGACCGTTGGGCTTCCCAACTCGCGAACGGCCTTGGCGTCGGCGAAGGAATAGCCGCGTCGCCACGCCAGCGACCAGATGATGATCGTCAGCCCCAGCACCCCCGCCGCGGCCAGCAGCGCCCCGCCAGTGGTCATCGTGAACGTCTTCTGAAGCCCAGTCCACACGCCCGACCAATCGGTTGCTGCCTTGGGCTCACGAGTTCTTGGCTCTCGAACTTGGGCCTCGCGAACCTTCGGCTCGCGGACCTTGGGCTCGTTGACCTTGGCCTCGCGGACCATCGGGGCCATCACCGGCTCGGCCACTCTCGCCTCGCGCGGCGGCGGCGGCGCGACCACCGGACGCATCACCGGCGCGGCGCTCGCCTCGGGGCGCGGCGAGGATTCGGGGCGCGATGGCGTCTTGGCCACCCCGCGGGCGGCACCCATCAACTCAAACAACGCTGGACCACGTCGGCCGGCCATCACGGCATTCTATCGGCGGCGACCGTCCACGACCGTGAACAGGACATCCTCACGCCGCGGAAGCGTCCGACGCATGGGGACCTCTTCCTCTTTAGGCCAAAAAGCACCGTAACTGAACCAATGACGCACAAACTCGTTGGCGATGGTACGGACGACGCGATGCGAAAGCTCATTGCCCCACCAAAACCCGGATGCTCCGACCCCGGAATCCAGAACAAGTCGAGATCGGCACCGGCCGAGATGACTCCCGCCAACCCCGCCGCACGCCCCTTGAAAAAGCGGGCGTATGACACGGTTGCCGTGCCATGCACCTCCTCCGTCCACTCGCTCCCGCCGCCGGAGAGGTCGAGCAGCCCCCATGGCGACATTTGATCGGGGTATGACCCGAGCGGGATGTCGTACGCTCCGTTAATTCCAATATCCAGCCCCGCCGACGTCTGCCCCTGTCCCGGCAGGCCGGTCACGAGCTCCTGGTTGCTCGAGTTCACATAATCCCAGTACCCGCCCTGCCCCGTGCCGTAACGGTTCGGGTCCCAGTACGCCGCTTTGAGCCACTCGTCGAGCGTCGGGATCCAATATTTCGCGCCCGGAAGATGGGTGTGCTCGTCGGAGAACGTGCCGGGGCCGAGCGGGCCATTGCCCCATGTCGTGGTGTCATACGCGCCGGTGTCGAGGGCCGCGAGCGTCGGGGCCTTGTCGTTGTGGAGCCAGTTGACATAGCGTGCGGCCTGCCGCCAGGTGATGCCGATCACTGGCCAATCGCCGGACTGCGCCGAAATGGGAATCCACTGGAAGCCCGGGCCGGGGTAGTTGGGATCGGGGGTGAAGCCGCCATGCACTGCCCAGAATGAGTACGGGTCGCCCGGAGCGCTGGAATAGGCGTTCAAAAACTCCATCCACTGCGAACTCTTGATCTCGAACTTGGCGATGCGGTAGTCGTAGTTGACCGCGCCGCGCCGCCCAAAGAGGCCATTGGGCGTAGGAGCGTGGCCCGGGTTCCCCGCGTCACCGACGGTCACGAAGTCGAAGTCGTAGTTGGGGGGCTGCGCCCGCGCCGCGTCCACCGCGAATATCACGCAGACGGAAGCCAGTAATGCACGTCGTTTGCTGCTCATGGGCATCGCCTTTCGCACGCCGCTGTATTCCTATTCGGTTGAGTCGTAGAAACCGGCGAATCGTATTCGCCCTCGGCGAAGTCCCAAATGCCCGTCCCTCCGACCCCGTATACTTCGCCCCGCATGGCCATCCGCGACCAGGACATCCTCCGCGTCGAGACCCCTCCGCTCAACCGCCTCGAGGGGGTCTATCTCCCCGAGGTCTTCCGCGGGTTTGCGACCACGATGCGGCACTTCTTCACCTCCTTTGGCCAGGGCAAGACCAGCCGCACGATTCAGTATCCCGAGGAGCGCCGCGAGCACTTCACGCCGGAAGAAGGCGGGATCGAGAGCCGCAACTTCCGCGGGGTGCATCGGCTCAACCGTGACGAGGAAGGCCGCGTCAAGTGCGTCGCCTGCATGATGTGTCCGACGATCTGTCCGGCCCGGTGCATCCATATTGAGGCCGCCGAGAGCCCCTGGGACGACCGCGAGAAATATCCGAAGAAGTTCGAGATCGACGAGTTGCGGTGCATCTTCTGCGGGATGTGCGAGGAGGCCTGCCCGGTGGACGCCATCGAACTCACCCCCGAGTACGACGTCGTGGGCCTCTCCCGACAGGAGATGGTCTTTGACAAGGAAAAACTCCTCAACGTCTACGACGTGACCATCAACAAGAAGCCGATGTAACTCCCTCGCTTCCCCGCGGCCAGAGACCCCAGTCCCCGCTCTCCGGAACTCCCCGGTGCCCACCGCCGTCATCTCCGATATCCACGCCAACGCCTCGGCCCTCAAGACGGTGCTCGAGGACATCGACCGCCGCGGGGTCTCTCGCATCATCTGCCTAGGCGACATCGTGGGCTACGGACCCGATCCGCTCGAGTGCGTGGACCTCGTTCGTCAGCGGTGCGCCTGGTCGCTCATGGGCAACCACGACTTCGGGGTGCTCTACGAGCCCACGAACTTCAACCCGGGGGCCGAGTCCGCCGCCTTCTGGACGCGCGAGCAGTTTGCCAAAGAGCCCAGTGAGAAACTCCTCTCGGAGCGTTACGACTTCCTCGGTCGGCTGCGCGTCCGCGTCGTCGAGACCCCGCCCGGGGCCGCGGTTCCACTGCTGGCAGTCCATGGCTCCCCGCGCCGGCCGATCAATGAATACATCTTCCCTGATGACGCGATGAACGGCCCGGACAAGATGCAGGGCATCTTCGAGCGCGTCGACAGAGTCTGCATCGTCGGGCACACCCACGTCCCAGGCGTTTTCACCAACGAGCCCGACTTCTACCCGCCGTCGGAACTCGGCGACGCCTGCTACCGCTTCATGGAGGGCGAGAAAGCCGTCATCAACGTCGGCTCCGTCGGGCAACCCCGCGACCTCGATCCCCGCGCCAGTTACGCGATCGTTTACGGCCCCGACGAGGGCGTCCAGAAGACTCCCCTCGGGTACGTCCAGTTCGTTCGCGTGCCCTACGACATTGATCTGACCGCCAACAAGATCAGGGCCATCCCCGAACTCTCCGATTGGCTCGGCGAGCGGCTCTACGACGGGCGATGAGCGACGCGCGTTCATGGCAACGATCGTGGTTGCGCTGGTCGGTGTGGCGTTGGTCGGGCTGGCTCGTCTACGCCGGGCTCTTGATTGCGTCGTGGGTGTGGCAACATGGCCATCCCGTCGCGCCGCGAGAGGCCACAGACTCGGTGGCCCTGCCGGCCATGACCGATCGCGGCTCGACCGACCACCGGATGCCAATCGCGTATCGATCGTGGCTCACAGGTCGGTCTTGGAACGGCCGCCCAACTCGTCCGCTTCCGGGTACCGATTGGGATACGCCCATCGTCCTGATCCACGGCTCACCCGGTGCCGCTGACGATTTCAATCGCCTCGGACCCGCGCTGAAGCGCCTCAACCGCGACGTGATCGCCCTCGACCTCCCCGGCTTCGGGGCTTCCGATCCCGATCCGCCATCGCTCTCGATCCGCGCGCACGCCCGCGCAGTCATCTCGCTCATGGATTGGCTGGGCTTCTCGCGCGCGCACGTCGTCGGCTGGTCGCTCGGGGGCGGCGTCGCGCTGAACATCGCCGACCTCGCTCCCGATCGCGTCGCCTCGATCACGCTCATGGCCTCCGTCGCGGATCAATCCACCGAGGGCTCGGGGTCGTACTACTTTGAGCACCTGAAATACGCCGTCGGCTATGCCGGCTCGACAGCGCTGCGATACCTCACGCCGCATTTCGGTGTGTTCCGCGGCGTTGATGTCATGCGTGCCTCGACGCGCAACTTCTGGGACTCGGACATGCGCCCGCTGGCCTCGATCATGCGCGCGCTCACGGCTCCGACGCTCATCTTGCACGGGCGGCACGATTTCCTGAGCCCCGATCATGCCGCCGAACGCGCGCACGAACTCATCCCCGGCTCGACGCTCGTCATGCTCGACGCGAGCCACTTCATGCCGTTCCTCCAGCCCGACGAAGCGGCGGAGCACATCGCGCGATTCGTCGCGCGCGCCGAGATCGACCGCGCCGCCGGCCTCACGCCGACTCGGCAACACGCCAACCTCGCGCCCCGGCCCGTGCCCGTGCTTGGAGCGCCGGGGCGAGCGCTCGCCGACGCGTTTCATGGTTTGCACTGGCTGCTCCAGTTCCTTTTGCTCGCGTGGGCGATCCGGAAGTGGGGGCGGCTCTGGATGAGCGTCGCCGCGCTGCTGGTCAGTTTCGGCATCGTCGATATCGGCGTGACTCTGGCGGCAATGCTGGCGGCACAGGCGTGGGTGTTCGCTTCGGCGTGTCGCGCGGGCGCGCGGCGGCAAAGGGAGGTCATCGCCGGCGAGGGGATCCATGCGCGGCCGATAGCGGCGTGGCGGTCGCGCGTGCGCACGCATCCGATGTGGCTCGCGTTCGTCTCTCGACTCACGCCGGGACATCAGGAAGCCATCGCGGCGATCGTCGGGCAGACGCGCCCCGGTCTCCCGGCGCTAGTCTTTCTTCTGCTCGGCGCGGCCCTGGCGTGGTGCTTGTGGGCGCTGTGGTTCGTGCTCGCGTCGTTGCTCCTGGCCGCGGTGCTCCTCCATCCCACGATCGCGCGGGCGGGGGTGCTGGGCTTCGCGCTCACGCTGCCGGTGGTTGTTGCGGTGCCGCGAGTTGTCCCGTTGCTGCTCACCAGGCTGGGTCGGCAGCACCTCGGCCGTGCGTTCCGTCGCGCGCGGCATCACGAGTTCTGGCCCTCGTGGACCATGTACTGGCCCATGGCACCGATCTATACCTATCTCGGGCTGCGCTACGGCCCGATCGTGTTCACCGCCGCCAACCCCGGTATCTCGGGTGGTGGGGGAGTCGTCGGCGAATCCAAGGACGCGATTTTGCGCGCGCTGGCGGCCCCGGAGTGCGCGCCGTCGGCGCTCGTGCCGGCCGACCACGATCCCGCGCGCCGGGCCGCGCTCGCCGCCGATCTCGTGGCCGCGCACGCGGACCTTGGCGGGTATCCGTTGATTGTGAAGCCGGACAGCGGGCATCGCGGGTTCGCGCTCAAACTGGTGCGCGCGCCGCAGGACTTTGTCGGCTACTTCCAGAACATGAGGAATCCCGCGATCCTCCAGCGCTTCGCGCCCGGGCCTCACGAGTGCGGCATCTTGTGGGCGCGAAACCCCGACGCCCCGCGCGACGGCCCGGGCCACGGCGCGCGCGCGACCTTGCCACTCGCCGGCTTCATCTTCTCCATCACGCGCAAGCAGTTCCCAATCCTCATCGGAGACGGCGAGCGGACGCTCGAGTCGCTCATCCTGCGACACCCGCGGTTCTCGTTGCAGGCGAGCGTGTTCCTCGAACGGCTCGCGGCGCGGCGGGAGGAGGTGCTCGCGGTGGGCGAACGGCTGCGGCTGGGCGAGGCCGGCAATCACTGCCAGGGCACGCTCTTTCTCGACGGGGCGGACCTGATCACGCCGGCGCTGGAGCGGCGGATCGATGAGATCGCGTCGGGCTTTCGCGGGCCGCGGGGCGAGCCGCTGGATATCGGGCGCTTCGACGTTCGATACACGACGGACGAGGCGCTGCGCGAGGGGGGCGGGTTCACGATCGTGGAACTCAACGGGAACACGGGCGAATCGACGAACATCTATGACCCGCGCAGCCGCACGACGTGGGCGATCGCCACGCAGGCGCGGCAATGGGAACTCATGTATCGGCTCGGGGCGGCGCGCGAGGCGGAAGGGCACATGCCGCTGAAGGTGCTCGACCTGTTCGCACGGCTGTTCCGGCACTATCGCACGCGGACGGGGAACGCGCTGGCGGATTGAGTCCGCCCGGCGGATTGAGGCGGGCGGGCGGGCGGACTCAATCGTTCAAAAACTTGCCGGCAACGCGGAATTATCTTGCAACCTGGGCCCGGTTGTGGTACTACATACAGAGCGTGGCGATGTGATCCTGGGTCCGGGGCTTGGCGGCTGTCGCGCTGATGCCCCACGATGAAGGGAGATGGCCATGAAAGATCGCGGGAATGTGAAGGCGTGGGTCGTTGGGATGGCGGCGTTCGTATTCGGTACGTTCGGGGGGGGGGCCGGGTATGGTCTGTAGCGAGGCTCGCGCGCAGACGCCGGTCTGGGAGCACCAGTTTCCAGACCTCACTCCGGTGGCGGGTGCGGTGGAGAGGCCGGTGGGCATCGGGACGAGCGAGCAGCATGTGCTCGTGGCGGGCACGAAGTACATCACATCAACGACGAGCGTGATGTCGCTGGTGCTGTACGACTTCTTCTCATGCACGTCGGGTTGCACAGGCGGGCCGCCGTCGGGGGTCAGCGCCACTGGGAAGGTGCTGGCCGAGGCGCAGTTTCCGATCACCGCCAACAAAGCCATCCGAGAGGCGAAGGTCGTGGCATTCTCGACCGGCAACAGCATCTATGTGCAAGCGTTCATCGCGGGCACGGAGGCGAAGTCGAATGGCGACTTGCGGGTGGTCGTCGCGGCATTCCATACGAACGTGCTGACCATGCCGACCTCGCTGGCGCTGACGTGGTCAGCGTCGGAGACGCTGCCGGGCGCCGCAACGGGCACGAATGAGGTGCCGGTGGGGATCGCGATCCTGACCACCTCGCCCACGAACATCACGCCGGCTTACGTCGCGGTCGTCTCCGAGGCTACAGGCTATGGCAACGGAAAGGACATGAATGTTCGGGTCTATGACGCTTCCACGGGCGCGAAGATCATGGACCAATACTGGACCTCGTCCGGCACGGCGGACGATGTGCCGATCGGCGTCGCGCTCGAGTATTCGAGTTCGTCGAGCGGGGCAAACGTGCTCGTGGGCGTGACGACGCCGGTGTCGGGGAGCAGCCCGCCGCGGACGCAGGCGGTGGTGCTGGGGTGGCGGGCGGAGTCCAACTATTTGCCGGGGACGAATCTGCCAACGGGCACGGCGATGACGGGCTCTCCGCTGACGCTGTCGCAGACTTCGACGCAGAGCGACGTGCTGAAGGCGGTCACGCCTCAGTCTGGGCCGCAGGTCTCGCCGAATGTGATCGCGTTCGCGGCGCACCGGACGGACACGGGCACGAGCCCGGTCAAGCAGGACTTTTTGACGTGGGTCATGTTGATCACCCCGTCGGGCGGCGCGGCGATCAGCGATTCGCTGGCGGAGATGTGGAACCAGACATATGACGACTTGACACCGGGAAGCGGCGAGGATGTCGACATCCCGGTCGCCTTGGCCGTCTTTGACATCAGCCCGGGCGGGACGATCACGTCAGGTTTTCGCATCGCGGTGACAGGGACGACTCGCACGCAAAGTGGCACGACGACCGACATCGCGACGGTGTGCTACAAAGTGTCAACCCAGAGCCTGATGTGGTGGGCACACTACGATAACTCGAACAACGGCAGCAACACGGACAACAATGACTACCCGACGTCCATGAGTTATGTCGCGTTCACCAGTGAAGACAAGCGCCTGTTTATCGCCGGCGCGACGGACAAGGTGGGCGGCACGGGAACGCCGAACTATGATTATCTGAGTTTTTATTATGACCCCGCTGATTCCGGCGCGATTCCTCGTCCACACGGGTGGCTTCCTGACGGCTCTATCCCCGCTCTGCCCTGGTCTGGCGGATCGGCGGATGGGTTTGATGAGGCGACGAGCATCACGGCTCGGATCATGTACATTGGCGGCAACCAATACAACGGCATCTTCAAGACCGGGCGCTCGGACCACCCCACCGATGCGTTCGATTGGGTGACGACGCGTATCACACCATAACTTGTTTTAGTTCTCCGCACTGCGACGGCTCACGCTTTACTGCGTGATCGTCGCTTAGGAGTATTGTCATGGCGCGCTCAATGGCCTTGATTTGGACGTTCCTTCTTGTTCTGTCCGCCGCGTGGCCCAGGCATAGCATCGCTCAGAACTGTTCGTCTTACTGGGCCAAGGTTGACATCTCGACCGTCCCCGGCAACTCGCAGCAGATCATCTACGAGGCGCACGACCACGGAAGCGGCGCGCGACTGCACGCACTGAGCAACGACTTTGGGTCAATTCCGCCCGATGTGTGGTCGTGGGATGGTAAGACCTGGACCAGTATGGGAAGACCCACCGTACCCGCGGCGTGGTTTGGAGTAGGCCTGCTGAGTGTTGATGACGGCAATGGCCCGGGCCTGTATGTGCTTCTCAGCAGCCAGGGGATCCCATACAGCCCCGCCAGGCATAGCGCCTCGGCACCGCCCGTGTGGACTTGCTTTCGATACTCAGTACTCGGATGGCAGCTTCAGCCGTATGGCATTTGGCAAAACAATCACATTAGTCAGAACGCTACAGCCAACATTGGCCACGGCGCACGGTGGTATTCTCCGACTCCGGTGTTCAACGGAGTTGGGGAATACCAGGGCAACGGTATCTGGAAGAACATCGGCAATATCGACGGTGAGCCACCGCGTCTTGTGTATTATCACGACGGAAACAGCCCGGCGATTTATGCGCTGGGGTATTTTTCGGGCATCGGCGAGGCGACTACGGGCGGCTTTGCGAAGTGGGACGGGGTGCGGTGGTCCAACCCCTGGCCGCCGCCGATTAGCATCGGCAACGGGGCGCGCTGCGCGGTGGTCTGGGACGACGGCTTCGGCCCGGCGATCTACACCAACCTGCGGCCGCAGATCAATGGCGTAGTCCACACGGGCATCCACCGCTGGACTGCCGAGGGGTGGGAGGTGGTCTTCGAGTTTCCGATCAGCACGCAGATCCACGACATGAAGGTCTTTGACGACGGGCGCGGGCCGGCGCTCTATCTTTCGGGGCTCTTCGACATGATCGGTGGCGTGGCGGCGAAGAACATCGCGCGGTGGGACGGGAAGACGATCGAGCCACTCGGCGCGGGGGTGGGGAGCCTGAGCCGGCAGATGCTCGTGATCGAGACGGCCCGGGGCCGCGCGCTCTTTGCCAAGACCGGCACCACAGCCGGCGGCGGGACGGTGCAGCGAGCGGCGATCTGGGTCGGCTGCCCCAACTGCTATGCCGACTGCAATCTCGACGGGCAGTTGACCGTCGCGGACTTTGCGTGCTTCACGGCGAAACTCTCGCAGAACGACCCGTATGCCAACTGCACGGTGGACGGACAGATAGACGTCGCGGACTACATCTGTTTCATCAGCCGCTATGCCGCGGGGTGTCCGTAGGGGCCGGGGGCCAGTTCGATCCTCGCGTGCGGTTCGGGCTCGTCGATCAGCGCGGCACGCGGATGCGAACCGACTTCACGCTGCTCTGCATTTGGTCGTTGGTCTCGGCGAGTTCGAGATCGACGGCCTTGCCCAGCAACAAGCCCTGCTCGGCGGCGGCGGCGAAGACCTCATTCCAGGTGGCGACGGCGGTCTCGCCGACCTTGAGCACGAGTTGGCCGGCGCGGAGGCCCGCGCGTTCGGCGGCGGAGCCGGACTCGACGCCGGGGACGATCGGCTTGCCCGCGGTGCCGGTAAAGAAGCCGAGTTGGATGCCGAAGCCGGCGAGGGCTCGGCCTGCGGAGGGGATTTCGAGTTGCTGCTGCTGGGGATATTCGCCGAGTTTGACGGTCAGATCAACCTCCCCGCCATCGCGCCAGAGGCGAACAGGGACGGCCTGCTCGGGCCTGAGGCTGGTGACGACGGATCGGAGCATCTCCCAACTGACGATGGGCTGGCCGGCGATCTCGGTGATGATGTCGCCCGAGCGGATGCCGGCGTTCTCGGCGGGGCCGTCGCGCTGGACGCCGGGGATTCGGACGCCGGCGCGTTTGAGTTCAGGGACGTAGCGGGTGGGGTCGCCGCGGCCGCCGCCGACGCTAAGGCCCATGAATCCGCGTCGGACACTGCCGGCGGCGATGAGTTGATCGACGACGAACTCGATGGTGCCCAGGGGGATGGCGAAACTGATGCCGGCGCTCTGGCCCTCGGCGACCGTGCCCTGGTTGTCGCGTCCGGTGGCGATGGCAACGTTCATGCCGACTATTCGGCCCTTGATATCGACGAGCGGGCCGCCGGAGTTGCCGGGGTTGACGGCGGCGTCGGTCTGGATGAAGTTGGTGAAGCCCTCGAAGTCGTTGGCGGTGCTGGGGTCGCGTCCCAGGCCGCTGATGATCCCCTCGCTCATCGAGAACTTGAAGCCAAAGGGGGAGCCGAAGACGAAGACGCGCTCGCCCTGCTTGGGCATGAGGCCCGTGGCGCGAGGGAGCGGAAAGAGGTCCTCATCGGCGGGCACCTTGATGACGGCGATGTCGGTGAAGGGATCGGCGACGAAGGCCTCGCCGCGGATCATGCGGGCCTCGGCGGTGCGGCCGCTGGCGAACTCGACCTGGATGCGGGTGGCACCGCGCACGACGTGGGCGTTGGTGACGATGTGGCCCTCGGCGTCATAGACCCAGCCCGAGCCTGTCGAGCGACCCGCGAACGTCCGGCCCTCGCCCCGCGCGCCGATCACCTCCAGATGCACGATCGACGGGCGAACGGAATCGGCGACAGCACGAACGGCGGTATTGAGCCGCTCGAGGATGTCGTCGTCGCGAAGCGTGGACTGGGCGAGCACGATGCGGGCGGAGGTGCGGGCGGCATCGATGCGCCGGACCGCCGCCGGCGCGCCCAGAAGCACGGCGATGACGGTGAGCAGAACGACCAGCGCAGGCCCGAACGAGACAAATCGCCGCATGACGCCCTCCAACAACAGCCGCCCCACGAACACTCGCCGCCCCACCATCATTCATTCGGCCCGTTGGCCCATCAGGTTTCGGAACTTCTCGGACTCACCGGGTTTCATGGCATAACTTCGCCCACCGATGCGGCCGCTGCTGACGCGCCGGACCCACTCCGCGGCCGCCTTTTGCGTCGCCGCACCGAGTTGGGCGACGGGCTCGGCGAAGCGCGGGGCGGCGTCGGTCATGCCGAGGAGGTCCTGGAGCACGAGAACCTGCCCGTGGCAGGCCTGGCCCGCGCCGATGCCGATCACGGGCGCGCGCGTGCGCGCGACGACCTCGGCCGCGACCTCGTCGGGAACGGCCTCGACCAGGAGCAGGACCGCGCCGGCGCGCTCGAGGGCCACCGCATCGGCCACGACACGGGCACCCGCCTCGGCGGTCTGGCCCGCCGCGCCGTAACCGCCCGCGAGGCCGGCCTGTTGCGGGCGGCTGCCGACGTGCGCACAGACGGGGATGCCGGCGCGGGCCATGCGCTCAACGAGCGCTGCCTGAGACGCGTCGGCCTCGACCTTGACCACGTCGGCGAGGCCCTCGGTCATGAATCGGCCCGCGTTTCGCACGCCCTCGGCGTCATCGGCGGTGTAACTCAGGAACGGCATGTCGGCCATGACGAGCGTCCGCGGCGCGCCGCGCTTGACCCCAGCCGTCAAGGCGATCAACACGTCGAGCGGCATGTCGATGGTGCGGTCAAAGCCCAGGACGACTTCGGCGGCGGTATCGCCGACGAGGAGCACCGGCACGCCCCCGCGTTCGAGCCATCGTGCTGTGGTGGCGTCATAGCAGGTGAGGCAGGCGAACCGGTCGCCGCGATCTCGCATCTTGCGTAGTGTGCGGATGGTGACGGGCTCGGCGGGCATGAGCGGCTCGGTCGGGGGTGTGGCGGGGTTGGCCGCCGCGCCCGTGCGCGCGCCTGCCGCTTCATTCGCTCGCGGCGCTGGAGTTCCACTGGTTCCCACTGAGGATCGTACCCTCTGATCCGGGTCGTGCGGGAAGTTGGCGGTAGGGCACATAACCCGTCGTATGGCCCGAAACGAGCGGACGGCAAAGATCCAAGCGTTTGTGGGGCCAACATAGGGCCTGTCGTACGGGTTTCTGGGTTTCCTTTGCTGCACCCGATCCGCCAGATTTGGGCGTCATCCGTTCGTCATGTTTCCGGGGTGTTGGCGTGCGATACTGGATGCGCTTGAGTCGATACAATGGCTCAGCAGGAGCAAACCGATGAAACGCACCGGACTACTTGTACTGGCGGGGATGGGGATCGCGGCGACCGCGATGGCGGGGATCGGATACCGGGCGCTCGAAACGCCCGACGAGGACGGCGACGTTCAGGTCAGCCTTGAGCAGTGCCCGGCGGCCGTCCAGGCGACGATCCGTCGGTATTTGGGTGACGGCACGATCCACGAGATCGAGCGCTCGCCCGAGGGCCGGTTTGAGGTCGATGCCACCGGCTCTGAGTTCGTTGTCGCCGCCGACGGCACCTATCTCGGCGCGGAAGAAGAGGACGACGGCCAGGACGGGAACGAGCCGTAAGCCTCGCGCGGTACGCTGCACGCCATGAGGCTCCTGGTCGTTGAGGACTCGTCGCGTCTCCGCCAGACGCTCGAGGATGGCCTGCGCTCGGCGGGGTACGCGGTCGATGCGTGCGGCGACGGTCGCAACGGGCTGATCCACGCGCGCACCACCGACTACGACCTCATCGTGCTCGACCTCATGCTCCCCGAACTTGATGGGCTGAGCCTGCTTCGGCAGGTGCGGGCGGAGCGCTGCGTCGTCCCGGTGCTCATTCTGAGCGCCCAGGATCGAGTCGAACGGCGTGTCGAGGCGCTGCGGGCGGGTGCCGACGACTTTCTCATCAAGCCCTTCGCGTTTGACGAGTTGCTGGCGCGGGTTGAGGCGCTGTGCCGCCGTTCGCGCGGTGCCGCGAGCAACGTGATTCGCGTGGGCGAGGTGGAGTTAGACTTGGCGGCCAAGCGATTCGCGACCAGCCGGGGCGAGATCGCGCTCGCGCCGCGCGAGTACGCCGTGCTCGAGTACCTCGTGCTCAACGCGGGGCGTACGGTCTCGCGCGCGGAACTGGAGGAGCATGTGTACGGGGAGGATCGGCAGGTGTGGAGCAACTCGGTCGATTCGGCGATCGCCAGCATCCGCCGACGCCTGCAGGAGGCCGGCGTGCGCGAGTTCGTGCGCACGCGTCGCGGCCGGGGCTACCTTGTGCTTGCAGCAGGCGATTCGTGAGTTCGCTGCGTCGCGCGATCGTCGTTCGCACGCTTTGCGGCGCGGCCGCGGCGCTGGTGGTCTCGGGCGTGGCGACTTTTGCGATCACGCGGGCCGTGCTGCGCGCCCGGTTCGACGCCGATCTTGCCGCGCGGGCGCACACGTTCGCGTCGCTGGCGATCGAGGAGCCCCACGGACCGGGGGAACCCGGGGGCATCAAACTCGAGTACCTCGGCCCGCTGCGCGAGGAGGACATCGGCATCATCCTGCGCGTGACGACCGGCGACGGGCACATGGTCGCGCAGACACCCGGGAACATCGTTCTGGAGAGCCAAGCCCCAGCGCTTGACGCCGGGCCGGCGTTCTTGGAACTCGTGCTCCCCGACGGGCGGCGCGTGCGCTGCGCGACCATCGCGAGGCTCGCGGCGCGGGATCCGGAGGACACGCACGACGAACCGCAGGCCGTCGACCCGGCGCGAACGGTCGTGGTCCAGGCGGCGCGTGGCACGGAAGCCATCCGTCGCACCGAGTCGCTGTTGGGCGCGGTCCTCAGCGGCGGTGTGATCGTCGCGCTCGTCGGGACGGCGACGGCCGTCATGGTCGGGGTGCGTCGCGGCCTCCAGCCGCTCGAACGCTTGAGCCGGGAGTTGGCGGGCGTCGATCCCGCCGATCCGTCGCGCATTTCCGGTGCCGAGGCCTATCCCGACGAGTTGCGTCCGGTCGTGGGGACGCTGGACGAGGCACTGGAGCGGCTGCGCGGCGCGATGGAGCGTGAGCGGCGATTCACCGACGCCGCGGCGCACGAGTTGCGCACACCGATCGCCGAACTGCGGGCGATCGTCGACGTGGCGCGGCGGTGGCCTGAGGCGTCTCGCTCGGAGCGCGTGGTGGTGCAGGCGGGTGCCGTGGCGGAAGAGATGGGAGCGCTGCTCGAAGTGCTGCTCGCTGCCGCGCGAGGCACCGAGGCGTTCGCGAACCACCCGGCGGAGGCGGTGGCGATCATGCCGTTGGCACGGGAGTTAGCCGGCCGCGCGCCGACGATCGCCTGGACGATCGAGGGCGATGAAGGCGCAACATGGGTCGGCCCACGAGCGGCGATCGGCGTGATCGTCCGCAACATCATCCAGAACGTCGCGGATCACACGACCAACGCGAGCGGGAGCGCGAGCGTGCGTGTGAGCCGATGCGGCCTGGGGACGATTCTGGAAGTCGAGAACGGTCCCGTGGAACTTCGTGAGGCCGACGCGGCGCGAGTCTTCGAGCCACTCTGGCGCGGCGAGGCGTCGCGGACGGATCGCTCGCACCGCGGGATGGGGCTGTATCTCGTCGCCGAGTTGTGCCGATCGCTGGGCCTTCGGGCTTGCGCGCGCGTGGCGGGCGATCGATTTGTGATCGATGTGGTGCCGGCGGTGGACCACGACGAGGCATCATGATGCTTCAATGCGCTGGCGGGCGACCGGCCGCGCCGCGGACGGCGAGCGCCAGCATTGCCGCGAGCACGGTCGCGGGGATCCAGACGGGAGAGGTCAGCCAGTGGGACCAGTCGAGCCCGACGGGCAGCATGAGGCCCAGGCTGATGGTGATGTGTGTGACAACAAGCCCGAGCAAACCGCCGCGACGGATGGCGAGCATGGGGATCATCGCGATGACCACGCTGGGGATGCTCTCGGTTGGGTTGGAGATGAGATTCTGCCCGCTCATGCCGGCGAGCACCACGGCGAGCAGCACATAGCCGACCCAGCGCCGGCGGAAGATGATCTGCCCGGCGATGACGGGAAGCATGCTGCCCGCTCCGAACATGAGCGCGTTGACCATCGCCGAACCGACAAACGCTGTCGCTTGGCTCGGCCCGCCGAGATAAGCAGCCGTTCTGCCCAGGAGGAACACCCGATCGCCCGTGTCGGAGGACATCCGAAGCACGGACACATAGAACACGGTCGAAGCTACGCTGATCGAGCCGATGACAAGCCCGACGAGGATCTGTCGGCCCACGAGCGGATCGAGCGCCGCGCCGCGCGCGGCCCTCGCCCAGCCAACGAGGGCGTGCGGGTAGACGCGGCGCACATAGGGTTCGAGCGCGACATAAAACAGCCAGAACTCGACAGCGGTGAAGACGGCCATCGAGACGCGATCGCCGTCGAAGAGCACGCCGCGGAGGGCCGGCATGGCGTGCTGCAGGCTCGCCAGCGTCAGAAGCATGAGCCCCAGCACCGCAAGCCCAACGCGGAAGGCGGTAGTGCGATCGCCCCGGCCGGCGCGGAGGTTGCGCCACGCCAGCGTTGCCGCGCCGATCACGATCAGCACGATCACGGCGTCGGAGAAGTACGCGAGCAGAGTCCGTGGCGGCGGGGGCTGCGGTTTGGTCTCGGGGCCGGGCATCGCCCACGGATAGACCGTGCTGAACAGGTTCACGCGCCCGTCGGTCCAGCCGATGTGAACGACGATCGAGAGGTTCTCGGCCCCAGCCATCGTCCCCGTCCATGATTTCACCACGTCCGTCGCCACGAAGGCCCGGACCGTCGGCGGCGCGGGAGCGAATCGCGAAGGATCAAACTCCGCGAGTTGGAAGAGCGTGGCCACGTCGGCGTCCTGCTGCGTCACGGTCGCGGCGGTTCCAACTGATGACGGGCCGCTTTCCTCTGCGGGCGTGATGGGCGATCGTCTGCGCGACGGGACCGCGATAAAGGTCTCGAGCCGTCCTGCGGAGTCGGTGCGGAGAACGACCTCGCCCGCGCGGACCGGGTGTGGCGTCAGCATCGAGACGACGCCCTCGTTCGATTCCGCGACGATTGCCGCGGGGCTCTGTCGATACCAAAACTCATAGGCTCCCGGTCGTGCCGCGAGCCTTGTGGGCTTGTCGGTCACCTCCTTGTCGAGGTTGACCTTGGCGGCAAACGCGCTTCGGAGCGTGAGACCGCGGGCGGAATCGGTGGAGGGGTAATCGGCGTAGCCAAGTTTCCGCACGATCTCTCGCGCGCGGTCCTCGAGCACCACTGGTGATTTCGCCGGTTTGACTCGCGAGACCAGGCTCCACGACGCCGTCGCGATGACGCTCAGCGCCAGCAGCGCGACAACGATGCCGCCGCGCGACCAGAGCGCTGTCGGGCTCATCAACTCCACGCCGCCCGACGCCGCGACGAGTTCGGGCGAGGGCGTTTCGCCCGCGGCCAGCGCCGCCGCGAGCGGATCACCTCCGGGCAGGGCTGCGGCGACCGCCATCGACGAGGGCGGCCGTTTGGCCGGCTCTGGCTCGAGGCATCGCAGGATGACACGCTCGACGGCCGGATCAAGGTCGGGAACAAGTGTGGTCGGGCGTGTCGGCCCGGTGGTGGTGGGGGAGGCGCGACGTGCATTCACGCCGGCGGCGGCACTATCAATGGCCCGCACGCCCGTGAAGAGTTCGTAGAGCACCGCGCCCAGCGCGTAGAGGTCCGCCTGTCTGGTCAGCGCGCCGCCCGACGCCTGCTCGGGGGCCATGTACCCCGGCGTGCCGGCGTGCGGACCCTGGTGCGAGGCAAGATCAGCCGCCGCGCCGGCGATTCCGAAATCCATGATCCGTGCGTTGCCGCGCCCGTCGAGCATGATGTTGGCCGGCTTCAGGTCCTGATGGATGATGCCCTGCTCGTGCGCCGCCGCCAGCCCGAAGCAGATCTGCCGCGCGATCTGCACGGCCTTGTCCTGCGGCAATCGTCCGATGCGCCGGAGCAAAGACGCAAGATCCTCGCCGTCGACATATTCCATCGTCAGGAAGACGCGCCCGTCGCTCTCGCCGATGTCAAAGACGCGGCAGACGTTGGCGTGGCTTACCTGCCGGGCGAGGCGAACCTCGGCACGGAAACGGTCGAGTTTGACAGGATCGGCGGCGAGCGACGCGGGCAGGAACTTGACGGCCACGGAGACGCCCAGCGTGAGGTCGTCGGCGCGATAGACGTCGCCCATGCCGCCCTTGCCGAGGCGATTGACGACGCGATATCGCCCGCCGAGCGTCGTACCGGCCTCGAGCCCGTCGCCCCGCGGCGCGGGCGTCATGCCGGGGTTGATGAGGGTTCGGTCGTCGGGCCGCGGTGTCACATGGCAAGCGTACCTCGGCCTAGCGCTTCACGCCCACCAGATCGAACACCGGCGGCAGTTGCATGAACGTGTCCGGGTCCGCCGAGGCCTCGGCCCACGCCCGCTCGAACGCCGCCCGCTCTTCCGCCGTGATCTGCCTCTGCTCCTGCAACCGCGGCACAAACGACCGCCAGAATGAGTCGGGCCAGTTCCACATGGTCGAGCCCGGCGTGGCGATCCGCTGGCGAACGGCCAGATGGGCGACCTCGAGCCCGTGCTTGCGAAAGAGCCCCGGCAGGCGGGACATGATGTCTGGGTCGCCCCCGCGCCCGCGCCAACTGGCGGCGACAGCGCGGATCACGCGCGAGAACGCCTCCCGCCGCGGCGCGAGCGACATCGACTCGTAGTTGAAGTAGTCCTGCACCGCGAACCGCCCGCCGGCCTTCAGCAACGCCGCGACACCGGCGACGACGGCCTCGGGATCGGGGACGAAGCAGAGCACCCAGCGTGCGTACGCCAGGTCCGCGGCACCCTGGATGTACGGCAACATCTCGCCGAGTTTGGCCGCATCGCCCAGCACGCGATCGACGTTCGAGAGGTGCCGCCCCTGCACGCGATCGTTGAGTTGCTTGAGGAAAAGCGGCGACTCGTCGATGGCGATGACGCGACCGGTGGGCCCGGCGATCTCGGCCATGTCGATCGTCGCGTGGCCCGGGCCGCAGCCCACGTCGAGCATCAGTTGCCCCGGCCCGATGCGAGCCTGCTCCCAGAGGTCGTGCGCGCAGGCGGACCACAACCGATGCTGGAGCCCGAGCCGATCGGACTCGGTCTGATCGGTTCCCAGGACGTATTCCTTGGGCTGCTCTCGTCGTGCTGGTGACTTGCTGGGCATGGGTCGAAACAGTAGCGGCTCAGCGGGGCGCCGGGCCATGTCAGATCGTGCGATCCGCCATGTTCAAATGCGGCCAGGCGGTGAAGCGGCCCTCCAACAATCGCCGCATGAATCCCATCTACCTCCAGATCGTCCTCCAGGCCGTCTCGTCGTTCGCGATCGCGGGCGGGCTCATTTTCACCGCCGTGCAGTTTCGCGCGACGCGCCGCGCGCAGCATGTGGCCAACTTCTCCAAACTGGTCGAGTTGCAGTTCCAACTCCGCCGAATGCGTGTCGATGATCCATCGCTCGCGGCCGTCTACAAGCACGATGTCGAGGGCCTCGCCTCGCCACAGGAGGTCCGTGAGTACTTCATGAACCTGATGCAGGTCTCGGTCTTCGAGATCGTCTGGTACAGCCACCGGATGGGCCAACTCCCCGACGATTACTACCACTCATGGGTCACGCGGATGCGCGACATCGAGCGTGAGGACTCATTCCAGCGCATGATCGCCAACCCCGCGATGAAGATCCTGCACGACGACTTCCAGCGCTACATCACCGACATGGCCGCCCGCGCCCGCCGTCGCCGCGAAAAGTCGGCAGGCTGATCGCACGAAACGACCTACGTCTTCACAGGCGTCTCTCGCATGCCCGCCAGCGCACGTCTCAGCATCGCCTTCCGCGGCGTCTCCGACCCGCCGGCCGCGACTTCTGCGGGCGTCTCGCTCGTGCTCGGTGGCGGTGCCATTTTCGCCTCGGCCTGACCCGTGGTGCGGTCAAACTTCACCGTCACGCGCGTCGAGACGCCGCGTTCCTGCATTGTGACGCCGAAGAGTCGGTCCGCGTTCTGCATGGTCTTTTTGTTGTGTGTGATGACGATGAAATGCGAGTGCGTGGTGAACTCGCGCACGACCGCGCAGTAGCGCCCGACGTTCGCGTCGTCGAGGGCCGCGTCCACCTCGTCGAGCACGCAGAAGCAACTGGGCTTGCTCTTGAAGATCGCCAGGAGGAGCGCGACTGCCGTCAGCGTCTTCTCCCCGCCCGAGAGTTGGCTGATCGATCGCGGCTCCTTGCCCGGGGGCTTGGCAATGACCTCGACCCCCGATTCGAGCAGGTCCGTCTCGCCCGTCTCGACCTTCCTGATGCCCTCGGGCGTCTCGATCTCCTTGACCAGCGGCATGAGACGCACCTCGGCCCGCCCGCCGCCAAAGAGTTTGCGGAACATCCCGTCCGGCCCGGCAAAGTTGGCCTGGATCGCGGCGAAGATCTCGCCAAACCGCTCGCGCGACGCGACGTTGAGCCGCTCGATGAGTTCGCCCAACTGCTTCGCCGCCTCGTCGATGTCGGCGACCTGCCTGATGAGCCCTTCGTTTCGCGCCACGAGTTGTGTCTCTTCGTCGAGCGCTTCGAGGTTGACGTGCCCGAGCGCCTTGATCTCGTCGCGCAGCGAATCGATCTCGGCCGTCGCCGCCGGCTGATCCAGCCGCCCGACGGTCCATTCGCCGGCGTCGGCCATCGTGACGCGATAGTCGGCGTGCTCGTGGGCCGCATCGATCCCCAGTTCCGCCTGCGTGCGCTCCTCGAGCCCCTCACGCCGGACTTCGAGTTCACGCCTCGAGACCTCGACGCTGTGCCAGTCGCGTTCGATGTGCCGGGCGCGTTCGCGTGACGCGCCGAGCGATTGCCCGAGCGCTTCCGATCGTGCCGCGGCATCGGCAAGGCGTTGCAACGCCGACTCGACCTCTGCCGCCAGCCGCGCCGAGTCGGCCTCCGCCGCCGCGATCTCGACCCGGATCGCCTCGATCGCCGCCGCGTGCTCTTCCTGACGCCGACCGGATTGCGCCGCGAGCCGACTCGTGTGCTCGCGATCGCGCTTGAGGCTCGCGCCGGCCTCGATGAGCCGCCGATGCTCGCGTCGCCGGGCGTCGAGTTGCTCGGCGCTTCGGCTGGCCTCGACCCGCGCCGCCGTCACCTGGTCCGCGGTGGCCTCAGCCGCCAGTTGCGCCGCGCGGACCTCCTCGGCCAGCACCTCCGCCGCCGCGGCCTGCTCCGCGTGAAGCCGCGACAGGCTCTCCGACCGCTGCGCCAGTTCCGCGCCGCTCTTCTCCGCGGACGCCAGTTGGTGCCGCGCTTCGCCAAGTTCGCGCTCGAGCGCCCGCGCCTCGCGCGCCAGCCGCTCGCCCTCGGCCTCGAGTTGCTCGCCTCGCGCCTGCTCGGCCGCGAGCGCCCGCTGCTCGGTCGCCAGCGCCGTCCGGCTCGTCGAGACCGCCGCCTGCAGCGACGCCGCCTCGGCATCGGCACCGGCTAGTGCCGCCCGCTCGGCCTCCAGCCCGCGCGCCACCTCCGCCAACTCCACCGACAGTTCCGCCAGTTCGCTCCGACGCTGCAACACGCCCGACGGCTCGCCCTCGGCCCCGGTCATCGGCCCCGCCGTGATCGTGCCCTGCGCGTCGAGCACCTCGCCCCGCCGCGTCACGAATCGCGTCGAGGGCGACGCCGCGGAGAGCAGCGTCGCAGCCTCCAGCGATTCGACCAGATACACCCCGCCCAGAAGCCGCCGCAAGAGATCGGCCAGCCCTTCCGGGCCATCCGCCGCGACCCGCGCGACCTGCGCCAGCGGCACCACACGCCCCGCGCCGACGAGTGACGACTCGTCCGGCAGCGTGCCCGGCACCGACCACCGATCCATCGATCCCCGACCGCCCACGGGCATGAACGCCGCACGCCCGGGCAGCGTCTCCAACTCCTCGCTTGCGGGCATCGCGGCCATCGAGCCGACGACGAGGGATTGAAGCCGATCACCCAGCGCGGCCTCGACCGCCGCCGCGTGCTCGCGTTCGGTCTGCACGAGTTCGGCCAGCGGAGCGATGACGCCCGCGAAGCCCTGCCCCGCGTCGCGCCGCGAGAGCACATGCCGCACCGCCTCACCGAGCCCCACCCGCGCCGCGGCCATCTCGGCCAGGGTCACGCGTCGGCCGTCAAGCCGCACATGCCGATGCTCCAACCCCGCCACGCGCTCCGCGAGCGCCCGCCGACCCTCGGCCAGCCGCGCCGATGCCGCCTCACGCGATGAGAGTTCGTGCTCCAGGCCCATCACACGCTCACGCCGCTGCGAAAGCTCCAGCGTTGAGGCCTCGACCCGCCGCGCGTGGTCCGCGGCGTGCGATTCCGACTGCGTCAGCCGTGATTCGATCCCGCCCGCGCGCTCGCGGAGGCTCGCCTCGCGCCGCCGCTCGCCCTCGATGGATGCGGCAAGCCCGGCCCGCTCTCGCTCGATATCGCCGACCGTCCCGCGCCTCTGCGAGAGCGCCGCCTGCCGATCCGCCAGGGCCGAGAGCGCCCGGGCACGCTCCGATGCCACCCTTTCGACGGCCCGCTCGCGCTCGGCCAACTCCTCGGCCAATGCCGCGACCCGCGCCGCCTCGTCCGCCGTGTCCTGCTCGATCGCCCCGAGCCGGCGATCGAGGTCTGCCAGCCGCTCGGCATCCGCCCGCGCCTGGGCCGCAGCCTCGTCACGCGCCCGCTCCGTCAGCGTCAGCCGCTGCATCGCCGATTCGCCCGCGTGCAGCGCCGCCTGCCGATGCTCGTGCGCCGCTCGATGTTCGCGGTCGAGTTCGTGCCGATTGATCTCGGCCTCTTGCCGCTGGGCTTCGAGCGCGCCGACCTCGGCGGTGGCCGCGGCGCGTTCCTGTTCGAGGCCGGCGAGCCGCGAGGTCAGGCCTTCGAGTCGCGTGCGAATATCGTCATACTGCTCCATCGCAAGCGCGAGCCGGAGCGCCCGCAGATCGGCATCGAGCTCCTTGAACCGCCGCGCCTTGGCCGCTTGCCCCTTGACGATCCGGAGCCTTCGCTCCGTGCTCGCCAGTTGCTCGCGCGTGATGGCGAGGTTGGCCTGAGCCCGCTCGAGTTTCCGCTGCGCCTCCACCCGCCGCTGCTTGTACTTGGCGACGCCCGCGGCCTCCTCGAAAATCGTCCGCCGCTCCTGCGGGCTGGCGAGCAGCATCGCATCGACCTTGCCCTGCTCGATGATCGAGTACGCGTCGGCCCCGATGCCGGTGTCGAGGAACAAGTCGCGGATGTCCTTGAGCCGCGCCCGCTTCCCGTTGATGACGTACTGGCTCGTCCCATCGCGATACAGCCGCCGCTCGACCTCGACCATGTCGGCATCGATCGGCAGCCCGCGGCGACGCGCCCCGCCACGCACGAACTCGACTTCTGATTCGTCCTCGTTCGTTGCCGGGGCTTCCGAACCCTCAACGACGGCGGCGACATCAGTCAGCTCGCCCGCGACGGCATCAGACGACACGCCCTTACTCGCGCTATGGCTCTCGCTTCGTGCTCCTTCTTCTCCTGCCTCCGTGCCTTCATGCCTTTGTGCCTTCGTGCCTCCACCCTTCGTCCCTTCGTCCCCCCGTCCCTCCGTCCCTTCCCCGATCACCGGGTTCTCAAAACTCAGCGTCACCGCCGCCATGCCCGCGGGCTTGCGACCCGCCGAGCCGGCGAAGATGACGTCGATCATCTCCTTCCCGCGCAGGCTCTTGCTCGAGCGCTCGCCCAGCACCCACTTGATCGCGTCGACGATGTTCGACTTGCCGCAGCCGTTGGGCCCGACGACCCCCGTGATCGCCTCGTCAAAGGTGAACTCGGTGGTGTCCGCGAACGATTTGAACCCGCTCAGTGTCAGCCGCGCCAGACGCATCCGGACCTCCATGTCGCTCAGCCGGCCCATTCCTTGGCCGGGGGGCTGGTGAACCAATCGCCCCAACAATATATCGGCCCCCCGCCCCTCCCGCCGACACGCCCTCACCGACACGACTGCCGCGTGCCACCAACCTCTGCTCCGCCCGTGCCACCGACCGCTGCTCCGCCCCGGTCGGTGCTTCCGGCTCCATCCACCACACCTCTTCTTGGCTCCTGCTTCGGTGGCACCGATCTCCAGATCGGTGTCTACCTCCTCTACCTCTCCTCCGCTCTTCTCTCTTCCCCCTTCGTCTCCTTCGCTCTTCCCCTTCGTCGCTTCGTCGCTTCTTGCCTTCGTCCCTCCGTCCCCCCGTCCCTTCGTCCCTTCCCCTTACACTCGCCCCGTGAATCGCTCCCTCCTCGCGCTCGCCGCCGCTCTCACCTGCTTCCTCACCCTCGCCGCCATCGGCACCGACCAGCCCGACGTCCTTGCCGGCCCCATCGCCGCACTCCTCGCCCTCGCTCGCTCCGGCTCCCTCGCCGCCGCCTACCTCCTCGGCGGCATCGGCCTGGGCCTCCCCCTCATCCGCTTCCTCAACCCCTCCCGCCATCCCGCCGCCATCGCCGCATCCCTCGGCATCGCCATCATCCTCTCCCTCAGCCACGCTCTCGGATGCCTCGGCCTCCTCTCCGGCACCCTCGGCCAAATCCTCGCCTCCATCCCCGTCGCCCTCGGGCTCGTCCTCCTCGGGCTCCATCTCTCCCGCCGCGGCCACCAGGCCCTCCCGCGCCTCTCCCCTTGGCTCCTTCTCGCCTTGCCCCCCGTCGCCGTCATGCTCGTCGCCGCTGCCAGCCCTCCCGGCTGGCTCTGGGCCTCCGAAGCAGGCGGCTACGACGCCCTTAGCTACCACCTCCAACTCCCCCGCGAATGGCTCGCCTTTGGCCGCATCCAACCCCTCCCGCACAACGTCTACTCATACCTCCCCAGTTACGTCGAGTCCGCTTACGTCCACCTCGCCGCACTCGCCGGCAGCGGTCGCCCCGGCGGCCTGCTCGCGGGCGACGGCACCGCCCTCCTCGCCTGCCAGTTCCTCTCCGCCTGGTTCGCCATCCTCGCCGCCTGGCTCGTCGCCCAGCTCGCTAGCTCCATCCGCCCGCATTCCGGCATCTGGGCCGCCATCGCCCTCCTCGCCGTCCCCTGGGTCGTCGTCACCGGCTCGCTCGCGTACAACGAAACCGCCGTCCTCGCTCTCGGCGCGGGCGCGCTCCTCGCCGCGTCTGATTCCACCCTCCGCCGCCGCGCCCTCGTCGCCGGCCTGCTCGTCGGCGTCGCCTGCGGCTGCAAGCCCACCGCGCTCTTCCTGCTCACGCCCGGCGTCGCCGTCCTCCTTATCGCCTCCGCCCCGCGCCAGATCGCCACCTCCCTCGCCTTCGCCGCCCTCGCCGGTGCCCTCGCCATCGCTCCGTGGCTCCTCCGTAACGCCCTCCATGGCGGCAATCCCGTCTTCCCCTTCGCCGCCGCATGGTTCGGCAACGCCCACTGGTCCCCCGAGCAGCTCTCCCGCTACGCCAGCGCCCACCACTTCCGCGGCACGGTCCTCGATCGCCTCCGTCTGCTCGTTCTCCCTGACCCTTCCGACCCCGCCGGTCCGCGCCATCGCGGCCTCCTCCACCCGCAATGGTCCATCTTCTTCCCGCTCGCCGCCGTCGCCTGGTTTGTCCTCTCCCGCCGCGCCAATGACCTCCGCACCCGCCGACTCGCCTCCCTTCTCGGCTTCGGCATGGCCCTCGGCCTCGTCGCCTGGCTCTTTTTCACACACATTCAGTCGCGCTTCCTGTTGCCGCTCGCCGTGCCTGCCGCCGTCCTCATTGGCCTCGCCGCTACCACCGTGACGCGACCGGCCATCCCCGCCGTGCTCCTCGCCGTGCTCTCCATCGCCTCCGTCTGGAACTTCCTTATGCAACCGGGGGGAGCGGAGAGCGATCGCACCGGCACGCCCAACGCCCTGCTCGTCCCCGGCCCCTCCACGCTCACCGGCCAGCACGCCCGCGCCGCCCTCGCCGCCGCCAGCCCGCAAGACCGCGACGAGTTCCTCGCCAACTGCCCCATTCCAGCCTTCATCAACCTCGTCACCCCGCCAAACGTCGGCGTCCTGCTCGTCGGCACCGCCACGCCCCTCTACTACACCGGCCGCATCATGTACGCGACCACCTGGGACGAGTCCCCGCTCGCCCGCGCCATCCGCAAGCACCCCGGCAACCCGCGCGCCTGGGCCGCCGATCTCGCCGCGCTCGGCGTGGGCATCATCGTCATCGACGAATCCGAGCTTGCCCGCCTCCACGCCTCCGGCTGGCTCGATCCCGCCCTCACCCCCGAGGCCATCCTCGCCTTCCTCCAAGGCCACGCACGCCCCGTCCGCGCCGAGGGCGCCGTCGGCGTCTTCGAGCTCGTGCCGCTCTCGCCCCAACCCTCCGCCGCGCCGCCCTCTTCTCAACCCCCCGCGCCAACCCAGCCGATCGTCCCGCAGGAACCCGCGCGATGACCACCCCCGCTCCCACCCCGACGCCCCCGCCCCCTCGCAAGTCCCACCGCGGTCGCCGCATGCTCATCCAGATCATCGGCCTCGCCGCCGGCCTCGCCTCGCTGGGCTGGTGCGTCTCCATGGCCTTCCGCCCCGAAAACAAGGACCAGTGGAGCCGACTCGCCGATGCCCCCATGTCCCTCATCCTCGCCGTCCTCGGCTGTTCCGCCGCCACGCTCATCATCAACGGCCTGGTCTTCTGGATCACCCTTCGCCCCGCCCGCGAGCTCCGCGTCCTCGATGTCCAGGCCGTCAACGCCGTCTCGACCTTCCTCGGCTATCTCCCGCTCAAGCTCGGCGCGGTCGCCCGCGTGCTCATCCATCGCCGCCGCGACCACGTCCCCCTGCCGATGATCGGCGCGTGGTTCGCCGCCATCGCCGTCATCATGACGGCCTCGTTCACCCCGCCCATCGCCACGGTCATGGCCCTCAAGCGCATGGACGCGACCTGGGCCGCCCTCACCCTCGCCCTCACGGTCGTCGCCGCTGTCATCATCGTCCTCGTCGCCCGCGCCTTCCGCGGACAGATCGGCCTTGGCCGCCTCATCCGCCTCCTGCACGCGCTTCGCCTGGGCCGCGCCGAACGCCTCCTCCGCTCCAGCGCCTGGGGCAACCTCCACGCCGGCTTTGATATGCTCGCCTCCCCCGCGGGCGTCGGCAGCGCGATGCTCCTCCGTGCCGCCGACGTCGCCTGCCACACCGCTCGTTTCGTCGTCGCCGCTCAGGTCTTCGGGCTCAATCCTCCGCTCCATCAGGCCGTCCCCATCGCCCTCGTCTTCTACCTCCTCTCCGTCGTCAGCCCCTCGGGCGCGGCGGGCCTCCGCGAGGGCGCGGCCACCGGCATCGCCGCCGTCCTCCTCGCCAGCGCCGGTGCCACCGCCGATGTCGCCCGCCAATACGCCCCCGTCGCCCGCTTCATCACCGGCACCGAGGCCGTCGTCTACCTCGTCGGCGGCGCGCTCGGCATCGCCTGGCTCCGCCCCGATCGCCTCCTGCGACTCAAGGCACCAGCCTCAGCTTGATCCGCGTCGTGGTCGTCGTCTTCCGCTCAATCGGCCGCTCCGTCGCCAGCCTCGCCGTCCACACCGCCTCATACCGAAGCTCGCTCGACACCAGCCGCTCCCCCGCCCATTCCGCGCTGAACTCGCCGTCGCGCACGACCACCGTCACTTCCGGCTCCGCCGAGCCCGCCACCGCCGCCTCCACTTCGATCTCCACCGGCCCGCGCACCACCACGCGCTCGCCCTCCACCGACACCACCCGCGGCCTCAAACGCAGCACCGCCGCACCGCCTAGTCGTCTTTCAATCACCCATTCGGCCCCCACCGCCCGCACCTTCTCCGACACATCGAGCGCCACGATCGGCCCCAGCGTCCGCGGCAGCGCCGACGCCGCAAACACCCCGAGCCATTTCACCCGCTCCGGCTCGCCTCGCATCCGCCTTTGCCCTGGGCCGCCTTCCATTTCATCGCTCAACTCACTCCCAATCCGCTGGAGCTTGAAGCCCGCCACCGCCGCCCTCCGCATCGCCGCGCACGCCTCCGGCTCGCCCTCTGGCGCGACCGCACCCGCCGACCATGCAAAGTCCGTTTCCCGTCCGTTGTCATTCAGCGTCGCCGCCAGCGATTCGAACCTCCCGGTGACCATCGCCGCTCCCTCGGCATCGCGCTTCCCCTCCGCCAGCAACACTCGCGCCCGCTGCTCGAGCGTCCACGCCACATCGCCCCCGGCCTCGGCGCCCTCGCCGCTCGTCAGCCGCGCCTCAACCTCATACCGCGCCGTAAACTCCGCCGGCGCTCGCAGCACCGGCTGCACCGCCGTCACCAACGCCAGCGCCGCAAGACTCACGAGAAACATCATCGCGCTGCTCCGTACATCGCTGTGCGCCGTGCCACCGACCGCGCCTTTGTGCCGACGGTGCTCTTCGATTCGCCCGTGCGAGTCTGCCGCGCGTTTCCGCGCTTTCGCTCCAGGGTGGCACCGGTCTCCAGACCGGTGACTACTAGTTCTACCTCTCCTTCTCTTCGGCCGCTTCCCCTCCGCCGCTGCTTTCTTCCACACCGTGCCTCCGTCCCTTCGTCTCCCCGTCCCTTCCCGCTTCCCGCAGTTTCTCCTGCACCTCCGCCTCGATCTTCCGCGGCCGCGCATCCCCCGGCATCCTCTTCCCAAACACATCCGCCACGTTCGCCAACCCCGATCCATAAAACACCTGCCGCGCCACGTGTCCGCCAGTCCACCTCGCCGCCCGCGCGCTCGCAAACCGCGGCAAATCCTCCCCCTCCTCCCACCTCCGCAGCCGCGGATCTTCCGCCCGCCACACCCACTTCCGCCAATCCTCCACCTGCCAATGCGGCCCCGATCGCCGCGTCTCCCGCACCATCGCCGACCGCACCCGGCACCGTCGCCGAATCTGCTCCGGATCGCGACAACGATAGTGCCGCACCGCGATCCGCTCATACGCCGTCACGCCCGGCCGCCACGGCAAGCCCCGATCCGGCGTCCACCGCATCCACCTCCGATACCTGAACAACCGATACTCCGGCGCGGGATCAATATAATATTGCCTCCGCCGCCGCTCGATCGGCACGCCGCGTGATTCCGCCCCCGCCTCGCAAGCCGCCGCCTCCGGCTCCGTCAGCACAAACTCATACATGAGCGCCCGCACAAGTCCCTCGGGCCTCCGCACGCACCGACGCACAAACTCCACCGGCGACTCGTGATAGAACTCGTCCGCGTCGAGCCGCGCGATCCAGTCGCCATGCCCAAAACGCGCCCGCGCCCGCTCGAACATGAACGCCCGATACCCGACGTGGTAATACACCTCCTCGCGCCCCAGCAGGATCACGCGCCGCTCCCGCGACGCGATCTCCCGCACGATCTCCCACGTCCCGTCCGTGCTCCCCGTGTCCGCGACAAACACGCCGTCCGCCCACGTCAGCACATGCGCCAGCGTCTGTGCGACGATGTCCGCCTCGTCCCGCACCGGCAGCAAGCCCCAGAATGCCATGCTACAGCGTATCGGAGCCGGCTTCCCGGCACCGCGCAGTACACTGCGCCCATCATGCGGACGAAGGAGAAGCGACAATTTCCGCCCTCGCGGCGAGTCTTGATCCGCGACGACCGCGGCCGGCCATTCCCGCTGCTCAATCGCGACACGCCCGGTGCCGACATCCCGCGCGAGGCAACACAAGCCGTGGAAACCGCCATCGCACAGCGGATGCAGCCGCCGCTGAACGCGCCCCTTCAACGCGGATGGGCGTCGTGGTACCTCGCTGTCGCCGTGTTCGGTCCAGTCGGCGCAATCGTCCTCCGAGCGGCCGGCGCGCCAGGCATTGTGGCGAATCTCGCCTACGTCCTTGTCTTCGTCGGCCTTTTCTGGGTATGGCGGGGCGCGGTACGCAGGGAACTCTCCGCGCCCATCACCCACGCCCTTGTTGCTCGTCGCCTCTGCGCTTCTTGTGGTTATTCACTTGCCGGCCTTGGCACCGAACCCGACGGCTGCACCGTGTGCCCCGAGTGCTCCGCCGCGTGGCGCGTTCCCGAGCCCGATCCAAACGCGCCTCCCGAACCCGCTTGGCGAGTCGCCGCGTTCGCCACACGCCGGCGTGGGTTTACGGGTCCCATGCTGTTGACCGCAGTCGACGCCCGGGGCCGACTCGTGCCCATCGTTGAACCGGAGATTCGCCGCTACCCGCCCGCCTTTTGGGCCAATCTTTCTCACGAGCAGCAAATGAGGATCGACGGCGCGCTCCGTCGGCGCGCCATCCCACTTCGAGTCTTTCAGGTCCTCGGGGGCACTGCGCTCATGATCTACGGGCTCTCCAAAGCCATCCGGCTCGGCCCACCCACTCTCGCCACGACCGCCGATGCGCTGCTCGCCGTGCTCCTCCTTGTCGGAGGTGCCGCGATGCTCCTCATGGGCGTCATGCGACGACTCATCACGCAGCACGTTCACATCGTCGATGCCATGATGCGGTGCGACCACTGCCCTTCCTGTGCCGCGCCGCTTCCGTCGCGAGAGATCGACACCGACAACCGCACCTGCACCCGCTGCAGCGCAGTCTGGTCACCAAAGATGGCAAAGTAGTAGTGCGGCACCCGCCGCCGATTGGCTCGGGCACCTCAGCACCTACCTCGGCTTCAAATCCACCACCACCGGCAAGTGGTCGCTCGCGCCCGTATCGCCCCGATCCAGCCC
>JBJXFQ010000137.1:0-3480 GCA_046155605.1 Phycisphaerales bacterium
ACCGCCTGCCCTCGTTGATCAGGTCTTTGATCGTCAGCCCGCCCAGTGTGACGGACTTGGAAAGCTCATCGAGTTGAGCCATGGCTTTGCGAATTTCATCCGGATCGTGTCGCTTCTCGATCGGAGATAGTTTCGCCACGGGCCGACCGTGCTTGGTGATGACCATCTCTTCGCCTGCTTCGACACGATCAAGAAGTTCCGAGAACTTGGTCTTGGCGTCGTAGGCCGCGATGGTGCCCATGTTCATACCTTTCGACTGGTCTTCGACTAGTCTATACGCCAACTTGGATCGGGTGGTTCGCGGGCTATTCGAGTCGGGCGATCACCTCCGCCAGATTCGCCTTCCAATCGGGCATCGGGCCGATGAGGCGCTCAGTATGCGCGATGTCGAGGACGCTGTACGCGGGCCGTTTGGCGGGGCGCGGAAACTCGGCGGAGGTACACGGCTCGACCGCGCCCGCCGCGCCGGTCAGTTTGCCGATCTCGCGCGCAAAATCAAACCATGTGCATTGGCCGCCGTCGGTGGCGTGGGCGAAACCCTTGGACCCGACCTGGAGCAGGGCAAGGGTGGCCCGGGCGAGGTGCTCGGCGCTGGTGGGTCGGCCGCGCTGGTCGTCCACGACCTTGATCGCGGGCTTCTCGCGGAGGAGGCGCGCGATCGTGCGCACAAAGTTGTTTCCCCAGGGGGCGTAGAGCCAGCTCGTGCGGATGTAGAGATGATCGATCACGCCCGACATCGCTCGCTCGCCCTCGGCCTTGCTGCGGCCGTATGCGTTGAGCGGCGCGAGCGGCTCATCGATGGGGTAGGGCCGCGTCGAGGTGCCGGCGAAGACGTAATCGGTGCCGTAGTTGACGAGGAAGCCCTCGTGCTCGAAACAGGCATCGCGGAGGTTGGCGACGCCCCGGCCGTTGACGAGGGTGGCCGCGGCCTCGTTCGTTTCCGCGCCGTCAACGTTGGTCCATGCGGCACAGTTAATGACGACGGGCTCGCGGACCCGATCGGCGACCGCGGCAGCATCGGTGATATCAAGCTCTTTGATTGTCACGCCCGAGTGCGGCAGGTCGAGGTCCGCGAGGAGCTGCATGAACGCGCGGCCGAGCATGCCGTCGGCGCCGACGACGAGCGCCTCGGGAACGGCGCGACGGAGGCGTTCCCGGTCGAGGGCGATCATCCGTGGCGCACTCCCCACGGGAAGCCGCCGACGCTGTCGTACGCGCGGCGATCCTCGTCGGGCTTCGAGGCGTTGTACGCATGTGTGACGTAGTAGAGGAGGCCCGCGGAGGTGTCGCCGACGGTCGCGGCACCGTGCCAGAGCGGGGGCGGAATGATGACCACGCCGGGCTTCTTCTCTCCGGTGACGAGCAGCCACGCGGTCTGGTCTTCCTCGCGATAGACACCGACCTTGAGGTGGCCCGTGAGGCACATCCAGAAGTCGGTCTGCAACAGGTGGCGGTGCCAGGCCTTGATGACGCTCGGGTACATCACCGAGAAGTTGATCTGACCCTCGGGCGCGAGGATGCCCTGCATCTGGTTCATGATGGACCACCCGCGGTCATCGGCGAACAGCGACGCGGGGACGAAAATGGGCTCGCGTGCCTCGATCGCGGCCTTGTGGGCCGCCCGCAGGTCGCCCGTCATCGTCCGTGGAGCGACAGTCTTCAGCGTCACCGCGTTGCTCCTGCGGCTGCCGGCGCCGACTTCTTCGCGCTGAGGTCCAGGTGGTTCGCGCCGCTCTCAGCGACGTACTGGCTGGCGCGGAAGAGGCTCTCGAACGTGCCAGCGTCGGTCCACCAGCCGTCGAGCGTCTCGTGCGTGAGGTCGCCGCGCTGGAGGTAGTAGTTGTTGACGTCGGTGATCTCGAGTTCGCCGCGGCCACTGGGTTTGAGATCCTTGCAGACCTTGAACGCGTCGCCGTCGTAGAAATAGATGCCCGTCACGGCCATGTTGCTCGGCGGATCCTTGGGCTTCTCGATGATCTTCTTGATCTTGCGGCGCGGGCCCTCGCCGTCGAACTCCACGACGCCGAAGCGGTGCGGATCGGGGACTTCCTTGAGGATGATCTTGGCCCCGGAGCGCTGCGTGAAGAAATCGGCGGCGGCGCGGCGGATGTTGCCCTCGATGATATTGTCGCCCAGGATCACGCAGACCTTGCCGCGCTCGGCGAAGTCCTCGGCGAGTTTGAGCGCGTCGGCGATGCCGCCCTCGCCCTCCTGATAGGCGTATTCGAGGTGCTTGATGCCGAGTTGCTTGCCGTTCTTGAGCAGTTTGAGGAAGTCGCCCGCGTGCTCACCGCCCGTGACGACGAGGATCTCGTCGATGCCGGCGTTGAGGAGGCATTGGATGGGGTAATAGATCATGGGCCGGTCGTAGACCGGCAGGAGGTGCTTGTTGGTGACGAGGGTGAGCGGGCGGAGGCGAGTGCCCAGGCCGCCGGCGAGGATGATGCCTTTCATGGAGTCCGCTCCTTGTCGGCGCGTCGCGACGTGCCGGCGGGTGATTATCGGTCGAAGAACGCGCCAGCTAAAGTTGCGAGCGGGGCCTGTCCCTCTCGCCCTTCAGCGACGCGGGTCACGCCTTCGGGTACTCAAACACCCCGTGGCCGGTCTTATCGCCGAGGCGGCCGGCGGCGACGAGTTGGCGCAGCAGCGGGCAGGCGCGATAGCGGTCGCTGTTGAGCCCGTCGGCGAGGACGTTCATGATGTGGACGCAGGTGTCGAGCCCGATGAAATCCGCCAGTCGCAGCGGGCCCATCGGGAAGTTGCAGCCCAGTTTCATGATCTCGTCGATGTGTGCGGGCTCGGCGACGCCCTCCATCCACGCGTAGAACGCCTCATTGATGAGCGGCATGAGGACGCGATTGGAGACAAAGCCCGGCCGGTCGTTAGCGGGGATCGGCACCTTGCCCATCGCCTTGGCGAGTTCGATCGTCCGCTCGGTGATCGCGGGGCTCGTCTGCAAGCCCTTGATGACCTCGACGAGCTTCATCACGGGGACGGGGTTGAAGAAGTGCATCCCGATGACGCGCTGGCCCGCGCCCTTGTGGGCGGCCTCGGCGGCGGCGGCGATCTCGGTGATGGAGATGGAACTCGTGTTGGTCGCGAGAATCTGGTTGCCGTTGAACAGCTTGGCGAGCCGGGCGAAGAGGTGCCGCTTAACCTCGGCGTCCTCGACGATGGCCTCGATGATGACGTCGGCGTCCTTCAGTTGCTCGTCGAGGTGGACATAGTGCAGCCGTGAGAGCGCGGCGTCGGCATCCTCCTTTTTCAGGCGGCCTTTTTCGACCTCGCGGGCGAGGCGTTTGCCGTGGTCGGCCTTGCAGCGGTTGACGGCCTCATGGACCTTGTCACAGATGAAGGTCTTGAAGCCGTTGACGGCGGAGACGAGGGCGATGCCGCCGCCCATTTGACCCGCGCCGATGACGCCGATGGTCTTGATGGTGTGCATGGGGGGAGGATATGCGGGGAGGGGAGGGGGTTCAT
>JBJXFQ010000003.1:0-16101 GCA_046155605.1 Phycisphaerales bacterium
GTTTATCGAAGGCGGCGATGGCGGCGAGGGCGTCGTCGATGGTGGAGCAGGCGACGAGGTGCGGGCTGGTGGGGATGCCCAGCGCGCGAAGGCGCTGCATGAGTTCGGAATGTGAAGCGGCGAAGGGCGAGTCAGAGACGATCTCGCCCTTGCCGTGGGCGACGAAGCCGAGGCGGCGCTGGGCGACGACGGCGGGGTCGAGTTGTTTGAGGGTTCCGGCGCAGGAGTTTCGCGGGTTGGCAAAGAGTTCGAGGCCGTCGCGCTGGCGTTCGCGGTTGATGCGTTCGAACTCTTTGAGGGGGATGAAGACCTCGCCGCGGACTTCGAGGACTTCGGGGATTTCGGGAGGCGGGGTTCGGCGTGTGCGCGCGGGCGAGTCGTGGTCGGCGGCGTGGAGCGTGAGGGGGATCGAGCGGACGGCGCGGGCGTTTGGCGTGATGTCGTCGCCCTTTTGGCCGTCGCCGCGAGTGACGGCACGGACGAGTCGGCCGCGCTCGTAACGGAGGGAGAGGGCGACGCCGTCGATCTTGGGGTCGGCGATAAGGCGCGGGGGAACGCCACTGGCGGCCGGGGTTGGGGCATCGAAGAGGCTCGGGCCGCGCTTTGCGGCGGCGTTCTGGCTCAGCCCGCGGAGGACGCGGTCGTACCACTCGCGGACGTCGCTCTCGCTGTAGGAGTTATCGATGGAGAGCATGGGGACGGCGTGAGGGACGGTGTCGAATCCGCCGACGGTCTCGCCGCCGACGCGATGCGTGGGGCTGTCGGGATCGTCGAGTTCGGGGTGGTCGCGTTCGAGCGTGGCGAGTTCGGCGAGGAGCGTGTCGAACTCGGGGTCGGACATGATGGGGCTGGCGTCAACGTAGTACGCGCGGTTGGCGCGATCGAGGAGTTCGCGGAGGCGAGCGGCACGCTGCTTGGGCGATTCGGTGGGCACGGGGAGATGGTACGAGAAGAAGCGACGAAGAGGGTTGACCGATGGCACCGGGCGAGTCGCCCCGGAGGTGCGACGTACCCAAGAGCGAAGAGTCGCCCCGGAGGTGCGACGTACCCGAGAGCCTTGGAGGTGATGGAGCCCAAAAACTAAAGACCCCGGGGCGAGCCCGGGGTCGGAGAAGACTGATTGGAGTGGTTGAGGGGTTTACCAGCGACGGCCGCCGCCGCCACCGCCACCACCACCACCGCCGCCGAAGCCACCGCGGCCACGGCCACCGCCGCCGCCACCACCGCCGGAGCGCTCCTCCCGGGGGCGAGCCTCGTTGACGACGAGTTGACGGCCGCCCATGTCGCGCCCGTTGAGGGCACCGATGGCGGCATTGCCGGCCGCGGCGTCGTCCATCTCGATGAAGCCGAAGCCACGGGAACGGCCGGTCTCACGATCCATCACGATCTGGGCGGAGGAGACGCTGCCGTGCTCCTCGAAAAGGGAACGGAGCTCCTGATCGCTGGAGCTGAACGGGAGATTACCAACATAAATCCGCATCGACATGCTGACACCCAACTTTTTCGCCCGAGACTGCCACGAAACCGATCCAGCACTCTCGGGCGCGCATCGCTGGGATCACTCGCGCTCCGGGACACTTCCCGGAGACAGCCGATCCGAGAGTATAGGCAAAGGGGGCAAGCGTGCCAAGGGCGCGCCGAGGAGCACAGGCGGCTGTTGGGTCGGTTACGAACTCCCGTCGCGCATTCGCTCAACGCCCTCGGGGTAGGGGAAACTCGGGAAGACGCCGACGTGGGCGAAGCGCCAGGCGCTGGGCGAGGGATAGACGTCGCCGCGGAACCCGGCCTCGAACATGGTTCGGAGGACGGACTCGAGGCTGGGCTCGCGGTTGTCTGGGCCGAGGAGGCGATTGGCGCGGGCGTTGAGGAAACTGACGCTTGCAACGGGGAGGCGTTCGCGGCGGTCGCCGAGCATCTTGGCGGCGGTCTTGAATCCGCGGGAGAGGTCATCGAGCGTGAAATGATCGCGGCCGCGGGGGCGGAGGAGGCCGAGGATGAGGAGGCTGTCAAGGTCGTATTTGAGGATGTAGGGCTCGCGGTCGTGGGCGGCATGGATCGCGACAGACTCCTGGAAGAGTTTGGCGAAAGACGTGACACCCTTGGCAGACCACTGGCTCGTCTTTACGAGTTCGACGAGTTGGGCGATGATGCCGTGGCTGTTGTCGGCGTCGTTGACGCCGCAGATGACGGTGCGGTATCGACCGTCGAGGAGGTCGCGCAGGAGGTCCTGCCCCCACATGACGCGGAGACGCTCGTTCGCGCGGGGTGTGCCGGCGGCGCCTGGGAGGAGCGAGACGCGCTCGGGGAAGGCGTCGGACCTGAGGAGTTCGTCGGCGTCGCCGTCATAGAGACGGATGTCGGGTGCTTTGGGCATGGGGCGTCTCCGGAGCGCGATGGTATCGCGCGGGAGCACCGAACGCGGGGGGAATCGAAGGCTCGAAGCGGTTACGGGCAGCCTGCGGCGAAGGCGTTGATGAAGCAGGTGAAGTCGTTGACGTTGAGGACCGGCGGCGTGGTGCTGCCATCGCAGTTGGCGAGTGGGTCGCCCGCGGCGAACTGGTTGAGGAAGCAGGTGAAGTCATTGACGTTGAGGACTGGAGGAGAGGAACTGCCATCGCAGTTGGCGAAGCACGGGACCGCGCAGACAGGAGCCCAGACGGTGACGCCGTCGATGCCGGCCTCGGTCGTGGAGGTGTCGGCGTCGGCGACGGTGAAGCGGACGCGGACGGTGGCGGTGGGGGCGACGAAGTCGGCGACGCGGAAGGAGGTTTGCTCCCAGCCGCCGGAGACTGGTCCGAGTGTGGAAACGGTGACCCACGATGTGCCGTTGTTGTTGGAGATTTCGGTGACGAGGTTGTCGGTGGTGGCGACGGAACTGAACATCCAGCGGCGGTAGGAGACGCGAGCCTGCGGGGCGGCGGCGAGGTTGAAGGTCGGCGAGGTGAGGATGGTGCTTCCGGCATCGACGTCCTGGCCGAGGACGTTGCCGGTGACGTAGCAGAAGCCGGAGCCGTCGCCATCGCCGATGACGGCACCGGGGCCGCCGTTGTAGAGCGGTGTGGCGCGAGTCCAGGCACCAGCGGTGGCGGTGGTGGTGACGGTCCAGCCGAGGTTGGTCTGGAAGTTGTCGGAGAAGATGGTGTTGGCGGAGGACTGGACATCGGCAGTGATGACGCCGGCGGCGGGGGCACCGACGGGCCAGGTGAATGGGCCGTTGTTGGGCGGAGCGCCGGTGGAGCCGGCCTGGATGTAGTAGTTGACACGGTCGCCGCAGGCCGCGGCGGGGATGCTGCCGGTGTAGACGCCGCCGCCGGAGGCGGACATGGGAATCGCGGCGTAGGCGGCACCGTTGATGCTGACCATGAGTGAGACGGACTGAGTGGTCGCGCCCTTCTCGGTCACGTTGATGCTGACGGGCGTGGACTGTCCTGGCGTGAGCGTCGTGGGGAGCGTGCCGGTGGGGGCGAGTTCGAGGAGCGCGAGTTTGCAGATGAAGAGGCCGTTTTCGAGGTCGCTGATGAGGAAGGTGCCGCTGTTGAAGAAGGGATAGTTGCCCCAAGCACCGTTGTAGCCGGTGCCGTCGTCGCTTGGGCGTGTGTCGATGAAGGCGACCTCGACGGGCTTGAGGGCGTTGGAGACGTCCCAGACGCGGAGGCCGGAGGTGTAGTTGGACTGGAAGAGGTAGCGGCCGACGGTGTACTCGTTGTGGTCGACGGAGGGGAGGCCGTTGGTAAACGTGGAGATGAGACGTGGCGTGCTGAGGTCGGAGACGTCAAAGATGCGGGTGAGCATTCGCGGGACGTTCTGCGTGGGGCCGTCGATCTCGTCGTTGACGTAGAGGTACTTGCGGTCGATGGAGAGCCAGCCCTGGTGGCAGTAACTCTGTCCGGGATAGGTGATGTTGTGAGCGAGATTAGTGAGGGCGGCCTTGTTGGTGACATCGACGATGGACATGCGGCCGCTGGAACTGCTGCCACGGAAGAGGAAGGCGACTTCCTTGCCGGCGTAGGTGCCGGAGGTGTAGGAGACGATGAGGGCCTCGTGAACGTAGGACGTGGTCCAGTTGACGCCGGTGAAGGTGGGGAAGGTGGGATCGGTGGTGAGCGTGATGGGCTTGAAGCCGCCGTTGGCGATGTTGCCGCCACAGGCATAGAGGAAGCCGGAAGCGGGGTTGTCGAGGAGGGTGTGGGTGGTGACGTGGCCGCCTTGGCTGAAGTTGCGAACGAGCGTGACGACGCCGGAGTCGATCTGACGGAGGTCGAGCACCTGGATGCCGACGCCGTCGGAGTCGCTGACGGCGTAGGCGTACTGACCGATGACGGCGATATCGCGCCAGAGGATGTCAACGCCGCCTGGGATGGTGGTGATGATGACGGGGTTGACAGGATCGGTGACTTCGACGATGCCGTTGCCCCACGAGAGTCCCATGAGGGCGTATTCACGGCCGGAAGGGGATGTGTATCCCCAGCAGTCGGCACCGTTGGCACCGGCGGTGAATCCGGCGAAGTTGTTCAGTGGAATCCAACTTTTGAGGCTGACGTTCTTGCTAGGGAATGTGGCGTCGGGTGGGGATTCGCCGCGCGGCTCGGCGTTCGCGATCTTCCACGGGTCGGGAAACGACGCGATGGGGCCTTGGAAGGCCGGCTGCTTGGAGAGGAGTTTCTTGTCGTCATCGTCGGCGTGCGCGGTCTGAACCGAGCCACAGACAGCCATGAGGATGGACGCCGCCAACACGATCTCCGCCGCGCTCCGCCGAGTCGCCATGGATGATCTCCGAAACGAGAGGTTGTACAAGGTCGAAATGACCCGCCACGAGAATACCACAAACTTGTCCGGTTGCCAAGGGCATCGCCAGAGTTGACAGCCAACTGGATGAACATTCGCGGACGACTCGAAGCGGGTTGCATCCGTACTGAGTCCAAACCCTGCAATAATGGGCGAGTGGTGATCGAGAAGTCGATCTATTTGCGACGCACGAGCAGTTTGTCGACGCGCGTGCCGTCCATGTCGATGACTTCGAGGATGTGACCCTGCCACTCGGCGCACTCGCCTTCGTGGGGGATGTGGCCCAAGACGGACGTGACGAGCCCGGCGGCGGTGCTGATATCAGGGAGTTCGGCCTCGGGGGGGAGCGCGAGGAGCAGGACGAGTTCGTGGGCGGGGATGCGTGCATCGATGAGCCAGGAACCATCGGCGCGTTTGAGGGCGCGAGGCGCGGACAGTTCGCCCTGCCGGCTGAGGTCGCCGAGCAGCGCGGTGAGGAGGTCGTTGAGAGTGATGAGGCCCTGGGTGCCGCCGAACTCATCGACGACGATGGCGACGTGGGTGCGCATGGATTTGAACTGCTCGAGGAGGGCCAGGGCGGGGAGGGTCTCGGGCACGAAGAGGGGTTTCTGTGCGACATCGGAGGCGCGGAAGTCATCGCGGTTGAGGAGCCCGTGGGCGACGAGTTCTTTGATATGCACGACGCCGACGAGTTGATCGAGGCCGCCGCGGCAGACGGGGAAGTGGGAGTGCGGGTTGGTGCCCAGAAGGATTCGGACGCGATCGACGGTGTCGGTTTCGTCGATCCAGGCGATGCGAGGCCGCGGCACCATGAGGTCGTGAACGGTGAGTTCGCCGAGGGAAAAGAGCCGCTGGAAGAGCCCGTGCTGCTGGGGTGTGAAGATGCCGGTGCTGGCGGCACTGGCGACGAGGGCGCGGACGTCTTCTTCGGAGATGTCGTTCCCGTCGCGGGGCTTGACGCGGAGGAGTCGAAGGACGGCCTCTGTGGAGCCGGTGAGGATTCGCACGGGGATGGCGGTGACGACGGAGAGGGCGGCGAGGGGTTGGGCGATCGCCGTGGCAACGGCCTCGGGATTGGCGAGCGCGAGGCGTTTGGGGACGAGTTCGCCGAAGACGAGTGAGACATAAGTGAGGAGGAGGACGACGACGGCGAGCGCGACGAGGTCGGTGTATGGGGCGATGGTCGGGAACCAGGAGGCGAAGAGATCGCCGAGGCGGCCGGAGATCTGATCCTCACCAACGGCACCGGCGAGGATGCCGATGAGGGTGATGCCCACCTGGACGGTGGAAAGGAACTTGGTGGGCTCGCGGGCGAGGGTGAGGGCAACGGCGGCAGAGCGGCTGCCGGCGGCGGCGGAGGCCTCGAGGCGTGCGCGGCGGCTGGTCATCATCGCCAGTTCGGACATAGCGAGGACGCCGTTGAGCAGGACGAGGACGGCGATAAGGAGGAGAGCGATGGCCATGATTGATTATGGCCGATGACGGAGCGGAATGTGGAAGGAAGGTGTTAGGGCTTGCGGCCTCGGGCGAAGCCTCGGCAATGGCCGATCTGCTGCGGCTTGTCGGCAAGTTTCCAGCCGCTGAGGTCTTTGGTGAAACCGGCGGCCCAGACCATGGCCATGAGGCAGCGGAGTGTTGGGTTCCACCAGTTGGTGACGTTGTTGGCGTACTCGTTGGTGGGGTAGAACTCCATGACGACGTGGTGATCTTCGGGGTAGCCCTTGCCAAGGCCACCGAGGTAGGGGCTGTAGTCGTTGAGGATGGTGGTCTCGACGAAGATTTGGCCGGTGCAGGCGGCGGCGATGCGATCGAGAGCGAGGAGGGGATGGCGGAGGTGGTAGAGGGTGCCGAAGAAGAAGACGACGTCAAAGGTGCCGAAGGTGTCGGGGCGGAGGTCGTAGACGGAGATCTCCCGGCGTGTGCAGCGGTCGTCGCCATAGCCGAGGGCTTCGCGGCAGAAGTCGAAGGTCTGCCAGGCCTTGCGGTCCTGGGGTTTGAGGTGGCCGAGGTAGTCGGAGAAATCGTCGATGGCAACGACTTGGCGCGCGCCACGGCGAAGGGCCTCGAAGGTCCAGTAGCCGTCCCACGCGCCGACATCGAGGACGCGGAGGCCGTCGAGGCGTTCGGGGATGCCGTAGGCGGGCGGGAAGACGGGATTGAGTCCTGGCGTGGAGACGCCGCCTGGGAGGTCAATCTTGTGGTACCAGAACGAGAAGGATGCGACGCGAGCGCGGATCTGTTCGGGGTTCATGGCGGCTCCCTTGAGCATGAGCGGGAGAAAGATTAGAGCGCGACGGTACGGGAGGCGCTACGGTTTGCGCCCGACGGGCGGGTAGCTCAGCGGCTAGAGCGTTCGCCTTACACGCGAAGGGTCCCGGGTTCGAATCCCGGCCTGCCCATTGGAACTTCTCCGCAATACGAGCCATGAACGCGCTGGACCTTGTCTATCTCCCGCTGGCGGCGCTAACGGCACCGTGGTGGGCGCGGAAGACGCGGGCGGATTGGCCGGCGCGGTTTGGGAAGATGGAGGCGGTGGCGGATCGCGGGATGCCGCGGGTTCTGCTGCATGCGGTGAGCGTGGGGGAAACCAACGCGCTGCGGCAGTTGGTGCCGAGGCTGGCGGAGCGGGCGCATGTGATCGTGTCGGTGGGGACGGACACGGGGATCAAGCGGGCGCGCGAGTTGTATTCGGGCGTGGCGGACGTGGTGCGGTATCCGCTGGATTTTTCGTGGGCGGTGGGGCGGTTTCTGGAGGCGACGAGGCCGGACGTGGTGGGGCTGGTCGAGTTGGAAGTGTGGCCGAACTTTGTGGGCGCGTGCCGGCGGCGCGGGATACCGGTGGCGGTGATCAATGGGCGGCTGAGCGAGCGGAGTTTCAAGGGGTATCGACGGCTGCGGGCGTTCTTTCGCGGGCCGTTTGGAGCGATCGCGCTGGTGGCTGCGCAGGAAGAGGACTATGCCGCGCGGTTCGAAGCGATGGGGGTGAGTCGAGATCGAATCCGCGTGACGGGGTCGATGAAATGGGACGCGACGCGGATCGAGGATGAGGTGGTGGGGTCGGAATTGCTTGCGCGGGACTTGGGGATTGCGCGCGGGCCTGGCGCGCCGCCGCTGGTGGTGGCCGGGAGCACGGGTCCGGGCGAAGAGGCGTTGATGGCTGGGGCGTGTGCGGAGGTGGAGCGAGAGATCGGGCCGGTGCAACTGTTGTGCGCGCCTCGAAAGCCGGAGCGATTTGACGATGCGGCGACGGCGCTGGGCGAGTGCGTGCGACGGAGCGCGACACCCGGAGCCGATCGCGCGAGCGATCGGAGCGTGGCGAAGACCTGTGCGACGAATCCTGTGCGCGAATCGCGGCGATTCCTGCTCGACACCATCGGCGAACTGCGACAGGCGTACTCGCTGGCGGATGTGGTGGTGGTGGGCCGGAGTTTCGGCGACCTCTTTGGCTCGGACCCGATCGAGCCGATCGCGCTCGGGAAGGCGACGGTGATCGGGCCGGCGGTGAGCGACTTCGCGGCGATCGTGGCGGAGTTCGAGCGCGGGGGGGGGCTGGTGCGGGCGACGCGTGAGACGCTGGCGGGGACGCTGGCGCGGCTGCTGAAGAGCGCGGCGGAGCGAGCGGCCTTGGCGGAGGCTGGGCGGGCGTGCATTCGTGCGAGGCAGGGGGCGTCGCTGGCGCACGCCGAGATGCTGATGGGGCTGGTATCGCGTGTCAGGCCGCGCCGACCATCCGCTTGATGGTGATGGGGCTCTCGGCCTGATTGGTGCGAGCCGAGAGCAGAGCGGCTTGTCCCATAGCAAGGACGGTCGCGTGATCGCCGGGTCCGAAGTCGGGGGTCGATGGGTCGAGCAGGCGTGAAAGGGCATCGGCGATCGCGGCGGCGGCGGGCGGGACAGCGGGCTCTTGGCCGCGGGTTCGGGTGGAGCGTGATTGGTCGCGGCGTTGGCCTTCAGGGGAGATCCATTCAAAGCCGTCGTCGTAGAAACGGAGTCGGCCCGCGGGACCGAGGAGCGTGAGGACGCGCGACCAACGGCCGGCGGCATCGCTGGCGACGACGCTGGCGGCGCGGCCGTCGGCGAAACGGAGGTTGGCGGTAAGGTGGCCTGAGAGTTCGCGGAGCGACTCGCTGGGGAGCGGGTGGATGGCGGGACCGGCGGCGGGGGCTACATACGCGGCGTCGATGGTCTCGGGCTCGCCAAGGATCGAGAGGACGAAGTCGAGCGCGAGATAGAGGCGCGCGCCGAGCGAGCCTTCGCGGGGGGAAGCGAGCGATTCGATGCAGAGCGTTCGGGATTCGCCGAACGCGGTGAGGACTTCCTGGGCGTCGCGGAACACGGCGGCGTGTCGCATGAGCGGGACGATGCGGAGCGTGTCGGCGGCGAGGGCGGCGGTCCAGGCGGGCTCGCCAAGAAGGATGGCCGAAGCGGGGAGCGGCTCGAGTGTGGCGACGCGCAGGCCGCGGCGATGGGCCTCGGCGAGCGCGGAGGCGTCGTCGGTGGAGAGGCCGAAGGCACCGGGGTGGGCGATGAAGACGAGATCGGCGTCAGCGGAGGCGAGAGCGGCACGGAGGTCTGGGAGGGTTGGAGCGTCGAGTTCGGAGGAGAGGCCTTGTGCGCGCGCGGAGGAACCGATGCCGACGAGTTGAAGTTGGGCAAGGTCGGCGACCTGGCGAACGAGATGGGTCTGGTGTGGAGCGAACCACGCCACGACGCGACGCGAGGGCGGCATGGGGGGATGGTATCAGAAGGAAGAGACGAAGGGACATGGGGACGAAGGGACGAGGCGGACAAAGCGACGAAGCGACGGAGGGAGGAGAAGGCGAAGGAAAGAAGCAAAGGCTTGGAGTGAGGCGTTGGGGGAGTAGCTACAGTTATGGCGAAAGGTGTGGCAAGGCGGCCGCGCCCGGGCGTGGGCCTGGGTGAGGAAAGTCCGAGCACGGCAGGACACGGTGGTGGGTAACGCCCACCCGTCCGAACAACCAGTCACAGGCGAGAGCCTGTGCCACTGGCGGTCGCGGGCGAGGGACAGCGCAACAGAGAGCAAACCGCCGATGGCCCGAAAGGGATCAGGTAAGGGTGAAATGGTGCGGTAAGAGCGCACCGCTCGGCTGGTGACAGCCGGGGCACGGCAAGCCCCACCGCGTGCAAGGTCACGAAGTTCCCGCGACGGATGGCCGTCGGCGACCGGTCCGGTCGAAAGGGAGCGGGTAGATCGCTGGGGTCTCTGGCGTCGCCGCTCTTTGGAGTGGTGGCCGGAGATCCCGACCACGTCGGCGACGGCGTGGCGAGAGAAATGGTCGCCCATGCCGGGAGGAGCCCCCGTCAAACTCCCGGTGGGACAGAACTCGGCTTATCAGCCGCACCCGACCGCGACGCGAGCCCTGGGCAGATCCCCGGGGCTCGCGGCCTTTTTGGCCCCAGCCGGGCGAGGAGGTTCGGGGTCGGGAAGCGCCGCGGTCCACGCTGTGTCGCGTGCTAGCGGTTCCAGTTGAAGGCCGGACAGGCGGCGCGATTCTTGGTCGTGAAGGCGTCGATCATTTTGTCGACGGTGTGCTTCCAGGTATAGCGCGTGCGGACGTATTCCGGCCCAGCGATGAAGGCACGGGTGCGATAGTTGTCGTCGGTGATGGCGCGTTCCATTTGTGCGACGAGGCTGTCGCCGTCAACGCGAAGCGCGATCGCGCCGACGCCGTGGGAGCGTTCGAGGTCGGGGTTGGACATGCTGGTGCTTTTGATGGGGAGGAAGAAGTCGGGGGAGGTGAACTCGTCGGTGGGCCCGCCGGCTGTGGCGATGGTGGGCATGCCGCAGGCGGCGGCTTCGAGCACGGGCATGTTGAAGCCCTCGCCGTGATAGGGCGTGAGGTAGCAATCGCCGGCCTGGTACATCTCGGCGACCTCGGCGTGCGAGAGGGTCTTGCCGACGTAGCGGATGCGTTCGCTGACGAGGGTTCGGAGTTGAGCGGGCATGGCGTTGAGGACGCCCTGCAGGCGTTCGTCCATTTTCCAGAGCGAGTCGGCACCCTTGATGGCGAGGAGGGTGTTTGGGTGCTTTTGTGCGATCAGGCCGAAACCGAAGAGGAGCGGATGGATGCCCTTGTACCAACTCAGCGTGCTGACGTTGAGGAAGACGAACTTGCCCTCCCAGTTGAGTTTCTTGCGGAGCGCGTCGCGTTGCGTGAACGTGGGAGGCTTGAAAGATGCGGGGTCGAAGCCGAGATGGGCGACGGCGATATTGTCGGCGTCGGCCCCGGAGCGCACGAAGCCTTGCGCGGACCACTTGGAGCAGGTGAGGAATGTCGCGTCGCGCGTGGCGAGGGCCTCACGGGCCTTACGGCCCTCGGGGATTTTGAGGTCTTCGATGATGCCGAGTTCGGCGGTGCCGAAGACGAAGGTCTGGTCGGCGTCGGGGGAGCGGGAGATTCGATAGGGATGGCTGATGCGGAGGCAGACGTCGGCGCGTTCGCCGGGCGCGAGGTCGGGGAGGCGCTCGATGGCGGCTTCCTGATCGGCGGGGAGGAGGCCGCGCTCCCACTTCCACCACTTGGCGTCGTAGGGAATGTCGCGGTGGAAGAGTTTGACGTCGGGGCGCCGCAAGAGTTCGACGAGTTGGTACTGGTTGAGGACGGAGAAGGAGTTGGGGCAGAAGCGCCAGCCTTCGACGAGGAGCCTGAGCATGGGTGGTCTCTGGGTGCGGGCGGGTGGGGCGTGATCAGGTTGGGAACAGATGGGCGAGCAGACGATCGACGGCGAGTTTCCAGGTGAAGCGAGAGCGCACCCATTCCGGCCCGGCGACGGCAACCCGCGCGCGGAACGCGTGGTCGGTGAGGGCGCGATCGACGTGCTCGATGAGCATGGGGAGCGAGGGCTCGAGCCAGGTTCGGCCGGTGGAATCGACGGAACTGGTGGAATCAACGCCGAGGGCGAAGGCGTCGGTGGTGAAGTCGTCGGTGGAGCCGCCGCGGGTGCAGACGACGGGAAGGCCGCAGGCGGCGGCTTCGAGGACAGGGAGGTTGAAGCCCTCGGCGCGGTAGGGAGAGACGTATGCATCGGCGGCCTGATAGAGAGCGGCCATGCGGGCTTCGGAGAGGGCTTCGCCGGTGTAGCCGATGCGAGGTCCGACGGCGGCGGCCTCGGCGGGCGAGAGCGACGCGAAGTTGGTCTGCGCGAACTTGGATGAGGGATACAGCGTGTCAGAGCCCTTGAGGATGACCTGGAGATTGGGGTACTTGGGTGCCAGCGCGGCGACGGCCTGGAGCAGCAGGCTCACACCCTTGTTGCGGGTCATGGCGCTGATGTTGAGGAGGACGAGTTTGCCTTCCCACCCGAGTTGCTTGCGGAGGGCGGCCCGCTGATCGGGCGTGGGTGGGTAGAAGATGGCGGGATCGACGCCACAGGGGATGACGGTGACGTTCTCGCGCTTGGCACCGCTGTTGATGAAGCCGGAGGCGGCCCACGTCGAGCAGGCGATGATGCCGGCGGTGGCGGTGGAGAGGGCATCGAAGGCGGAGCAGCGATCGCCGATGGCGGCGGGCTCGATGAAGCCGAACTCGGAGGTGCCCCAGGCGAAGGTTCGGCGGGCGGAGGAGTCGGCGCGGAAGAAATGGGGGAATCCCATGCGAAGGACGACATCGGGGTGGAGGTCAGCGGGCGGGGGCGGGACGGCCATGATGGCGGCATCGCGCTCGGGGCCAAAGAGGCCTGCGACGCGCTTCCACTGAGGCGAGGCGAAGGGGACGTCGCGGTGGTAGACGGTGAGGTCCGGGTGCTTGCGGAGTTCGAGGAGGTGGTACTGGTTGACGATGGCGTAGGAGTGAGCGATCTGCCTCCAGCCTTCGATGAGGAGCGTTCGCATGGGTGGTTGCTCGCGCGGTCAATGGCTGGAGGGGAACATGGCGTCGAGCATTCGATCGACGACGTGGCGCCATGTGAAGCGCTGTGCGAGCCAGGCGGGGCCGGTGGCGCGGGCGCGGTCGCCGATGGCCCGGTTGGAGATGGCGTTGGTCATGAGTTCGATGAGGTGGTTGCCGTCGATGACGAGGGCGCGGGCGCCGGGGCCGTGGTTCTTGTCGAGTTCGGGGTGAGAGAGGACTTTGCTGGTGATGCGGAGGGCGAAATCGGGGGTGGTAAAGTCATCGGTGCTGCCGCCGGCGGTGACGATGACGGGGATGCCGCAGGCCGCGGCCTCGAGGACGGGCATGTTGAAGCCCTCGGCGTGGTAGGGTGAGACATAGGCATCGGCGGCCTGGAAGAAGGTGGCGACGCGGCGCTGGGTGAGGTTGTCGCCGATGTATTGGATGCGTGAGGCGATGCGCGAGGCGACGTGCGGCGGGAGCGCCTGGAGTGATTCGCGCAGTCGGCGGTCGGACTGGAGGAGTTCGGTGCTGCCCTTGAGGACGAGGAGGGCGTCGGGGTTTTTCTCGGCGACGTTGGCGAAAGCGGTGAGGAGGCCGGCGATTCCCTTGTTCCAGACGAGCGTGCTGACGTTGAGGAAGACGAACTTGCCCTCCCAGCCGAGGGACTTTCGAAGTGCGGCACGGGGCTCGGGATCGAGCGGGTAGAGGAGCGCGGGGTCATAGCCGTGGGGGACGATGGTGATGTTGGCGGGGTCGGCACCGGAGCGGATGAGGCCCTCTTTGGACCAGTTGGAGGGCGTCATGAGCCTGACGCTGGGCGTTCGGAGGGCGTCGCGCGCGGGGCGTTTGTCGGCGATGCGGCTGTCTTCGAGGATGCCGAACTCGGTGACGACCCAGCACCAGGAATCGCGGGCGGAAGTTTTCTGGACGAGGGTGGGGTGAGCAAGGCGGATGGAGGCATCGATGGGCAGGCCTGGCGGGGGCTCCTGAAGTGAACGGATCTTGGCTTCATCGGCGGGCTCGAGGAGTCCCGGGATGTGCTTCCAGGCGTCGGTGAAGAAGGGAAGGTCGCGGTGATAGATTTCGAGGCCGGGGCGACCGATCATCTGGAGGAGTTGGTACTGATTGACGACGGCGTAGGAGGTGACGGAGAAGCGCCAACCTTCGACAAGCAGACGGGGCATGGGCCGAGACTCCTCGAAGCGGTGGAGACGAGCGCCTAGCATAGCCCCCTGCGGGCGGCACGCCCCTTGATGAGAAAGCCATGAAAGCCACCGACCTCCGCCCCGGATTGGGGATCAAGATCGACGGCAAGTTGTCCGTAATCACTCGCTTCGAGCATCGCACTCCGGGCAACCTGCGCGCGTTCATCAACCTCTCGTTCCGCGAGATCATTTCGGGCAAGACGATGGAGCGGAGGTTCAGTTCGTCGGACGACGTGGAGGTCGTGGATCTCGACCGTCGGCCCATGGAATACCTCTATTCCGACGGCTCGGGCGCGACGTTCATGGACCAGGAGAACTACGACCAGTCCACGATCTCGAAGCAAGTGCTGGGCGATGCACTGCTGTACATGCGGCCCAACACGCCGGCGGTGGTGCTGTGCCATGACGGCAACCCCGTCTCGATCGAACTGCCCGCCGCGGTGGACCTGACGGTGACGGACACGCCGCCGGGGATCAAGGGCGCGACGGCGACGAACCGGCTGAAGGAAGCGACGCTGGAGACGGGCCTGAAGACCAAGGTGCCGGAGTTCATCGGGATCGGCGAGGTGATCCGAGTCAGCACGACGGACGGGTCGTACCTATCGCGCGCCTGAGCATGAATCTCCTGCTGATCGGGCTTCGCGGGAGCGGCAAGACCACGGTCGGGCGGATGCTGGCGGAGCGATTCCGCCTGCCGTTTGTCGATCTGGATGCGCTGACGACGAAGCACCTCGGATGTGCGACGACGGCGGAGGCGTTCACGAAGTTTGGCGAGGTGAGGTTCCGCGATGCCGAGGCAATGGCACTGGCGACGGCGCTCTCGCGCGGCGGGCAGGTCGTGGCGCTGGGCGGGGGGACGCCGACGGCCTCGGGCGCGACGGCCATGCTGCGTTCGCAGCGCGACGCGGGGCAGTTGAAGATCGTGTACCTCGCGGCGGCGTCGGGGACGCTGCGCGATCGGCTCGAGAAGACCGACATGTCGCAGAGGCCGAGCCTGACGGGCGTCGATCCGCTGGCGGAGATCGAGGCGGTGATGAACCGGCGCGACGGGCTCTATCGCGAGTTGGCGGAGGCGGTGGTGGAGACGGATAGCCTGACGCCGGAGCAGACGGCGGAGGCGGTGGTGGGGGAGTTGGGTCTTTAGGGGCACCCCGCCGCGAAGCGGGTCTGGAAGCAGACAAAGTCGGCGATGTTGAGCGTGGGCGGGGTGGTGGAGGCGTCGCAGTTGGCCGATGATTGGCCCGCGGCAAACTTATTCAGAAAGCAGATGAAGTCCGAGACATTGAGCACCGGCGGCGCGGTGCTGCCGTCACAGTTGGCCGGGCAGGGCAACTCGACGCGGTAGGAGAAATCCATGCCCGGACGGTTGCCCTCGCCCGCAATGACGAGGCCGCTCGCCGAGACGCCATAGGCGTTGTACAAGACAGTTCCGGGCGGCATGGCAACGCCGAGTTCAGTGAGATAGTCGGTCAGGAGCATCGTGCCGCGGCCTTCCTTCCAGATGAAGGCTCGATACATGCCCAGCTGCGTAAGGCCGTAGCCGACGATCGTCTTGCCGTCATACGAGACCCCGCGCACGAAGCAACTGAAGAAGCCGGCGAGGTTGGGGATGTTCTCGACCGGCTGTCCCGGCGTCCAGCGGAAGAGCATCCACCCTCCCAGCGGCGTGGACTCGCGGGCACCGGCCACGATCGTGCCGTCGGCGTTGAGGCCGCCGGGAAGGACCGCGCCCGGTGAGCTTCCGGGCTGCTGCGGCAATCGGGGAATCTCAACTATTCCCGCCGCCGCACTCCACAGAAAGCCGTTGCTTCTGGTGTTCCCGGCGACGACTTTGCCGTCAGCGGAGATCGCGCGCAGTTCCGAGTTGCCGGGCCACGGCGTGGTGATGATCTGCTGGACGCCGTTGTCCCAGATCGTGGCGAAGAGGGCGAGCGCGCCTCCGGTCGTGCCGGCGATCACCTTGCCGTCAGCGGAGATGCCGAACGCGCCCGTGAAACCGCCTCCGCCAGCGCCCGGAAGAAGTACAAGCCCCGTTGCCTGAGTCCATCTGAAGGGGCGGTCGTCGAGGTCGCCGACGATGATCGAGGCATCCGCAGACGCCGCAAAGGCGGCTCCAATACCCTGTGCGGCGAGGATTTGAATGCCAGTAGATGCGGACCATTTCGTCGGCGGCTGGCCATCCTGGCCAACTACGGTGCGACCGTCTGGCGAGATGCCCCAAGTGTCTCTCATGGGAAAGGTCGAAAGGCCGGGCTGAG
>JBJXFQ010000004.1:0-11396 GCA_046155605.1 Phycisphaerales bacterium
GGCGTGCCGGACCAAATGGAGGCGCGGCTGCCTAACTCTCCCGCCTGCTGCGTCGCGGTCATGGCGAATATCGTGCCGATGGAGTTGGGTGGGCCGAAGCTTATCAGGCCTTGACTTGACACATCCCACAGCACCGGTGGCCAGTTCTTTGGAGTGAGGCGGGCGTTGCCGCCCGCAGTTGCGCCATAGATCGCTCGGACATCCGAGCGAGACGCCCCTTGGGGATGGAGGTATGTGACGGTCCATTGCCCGTCAGCCGCCGGTGGTGCGATCATCAGCGTCGCAAATGCCAAACATCCTGCGAACAGAGAAGCGGGCATGGGGTCGTTCCTTGTATCATCAACTCAAAATACACCATCCAGACGGACAAACCGGCGAAATGGCGAGATTTTCTTCTCGGACCTCTTGAAAGCCGGACGACGGCGCGGGAGATTGGTCAATCAAGGAGATTTCCATGCCTCGACTTTCTCGTCTGGCAGCGTTGTTCCTGGCTGGCGCTAGCGTTTCGGGAGTCAACGCCCAGGTCGTCTTCGACAAGGTTCGCGTGAACGAGCAACAGGGCTCGTCGCCCATATTCTTCGGCGAGACCGCCATCGCGCTCAGCCGTACGAACCAGAACGAGTTCATCGCGGGGGTCCTGTGCGGACAGGCGCCAAGTTGCAACATTCACTATGCGATCGCCACGTCGATAAACTCGAACGGAACGCCTAACATCGTTACCCGCGGTGTGCTGCCACGCCCCACGTGTTGCCCTGGCAGCAACGGCGTGGATCCGTTCGTCGTATCGGCAGCGGATGGCCGGATGTTCATTGGCGGGCAAAACGAAGATCCTTCCCTGGGTGGCGGTTTCTACGTTGCGCGAACGCCATCGGGTGGCGCGACGCTGGATGCCAGTCTCGCTGCCGTCTGCATCGGTGGCTTTCGACTTGACAAGCCGCTTGCTGCGATCGGACCGATCTCGTCGAATGATCCCGCAGAGCGTTTCTTTCTCGCGTTCTCTCGCCAGGCAGATGTTTTCCGCCTCACCGAGCGCCGGTGGAACATGGTGCCCGGCAGCCCCGAATGCTCGGCCTCGTGGACCGAGCCGATCCTTGCCATTAACCCGCCCAATCTACAAGTCCCTGACGATGGCTTCCCAGGCTTGGGTGGCACGCCGGTCATCCTTCGCAACACCGTGGGTGCCCCGCAGCGCGTTGGCAGGATCGTGGTCGCATCGGGTCCGGCCGGAGCCTTCGGTCAGTTGCCGTTCGTCATGTACCTCAATGCAAGCGACACGACATGGACTCCGCTCGGATCGACAATTCCGCTCCTGCTGTTCAACAACGGCGGCAGTCAAAGTCCGATCTTTCCCATCGACCGCACGCAGCACATCCCCGGCCAAATCCGCGTCACCAACCACCCTAGCGTCGCGTTCAACCCGGCGAATGGCAATAATCTCTACGTTGCCTTCGCCGGGCGGCCCACGAGCACCACCGGCAACGTCGATCTCTTCATCGCATGGAGCCGCGACGGCGGCGCGACCTTTGACCCGCTTGACACCCTCCGTCTCACCGACGATCATCACTTTCTCCCTAATGACCCTCAGGCGGGTTCGGACGAGTTTCAACCCTCCATCGGCGTCGATCAATGGGGCGGCCTCCACATCCTCTATTACTCTTCGACCAGTCCCGACACCTCCACGGTTCAGACCGCACTCTTTACCGTCCGCTACGCCTACATCCAATACTTCGCCGGCCAACTCACACAGAACCCCTCGGTTCGCGTGCTCAGCCCGGCGTTCAGCTTCGATGTCGATCCATTCCCGAATATCACCCAGCCCGGCCTCGACTACCAACAACTCTCCGTCAGCAACTGCGTGACCGCCGTATGTTATATTACAACCGAGGAAGGCACCTTCAACGCCTACGTCCGCCGCATCGTGAACACGGCCTGCATCATCGACTACGACGGCAACGGCACCATCGACAGCGGCGACGCCTTCGCGTTCAACGAAAACTACGCCGCAGGCTCCTCGGGCGCGGACATCAACGGCGACGGCGAGACCGCCCCGCCCGATTGGGTCCAATACATGGCCCAGTGGGCCGCGGCCTGCGCCGGCGGGTGCCCGTAAAGCCCACATGTAGAACCCGCACGGCTTGAACTCGCCGCCTCCGGCGGCCTCGCCACGGCTCGCCCGTGCCCTGCCATTTGCACTCCTCGCCGCCGCCGCGTACCCTGTGCATCTCGTGCGGCACGCCCTCCAGCGTCCCTCCCGCTTCCGACGCCCGGCCTCCGGGCGCCACAGATCATCCCCGAGGCGTTCGATGCGCGGAGCATCGAGCCACGGGCGCGACGGCGAGCGGGGTGTGCCCGCGACGCCGGCCCGACGCCCTCGGGAACAGGACTCTCGGCGCGACGCGCTCCCGCGAACGCCCGATCGACGCACGCCGACGCTCGCCACTCGTGGCCACCAGCGTCCGGCGACACGGAACGGGGCTTCTCGCCCCAACCCCCACAGACTCTCCGGTCTGGCGCGTCGGGGTGTACCCAGGCAGCACGTTTCGCCGATCTTTCGAGCGGCCAAGCCCCGCGTGCGCGACACCTCCTTCCGTTCTCCGTTCCCGGCCTCGCCCCTCGCGGGCTGCCGTCGCGCCGCCGCTCCGCTCCCTTAAAAGGACCCCTTCATGCCCGATCCCTCCCGAATGCTCATCAGTTACGTCCCAGGCGAAGAGTGCCGCGTCGCCATCGTCGAGGACGGCAAACTCGAAGAACTCCACGCCGAACGCGCCAGCGCCATCAGCCGCGTCGGCAACATCTACGTCGGCACCGTCACCAACGTCGAGCCCGCCATCCAGGCCGCCTTCGTCGATTTCGGCGTCGAGCACCACGGCTTCCTCCACGTCTCCGACATCCACCCGCGCTACTTCCCAGGCGAGGACGACGAGACCACCGAGATGGTCGGCAAGAAAACCCCACGCCGCGATCGCCCACCGATCCAGAAGTGCTTCCGCCGCGGCGATGAGGTCACCGTCCAGGTTCTCAAAGAGGGCGTCGGCACCAAGGGCCCCACGCTTACCTCCTACCTCTCCATCCCCGGCCGTTACCTCGTGATGATGCCCCAGATGGACCGCGTGGGCGTTTCCCGCAAGGTCGAGGACGAGGACCAGCGCCGCGAGATGCGGGCCGTACTCGACCAACTCGAACTCCCCGACGGCTTCGGGTTCATCCTCCGCACCGCCGGCATGGACCGCAACAAGACCGAACTCAAGCGCGACCTCGCCTACCTCATGCGCCTCTGGAAGGACATGGAGACCCGCCTCAAGTCCGGCCAGCGGCCACGTCTCCTCTATTCCGAGTCCGACCTCCTCGTCCGCGCCCTGCGTGACATCCTCTCCCCCGACATCACCGAGGTCGTCATCGACAACGAACTCGCCCTCGTCCGCGCCAGCCGATTCCTCAAGATCGTCGCCCCGCGCTCCAAGGTCAAACTCCTCCAGTTCCAGAGCCAGACCCCCCTCTTCCATGCCTTCGGGATCGAACAGCAACTCGCCATGATGAACGCCCGCGAGGTTCCGCTCCCCTCCGGCGGCCGCCTCGTCATCGACGAGACCGAGGCCCTCGTCGCCATCGACGTCAACAGCGGCAAGATGCGCGACGCCCGCGACGCCGAGACCAACGCCTACCGCACCAACTGCGAGGCCGTGGACGAGATCTGCCGCCAACTCAAACTCCGCGACCTCGGCGGCATCGTTATCAACGACCTTATCGACATGCGCCACGCCTCGCACCGCAAGGACATCGAGCAGCGCTTCCGCGACCGCCTCAAACGCGACCGCGCCCGCACCACCACACTCGCCATCTCCGACTTCGGCATCCTCGAAATGACCCGCCAGCGAATGCGCGGCAGTCACGAGACCGTCCACTTCGCCGACTGCCCGACCTGCCACGGCCGCGGGATCGTCCAGAAGCCCGATTCCGTCACCGGCGACGCCCTCCGTTCGCTCGCCGCACTCCTTGATATCGATAAGGTCGGGCGCGTCGAGATGGTTGTCAGCCCGCCCGTCGCGGGCCAACTGCTCTCCGGCCGCCGAAAGACCCTCAACAAACTCGAGCGCACGAGCGGCAAGCAGGTCGATGTCCGCGTCAGCGAGACCGTCCCGCTCGACCGCGTCACCTTCTACGCCTACGACCCCACCGGTGCCGACATCGACGTCACCACGCTACCCAAGCCCAAGGCACCCAAAGACCTCAAGGTCTGGGAGTTGCTCGAAAAGGGCGACGACGAGGCCTGGGCCGTGGACACCAAGGCCGAAGAGGCTCCGCCCGAGCCGGACCTCACCCCCGCCGAGCAGGCCGAACTCGCCGACGCTCCGCCGCACCCGATCGAGATCGATGAAGACGCCGAAGCCCCCGCCGCCGATGGCGAGCCGGGCCAGGGCAAGAAGCGCCGCCGACGCCGACGCGGGCGTGGCCGTGGTCGTGGCGATCAACCTGCCGACCCCGCCGCGCCGACCGCTCAGCAGCCGGGTGCGCCCCACGCTCCAACTCACACCGCGCCGCCTCAGCCGCAGCACGCCGATCGCGGACCCAGGACCGCGCCGCTCGCCGCGCCTGCCGCCCAGCAGGGGCCGCTTCACCTCGTCGATGGCGATGCCGATGACTCCGCTGGCCCGATTCCCGCGGGCGATGGCGCCCAAGGCGAGCCAGGCGAAGGCGGTCGTCGCCGTCGTCGCCGTCGTCGTCGTCGTGGCCGTGGCGGCGCGGGAGGCAACGGGCTCGATGGCCCCGCGCCCAACACCGCCGACGCCCCCGTCTCCGACGCCGAGTTCGACGATGCTCCTCCGCCGCAACCGATCCCGCTGAGCGATCTCGACCCCGAAGCGCCCCGCGGCGACTCCTGGGACCTCCCCGCATCCGCCGTCCGCCCTCTTCCAGCACCGCGCCCCGCCGCTCGTCCTCCTGCGCCCGTCGCACCCATCGCCGACGCCGTGCCCGCCGACGCCGATCTCGATGCGCCCGATAGCAACTTTGCGGACAATGCTGACGATTCCACCACCGATGCCCCCGGCACTCCCGCCGACACCGACAATCCTCAGCCTGGCACGGGGGCGGGGGGGCGCAAACGCCGTCGTCGCCGTGGTGGCCGCGGGCGCGGCGGCCCCAAAGATGCCGCCTCACCGAACGCCGTCTCGCCAGACGCGGCCCCATCCGTCGCCGCACCTTCCGATGCTCGTCCTCCCGTAGCCAACGCTGCTCCTCCTCCCGCGCTTCGCCAACCTCTACCCCCGCCGCGCCAACCCGCCGCTCCGGTCGTGCGCGCGCCGATCGCTCCCGCACCCAGACCTATCGCCCCGCCTCCACCGCGCGATCCGCCTCGCCTCGGCGGCGGCTACCAGAAACGCGGCCCAGAAACCCCTCTCGCCGACGCGCCTCCTCCTCCCCAACCCGCGTCACCTCCACTGCGCCAGGCTTCGCCACCGCGCGAGCCAGCGCCGCCTCCACCCGCTCGGGGTCCACAGCCCGAGCCCAAGCCCAAACGCTTCCTCTATACCAGCCGCCGTCGCCTCGGCCCAGGCGAGATCCCCAAAAACCAGGACTAACCCATGCGCGATCCGCGCCGGGTCATCGTCCTCGGCTCCACTGGCTCCATCGGCACCCAGACCCTCGACGCCATCGCGCACCTCAATCGCCTCCACGCGCGCGGGCTCTTTCACGCCCCCTTCGTCATCACCGGCCTCGCCGCCAACGCCAACGCCGATCTCCTCGCCGAGCAGGCCGATCGCTTCCGCGTCCGTGATCTCGCCCTCGCGGGCACGGCCCCGGATTCCGCCGCCTTCGCCGATCGAATCCTCCGCCGAGGCCCAGAGGCCGCCGAGCGCCTCGTCCGCCAGGTCGATGCCGACCTCGTCGTCGCCGCCATCACCGGCATCGCCGGCCTCCCCGCCACCCTCGCTTCCGTCGAACTCGGCCGCGATGTCGCCCTCGCCAACAAGGAAACCCTCGTCGCCGCCGGCGCGCTCATCGTCCCCACCGCCAGGCGCACCGGTAGCCGCCTCCTCCCCATCGATTCCGAGCACTCCGGCGTCTGGCAGGCCGTCGCTCCCTACGCCCCCAATGCCGAATCCCGAATGCCCAATGCCGCGCCTCTCGCCCCTCCTCTTTCTCTCGACGCCCAAATCGCCCGCGTCACGCTCACGGCCTCCGGCGGCCCCTTCCGCACCTTCACCACCGATCAACTCGCCGCCGCCACCCCTGCCCAGGCCCTCAACCACCCCACCTGGTCCATGGGCCGAAAGGTCACGATCGATTCCGCCTCGCTCATGAACAAGGCCCTCGAACTCATCGAGGCCCACTGGCTCTTCGGCCTCTCCGCCGATCGCCTCGATGCCGTCATCCATCCACAATCCATCGTTCACGCGTTCGTCGAATACGCCGACGGTTCCGTCCTCGCCCAACTCGCCGCCCCCGACATGCGCCTCCCCATCCAGCACGCCCTGACCTTCCCCATGCGCGCGCCCGCGTCCGTCCGCCGCCTCGACCTCGCCGCCCTCTCCCGCCTCCACTTCGAGCCCATCGATGCGAACCGCTTCCCCGCCATCGGGCTGGCGCGCGCGGCCATGGCCGCCGCGGGCGCCGCCGGCACCACCCTCAACGCCGCCAACGAATCCGCCGTCGATGCCTTCCTCGCCGGGCGAATCCCATTCCCGCGGATCACGGACCTCGTCGCGCGCGCGCTCGAAGCCCTCCCGTCCACGCCGATCTCGTCGCTCGCCGATGTCATGGCCGCGGACGCCCGCGCGCGCGCGTTCGTGGCCGAGCACCTGGAGCGCTAGGTGAACGACGCCATCCGCCAGGCCGTCGCTCTCGCCCAGACCGGCAAGGTCGCCGACGCCATCGGTGCGCTCTCGGCAGCGCTGGCGACCGCGCCGGCAAGCGCTCCCGGCCAGGCCGAGGCCCGCGGGTTGCTCGGCACGCTCCTGCACGCCGCCGGCCGAACCGCCGATGCCATCGAGAGCCTCCAGCGCGCGCACAGCCTCGCCCCCGCGCACGCCCGCATCGCCTATCAACTCGGCGTCATGCTCGTGGGCATCGGTCGTCTGACCGAGGGCATCTCCGCCATGCGCCGCGCCGTCGATGCCGAGCCCAACTGGACGCTCGCTTGGACGGGTCTGGCCCGCACGGTCTCGGGCACGGGTGATCTCGCGGAGGCCGACCGGCTCTATCGCCGCGCGCTGACAACCAAGCCCGACGATGCAGAGGCGCTCTGCGGCCTCGGCGGCCTTCTCATCACATCAGGCCGGCCAGCCGAGGCCGTCGAGCACTTCCGCGCCGCCGGCCGCGCCGCACCAACCAGCGCCGACGTCCTCGGCAAACTGCTCTCGGCGCTCAACTACGCCGACGACGCCACGCCCGAGGAGACCTTCGACGCCCACCGCCGCTGGGGCGAGGCGACCATGGCCAGCGCCAAGCCTTCGCCCGCTTTTGACAATCCGCGCGAACCCAACAAGCGACTGCGTGTCGGCCTCCTCTCGCCCGACCTCTACGACCACTCGTGCGCCTACTTCCTGCTGCCGATCCTCGAACGCCACGACCGCGCCGCGTTCGAGTACGTCTGCTATTCGACCGCCGGGCGTGCTGATGCGATGACGGCGCGCCTTCGCGCCCTCGCCGAGCATTGGCGCGAGGCCGCGGGTTGGCCCGGCGCAAAACTCGTCCAAGCCATCCGCGACGACCGCATCGACGTGCTCATCGAACTCTCGGCCCACACCGCCGGTGGCCCGCTCGCAGCGCTCAAGGATCGCGCCGCGCCCGTGCAGGCCACTTATCTGGGCTATCCCAACACGACGGGCCTGCCAACGATCGACGCGCGCTTCGTCGATTCACGCACAGACCCGCCGGGCCACGGGACGGGCGACGGGGCCGACCGCTTCAACACCGAGCGTCTGATCCGCCTCGATCCATGCTTCCTGTGCTATTCCCCGCCGACGCACGCGCCGCCGATTGCGCCGCTGCCCAGCGCGGCACTCGCCGGCGCTTCATCGACGAACGCGGCGGGCAACCATGGCCGCGCGGGCGGCATCACCTTCGCCTCGTTCAACTCCATCCGCAAACTGAGCCCCAGCACCCTCCGCGCCTGGTCGCGCGTGCTGCGCGAGACGCCCGGCTCGCGGCTGCTGATCAAGACCCGCGGCCTCGGAATTCCCTGGGCGCGCGACAACATCGCCACGCAGTTCGCCGCGCACGGCATCGGCCCCGACCGCCTCGACCTCATGGACCTGCTCCCCGACAAGGCCTCGCACCTGGGCGTGTATGCGCGGGCCGACATCGGGCTCGACACATTTCCTTATAACGGCACGACGACGACGTGCGAGGCGCTCTGGATGGGCGTGCCGGTGGTGACGATCGAGGGCACGACTCATGCCGGTCGCGTCGGCGCGAGCGTGCTGGCCGCGGCGGGGCTGGGCGATCTCGTGGCGCGCGATGAGAGTGAGTTTGTCGCCATCGCACGCGGGCTGGCACACGATCGCGCGCGGCTCGCTGCCCTTCGCGCGACCATGCGCGAGCGGCTCACCGCGTCGGCGCTCTTCGATGCTCCGGCCTTTGCACGGCGTTTCGAGGCCTCGATCCGGGAGTTGTGGCGGGGGTGGTGTGCCGGCTGAGCGGAGAGTGCCGGGTGCCACCGCTTCGCCGTAGCGGTGCGACCTTAACCGGAGATATGGCAGGCTCGCATCAGCCAACCGAGACGGTTGACGGATGACCACGCACCCATGTTTCTGGGGGGGGTCGGCGGGTCGGCGCGCGCCTGGCAGGCCGGGGGGCACACGGGGGCGAGTCGGCGTTCGGCGTGAGGCGTGTCAACGCGCGGCAAGCCGGCGACCTCAATCGTCCCAGCACGCACCGATAAGCTGGGCAGGCTTGCGGCATCGGCACGGCGCGGTAGACTGCTTGCCGAGGTGGGGCGGATGGAGGGCTTTGCGATGACATCGACCAGCAGTGTGACATGCGGCGATCCGGCATCGGCGTCGGCCACGATGCCGGGCTTGCGCGCGAGGCTTGGCTTGGCTTTGATGCCGAGACTTGCCGGGACGCAGAGCCTGACCGCGACGGGGAGCTTGGACCCAACGTCGAGCTTGATCGCTATGCGGGACTCGAACGCAGCGCGGGCATCGGCCATGATCGCCGCGACGCCGCTGCTCCGCGTCTTGATGCTCGTTCAACTGCTCTTGCTCGTGCTGGCCGCGCCGGCCAGCGCCCAGTCGCTCGAATGGAAGCATCTCTCTCTCGCACCCCGAGACCAGCACGCAATGACCTACGACTCGGCCCGCGGCGTCACTGTTCTTTTCGGGGGGGTAAACGGCTTCAGCTTTGGCGCTACCGTGAATAGCGAGACCTGGGAGTGGAACGGAGCCACTTGGACTGTGCGAGCGGTAGGTGGCCCCTCGCTTCGGCGTGCCCACGCAATGGTTTACGACTCGGCCCGCGGCATGACTGTCCTCTTTGGGGGGCGCAATGGCCCCACCACCATCGACGATACTTGGGAGTGGAACGGGACCGCCTGGACCCAACGGGCGGTCGGCAGTCCTTCCAGACGATATGGCCATGGAATGGCCTACGACGCGGGCCGCGGCGTGACAGTCATCTTTGGGGGCGATGGCCCCACCAACCCCTTAGACGATACTTGGGAATGGAACGGGACCGTCTGGACCCAGCGTGCGGTCAGTGGTCCCTCGGTGCGACGAGCGCACGCAATGACGTACGACGCGGCCCGCGGAAACTCTGTCCTCTTCGGCGGTCTTGTCGGTAGCACTGTTAACGGCGAAACTTGGGAGTGGAACGGGGGAGTCTGGACCCTACGCACGGTTAGCAGTCCTTCGCCCCGCTACCGCCATTCAATGGCGTACGACGCGGCCCGCGGCGTGAGCGTTCTCTTCGGCGGGGGCACTCTCACCAGTGCCAACGGCGAGACTTGGGAATGGAACGGAACCGCTTGGACCCAGATATCCGTCAGCGGCCCCTCGCCGCGGTATAGCCACGCGATGGCCTACGACGCGGACCGTGGCGTGACCGTCCTTTTCGGTGGCCACGACGGTAGCGGCTTTTCCGGCGAGACCTGGGAGTGGAACGGCATCACATGGACTCAGCGAGCCGTCAGCGGCCCGTCAGCGCGGGCCTACCACGCGATGGTCTACGACTCGGCCCGAGGGGTGTGCGTTCTGTTTGGGGGTTTAGAGCGGCTTTCGTGAACGCGTAGCGCCCGTACGGCGCATGTTTGGTTGCGCCATGGCCGAAGTTGATGTAGCTTCCTCCGGGCACGCGAGGATCGTGCCGGAACGGAGCGGCACGGATGGGCGCGGCGTACTCGCAGGACCTTCGGGATCGCGTGCTCCGCGCGTACGAGCGCGGCATGGCCACCGCGCAGATCGCGCACGTCTTCGACGTCAGCCCCGCCTGGGCCCGGCGCGTCAAGCAGCGTCTGCGTGAGCACGGCGAGGCCGCGCCCAGGAAGGTGGGCTCGCCCGGCGTATGCAAGATCGATCGTCAGCGCCTGGCCGAGCTCGTGCATGAGCAGCCCGACGCCACGCTCAGGGAGTTGCGCGAGCGGCTGGGCGTGGTGTGCGCCGAATCGGCGGTCTGCCGGGCTCTCAAGAAGCTGGGATTCTCCTTCAAAAAAAGACGATCCATGCGGCCGAGCACGACCGTCCCGACGTCGCGGCGCGGCGTGACGACTGGAAGGCCGAGCAGCCGCGGCACGACGCACGCCGGCTGGTCTTCATCGACGAGACCTGGGCGAAGACCAACATGACCAGGCTCCGTGGCCGCGCCCGGCGCGGCGAGAGGCTCGTCGCCAAGGCCCCGCACGGGCACTGGAAGACCACCTCGCTCATCGCGGCCCTGGACACGAGCGGCGTGCGCTGCTCGACCGTCGTCGACGGCGCGATCAACCGCGACGTCTTTGAGGCCTTCGTCGAGCAGGTGCTCGCGCCCGAGCTCAAGCCCGGCGACGTGGTGATCCTCGACAACCTCTCGAGCCACAAGAGCGAGAAGGCCCGGCGGCTTGTCGAGGCCCGCGGAGCGCTCCTGGCGTTCCTCCCGCCCTACTCGCCCGACCTCAACCCCATCGAGATGGTCTTCTCCAAGGTCAAGCAACTGCTGCGGTCCCTGGCCTGCCGCACCAGGGACGCGCTCTGGAACGCCATGCGATCGGTGCTCGCCGCCGTCACGCCTTCAGACGCCGCCAACTGCTTCAAGCACTGCGGGTACTCGCTACGCGAAAGATGAAACCGCTCTAAGAGACTGTTTCAGAACGTGAATCTCGGCCGATGAATGCCACGGTCATCAAGAGCGCAAGGAGGCACGAGCATGGCGGCGGAGCTGCTCCCGGACGCGTTGTGGGAAGAGATCGAGCCGGTGTTGCC